>JAABRM010000097.1 GCA_011390955.1 Oscillatoriales cyanobacterium | reverse complement strand
GTGTAGGGTGTAGGGTGTAGGGAATAATTAACAATTGATAATTAACAATTGACAATTAAACATAATTATCAATTATCAATTATCAATTATCAATTATCAATTGGGGTGTAGGGTGTAGGGTGTAGGGGAAAACAATTAACAATTAACAATTGACAATTAAACATAATTATCAATTATCAATTATCAATTATCAATTATTCCCTCTGCCCCTCCGCCCCTACGGATTAACTCATAGGATTTTGCAGTTCTTGCTCAATTTCTTCTAGGGTTTGAATCACTAATCGTTTCGCTTGTAATTTCCAGCCCATCTGTTGCACTTTAATGGCAATAAATCCCCCCACTCCCGTGGCAATAAAATCTAACGGCTGAGTCATAGAAATGCCAAATAATAATCCCAGTCCCGCAATGCCCCAAAAAGGTAATGCCACCGTTTGCCGTTGGTTTTCCAGAATGCGACTAAATAAATCTGTGGGCATTTCTTCGATCAGTTGGGCTTTGACTTTCCTTTGTTCCGCGATCGGGACAGAGAGGCCAATTTTCCGCCGCAATTTTTCGATTTTTCGGGCGGTGGTGCTGTATTCCGTTAGCTGATCTTCGGCCATCATTACTAGGCGTTCTAACTGTCCCATAATTGTTAATAAATAAGTCAAAGTTGATGTTATTTAGGGGCGAAATAACCGCAGGAAAAACCGTTTTTCTGCGACAATGGGCGACCACTTTCGGGAAATCCCTACAAGCAAAACCCGGTTTCTGAAATTTCGCCTCTACAATGCTAAAATATTACCATATTTAGCTAATTTTTTTGGAAAAACTCAATGATACTAAAAAAAACCGATCGCCCCCTAGGGAAATTTTCTCCCAGCTTTCTGGCTTTACTATTATTAGTGACATCCTGCACCAGAACCGCCGTATCCCCTGAACCCGTCCCTTCCACCCCGGTAACGGTGACGGAGGAAGAAACTTGGGCATTTACACCGGAACCGGATACTTATAATAATCAAGCCTTATTAGATTTGCGGTTTCTCAATGAAAAAATAGCCGGTGAATCGGGGTTTATTCGTCGATCGCCTGATGGTCGAAATTTTGTCAAAGGGGACGGTGTACCGATTAGATTTTGGGCAGTGAATTCTTATATTTGGCGAGAAGGGAAAGAAGCGATCGCCGACCAAGCGCGTTTTTTAGCCAAACGAGGGGTTAATTTAGTCCGTTGGCATGGACAAATTGAACCCAAAAATGAAGACTCAAAACTAACAGATATTGATGAAAAAGCTAGGGAGCAACTTTGGCAATTTGTGGCGGGAATGAAACAAGAGGGAATCTATATGACCATTTCCCCATATTATGCCATGCCAGTCAAGGCAAAACCCAACTGGGGCATTCCCAGAGATAGTGAATCGATGCAGGGTTTACTATTTTTTGATCCAGAGTTACAAGCGGCTTATAAAGGATGGCTGCGATCGCTGTTTGAACCAGTCAATCCCTATACAGGAATTGCCTTAAAAGATGACCCTGCCGTCGCCATCATTCAACTGCAAAACGAGGATTCTTTATTATTTTGGACAGTGGAAAGTATTCAAGGTCGCGATCGAGAAATTCTCAGCGGTCAATTTGGCGAATGGTTAAAGCAAAAATATGGTTCTTTAGCCGCAGCCTCAAAAGCATGGAACAACGCCAAATTAGCAACCGATGACTTTAACAATGGTCTGGTTGGCTTTTATCCCCTGTGGGAAATGACCCAAGAATCAAAGCAAAACAGTGGTAAAGCAAAACGTTTAGCAGACCAAACCCAGTTTTGGACAGAAACCATGCATAATTTTAATCAAGAGATGGTGCGATTTTTGCGAGAAGAAATCGGCGCCAAACAGTTAATTAATGCCGGTAATTGGAAAACCGCTAATTCCACGACTTTGAATGATGCCGAACGCTATTCTTATACTCCCAGTGAGGTGATGGGCGTAAATCGTTATTATGATGGCGGCGGTCATTGGGGGGAATCTTCGGGCTGGGCGATCGTGAATGGGGATAAATTTATTAACCGTTCGGTGTTATTTGACCCCAGTTCTTTGCCCACGAATTTAAAACAAGTAGCAGGTTATCCCATGATTATTCCTGAAAGTTCTTGGGTGCCCCCTTTGGGTTATCAGTCAGAAGCGCCTTTTTTAGTCAGTATTTATCAGTCCCTCGGTGGGGTGGATGCTTTCTATTGGTTTTCCATGAAAGAACCCCAATGGCGTCAACCTTCTTCGGCAAATGGGTTTAAGCCGTCCATTGGAAAATGGGTGATTAATACCCCAGAGTTGTTGGGCAATTTCCCGGCTGCGGCGTTAATGTATCGTCAAAATTATATCCAAACCGCGCCAGTGGTGGTGGCCGAAAAGCGATCGCTGGATGATTTGTGGCAAAGGCGATCGCCCATAATTGAGGAAAATTCCGGCTTTGACCCCAACCGCGACCAAGAAGCCGCTAGATCCTCGGCTTTGGGAAAAAACCGGGGATCTGATTCAATTCATCCCCTCGCCTTTTTGGTTGGCCCCGTAGAAGTGACTTATAATGCTGACCCCAGCCAAAGTCAGGGGATGAACTTGGATCGATATATTGATGAAAAAGCCAAAGTGGTGCGATCGCAAACCGGGGAGATCCAGTGGGACTATGGCAAAGGCATTGCCACCTTAAATGCCCCCAAAGCCCAAGGAGTCACCGGCTTTTTGGGACAAATCGGCAAATTTGAATTAGGAGATATCACGATTATTTCTGACAATAACTACGCTACGGCGATCGCGGTATCAATGGACGATCGACCCATTGCCACCTCTAAAAAAATATTAATTCAAGTAGGAACCGTCGCCCGTCCTCACGGTTGGACAGAAAAAGCCGTCACCTGGGAAGACAAAAACGGTCAGCAATTGCAAGGGTTTGAGGTAGTCAGCTACGGTGAGGCCCCGTGGGCGATCGCGGAAAATAACCTAACCATTACCGTCAACAACCCCAAAATTACCAAAGCCACAGTATTAGACATGAACGGGTTAGCCAGAGGGCAAGCAGAACTCCAACGTCAGGGAAACAAAGTAACAGTTCAAATGCCCCCTGACGCCAAATATCTGATTTTGCAATAGGGGCTGAAAACGTAGGGACACGGCACTGCCGTGTCCCTACCGTTTGTTCAAATCACTGCTGTCTTTTGTAAAAAAATGTAACAATCTGCCATTTTGGCAACATCCCCCAAAGAAATTATTCCATGCTGGATTTGCAGAAGGGATCAAAAACCCTTCTGGAAATAAATAAATTATAGATTTTCTTAACAATTCAAGGCAGCAAAAAACATGGACATCACTACACTAACTAAACTCGGACTAAAACATACAGAAAATGCGGTAGCAGAAGCTCTGAGAATTCAGACCAGTTACGATATGACTAAACCAGTCACTTTTTACGGCATTATTAATGAACGTTGCAATGCAAAATGCCGCCAATGCGAATATTGGCGCTTGCCTGAACACAAACAAGAAATGACCATTGAAGAGTGGAAAGCTGCCCTATTAAGTATTAAAGAATTTGTGGGCGAATTTTCCATCAACTTTAGTGGAGGTGAACCTTATATTAAAAAAGACTTCTTAGACTTACTTGCCTTTGCCAACCAAAATGGCATTCACTGTGGTGTCACTACCAATGGTTTTTGCATGACCCAAGAAAATGCGGCCAAAACAGTGGCGGCTCATCCATTTAATGTGAATATATCTGTGGATGCACCCAACTCACAACTCCATGATTATCTCCGGGGTAAACCGGGCTTATTTACGAGACTTTCATACGGCATTCAATATTTACGAGAAGAGCAGAAAAAACAGGGGGTAAAATTCCCCATTGCCGTCAAGCCAACCCTCAACCGATTAAACTTCCGTCTGATGCCAGAACTGGTAGAATGGGCGCAACAAATTGGGGCGACTGCTGTCAATTTTCAACCCGTCAATCTGTGGACTCCAGAAACTTATGAAGAACTCTGGATCGAAGAAGAAGATCGCGAAGAATTGGCGCAAGTAATTGAACGGTTAATTGAAATGAAAACCCACGGTGCGCCAATTATGAATAGCGATGAAGTGTTGCGGCTATTTGTGCCTCATTTCCGCAAAGAAAAAGCCCCAGAAACCGTGCGCCCTTGTCGGGTCGGACTCCGCAATTTTTGGATTGATACCTGTGGGGATGTGAAACTATGTAACGACTATCCCGTGATTGGCAATATCAAAGAACAAAGTGCCAAAGAAATCTGGTATGGAGAAAAAGCCAAAGAAATCCGTCAGCAAACTTTAGACTGTGGGCAACTTTGTCTGATTACTTGCGTGTCCCAAAAGACGATCGCCGATAAGGTCAAGATGGGCTTAAAACTATTGCGAAACTAAACGTAATTAAAATAATTATAAGTGCAAAACCAAATAAAAAAACCGGGTTTTTTTGAGGAAAAACCCGGTTTTTGGCATCAATTAAACCATTTAATTAACCCAAATTAACCGCCACCAAAGACGCCTTTAGTGAGCATTTTCACCGCCACGTCTACCACTTCTGAATAGCGCAATTCTCCACAGAGAATTTCCACCATTTTTGTGGTGGCTTTGGGTTTCTTTACCCCAACTTTATAGCTAATTTTCGGCAAGCGGAAAAAGGCGCCAGCAATCCGTTGCGCCCAAACCATATCACTGCCCCGTTCTTCTTTCATAATTTCGGTGTATTTTTCCAGGGCTTTGCTGTCACCAGCTAAGGCAGCCGCGATCGCCTCTGCCGCCTTAATCCCACTAAACATAGAAGGGCGAATTCCTTCAGCCGTAAAAGGATCGACCACTGCTGCTGCTTCCCCAGCTAACACCGCATTTTGGGTATGTAAGGTGCGATCGCCATCCCACAAAGCCATCTCCGCCTCATACTGTTTGGCATTAGTCAAATCCAAACCCAAATTAGTGGCATACTTCCGCAAAATTTCCGGGAGATTCTTCACCTCTCCACCGATAAACGCCGCAGTTCCTAAAGAATAGCCATCGGCCTTCGGGAAATTCCATATAAAGCCATTTTTCACTTCCCCAAAATCAAAATTAATCGGCGAATTTTGCACTCCCGTAGTCAAAGGCACCTCAAGACCCACCGCCAAACGGCGTTTCACCTCTTTCTTAAAGCCCAACAACTTACTCATCGGCCCAGAAGCGCCGTCAGCAGCAATCAAATAACGACCTGTCACCGGCCCATTACTCGTCGTCACTTCCCAAGCCTCATTTTTAAAGGCCACCCCAGTCACCGCCGTATTATCCCGAACTTCCGCCCCTTGACCCTTTGCTTGGTCGATTAAAAACTGGTCAAACACATCCCGCTTGACCATCCAAATTGGTTCTGCACTTTTCACCTCTAAATCCACTGGGTCTTCATTACTCCAGGTGTAGCGAAGATGCTTCACTTTCAGGGAAATCGCCGGACTAAAATCAAAATCAAACCACTGGGCAACTTGTGGTGACACCGCCCCCCCACAAGGCTTATATCGCGGCAGAGATTCTTTTTCCAGGACTAACACAGAATGTCCTTTCTTCGCCAAATGATAAGCAGCACTGCCCCCGGCTGGCCCGGCCCCGACAATAATACAATCAAACATCCTTAAATGAGACTCCTCGCTAAACTAACTACATGACAAAACTACATTACGCATCTTACATGGCAAACCAATTGCCGCTTTGTCAATACAACATCTGTACTGTAAGCAAATCGGGAAACAAATCGGGAAAAATAGTTTTGCCTTCTTTGTTATATCGGTTGAAATGTCTGTTCGCACGGATTAAGTAATATTTGTTGTTTGTTGTTTGTTGTTTGTTGTTGGTTATTTGTTGTTGGTTATTTGTTATTTGTTCCCTGCTCCCATGCTCGATTGGCGGCCACCCTGCACCCCTGCACCTCTGCCGACGGCGGGCACCCCTGCACCTCTCCACCTCTGCACCTCTGCTCCCCTGCTCCTCTGCACCCCTGCGCCCCTGCACCCTGTTGCCTGTAACTCAAATTCCATGACTTTTGCCAATCACCCAATGGCGGCGGAAAAAGCGGGCTAAGTCGGTTTCTTCTAAGGATAAATAAATCGGTCTGCCGTGAGGACAAGTGCGAGGATTTTGCGTGCGTTGCCATTGGTCTAAAATCGATTGCATTTCTGCTAAACTTAGCGGCGTACCGTTTCTAATGGCGCTGCGGCAAGCGGTGGCAACTTGGGCTGTTTGTAAGTCTCCTCCTAAACTTAATTCCCACAAAGCATCCGCACAATCATCCCGTTTTGCCAGCAATTCTGGGGCATTGCGGACTGCCCAAAGTTCGTTGCCAAATTCGCTGACATCTAATCCTAACCTTTCCAGTTGTTCCCGTTGGGCAATGGTTAAATTGCTGAGAATTATCGGCGGTTCTAATGGGACTAATTCCCAGCGATCGCGCAACTTTTCATATATAATTCTTTCATGGGCAATATGTTGTTCTACTAACCAAACGCCGCTGGGATGTTCTGCTACAATATAGGTATTTCTGAGTTGAGCAACGGCGGTTAATGGTATTAAGTTGCTGCTAGGTTCCGGACGGTCTTCCATGTTAACTTGGCGACTAAGTTCGTAGCCACCATTCTTTTCTGAGTTGGTTAATAATTGGCTGACTCGCTGTTGATTGGCCGGACTGTCGGTGACATTCAACCGCAATGCTTGGCCGATCGCGCTATTAAGTTGTTGCTGCCACCAAGTAATATTTTGTAAGTAAATCTCAGACTTACTCGGTTGTCGATTCCAATCAATTTGCTCTGGATTTAGTTGCAAGTCCACAAAACAAATCGGATAGCGATTTCGGGGCAAGGTTCGCCCAAAAGCACTGATAATTGCTTGTTCTAATTCCGGCGATCGCACCATGCGATGATTGACTGCCACCTTGACCCAATCCGGTTTACGCCGTGAAGCGCGATCGGGCAAGCCCAAAACCACCTGAATCCTTTGTTCAGCGCTAATCACCACCGTTACATATTGCAAATCACTCACCACCACCCCGCGCAGTAACTGGGGCAAAATCTCCTGGGCGGTGGTTCCCGGATGAATGGCAAACCAGGGGCGATTATTTTTATTCACCTGCCAGCTTACCTGGGGATGACACAGGGCAATATGTTCAATGGTTTGTTGTACCGCCCGCAACTGTTGGGCGATCGGCGGCAGTCCCTGGCGCCGCGCTTGCCAGCAACCAAACAAGTCAGAAACCGTGATAATGGTTCCCGGGGCGATCGCCACAGGTTCAATTTGCATCGGTTCTCCTTGTTCCGTGTAAACCAGACGCCATGCTTCCGCTGACTCTTGGCAACGACTTCTGATTTCTAGTCGGGATAATTGGGCCAAACTATGCAGGGCTTCCCCGCGAAATCCCAAACTGTTAATTTTCCACAAATCCTCGCGATCGCGGATTTTGCTGGTACTGTGGGGCGTCGCACAACAGCGCAAATTCGCCAAATCCATCCCCGCGCCATTATCCGTCACCCGGATCCGCCAGGACTCCGGCCAAATGGACACGGTAATTCGACTCGCCCCAGCATCTAGGGCATTTTCCACTAACTCTCGCAACACAGCAGCGATCGAATCGATCACCTCACCGGCAGCAATTAGGTTAACAACTTCTGGGGGCAGGGTTTGGATCGTAGGAGTCATAAGTAGGGGGCTTTTAGGGCAGAGGGGAAAACAATTAACAATTGATAATTGATAATTGATAATTTTATTTAATTGTCAATTGTCAATTGTTAATTATCAATTATCAATTACACCCCAACCAACAACCAACAAACAACAATCAACAAACAACAAACAACAATCAACAATCACTCCAAAATACTAGACCTAACTTGGTAAATTGCCAATAAATCATTCTTAATATCCACCCAAACTTCTAAAGATTTCAAATAAGCTTTCATCGCCGCAATTTCCTGGGATAAATCATAATACTCTTGGTAAGATTTGGCCGAATTAAGCTGCAATTGAGTTTCTAACTCCCAGACAAATAACTGGGCTTGGACAGGTTCAATATTTTTCGTGTTCAACAAGCCACTAATGAGATAATCCATCCATAAATCCACTTGTTCCGGGGTGAGTTTGCCCGATCGCGTTTGAATCATGGCAATAATATCACTCACTGCCCGAAAATCCCGCTTTTCTAATCTTTGTTTAATCTGGCGGTTTTCGGCGGCCAATTTTTCTTGACATTGCCGTTTAAACTCTGGGTCTTTTTTCACTTGGGCCGTATCTGCCTTGATTTGGTGAATTTGCTGCTTAATGGCATCTATGGTTGTTTTGGCGGCGGTTTTGCCCTGGTTTGGGGGCGAATCTTGCCCTTGTTCTTGCCAATACTTTTGCCGTCGTTTTGCTTCTCCCATTTTTTTGACTTTCCTAAATTACCCCAATAATTATACTATTAAAAATCGCCAAGATTTGAATTGTCTTTTATTTGAATAAATTTATTTACTGCTTTATTATAGCATAGCGATGGCTAAAAAAGCCAGTTTTTTATAATTATTTTATCGATTAATTGCCATTGAATAGACTAATCGATTTATTCCGGTTGATGCCTTTGGAGTAATCATATTTACGGGTAAACATCCTTTGCCGAATCCTGACTATAATTGCTCAACCTAGAAATAGTGGTTAATTTTTGTTACAGTGGTATGCAGTCAACCAAAAAAACGCTTTTTTACTGATTTATGGTTTATCCGGCTTATACCCCCCCTTGGTTTCTCAAGAACGGACTGTTAATGACACTATATAGCTTTTTTTACGCCAGTCGGGTGTGGGAAAAGTTTACCTTTGACCCTCAACCCCCTTATCAAGAAAAAATTTTTATGGGTGCGGAGGATGTGCCCATTTTTGGTTGGGTAGCTATTCCCGAAAGCCCACGGGGGACGATTGTTGGTACTTACGGCATTACGGGAAATTTAGCAGATCAATGGTTTTTGCAAGCGCTGGGACGTAAGGCATTTGCTCGGGGATATGCGGTGGTTTTATTTGATTGGCGAGCTCACGGCAAAACTGCCGAACTTTCCCCAACTTTAACGTCTGATGGTTTATATGAAGGAGAAGATTTTGTCAAAATTGCGGCCCAAGCTAAGGCAATGGGTTGTCCCGGAAAGTTCTGGTTTACGGGCTATTCTTTGGGCGGACATTTGGCGCTTTGGGGCGTGAAAGCCGGACAATTTCTGTCAAAAGCAGCGCGAAATTTGGGACTGCGAGAGAGTGATATTGGTGGTGGGGCGGTGATTTGCCCTAATTTAGATTCTAATCGTTCTCTTGATTATTTAGTTAATCACCCCTTGGGGCGATATTTGGAAAAAGAAGTTGCGAAAAATTTGAAAACAACCGCTTGGGAACTTTACGGTTATCATCCTGATGATATAGATCCGGCAGCAATTGAGCGGGCTAATAGTATTTCGGGCTTCGATCGCGAATTGGTGATTTCCCGTTTAGGGTTTAATTCCGTTGAGGAATATTATGATGCTTGTTGTCCTTTGGTTCACGTTTTACCGGAGTTAAATAAGCCCACTTTAATTATTTACGCGGAAGATGATCCGATGTTTTATCCCGGTTTGGTTCCCGAGTTAAAGGCTATTTCCGAGAATAATTCAGCGATTGATTTAATTTCTACGGAATTTGGCGGTCATGTGGGATATTTCAGTAGTAAAAATTGCCAAAAACAAGCGGGAGATTCTGACCCTTGGTGGGCTTGGAATCGAACGTTAGATTGGTGCGATTCGCGTAGCGATCCCTCTGGGAATCGCCAAATTTTGGCTGTTCCCGAAAAAGCATCGGAATTACTGACCATGCAGGGGCGATAGTCTCGGCATAATAAGTAGGTGAACATAATTAATTGCATCGTTCCCCACCGTAAATCCTTGGATTCCCGCCTTCGCGGGAATGACAGTTTTTCTTCTTATGGGGTCTGCATTTATTTCTGCCCACCTACTTATCCCTAATATTGCTTAACTAATATTGCTTAATATTGAGCGATATTAGGAATACAAAATCGGGTTTGTAGGGGCGAGAAAGCGAATCGTTCCTACAATTCGTAAGATGTCATTCCCGCGAATGCGGGAATCCAGAGGGCGTGTTACAGGATGATATTGGTATCAGAAGCGATATATTTATCGCGGGTTAAGGGCGAAGCATTCGCGGCGTAAATTACGCGAAAAATCAATAGATTTTATGCGCGAATGCTTCGCCCCTACAGGTCTTTTGGCAAAAAAAGCATTGGCAAAAAAATTTTTTTGCTTTATAATGGATAAAATAGATAAAAAATCATTGTAATACCCAATGTCTAGCTTATTTAATCTGCAACCAGAATTAACTCAAGTGTCTGAAGCCCATCGACGCAAAGCCGAACGTAAGGCAACAGAAGCTTATGTCCTTTCTTTACTCCAACAAGGCGATATTGATCTGGAAGAAGCCTGTGAAATGTTAACCATTAACATGGAGGATATGGTTAAATTAATTTCCAAATCCGAGTTTCGTAAAAATTTTCAGTTAAATTATTTGGGCTTGACGGCCAGCGATCGCACTTATATTAGTCGTCAGGCCACACAATTTGAGCAAATGAAAACCCAGTTAAATAATGATGAATATTTAGAAAAATGGGTATGGTTTGAAGATGGCAATATCTTAGATAGCGATGAAAATCATCAGGCATTGCTGAAGCGAGTATCGGCAAAAGTGGGCGATCGCGTAGTTTTTATCCAAAAAATAGACCATGACACCACTAATTAACCACTAATTAATCATCGCCATCTAATTTAATTAAATGCATAGGTTTTAACAACAGGTAAAGGTGAAAACATATAACTATACTATTCTTTCCGCAGCAATTCCGGCAATTCCCTTAATATCAGTCCAACTAAGTGTTCCTAATCAATCTAAATCTACTAATATCGTGAATTGTCAAGCAATTTTGGATACAGGTGCAGACGTTACTCTGGTGCCTCTACCATTTCTTGTGGCATTAAAACTTAAGGCGGCGGGTTTCGGTAAAGAAATTGCTTTTGGAGATAAAAAAACCATAGCCATTCCTTATCAGGTGGATTTTAGTTTTGCTCAACATAATTTACCAAATTTTCAAGTTTTTGGATGTCCAATGAATGCTTTGGATGAATTAGTGATTGTCGGACGTGATTTACTAAATCAGTACCGGATTTCGTTTGATGGGCCGAACCTGAAGTTTACAATTTACTAAAATAAATTTTTGCACGACTACTCGACTATAATTATCTAGATTCCATTAGATTGTTTTCCAGCTTATGTTAAAGCTATATGGCGGTGCTCGCAGTCGGGCCTCAATTGTGCAGTGGTATCTAGAGGAACTTGGGGTTCCTTATGAATTTGTGCTGCTGGATATGCAAGCAAAAGAACATTTACAACCAGAGTATTTGGCGATTAATCCCATTGGCAAAGTCCCCGCGATCGTCGATGGAGACTTTAAACTCTGGGAGTCTGGGGCAATTTTATTGTATTTGGCCCAAAAATACGGCAATCTGTCCACCCCAGAAGATTTGGCCGTGATGAACCAGTGGATCTCTTTTGCTAATGCCACTTTTGGCCCTGGGGTGTTCGTGGAAGCCAGCCGCGATCGCGAATTGCCCCGGTTAATGAGTGCCCTCAACCAAATCTTTGAAACACAGCAGTTTTTGGTTGGGGATGGGTTTACCGTAGCAGATGTGGCCGTGGGCGCTATGTTAGCCTATACCCAAATCATGATTAAACCAGACTTAAGCCCATATCCCGCCATCCTCGCTTATATTGGCCGGATCCTGGAACGACCTGGGTTCCAGAAGACAATCGGCAATCGCGGTTAATCCCTGACAGTTATATATAGCAGATTCCATACTTATGAAGTCTGGTAGGGACACGGCAATGCCGTTTCCCTACGAGGTTCGATCGATAAGTTGGTGTACCTCATAACAATGGAAACCGCTGTATATATAGACGCAGCCGCACATATATATATATAGAAAAAAAGGGTGCCTATTTTTAGGCACCCCGATCGATATTAAAGACACTAGGAATTTATTTGAAACCAACGGCGGCTTGCCAAACGAAAGCCAGCAAGAGGAAAAATACGGGGATAATCGGTAATACATCAACCAGTGGGTCAAAGATTTGATACGCTTCTGGCAATTTCGCCAACAGCATTGCTGCTTCCATTTAGATACCTACCTCTTGAACAAGATTTTAATAATTGAGATAGATTTTAACATGATGTTGCCCGTTTCCCCGTTTCCGTTATTTCAGCCAATGACCAAATTCCTCGACAAAGCGATCGCCCATGATGGCTTCCCGAATGCGACGAGTAAAGCGCATCAGTTCGGTGATGTTATGGATCGACAGCAGGGTTAAACCCAGGACTTCCCGCGATCGCCACAAATGACCCAAATAAGCGCGGCTAAAATTTTGGCAAGTATAGCAAGGACAGGTTTCATCGAGGGGGGTGAAATCTTCCCGAAACTGAGCATTTTTAATATTCCAGCGTTCACCGCGTACCATCACCGCCCCATGTCGGGCCCAGCGGGTGGGAATTACACAGTCAAACAAATCCACCCCAGAGGCGATCGCCCTAGCCATTTCCTGATAAGTCCCCACCCCCATCAAATAACGGGGTTTCTCCTCTGGCAAATAGGGCGCCGTCACCTGCACAATCTGAGTAATTAAATCAGCGGGTTCCCCCACACTCACCCCACCAATGGCATATCCGGGTAAATCAAAATCACGCAAAGATTCTGCCGCTTGTTGGCGCAAATCCGCATAAATACCCCCTTGGACAATGCCAAACAACGCTTGATCTGAGCGCTTGTGGGCGGTGATGCAGCGTTCTAACCAACGGTAAGTTCGCTGCATGGCTAACTCCACCGCTTCCCTAGGAGCAGGATAGGGCGCACATTCATCAAACGCCATAATCACATCAGCCCCCAAAGCATTTTGAATTTGAATCGAACGTTCGGGGGTTAAATGGATCATCCTTCCATCCCTAGGGGACTTGAAAGTGACACCTTCTTCATTAATTGTTCTAAACTGACTTAAACTAAACACCTGAAAACCACCAGAATCGGTGAGAATTGGGCCATCCCACACCATAAAACGGTGCAAACCACCGGCTTGTTCAACGATTTTTTCTCCTGGTTGCAGGTGCAAATGATAAGTATTCGCTAAAATCATTTGGGCGCCGGTATCAACCAATTGAGCCGGGGTTAATGTTTTTACCGTGGCTAATGTTCCCACCGGCATAAAACAAGGTGTTTCGACGCAGCCATGAGGGGTGTAAAAGACTCCAGCCCTTGCTTGAGTCTGGCCGCAACTAGCTTGTCGTTCAAATGTAAAATTTTTGCCCAACTTATTGCCTAAATCTTCGCCCAAATCTTTACCCAACTTTTCGCTTAAATCTTCGCCCACAATAATTGTTTCATTGAGATACAGTCACGAAACATTCAATTATAGCGGAAAGAGCGAATAACTCGGCTTAAAATGGCAAAAATCCATCATCATCTTGTTCGGCATCCAGCTTGGCGGTGAGCAGTTCCGCCATCATTGTTTCCAGGTCTAGGTTATCTTCAACTCTAGCGCGTTCTTGTTTCAGGGGGTTGGATAAAGGAGTCAGGCGCAGCATCAGTCCCTCTTGCACCAAATCAAAATAAGCTTCCGAGTCCGCCGACTGTTTTAATTCCAAATAATCAAAACTATGAACATTGATATAGACCGCATGATTGGCGATTAAGGTCGATCGCTGCGGGTCGGCAAACACATCCAGGATATATCCTTCTCCTTGACTTTTTATTTCACCATCTTGCCAATGAATATATTGGACATGAGTCAAGTCCGACAAAAGTCTGATGATATCCTGCTTGTTAACTAAGATGCCACTGTCGATTAAACACGGTGCAGGCACCGTATCATTGGATCGGTTGTAAATCATGGATATATTACCTATTAATCTTCAGTAAGATTTCCGGTGGCGCATTTAAGGACAGTTTATCGGCTGCCTGCGCGTCATCGTATAGCGTTCTCGATAGATACAATTCTGGCATAAACGAGAATTTTAGACATCAGTAAAATAGCTGATAGACCATAATTTATATGAAAAATTATCCACAAATAGCTAGAACCCTTGAATTTGTGCGTCATCAAGGCTCAATTGTGGCAGCAGCGATCGCCTTTTATACTTGTTTGCCCGTTCCCCTGTCTTGGACTCTGGAATTTCGCGGTATTGCCCGGTTTGCGCCTTTTATCGGCGTGGCGATCGGGGCAATAATTGGCCTACTTGACGCTTGGTTGCAACTATTAGAAATGCCCGTATTAACACGGAGTGCTTTAGTAGTTGTTTGTTGGATTTGGATTACCGGAGGTTTACACTTAGATGGGGTGATGGATATGGCCGATGGTTTGGCGGTGTCTGACCCCAAACGCCGCCTGGAAGTAATGGCCGATAGTCTCACCGGGGCTTTTGGGGTGATGGCCGCGATCGCGGTTGTCCTCCTCAAAACCGCCGCCCTCTCCGAACTATCAGAATATCGGGCTTTAGCAATTATGGCCGCTGCCGGTTGGGGTCGTTGGGGGCAACTGGTGGCCATTATTCGCTACCCCTACATCAAAGCCACCGGCAAAGGCGCTATTCACAAAGAAGAAATTTATCGCCCCATCGATTTGCTGCCCGGATTTTTGCTCCTGGTAAGTTTAAGTCTCGTGCAACTCATGGTCGATCCGAGCCACTGGATCCTGGCGATCGGTATGGCTATGGGCGGCAGCGCGATCGCCATCCTCAAAGGTGCCTGGATTAACCATAAAATTGGCGGCCATACCGGAGACACCTACGGCGCCGTAGTCGAATGGACCGAAGCCCTACTGCTTTGTGTCTTGACCAGCTTGTAAGGGTAGGGTGTAGGGGAAAACAATTAACAATTAACAATTGATAATTGACAATTAAACATAATTATCAATTATCAATTATCAATTATCAATTATCAATTATTAATTATCAATTAT
>JAABRM010000096.1 GCA_011390955.1 Oscillatoriales cyanobacterium | reverse complement strand
CCCCAAGTAGAGCAAGTGGCGTGTCTCCCCAAGTAGAGCAAGTGGCGTGTCTCCCCAAGTAGAGCAAGTGGCGTGTCTCCCCAAGTAGAGCAAGTGGCGTGTCTCCCCAAGTAGAGCAAGTGGCGTCAACTGGCGAACCCGGAGGGCTCGAATATTTAGGGTCTGTTAATCGCAAATATTGTCGCGAGCCTAACACACCCTACGATGAAAAATACCATTAAAACTACTATGAAAACTAACTAAAACGAGAAACCGCAATGCGGAAACCTCTAACCGGGCTGCGATAACCCGGACTGAGATAAAGTCGTAGTGCAGAGCGACAATATCCGGGAGAACTGTACCAAAATCCACCGCGCAATACCTTAGAATTCTTATGTGTCAGAATTTTTTTCAGCCAAGCTAACCAACCATTAGCTGAATTGTAATTATCGCCGTCATTTAACCACGGTCGGCCATCGGTTGGGGCACCATTGTAGCTATCATGCCAATCGTCTAGACACCATTCCCAGACATTTCCGTGCATATCGTACAAACCCCAGGAGTTTGCCACATTTAAACTGCCCACCGCTGTAGTTTCTCCGCGATAAACTCCGGTTTTTCCTTGACCGTAAATATAATTGCCGTCATAATTAGCCAATTCTGAAGAAATAGTTTCACCAAAATGGAACGGCGTAGTAGTTCCAGCCCGACAAGCATATTCCCATTCCGCTTCACTAGGGAGACGGTAATGTTTCCCGGTTTTTTCGCTCAACCGGGCACAAAATTCGATGCATTCATACCAACTCACTCGTTCTACTGGGCGGCGATCGCCTTTGAATTGTGACGGTTCGGGGTCGAGGTCGAGGGTGATTTTCGGCAACATGGCTACTGCCCGCCATTGGGCCTGGGTGACTGGGGTTCGTCCCATGAAAAACTCTGGAACGCTGACAAAATGTTGGGGCTTTTCATATTTAGAATGTTCCGTTTCGTTGTCTGGGGAACCCATCAGAAAACTGCCCGAAGGAATGTTCGCCATTGGCAATTCTATGCCATTAATAGGTTCAATATAACCTCGATTGCTGGCACTGTTGCGGCTGCTGATATTGCCGTGGCGATCGAGATCGACAACTTTATAATAAAAGGTTTCGGCACCGGATTTGGCAACGGATTTGGCAGCGGATTTGGCAACGGATTTGGCAACGAATGGGACAAGGAATGGGGCAACGGATGGTTTGAGGGCTTGGAGAACTTCGGTAGCGGATTGATAGCGATCGCCTACTCGATAAGAAAGCATTCGATCCAAAATCTTGCCTAACTCATCGCTAACGGTGACTTTCTCCCGCCAAACCCATTCCATCTGCATCGGATTAAATAACTCGTCAGTATTTCCAGAAACTAACAGATTGGGGGGAATTTCTTGCGATGCCAGAGTAATCTGAGAAATCGGACTTCTCACGGGCAAACAACCCGTTAACAACCGAATACAAGTAACCGCCAAACTATACAAATCGCTGGCCGGAAACACTTTTCCCTGCATTTGTTCTGGGGCGGCATAGCCGGGAGAACCCGTCACCGTACCCAAGCGATTGACAATCGTAGCGGTTAATTGCTTGGATACGCCAAAATCAATTAGCACTAAAGTGCCGTTTTTATCCCGAATAATATTCTCCGGTTTAATATCCCGGTGAATCACTTTTTGTCCGTGGCAAAAGTCTAATACCGGCAATAAATCATTGAGTAATTGTTTAATTTTTTTCTCGCTAAATTTGCCTTTTTGCTGCAATTCTTTGAGCAAATCTTGGCCGTCAATAAACTGCTGGACGAGATAAAAACGTCCATCTTGTTGTTCAAAAGACAATAGTTCGGGAATTTGGGGATGGGAGCCCAAATCCCGCAATCTCTCAGCTTCTTGTTTGAATAATTTCTCTGCTTTTTTAATCGCCGAATTGCTTTGTTGCTGCGGCAAAAACTGTTTGATGACACAAAGGCTATCCAGCCGCTTTTCATCGATCGCTTTAAAAGTCCGACCAAAACCACCCTGACCAATATAATTAATCGCCCGATAGCGATCGCCAATTAAAAGTTTACTGCCACATTTTTGGCAAAACTTGCTATTAGCTGGATTGGAGTGCAAACAATTCGGGTTAAAACATTGACTCATCGGTAAAATCTCTTAACCTTGAGAGGGTTAAACGCAACACAAGAAACCAGGTTTCTGGTTTACTTTCCTATGTTAACGGCGATCGCCACATACATAAACCCGGTTTATGGGGTTTTCTGGGGCAAGAAGCAGCGATCGCCCCAGGTTTCGGAATTCCTACTAACCGGAGCGATCGCGGGGTAATATTTGGATATCGTCGCCGATATCGCGGGAATGGGACTGAACTCTTCGATCGCACGCTTGCTGAATTCCCATTCAACAACTCTGGCAGTTAAAGAGTGCTCGGCAGGGAGACGGCAATACGAAACCCAATGTTGTTGTTCCGATTGCCGGGACTGTTGCAGTTCCGATACGCCGAACGGCAGTTCCTCGGATTGTTGTTCCAGTTTCCACCGCGTAACAGCTAAAATCGCCCATCCCGTTCTTATTTTCTCACAGAGTTAATCAAAAGCCCCCCCTTAAAAAGCTTAAAAAGGGAGGTTGGGGGGATCAATTAAGGCAAATCTGCCAGAGAAGCAAATAACTTTTGTTGTAATCGCCAAGTATCCCCGTGGTTGAGGTGTGCTTGCCAACTTCTGACCGAGTTTTCCAGAGTAGGGCGATCGATTTCACCTTGGCGATATTGGGCGATGCGATATTTTAACTTACGCCGACCTCGTTGTAAACTATTGGCACAAACCCGAATGCGATCGGGCATAATTCTAAAACCCAGAAAATTTGCCCCGTGACGAGTTTCAAATAATTGGCTTTTAATCGGATGAATTTTCAGGCGTAAAGTCGCTAAATATTCTTCAATAGCCACCCGCGCATCCCTTAAAAAAGACTGGTCATCAGAGAACAAAGCAAAATCATCAACATAGCGTAAATACTTTTGCGCTTTTACCTGTTCTTTGAGATAATGGTCGAAACCGTTAAGATAGACATTGGCGAAAAATTGGCTGGTTAAATTGCCAATGGGTAAACCACAAGGTCGCATCGCGGGGGTGAGAAGATTATCCCCAGGAAAATAATGTAATATCGGTTCTTGGTCGTTGCCATTGTCAATAATTAAATCAATCAGCCAGAGAGTATCGTGGCATTTGATTTTTCGGCGAATTAAAGACTTTAAAATTTCTCGGTCAATGCTGGGAAAATATTTTCTAATATCGCATTGGAGAATATAACGAGAAGAGCGAAAAAATTGGGTAAACCGTTTTACCGCCCGGTGAGTGCCAAAACCCACTCGATTGGAATAAGAATCAGAGATAAAACTGGATTCAAATAAGGGAAGAATAATGTTACAAAGAGCATGATGAACCACTCTATCCCGATAAGGGGCAGCAGAAATCAAGCGTTTTTTGGGTTCAAACACATAAAACGCTTTATATTTGCCCGGTTGATAGGTTTTTTCTTGTAATTCCTGTTGCAGTTGAATTAAGTTACTTTCTAGGTTATCGTTAAACTTGAGAACATTTTCGCGAAATCGCTTATTTTTTTGGGCTTTTCTCGCAGATAGGATTAAGTTCTCAAAGTCGGTGACATTCGACCATAGATTACCAAAACGTTTCATAGGTTTTTGTCCGATTTTGTGATAAATTTAACATGGTAGCTGGATTCGTAGGTTGGGTTGAGGCACGAAACCCAACATTCATTTTTTGGCTATAAATTGAACATAGTAGCTGGATTCGTAGGTTGGGTTGAGGCACGAAACCCAACATTCATTATGCTTCGCGAGGGTTGGGTTGATTTGTGAGTTAGGGCGAAGCATTGCGGTATATAGGTTATAGTGGTTAAATCAAATTTTTGGCCGCAATGCTTCGCCCCTACATTCTACATTTTTTGTTGAGCAATCCAGCCACCCAAATCGCTACCGATACTATCAATAAGTTTAATCGCATATTCATACCGTTGGGCGGAAAATAGTTTAAAATCTAACAAGAGACGAGTTTGGTAACGCAATACCGAAAGTTTGGGATTTAATGATTTTAATAATTCTCGCTTGTTGGATGAATAGCGGGCGATAATGAGAGATTCGAGTAAATTATACAGTCCATCCATGATTCGACTACCTAATGCCATTTTATGGTCGCGAGGCAATTTGTTGAGTAGAGGAATATACCATTGAATTAAATCGTAGGTTTTTTGGATAATCGGTAATTCTTCCATAAGTTCACTCTTAGCAAGTTATCAAATAATTAACAAATTTATCGTCAGCTAAATTAAAATATGATACAATATATCTGAACTTTTTTGGGTACATACTTCTCTATTTTTTGTGAAATTACATTCATTCATTGACTTTTTAGTCAACATAATTTTAAACTTTACAAAACTTTACAAAACTTTACAAAACTCAAAAAAAAAAAAGGCGCTTCGCGCCAAAAGGGAAAGAGGGAAAAAGAGTAAAGGGAAATTAAGTTCTCGGCAGGGAGACGGCAATACGAAACCCAATGTAGTCGATCCGACCGCCGGGACTGTAGCAGAGCCGAAACGCCGAACGGCAGAACCTCGGATTGCTGTCCCAGTAACCACCGCGAAACAGCTTATTATTTTTATGGGTGAAAATTTTTTTCAGCCAAGGGATCCAATTACGCTCAAAACGATAATCATTATCATAATCATTCAGCCACGCCAACCCATTAGTCGGGGCGCCAGTATAGCTGTCGTGCCAATCGTCCAAACACCATTCCCAGAGATTGCCATGCATATCGTACAAACCCCAGGCATTGGCCGCTTTAAGGCTACCTACGGGAATGGTTTGACTGCCACGACAGTTAGCCACCTCTGGAGAAATAGTTTCCCCAAAGTGGAACGGTGTAGTGCTGCCAGCGCGACAGGCATATTCCCATTCCGCTTCACTGGGTAGGCGGTAATTTTTCCCAGTTTTCTGGCTTAAGCGGGCACAAAACTCGATGCAGTCGTACCAACTGACCTGTTCTACTGGGTGGTTTTTACCTTTAAAATATGATGGGTCGGGCGAAAGATCCTGGACAATTTTCGGCAATTTGGAGACTTCCCACCATAGTTCTTGGGTAACTTGAGTCCGGGCAATGTAGAACCCTGGAACGTCAACCCAGTGTTGGGGACTTTCGTTGTCTTCGCGTTCCGCTTCTCTGGTGGGAGAACCCATAGCAAATTTGCCCGCAGGAATATTGACCATTTCAAATTCGATGCCGTCGATCCGTTCTATATAGCCTCGGTTGCTGCCTTTTTCTCGGCTGCTGATGTTGCCGTTTGGTCCTAGTTTGACGACTTCGTAGGAGAATGTTTTGGCAGCGAATGGGGAGTTAAAGCCCCCCTTATTAAGGGGGGTTGGGGGGATCGGTATTACGGATAGTTTAGTGGGTGTGGATGAAATAACCGTTGATGGAACGGGTGGTTTGGCAGCGGATGGGCTGAGGGCTTGGAGAACAGCGGTAGCAGATTGATAGCGATCGCCCACTCGGAACGAAAGCATTTTATCCAAAACCTGTGCTAACTCATTACTAACGCTGACTTTCTGACGCCAGACCCATTCCATTTGCATCGGGCTAAATAACTCATCAGTAATCATGCCGTTACTTTCGGTGAGCAAACAACCCGTTAACAGCCGAATACAGGTGACAGCCAAACTATATAGATCGCTGGCAGGAAAGACTTGCCCCTGCATTTGTTCCGGCGCCGCATAACCGGGAGAACCTGTCACCGTACCGATCCGACTGAGTACCGAAGCGGTTAATTGCTTGGATACGCCAAAGTCAATCAGCACTAGCTTGCCGTTTTTATCGCGAATAATATTATCCGGCTTAATATCCCGGTGAATCACTTGTCGCTGATGGCAAAAATCCAACACCGGCAGCAGGTCATTCAGCAGTTGCCGAATTTGCGCCTCGTTAAATTTGCCTCGTTGCTGCAATTCTTTGAATAAATCTTGCCCGTCGATGAACTGCTGCACTAAATAAAAGCGTGCATCTTGCTCTTCAAACGATAATAAATCAGGAATTTGCGGATGGTTCCCCAAGTCCCGCAGTCTCACCGCTTCCTGTTTAAATAATTCCTCAGCTTTCTGAAGGGCTGGGCTTCCTTGTTGTTGCGGCAAAAATTGCTTAATCACACAAGGAGTATTCAGCCGCTTTTCATCGATCGCCCGAAAAGTGCGACCAAAACCACCCTCACCGATATAATTAATTGCCCGATAGCGATCGCCCAGCAGCAGTTTATTGCCACATTTTTGGCAAAACTTGGGATTTGCGGGGTTGCGGTGCAAACAATTGGGGTTAAAACATTGACTCATCGGTGAAATCTCCTAATCTTGACTCAACACAAGAAACCGGGTTTCTGGGAAAGCTTTCCTAAGTTAACTGTCATATCCAGAAAAGAAACCCGGTTTCTGGACTCTCTAGGGAATGATCCCCCCAACCCCCCTTAAAAAGGGGGGCTTTTTATTAGACCTCTTGCAAAATTCCTAAAAGCCCCCCTTAAAAAGGGGGGTTGGGGGGGTCGAAATATTTATTTTGCAAGAGGTCTATTTCATTAATTTTCAGGAATCCCGATTAAGCCTCCAGAACCATCAATAACTTCACCAATCCGATTGGCGGAAATTTGTTGGGATTCAAACCATTGAATCGCTTGGTCTGCTTGGTGTGGGGGGACGAGAACCACAAAACCAATCCCCATATTAAAAGTATTGAACATTTCTGGCCGACTCACCTCACCAACCGTAGAAATCCATTCAAAAATTGGCGGGATAGTCCAGCTATTCACATCAATTTCAATTGCCTTTCCTGGGGGCAAACAACGGGGCAAATTTTCCGGTAAACCACCACCAGTAATATGGGCCATACCATGAATTTCTATCCCCGCATTTCTGGCACCTAAAACAGGTTTGACATATATCTGGGTGGGAGTTAGGAGCACTTCACCCAAACAAGCCCCACCGAGATGGGCACCGAGATGAAATAAAGTATCGGTCCAATTGTAGCCGCGATCGAAGACAATTTTTCTAACCAAACTAAAGCCATTACTGTGAACCCCAGAACTGGCTAGTCCGATCGCCACATCTCCCGATCTTACCTGAGAACCATCAAGCAACTGGCTTTTTTCCACCACCCCCACAGCAAACCCAGCCAGGTCATATTCTCCGGGCTGATAAAAACCGGGCATTTCGGCGGTTTCCCCACCGAGAAGGGTACAACCAGACTGCTTGCATCCTTCTACAATGCCGGAAACCACCTGAGTCAGTTGCTCTTGGTTCAGTTCACTTGTGGCTAAATAGTCCAAGAAAAATAACGGTTCCGCCCCGGAAGTCAAAATATCGTTGACGCACATAGCCACTAAATCGATGCCTACGGTGCTGTGTTGATTCCCTTGCTGGGCTAGTTTCAGCTTTGTCCCCACCCCATCGGTCCCGGAAACCAGGATGGGTTCTCGATAACCCGTGGGCAGTTGAAAATAACCACTAAATCCACCAATGCCCCCCAAAACTTCCGGTCGATGGGTACTCGCGACCATGTTACGAATGCGATCGACGAAAGCGCGACCGGCAACCACGTCTACACCTGCTTGTTTATAGTCCATAAGAAATTAATTCTGGAATTAATCCTGAAATAGGGTGACATCGGTATTTTAATGTGCCGACAAGCAAGATCCTCATCAATCAAAATTCCTCTTTTATGCCCTCGGCGATCGCGCCCAAATTCTGAGATCCGATGGGTGCGCGATGGGTTTAGCGCTTATAACACATAAATTTATATTTGTCAAGCAAAAAATCTAATATTTTGGCAATTTTTATCGGTACTTATGGGAAAGTACAGATTTTCTGATCCTAAATGTGCTGAAACTGAGAAATTTCTGTGCTACCTTGTTACAGTTCTTTACTTTTTAGGGATTAAGTCGCATCTACCGGAGCATGAGTGAATACATTTAAAACCCTTGGTATCGCCAAGATAGTCAACACTCATATCTCCATGACCAATGTAAATTTTTAAGAGAGACCCATGAAAAAACAACTTTGGCATAGCCTGACCGCAATGGCACTGCTTTCTACTATTGGCATGAGTGAAGCAGTGAATGCTCAGTCAAGCGCAAAAGCTGAACGGCAGAATATCCAGAATATTTCTATCCAGAAAATTTCTGAGGTATCGCCGCATGAAACTCGTAAAAATACCAATAAACTTCCGCGCAAATCTTCCAGACTTGCGTTCCAAGGTATCAAGAATTCTGGTGGATCTTACAACGAAGGCTGGGCATCATGGTATGGTCCGGGGTTTGATGGCAACTACACCGCTAGTGGTGAAGTGTTTGACCAGTATGATATGACCGCAGCCCATCCGTCTCTTCCTTTCGGGACGTTGGTGCAAGTGACTAATTTGGATAATGGGGCGTCGGTGACGGTGCGAATTAACGATCGCGGTCCATTTGCCGGTGGTCGAATCATTGACTTGTCTGCGGGTGCCGCTGAAGCATTGGGCATGATCTACAGTGGTGAAGCTTATGTGGCTTTGCAGATTTTGAATTAATTAGCAATTGTTGATGGTTGATTGTTGATGGTTGATGGTTGGTTGGGGAACAGGGAACAGGGAACAGGGAACAGGGAACGGGGAAAGAGAAAAGTGAAAAGTTAAAAGTGAAAAGTTAAAAGTTAAAAGTGAAAAGTGAAAATAAGTATCCCTATTCACTATTCACTATTCCCTGTTCCCTATTCACTATTCCCTGCCCCCCTGCACCCCTGCACCCCTGCACCCCTGCACCCCTGCCCCCCTGCCCCCCTGCCCCCCTGCACCCCTGCCCCCCTGCCCCCCTGCCCCCCTGCACCCCTGCACCCCTGCACCCCTGCACCCCTGCACCCTGTTCCCTGTTCCCTGTTCCCTGTTCCCTGTTCCCTGTTCCCTCTTTATTATTAATAGGAGAGTGCTGTGCGTCTCTTTACCACAGTTGCCGCCTTACGCTGCTATCTAGACCTACATGGCTTTTCGTTAAATGTGGGCTTTGTCCCGACAATGGGGGCGCTACACCAAGGTCATCTCAGTTTGGTCGAACGGGCAAAAACGGAAAACGATATTGTGGTGGTGAGTATTTTTGTGAATCCCCTGCAATTTGGCCCCCAGGAGGATTTACAAAAATACCCCCGTGTTTTGGAGAAAGACCGACAGTTGTGTGAAGATGCCGGAGTTGATGTGATTTTTGCCCCAACTCCCGAAGAAATGGGCATCGGGGAAACTGCGACTCTGACTCAGGTGGTTCCCCCTGCATTCCTGGTATCGGGCTTATGTGGCCGATCGCGTTTGGGGCATTTTCAGGGAGTGGCGACCATTGTCACGAAACTGTTAAATATCGTGACTCCGACTAGGGCTTATTTTGGCCAAAAAGATGCCCAACAGTTAGCGATTATTCGTCGATTAGTGGCGGATTTAAACTCTAATGTGGAAATTGTGGGCTGTCCAATTGTGCGAGAACCGTCAGGACTGGCTTTGAGTTCGCGGAATCAATATTTGAGTACACAGGAAAAGGAACTGGCAGCGGTATTATATCGATCGCTGCAACGAGGGGCAGAAGTTTTATCCAGGGGCAATAGTCGCAGTGATGAGATTATTAGCGCGGTAAAAGCAGAAATCCGAGAAACTTGTGCCGCTAAACCAGAGATTCCCACAGAAATAGACTATGTGGAACTGGTCGATCCCAATACTATGCAACCCTTAGACAATGTGGCGGAAACGGGCTTATTGGCGATCGCGGTGCGGATTGGTTCTACAAGGTTAATTGACAACATAGTGTTACGCAATCGTCAGCCGGTAATTGCGATCGATGGGCCAGCGGGGGCGGGAAAATCCACCGTTGCCAAACAAGTTGCCCACCAACTAGGTTTACATTATCTGGATACCGGGGCAATGTATCGGGCTGTCACCTGGCTAGTCTTACAATCAGGAATTCCCCTAGACGATGAACCGGCAGTAGCAGAATTAGTCGCTAATGCAGAGATTTCTATGTGGCATCCCGAAGGGCAACCGAGTCAAATTTCGATTAATGGCCAAAATGTTACGGAAGCCATTCGCAGCCAAAGCGTAACTTCCCAAGTTTCCGCGATCGCCGCCCAAAAAGAAGTCCGACGGTTACTGGTACGGGAACAACAACGCTATGGACGGATCGGGGGCATTGTCGGGGAAGGACGAGACTTGGGGACTCATGTATTCCCCAATGCGGAATTAAAGATATATTTAACTGCCAGCGTTGCGGAACGAGCCCGGCGCCGTCAACAAGATTTGATTAATCTGGGGCTAGGAGAAATGAGTCTTAAGCAATTGGAAAAAGACATTGCCGAACGCGATCGCCTCGACAGTACCAGAGCGATCGCGCCTTTGCGTAAAGCGATCGATGCCATTGAAATTCAAACCGACTCTCTCACCATTGCCCAAGTGGTCGAGCAAATTGTCCAGCTATACCAACAGAAAAATTAACAATTAAAAATTGATAATTGATAATTCTTGTTTAATTATCAATTATCAATCAAAAAAATTAACAATTAAAAATTGATAATTGATAATTCTTGTTTAATTATCAATTATCAATCAAAAAATTAACAATTAAAAATTGATAATTGATAATTCTTGTTTAATTATCAATTATCAATTATCAATTGTCAATTATCAATTATCAATTGTCAATTATCAATTTTCTCTTTCCTTTACCGACTAAGCATTCTTCCGAGACTTCTTCATTTTACGCATAGCTGCTCCACCAAGACCTGCGGCTAAGATTAACCCAGTAATCGGTTCTGGCACCTCATTGAATTGTCCCTGAATTGCCATACCATCATTGGCGCATTCAGCTAACAACTGAGCTAGATAGTCACCTGTGGGCAACAAAGAGCGATCGACACTAAACCCAATAGTTTGAGAACCTGTGGCACCGAACTGGCCAAAATCAAGATTCAGTTCGCTAAAATCATCTACCGTCAAATATTTAATATCACCAACTTTGGTGCCACTTTTAATCACATTGACCGTGCTATTGCCAAAATAAGCATCGTTCTGAGCCAAATCACCCATTGAAGCGCTACCACCACGACTATTAACGTAGCCTTGATGATTTAGGCTGCCACTGCTTAAATTGGTAAATCCATGATTTGAACTCGTGACACTTTTAGCTTGAACGTTGCTGTAGACCCCGGTAGAACTCACACTAGCGTCATTGATGCCATCAAATCTAATGGCAAATAAGCTTTTTTGGTTGTTGGCGGTGGTTAAATTATTGCCGGTGAAATTAAAGAGTAAATCTCCATAGTTAACAAAACGACCGTTGCTATCTCGGTAAGTTTTGTCTCCTAAACCTAAGTTTGAATTGATCGCCACATAAATATTTTGGGAGTCTTGTTTAATGGCCATCCCATAAAATTCATACAGACCTTGATCTACTTTGCCATTGGTGACACCATCATTAAAAGAATCGATCGCATAGTTCCAACCGCCTAAACTAGCAGCATTAGCTTGTTGTCCAGTGATGCCAATAACGGTAGCGGTAGCGGCGACGGTAGCGAAAATGGTGGTAGAAAGTGTGTTAAATTTCATGGTGACTTCTCCCCTAGCTTTTGATGTTTTTTTAAGTGTTTGAATGATTGCTGCTGTTGAAACTTGTTAGTTGAATTCAGTAATCTTGGATTCAATTAAACTTTATTTTGTTTCTTTCAACTGCTCTATGTTTCTATCATCACCGATTTTCTTATGTTTGTCATCAGTACCATCACTGAATTTGAAAAAATTTTTTTGAGGTTAAATTTAACCATTCCTTAGCTAAACTCGCCAACCAAAAACCCTAGAGACCTCCGTAATTCTACGGAGTCTTTACAAAAACTTTAAAAAGCGACGGATCGGAGAATCTGCGGAAGCAGAGCAGTAGGGGCGGTGCCCTCGTGTCTGCGATGGAGAGGAGATTCAGGATCGGCAAACAGCCCACGGTCAGAGATTAACAGCCAAAAGTTATTCACTTTGGCTTCATAAAATCTTTACAATGCCACTAGGGAATTTTGCTGACTTGCGATCGCCTCTTGCCAGCGATCGCGCCCAAATTGCGGATCCAGCCGGGAAATCAGCACAAATTTCTCCGTAAATTCACGGACACGAAAATCTTAGGGGCGATATTGCATCCGCAACGCTTTGCGATCGCCGCCAAAAAAACTCCACAAAAAAAGCTCCTGAATTTGTCCATCAGGAACTTTTCGCTCGCGCAACGAATGCTTAATTTAATTCTCTGAAAAGAAAAAACTAAAAGCCTCTGGCAGCCCCTTCTCTCCGAGGGTCAGCGGCCCCATCTAAAAACCCATCTTCCGTTTGAATAATCAAATTAGCATTGCCCCAGGTATCTCTTAGATCGAGAGAATAGCCCAAATTTTCTAAAGCTGCCAGGGTTTCTGACTCGAACCCACCACCAGTTATCCCAGTTTCAATCCACAACTTATCGGGCAACCATTGGTGATGCATTCGCGGGGCAGAAACCGCCCCATTCGCATCCCGATCGTAGACAGCGACATTGAGAATAAGCTGTAACACCGTGGTGATAATGGTGCTGCCACCGGGAGAACCAACAGCCATGAAAAAGCGATCGCCCTCTTGGGGTTTTGTGACAATGGTTGGGGTCATGCTGGACAGGGGAGTTTTCCCAGGGGCGATCGCATTAGCATCGTCTCCCACCAAGCCAAACAAATTCGGCACCAACGGCGCGATCGCAAAATCATCCATCTCATTATTTAACAAAATCCCCGTTCCTGGAGTCACCACCCCCGCCCCAAAATTGCCATTAACGGTAAAAGTCAGACTAACCACATTTCGCTGTTCATCCACCACCGTCAAATGAGTAGTATCCTCAGACTCACCAGCTTGTAAGCGTTTCAGAGTCGCTTCATCCACGGGTTTGACTTCGGTTTGCGATCGCGCCCGACCCAGGTCAATTTCTTGGCGTCGCTGCCGTGCATAAATAGGACTAATGATTTCTTGTACCGGAACCGTCACAAAATCTGGGTCGCCCAAATATAAAGAACGGTCAGCATAAGCAATTTGCATCGCCGCTGCCAATAAATGTAAAGCCTTCGGGTCTTGCCATGCCCAAGATTGAATTGTTTCGCTATCGTTCGCAGGTTTAGCCGTAATAATATTTAAAATTTGTAATAAGTGAACGCCTCCAGAAGACGGCGGTGGCATAGAACAGACTCGCAGTTCCAGAACCAGACCGCAAACGGGTTCTCGCCAAATCGGTTCATAGGCTTTCAGGTCTGCCAAGGTAATCAGACCGCCATTTTTGGCCATATCATCAGCGATCGCCCGAGCAATTTCCCCGGTATAGAAACTTTGCCAATTCGCGGCTATTTGCTGCAAAGTCTTGCCCAGGTCTGGCTGCACTAGGCGATCGCCCACTGAGTGTATTTCCCCATCTTTGGTAAAAATTGCCCTAGCTGCGGGATTTTTCAGCAACACTTCGCGCCGTTGTTCCGCCGAACGGACAAAATGTTCTCCCACGGGGAAACCATCATTTGCCCAGGCGATCGCTGGGGCCACCACTGTTGCCCAAGGCAACTGACCATACTTCTGGTGAACCTCATATAAACCCGCCACAGTTCCTGGAACTCCCACCGCCAAATGACCATCCAAACTAGCGCGGGGAATCACTTGACCATTCTCATCCAAATACATATCTCTTGTCGCCGCCAGAGGCGATCGTTCGCGAAAATCCAACGCCCGAATATCCCCAGTATTCGCCTCTCGCAACAGCAAAAATCCACCCCCACCAATCCCAGCGGAAAAAGGTTCCACCACAGAAATCACAAACGCCGTGGCAACAGCCGCGTCTACGGCATTTCCTCCTTTTTCGAGCATAGCTAAACCGGCATCACTAGCCAGAGGATGAGCCGCAACCACCATACCTTTTTGATAGCCAAATTCTCGATCTTGTGCGGGCGGTTCGGGCATCGCCCCGACTGAAGTAATTTGTTGAGTAAAACCTAGTAAACCCAGGCTATAACTAATAGAAAATACCGATAAAATTAACGGGCAAAATTTTGCAAACATAACTAAAAAAAAATAACTTTAATGGTCAATATAGGGGCAATTAATCAACTGCCCCTATATTGACTCAGGGGATATGTGAGGGATATAGTAGTGTTAAATAAAAATGATACATTAGTCTGTAAATTGGGTTGAGGAAAGAAACCCAACATAAGAATATAATCAGGCAATAAACCGGGTTTTTTTACATATACAGGACTTACGCATAAACGCTATTGGTAGGGTGTTGTTCCGAGCGGTAACGCACCAATACCCCAGATATAGAGTCGTTGCGTAAGTCCTAATATATTGATTTGAAACAATTGTATCACTCTTATTTAAAATTACTATATGGCCAGTACAGGCTAAGAATTGCGAGGTGGATTAAGCTGTTCTCCTAAAGGTAATATCGCTGGGGCTTTGCTGGCAGCGATCGTCGCGGGTTTATTCCCCGGCTTATAATTATCGGACTTAAAACTAATTTCCAAATCCAGACGCATTTCTGCTTGTCGCCATTCTCTCCCTGGTTCCAGAAATTCAATCATCGGAAAACCCAAACGGGTCGGCACTAAAAAATCAGTGGTTTCCACACAAGCGGCTTGTAATTCCTCCTTCAGTTCTCGGACAATACTGCCCACTTGGGATGGCTCACGACAGACTAAGTTACTATCAGATTGAATTACCGCTGTATCCGGTAATAATAAAGTTGGAGGATACTTGGTCAAACAGTCAAATTCTAACCGAGTTTCTTCAGTGCGAAATTTAATCCCCACAATCGTCAATAAGCGAATCGTCCCCACATCCCATTCCCCACTTGGTTGAATGGATCGACCTCTCACCCCATCGGTTAAACATTTGACATCGTAGGAAATGCGGGTCACACCCCACAGCAGAATCGACAGCATTTCATAAAACATAAACGTTTGCCGATAAAACTTGTGGCTCGGTAGTTTAACTAGCGTATCTTTTGATATCAGAAGGGGTTGAGTTTCAGTTTGAGGTTCGTTCATGGTTGAAAGTTGCAACATATTTGATGATACAAGATACCGCTGAAATGGTGACACAAGCGGACATTATTTTCTTGACAGAGTAACTGTTATTTGTTATTTGTTATTGGTTGTTGGTTGTTGGTTATTGGTTATTGGTTGTTTGAATCACCAACAACAGGGAACAGGGAACAGGGAACAGGGAACAGGGGTGCGGAGGAGCAGGGGAGCAGGGGTGCGGAGGAGCAGGGGTGCGGAGGAGCAGGGGTGCGGAGGAGCAGGGGAGCAGGGGTGCGGAGGAGCAG
>JAABRM010000055.1 GCA_011390955.1 Oscillatoriales cyanobacterium | reverse complement strand
CCCTGCCCCTCCGCCCCCCTGCCCCCCTGCCTCCTATGTTCAGCAAAATACTAAACCGCCTGCGCCAATGGTTAAGCCAAATTTGGGGTAAACTCAATAACTGGATTAACCCGCCCCTGCCCGAAGGGTACAACCCACCGCGACTACCAGACCATGAATATGAATGGTTATTTAAGCAGCTATTAAAAGGAGTCGGTGAAGGCTGGACCAGAGACCAAGTGATTCGCTGGTTGCGACGCAATGAGTACCGAGTTACCAAAAATCGCTGGTTAGAATGGTTGCCCCGGTTTGAGGATACGGCTAGAGAAGATAAAGAGATTCAACGGCAGTTATTAAGATTGGCGGAGTTGGGTTGCGGGGAAATTTCTCAGGCTGCGGGTCGGTTGGTTGCGAATGTGGCAGCGGATGAGATGACTGCTGGGGGATATAGTTTGGCAGCGGATAATTTATCTGCGAGACAAACAGGCAATCCATCCGCTGCCACATCCGGGGCAACCACCGCCACGGAAAGGCCCCTACCATCCGCTGCCACATCCGGGGCAACCACGGGGGGATTGCCCCTACCATCCGCTGCCAACCCTATTACTCAAACCGATAACCCATCCGCTGCCACATCCGGGGCAACCACGGGGGGATTGCCCCTACCATCCGCTGCCAACACCCCATCCGCTGCCAACCCTGAAGCCATAAAATGGTTGATAGATGGAGGTCAAAAATATCTCAGTGGAGACTTTCTTGGCGCTATAGCCTCTTACGACCGAGCCCTAGAAATTAAACGGGATTACCATGAAGCTTGGTGGATCCGAGGGGTAGCGCTGGCTGACTTGGGACAGTATGAACAGGCGATCGCCTCTTACGACCGAGCCCTAGAAATTAAACGGGATTACCATGAAGCTTGGTGGATCCGAGGGGTAGCGCTGTATAACTTGGGACAGTATGAACAGGCGATCGCCTCTTACGACCAAGCCCTAAAATATAAACCGGATAAGCATGAAGCTTGGAATAACCGAGGGAATGCGCTGCGTAAGTTGGGACAGTATGAACAGGCGATCGCCTCTTACGACCAAGCCCTAAAATATAAACCGGATGACCATGAAGCTTGGCATAACCGAGGATTAGCGCTGTATCACTTGGGACAGTATGAACAGGCGATCGCCTCTTACGACCAAGCCCTAAAATATAAACCAGATTTCCATGAAGCTTGGGTTAACCGAGGGATAGCTGCGGGTAAGTTGGGACAGTATGAACAGGCGATCGCCTCTTACGACCAAGCCCTAAAATATAAACCGGATGACCATGAAGCTTGGTTAAACCGAGGGAATGCGCTGGGTAAGTTGGGACAGTATGAACAGGCGATCGCCTCTTACGACCAAGCCCTAAAATATAAACCGGATTACCATGAAGCTTGGAATAACCGAGGGAATGCGCTAAATAGCCTGGGACAGTATGAACAGGCGATCGCCTCTTACGACCGAGCCCTAAAATATAAACCGGATCTCCCTGAAGCTTGGAATAACCGAGGGAGTGCGCTGGGTAACTTGGGACAGTATGAACAGGAGATCGCCTCTTACGACCAAGCCCTAAAATATAAACCGGATGACCATGAAGCTTGGTATAACCGAGGGGTAGCTGCGGGTGAGTTAATTCACCGCGCACCTTTTACCATTTTTGATGGGAATTCTGTCCGGTTATCGGCAATACTGCAAAACCCGGCTTTAGATTTACGAGATTATCCGGGAAAAATTGCCAGCTATCAAGAAGGGTTGAGACAATGCCCCAGAGAAACTCATCCCCTAGGCTGGGGATTTTTGCATCATAGAATAGGTAAAGTGCGTTATTTCCGAGGTCAGTTAGCCACTGGTTCTGCTGGGACGACTACCGATGAATTTGGTCAGCGACAAACTGCCCGTTATTTCTATGGTCAAGCGGTGCATAACTATCAGCAAGCCCTGACAGCGATTACTCCTGAATCTACTAATCTGTCATTCCCGCGAATGCGGGAATCCACTAACCCATCATCTCAGCAAATATCTGAATCTACTAATCTGTCATTCCCGCGAATGCGGGAATCCACTAACCCATCATCTCAGCAAATATCTGAATCTA
>JAABRM010000054.1 GCA_011390955.1 Oscillatoriales cyanobacterium | reverse complement strand
GGGAATCCACAGAAAATATAGAATCAAGTGACCTGTCATTCCCGCGAATGCGGGAATCCACTAACCCATCATCTCAGCAAATATCTGAATCTACTAATCTGTCATTCCCGCGAATGCGGGAATCCACTAACCCATCATCTCAGCAAATATCTGAATCTACTAATCTGTCATTCCCGCGAATGCGGGAATCCACAGAAAATATAGAATCAAGTGACCTGTCATTCCCGCGAATGCGGGAATCCACTAACCCATCATCTCAGCAAATATCTGAATCTACTAATCTGTCATTCCCGCGAATGCGGGAATCCACAGAACTCTATCTAGAAATTGTCGCTGATTTAATTACGGCGTTATTAAAATTAGGAGAAAACCAGGAAGCGCGAGAATACCACCAGCAAGGTTTTGGTGTTTTGCGGGATTTAATCAATCAGGTTTGGGCACAGCAAAAAGTCCCCCTTTTTAAGGGGGATTTAGGGGGATCTGACTACCGTGAAACAGATCCCCCCCAACCCCCCCTTCAAAAGGGGGGGCTAAGAGTGAAACGCCTGCAATTGAAGCATATTTTATATTATCGTTTTGCCTTTGACTTTGCCGCCCAAGATGCTGCCCAAGCTGCCCCCGAAAACCAAGACTGGTCGAATGCCTTAGTTGCTGCGGAATTAGATAAAAATATTCCTTTAACTTGGCTATTGTCCCACCTCCCGGACTTGGGAGAAATTAGCCCCAGCATTGCCCAAATTCAAACTTTGGTCGATCGCAGTACCGCCCTAGTTTATTGGTATTATTCCAGTCATTCTTTTGTGGTCTTTATCCTCACGGAAAATAAGTTAACTGCTTTGCCTTTACCCGCAAGTTCCCTAAAACAACTGGAACAATTAATCGGTATTTGGCAGCAATATTATCAGAAAAATAGTGGTAATCCCCCTAAATCCCCCTTAAAAAGGGGGACTTGGGAAAGCGATACCCCAAAAACCCCAGAAACCCCAGAAAATAATAATTCTTGGCAGGAATTACCCGCTTATTCTCAGCAAATCGCCAATGTCCTGCAAATTCCCCAAATTACCCAAACCCTAGGGCAAATTAGCCAAATTAGCCAATTAATTCTTATCCCTCACCGGGACTTACACCGCTTACCCTTAGAAGCAGCGTTTCTGAAATATTGGCAAGAATCAAAGTTAGAATCAAAGCTAAAAAATATCGCCATAACTCGCTTACCCAGCGCTGCTTTTGGCTTGAGAAATAGCGGTATTACTCCGAATATTACGGCTAAATTACTGATGGTAGCTTATCCCGACAATCGAGAATTAGGACGATTGCCATATTCTGAAACCGAAGCAGCGGTGATTAAGGTAATCTGGGAAAAATCAGGCAAAAAAGTTCAGAATTTAGTCGATAAAGCTGCCACTGATTATAACCTAAATTATGCCTTTAGTCAAGAGGTAGATCGGCAAATTTCTCAAGTATTTCACTTTAGCGGTCATGCCGAATATAACCAAGAAAACCCCAACTTATCCAGATTATTCCTCGCTGGTGAAGATGAGTTAACCGCCGCTGAAATCGCCAATTTGCCTTTAAGGTTATATTCCCTGGCTTATATTAATGCCTGCGAAACAGGCGTCACCAAGTTAGCAACTATTGAAACGGAATATGTGGGGTTAGTCAGTGCATTTTTGCGGTCAGGAGTTGGTCAGGTCGTCTCTAATTTATGGCCAGTAAATGATGAAGCGGCTGGCTTATTGGCGATTAAGTTTTATCAAGCCTATCTTACGGGTGAACCAGCGGCGACTGCTTTAGAAAAAGCCAAAGTTTGGCTACGGTCAGCAACTTGGGCAGATATTATCCAAGTTTATCAGGACTGTTTAGCTAATGCTTCGGAAGCTGAGGCGAGTATTTTAAATAAGGCTAAGTCTAGAAGTGAGAAAAATCGTCCCCAAGATATTCCTTTTCAGTCTGCTTATTTTTGGGCTGGGACGGTGATTTCGGGACTTTAAAAGCCCGCCATCGGCAGGGGGGCAGAGGGGCAGAGGAGAGTGAATAATTGATAATTGATAATTGATAATTGATAATTATGTTTAATTGTCAATTATCAATTGTTAATTGTTAATTGTTTTCCCCTGCTCCCCTGCTCCCCTGCACCCCCGCTCCCCTGCTCCCCTTTTTAGCAAGCTGAAACGTGAATATCCACATTTAATGTTTCACGCAGGACATTAAACATCTTCGCCAAATTGTCCATAGTCGGATTGCCTTTTGCAGACAACATCCGGTGCAGACTTTTACTTGGTATCGCAGTTTTAATTGCTAGTTCTTCAAAACCTAAAGTCGCATTTACCAATTCTCTGAGTATTAGTCTAGCGGTTTCTGGTTCACCATTGAGAAAAAGGGCGATCGCTTCATCAAGTAAGGCGGCGGCAAATGTAGCATCTTTCTGAATTCGTGCTTGAACGGTTTCTGTGAAGTCTCTTGTTAATGCCATAATCGTTATTTACTCTTTTTCTTCTTTTTTTTGGGTTGTTGGTTTTTTTCTCGTTCCTAGGCTCTGCCTGGGAATGCCATTCTAGAGGCTCTGCCTCGTGTGAGGAACACACAGAGAAGCAGGGGAGCAGAGGTGCAGGGGTGCCCACCATCTGCAGGGGAGATGAAATGTAGGGGCGTTCTCGCATTCGCCCCTACAATGTTTTCACCAATAATTTATATACCGGAATGCTTCGCCCCTATTGACAATTTGCCCAGAATTATGCCAAAATAATCTTATAAAGTTATAATGGAAATCCGTGTCAGCCTACAAGGTATTGGCGATAGGCTAGGAAATAAGCAATATAAAATAAACAATATAAAATAAGCAATATAAAATAGATGAGGGACGCAATGCAAATCACTCTAGAAATTTCTGATGAGACGATCGCCCAAGCAAGTCAATTAAGTGATGCTGACTGGTTGAGAGAAATTGCGATCGCGCTATTTCAAAAAGAACTGATTACCCTAGGTCGAGGCAGCAAAATTGCCAGAATGCATCCCATTGAATTTCAGCAGCTTTTAGCGAGTCGAGGCATTTGTATTCATTATGATGTGGCAGAATTTGAAGAAGATATTCAGCATTTGCGCGATCGAGGTTGGTTATGATTGTCGTCAGCGACACATCACCTTTATGTAATTTAGTGTTGATCGATCATCTTTGGTTGCTAAGAGAAATTTACGGTGTGGTTGTAATTCCTGACGTTGTAGCGGATGAACTTGCGGCAGCTAGTAATGTTAAAATTCAAAATATCTGCACGTTAGAATGGATAGAAACGCGATCGCTGACTAATCCAGATTTTGCTCAAAACCTTCAGATCGAACGTGGACTCGATCCCGGAGAAGCTTGGGCGATTGCTTTAACCATTGAATTAATTGCAGATGATTTGCTAATTGATGAACGACTCGGACGCAGAGAAGCTTTGAAACTGGGACTATCTGTAATTGGCATATTGGGTATTTTGACGATCGCTAAACAAAGAGGCTTAATTCCTAGAGTACAAACTCTCATGGATGATCTGATAAAACAAGCGGGATTTCGGATTAGTCCCCAACTGTACGATCGCGTTCTTGACTTATCAAACGAAAGCGTTTAATTTTCTCTGTCTCTGTAGGGACACGGCAATGCCGTTTCCCTACGGTGGTGATGATTTTTTACCACAGAGACACAGAGAGGCAGAGAGGCAGGGGAGCAGGGGTGCCCACCATCTGCAGGGGAGATGAAATGTAGGGGCGAATGGCCATTTTTCTCGTTCCCAGGGTCTCCCTGGGAATGCCCGAATAGAGGCTCTGCCTCGTGTAAGGAACACACATAAGGACACGAGGCAGAGCCTCGTTTTCCCCGTTCCCAGGCAGAGCCTAGGAACGAGAGAGGATGCCGTTTCTCGTTCCCAGGGTCTCCCTGGGAATGCCATTCTAGAGGCTCTGCCTCGTGTAAGGAACACACATAAAGACACGAGGCAGAGCCTCGTTTTCCCCGTTCCCAGGCAGAGCCTAGGAACGAGAGATAAGGGTATAAAATGATGATCTATAATTAAAATACCCGTTGAATCAGGAGAAAGGCGACTATGACTCCCAATGAACAAATTATTTTTGCCGCGTTTACCCAATCTTTAAACCGCTTTCCAGATCGGAAACTGCCCGATGATTTGCAAGGTAAGTTAAATAACTTGTCAAATGTGCGGGAGAATGCCCTGGAGTTGGAAAAGCTGATTTCGACTAATGCGGATTTAGCTAAGTTATATCAGGAAGAATGCGATCGCCTCATGGCTGAAGCCAGCGATCGTAAAAAAGGCTTTTTCCCAAAACATGAACCCGACCTATATAATACAGAGTTGGGCAATTTGGTGGAACAAATTTGTGATGCCCCTGACTCAGCAGGAAAAGCCAAAGAAATGTTAAAATCCGAGACAACGGCAGGAATTATCGGCTGGTTGAAGCAACTTTTTACTCGTTAATTTACTCGTTAATTTGTCTAGTCGCTTGTTTACCAATAACTAACCTAGCTAAATGCCGCCGTCAAAAGAAGCTGTAAAAGAAATTACCCTGCAATTATTTGTCTATGACTTGCAGGAAGGATTAGGTCAAAAACCCGAAGCGATCGCATTTAATCGCTATTATTTTTGGCGACGATTTGATCCTGACTTTTTTCCCAAAGTTTATGATAAATTAACCCCAAATCATCAAGACAAACTGAAAGAATACGCCCAAAAAGAAAATTCTGAGGCGGATCTTGTCTATTTCAAAAGTCGAGAAGAAAAAGAGGCAGTTCTGGGAATTGAATGTACTTTAATCGCGTGTCAACTGGCGGATACTTATAGTTTAACGATCGATGCTTACGATAGTAATTTCCAGAAAACTGCCTTAACTACCCTAAAACAATATACCACGAAATATATCACCAATACCCCAGCGACCCTGGGGCAAACTTGGCTGTTGTGGGGGCAATTAGACCAGTCATATAAAGATGATGAGATTAAGCAGCTAATTGCTAAAGATTGTTATTTAAACATTGCCGAAGATAAGGATAAATCGTTAAATTGGGAACCAATTGCCCAGCAACAAAATCGACTGTTAGGCGGCTATTTATTTGAAATATCCCAGGGAGTTCCTATAGGAAAGTCTCACTATTTAATCTGGCTATTGCCTCACCAAATAAAGTCCGGTGTCATTCCCGCGAATGCGGGAATCCATACAGACCTAACAGAACTGCAAGATAAAATCCGGGACATTGAAACCCATTTTCATCGTCTATTTTGCTATCGCCATAAAATTATTTTTGCTTATAATCAAAGTCGCATTCTGAAACACCGTTTAAAAGAGAATTATCAAACTATTCAAAATTCAGTATTAACAATTCGAGAAAAGAATAAAAACCCGGAATCTTTGCAAGCAGCCCTGGAAGAAACTTTAGAAATTTTGGGAACTTATGCCACGGATTTAAGTCAACTGCATTCCCAATTAAGAACTATTACGATTAATTTAGCTAACTATCAAGAACGGTTAAAAAAGCTTAAAGAAGTTGACCCCAATTGCCAGTTAACTTCTTTGGTAGAGTTTGCGAATTTTGCCAGCAAAAAATATCAGCGACAAGTCGAATCAGACTATGAAAGTTTAAGCCCAGGAATGACTTTGTTGGAAAATCTAATTACGACTATTTCTGGGATTGTAGAAATTAACCAAGCGAAACGAGAAAAACGCATTGAACGCGCGATCGCGGCTGCGAGTATTGGGGTAGGGACGGCTTCTGCTGCTGCCTCTTCCATTGCCAATTATGCGGAAAGGATAGTCATAGAAATTCCCTGGTTTAAACCTACAGTTACAGCCACCGAAACCGAAGCCAATACACCGCCCCCTATTCCTCAAATTTACCCAGGAATTCCGGCAGGTTTTGCTTTTATTATTAGTTGCTTAATTGGATTGGTTTTTGGTGGGGTGACTTGGTGGCGGTCAAATTGGAAATAACAGGTGTAAGAAACCCGGTTTCCCCTGAGAAACCAAGTTTCTGTTTGCATACTGGATCGATCCCCCCAACCCCCCTTAAAAAGGGGGCTTTTTATAATGAAAAAGCAGGTCTATTTTTTCTTTTTCTCCTGTTTTTTTGCCCGTTTAGCTGCTGTTTTGGCTGCTTGGGCGGCGGCAATTTTTTCCTGTTCGGCTTTTAATCGTTCTTCTTCTACTTTATCCAAATAATAGTGATAATCCCCGGCATAGACTTGGAATTCTCCATCCCGAATTTCGACAATTTTATTCGCGACTTGGGAAATAAAATAGCGATCGTGGGAGACAATTAAGACCGTTCCCTCATAACTTTGTAATGCGTCTTCTAGCATTTCTTTGGCGGGAATATCTAAATGGTTGGTCGGTTCATCGAGAATGAGTAAATTAGCCGGTTGTAGCAGCATTTTCGCTAAGGCAAGGCGGGCTTTTTCCCCACCGCTTAAAGACTGCACTTTTTTAAACACGGTTTCCCCACTAAAGAGAAATCGACCTAATAAAGTCCGCACGTCTTCATTTTTCCAGTCGGGAACTTCATCATGGAGGGTATCCATGACAGTTTTTTCTAAGTCGAGGGCTTCCGCTTGGTTTTGTTCAAAATATGCCGGAATTACATTATGTTTCCCTAAAGCAACGCTGCCTTCAGTGGGTTTTTCCATGCCCATCATTAGGCGTAATAGAGTCGATTTTCCCGTGCCATTTGCTCCCAAAAAGGCAATGCGATCGCCTCTTTTAATTTCTAAACTTGCCTCTAAGAATAAAATCTTCTCATCATAAGCATGGGTTAAATCTTTAACCGTCACCACTTCTAGACCACTGCGAGGAGCAGGTTTAAAGTGAAAGTGTAAGGTTCTTAAGTCACCAATGGGGGCATCGACTAACTCGATTTTTTCTAGTTGTTTCTCCCGGCTTTTTGCCTGGGTACTGCGAGTCGCACTGGCCCGGAACCGCTCAATGAATTGTTGTTGTTTGTCAATCTCTTTCTGTTGCCGTTCAAAGGTAGTTTGCTGCATTTCTCGGCTGAGAGCTTTTTGTTCTAAATATGAACTATAATTTCCCAGGTAAGTAGTAGAAACCCCGCGTTCGGTTTCGACGATTTGGGTACAAAGACGATCCAAAAATTCCCGGTCATGGGAGACAATCACAATCGGGGTATTTAGCTGCTTGAGATAGGTTTCTAACCATTCAATCGTTTCCAGGTCTAAATGGTTAGTCGGTTCGTCTAAGAGCAAAATATCCGGGTCTTGGAGTAAAATTTTGCCCAAATTCATCCGCATTTGCCAGCCCCCACTAAAGGCACTAACCAAGCGATCGCCGTCTTCGGAAGTAAATCCCATTTCCGGTAATATTTTCTCAATTTGTGACTCTAATCCATAGCCATCCAAAGCATCAAATTGACGATGAAGGCGATCGAGTTTATGAATTAAAGGATCTAAGTCTTCCGGGGCGGCGTTTTCCATCTCATGTTGCAGATGGTGTAGTTGATGTTGAATGTCGTTTGCTTCCGCAAAAACTGTCCAAAATTCTTCTCTAACGGTGCGCTGAAAATCCAGATCGAACTCTTGGGATAAATAGGCAATCCGCAGACTGGCTGGCCGAATAATTTCCCCAGATGTCGGTTCAATTTGCCCCGCAATAATTTTCAGTTGGGTGGATTTTCCGGCACCATTAACCCCCACCAAACCAATGCGATCGCCGGGTTTAATTTCCCAGTTGACATCTTTGAGGACTTGCCCTGTGGGGTAAATTTTACTAATATGTTCTAGTCGCAGCATTTTTATCCTTATTGTAGCAAAGTTATCGCAAAAGTTATCGCAAAATATTGGCATTTTGTCGCTTGGTTTCTTTTTTAATCCCCTGGGTCATTTTTTAGTAATTTTGATGACCATTGGGGTGAAACCATGAGAAAAATATCGAGCCAAATAGGGATGAGTCCGGTTACGATGGAGGATGACCGATCGCCCTAGGGCTAAATTGAGGCATTTGAGTCAGGAAAATGTCACTCATTGAAAAATTTAAGGGGCTTGGAGAACGATAATCTATAATAACACAAAACTTGCCATAATGCTGACAATTTTTGGGGATATGTCAGTGAAGCGATCGCGCCGCAACCGGAAAAAGCGATCGGGCTTTTTCCCCTAAAATTGGAAAATTCACCACTTCAGACAGAAAAAACCGTGATTTGCCGGTTTGATTGGTGACTCATTTACTTGGGGCGATCGCCTATAATATTGCCTATAATATAATTAGTCTCAACCCAGAAAACAGCAATTATGTCAACCGCGACCAAAACCAAAACTATCACCATTGAACTAACTCTCACGGAAGCACAACTCGAAACCCTGAAAAAAGCCGCACGCGCTAAGGTTTTGAGCTTAAATGAATACTTACTAGAAGTCGGACTTCAAGTAGCAGAAGAACCCCTGCCACCCCCAGAGCAAATTGTTTTATCGGAACGGGATTGGGAAATCTTTATTTCTGCCCTAGAAAATCCCCCCGAACCCAATGAAGCCCTAAAAGCAGCTTTTAAAAAACATCAGGAAAAATACGGAAAGTGGTAAACAATGGAATTGATTTTTTGCCCCATAGATGACCAGCGAGTGAAGCGGGAAAATTTTGACTGTGGTGTAGGGGAGTTAAATGAGTATTTGCAGAAATACGCCCGTCAAAACCACAAAAAAGGTATCGCTAAAACCGTTGTCGCCATTCCTGAAACAGGAAATGGAGAGGTTGTTGGTTATTATTCGATCGCTGTCGGCGAAATTAAACGAGAGTTTTTACCGGAAAATTATCGCCGAGGATTACCACGCTATCCCGTTCCAGCGATGCTCGTTGTCAAATTAGCCGTGGACAAAACCATGCAGGGAAGAGGAATAGGAGAGGAACTGTTACTTGAGTCATTACGCAAATCCCTCCGCTTGTCCTCTGAGGTGGGAATTTTTGCGGTGAAAGTGGACGCCAAAAATGAGTCAGCCAAGACATTTTATTTAAAATACGGGTTTATTCCGTTAGAAAACGATCCACTTTCTCTATTTATCCCGATCGCCTCGATCGCCAAAATGCTGGAATAAGCCGTAAGTGGATTTTCAGAACAGAAATCTGTCGGAGAAAAAGATTGGTCTGAGTCAACATGGGCGATCGCGGGATTTATTTTATGAGATAATTTTAAGCGATCGATCGCAGATTCAGCCAAAGAAACATAAAGCATTGATGCGATCGCCCATAACAGCAATGGCAAATTACCAACAGTGGAATCAGGCAATAGCATCCTACTTTACCAGTGGTATCCCACGAGGGACAAGAGTACACCTAAGTGTTTACGATGACATATGCGATCGCATTGGTGAAGAATATGGCTTAGACTTAAGTGCAAACACTTGGATCGATGATTTTCTATCAGCGGTTAGAAATAAAGTTTTCTTTGGGGAACGGATAGATTTGTCTGGTCTGGGCGAATGTGATGCCAAAGATTATCCCCTAGGTGTTGCATTTTTAGCCACAACGGTTTTAGCCGCTTATCGTATGGCTGATGATGAAGAAATCAACGACACCAATTACTTCCAACGATTAAAACAAATTTTTAGGATAACTACAGAAAGCTGTCGTCCACCGGGGCTGAAAACTGGCAGTGAAAAACCTTTGTGGCAAGAGTGGAATCGATGGTTGATGCGACAAGGATTTCTGCCTTCCGCAAAACCGGGAAGTGGCAGAAGATATAAATATATTAACTATCCCATTTCTCAATCTCTCCTGCGCCGCGCAGACAAAGACCGATTGTGCCGTTTATTTGACGAGAAACAGTGGAAAAAAGATTGGGATGAGATGACCCTATTAGCTAATGTTCGTCGAGAAGCATCCAGACTTTCTCAACATCTGAAACAGTTGCTTGAAGATAGACAACGTTATGAAGCCATTGCCGAAGCCATTCACGAAGTTTACCAGCAATGGTTAGAGTATCCAGAAATATCTGCCACAACTCAAAACCGAGAAATCAGCACGCGCAGTCGCTATCTTTTTGCTGGACTGTACCGCACAGAAGATCCATTTTTCGGTAAAATTGATTATTATCTTTATCCCAAACAACAAAGAGGGCCGCAATTGGCATCGATTTCTATTCAGCAAGGGGATAAGTGTAAGCCTTTGCGAGAAGAACGTCCCGGATGGTATTTTCCCCTGGAGTATCCCCTGAATGCCAGTGAATTGGATCGCGGTGCGAGATATGAAATTATAGGAAATGCCAATCTCGATAGCGCATCCGCGCCGCTTCGCGAACGCCTCATTTTACCCCAGCGGGATTTCTGGATTCTGATTCCTGACCCCGATAATCCAGATGCGGGGGTTTATGCTTCTTGGGGAACCCCACCATTGGGCACAGCTTTTATATTATTATGTAAGCAGGAATTACTATCTGACTTGCAGCGTTTACGAGACGAAAAGTTAATCGAATGGAGTGGCGAACCCATGCCATCTTTTGAGAATTCAATTGATAATTTAAACTGGGTAGAACTAGACCAGTGTATGGTCATTTCTCAAGATTGGGATGCCGTGTTTATTGATAATTCAGAACTGAAAGATGCGTTGCAACCTATTGTGCGATTATCCATTAGCTTATCCGGTGGGTTGCGAGTGCCTCAACACAATGCTTGGTTAGAAGAATATCCGCCAGAAATTACCGTGTTTGGGTTTTCTCCTTCGGCTGAGTTAAAAGTAACTCGCATATCCGATAATCATGAAATATATTCGGCAACAGTCGAAACCAATCAAAAAATTCCACCAATTGTGTTTCCCGGTACAGGAGACTATCTGCTAGAGGCAACTGCTGGAACGTCTACAAATGAACGATTTGTCAGAATTTTGCCTTGGAGTGAGTTGGCGATTCGCCGACGCGATAGCTTCGCTAACGCACCATCCAAACAGCACGAACAATTGGATCTAGGTTCTGGGTATCGTATTTGCGGTAGCATCATTACATGAGATAATAATAATCTCGATCTCGGCCAATTTTGTATTTCAGGAATGACGATCGTGCCACACACCAATATCTTAGAAATAAAAAATCGCTCAGGATATCGGAGGTTTTTGGTTTGGTATAAAGGATTTTCATATCAAGGCGATTACCAAAAAATTATTGATTTTATAGAAAATTTAGTCCGCCGAAAATCTCTTTATGATGATGTAGACCATATTCTCATATATCCCGGCATTGAGTCTAACAGAGAAAAATGTTTTTTTCTCCCAATTAAAAGCCTAAAAATGCAGGATATTCCCCCAAATATTCAAGAGGATGTTATCAATCCATTATTAAAAAAGCGTAAGTTGATTAAAGAACCAATTAAACAAGCATTTTCTTACAATGATGTCATAGCCTGGGTTGGCTCTCAATTGGAAGTTTACGAGTTTATGCGTCATAGCATTCCTTATCAACCCGCAGCCAAAATTAAAGAGCAGAGATCGCCATTTGCATTCAACCCACAAACCTCCGTATATCACATAGAAAACCCTGCGGATATAGAAAAAAAATCGATAAAATGCGATCGCCTCCTCTATTGGCTCTCGGCAATGGGCAGCGGTAGTTGGGAAGCCTTCAAAAAAGCTTGCGATACTCTACAAATTGAGAAACCAGAACGCATATTACGACGGCTAAGACTGCTGGGACACATTGAATCTTCTGTTAATGGCAAAAGATGGTCTATAGCCCCGACTGCTTTGGTAAAAGTTGAATCGGATTCAGAAAATTCAGAAAATTCAGAATATATTTTATGCGGTCAACGTAGCATAAAGTTATTAGATTGTCTGAAACAATATGCTCAATTAACATATATCCCGCAACCGGAAGGTGCCGGTCCCCATTGCATTCGGCTGAAAATTCACGACCCCAAGAAACCGGGTTTCTGCCTTAACTCTGAGTTAAAATTATTAACTTCTGCAAGAAACCCGGTTTTTGATCGCAGCGATTTTATCGTTGCCAACGCCGGAAACGCATCCCTTCAACTTGCCGAACTATTGCCCGATATCAAAATTTGGCAGGAACAGTTAACCAATTTATCAGGAATTGTACCCAGTCTCTACCAGTGGCAAAAGTTTAATTGCCAGACAAATAACTTTGAAGAATGGAATCATCCTACAGAGACTGGTCTGTATGAATTACGCCGAGAAAACCAAAACTATCGCCTTACTCTTTTTTATCACCGAGAAAGAGACGTTTGGCTACAAGGGGACTGGTACGGCTTGCGCTTTCTCTCTTGGCAACATTCAGGTCAAAAATGCCTAGCTCGTTACGACGGGGACACCAACAGATTAGCGATTCCGTATCATCAACGGTGGCCAGAAATTTACGAACGAGCATTAGTCCTAGGGTCGGGACTACTCCCCACTTATCAAAAATCCTGGTTGTGTTATGAAAACGCGGGCGTGGAACAGGTGGTGTTGCTTAGTGATAAACTCGATGTAACGTGCTAGGAGGTGTCAACCGTGTATGACCTAGTTGGGGCGTATCAAAGACTCGATCGCATCTATCATCTCTACATCAAGAGTGCCTTTCCCCTGCGTTACCGAGCTTTAGCAGAAGAACGAGACAGCTTGCTACAGCAACCGGGCATCTTGAGCCAACCGCCTTTGGTCGAACCAGTCCCCATTTATCCATCTTCGGGGATGACTTTAGCCGCTGCTGCCAATCAATTGCCCCCACAATACAGAGATTTAGCACTACTCGGACAAGAAATTTTTGAACCAACTATCTCCCTTTATCGACACCAGTGGGAAAGCTTGCAACAAGTGCTGGTTAACCAAAGGGATTTAGTTGTCACTACGGGGACGGGTTCCGGTAAAACCGAATGTTTCCTTTTGCCACTCTTGGCACAGTTGGCACGAGAATCAAGCAGTTGGCAGGCTTGTCCAGCAACTCCCCACAATAGCCGATGGTGGGATAATTCTGTTAATCCCAATGGGGATAGGATATCCCAATGGGAACACGCCCCACGTCCCAAAGCTTTACGGGCTTTGATTTTATATCCATTAAATGCCTTAGTTGAAGACCAGTTGCGACGGTTGCGAAAAGCATTGGAAGCACCGAATGTACATCAGTGGTTAAATACAGCCAGAGGGGGCAACCGGATTACTTTTGGCCGCTACACCGGACAAACTCCAGTGTCAGGAATCGAAAAACCCGATAGCATCAGAAGACTGAGAAACGAATTAACGGAACTGGAACAGCAACGGCAACAAATCGATACGGAAATTCAAAACAATCCTTCTCTACTTGATGATGTGCCGGACTTGCCCTATTTCTTCCCGCGACTGGATGGGGGAGAGATGCGATCGCGCTGGGATATGCAAGACTGTCCGCCAGATATCCTCATTACCAACTATTCCATGCTCAACATTATGATGATGCGGAGCATTGAGGATAGTATATTTGACCAAACTCGCGACTGGTTAGCAGAAAATCCCGAAAATCAATTTTTCCTGATTATTGACGAACTACACGCCTATCGCGGCACCCCCGGAACCGAAGTCGCTTATATCTTGCGCTTGCTTTATGACCGCTTGGGATTAACCGCCGAATCACCCCAACTGCGAATTTTAACTACAACCGCTAGTTTAGAAGAAAATACTCAGGGTCGAGACTTTTTGCGCCAGTTTTTTGGCCGGGATAATTTTGCCTTTATTTCTGGAGAGCAAACACCACCTACACAGGGAGCAAGATTTAATCTTTCTGGATATCAAAATGCGTTTGCTCAATTTGCTCAGGCTGTGCAACCTGACCCCTTGAACCCTATGCAGCCGCCGGATCTTAATTCGTCGCGATCGCCCATGTCCGATCTGGCGATGCAGTTGGGAACCTCCGCATCGGGATTGGCTGAAGAAAGACAACTGGGTCAAGCATTAGATATTATCGGTGCATCCGATGCCCTGCGGGATGCTTGTCAGGCAGTTAATGGGAGCGTTCGTGCTACCAATGTACAACATTTAGACCGCCAACTTTTCTCTGCGTTGTCAGAAACCGGGTTTCTTAATCAAAATTGTGGCTCAAATCCAGAAACTATCCCAGAAACCCGGTTTCTTTGTTCCGATAGTATGCGAGGACTGCTACTGGCGCTGGGAATGTCAGAAACCGGGTTTCTTAATCAAAGTTATGGTTCAAATCCAGAAATTATCCCAGAAACCCGGTTTCTTGCTCGCGGGCGATCGCCCCAACCCGTGCGCGGTCACATATTCTTCCACAACCTGCAAAACCTGTGGGCTTGCTGTAACCCAGACTGTACCGACCCTGCGGTAAATACTCAAAGGCGACAACAAGAAGCGATTCGCCCCACCGTCGGTGCCATTCATGCTACCCACAGCCTAACCTGTTCCTGTGGTTCGCGGGTTCTGGATCTACTCGTATGCGAAGTTTGCGGCGATGTCTTTTTGGGCGGCTACAAAGCAACCCGCAAGATAGGCAACAAAAATATAGAAATATTAACCCCCGACCAACCCAATTTAGAAGGAATTCCCGATTTAATCTCGAGTAACCAAAGCTATGGCAACTACCGAGTATTTTGGCCGTTACCCCACGAGACACCACCTTGGAATACCGAACCTCAAGACCCAGAATGGACTCTGGACAAGATAAAGCGCCGATGGGTTCGCGCCAAACTCAATCGAGTGACAGGCGTACTCACACAGGATAAGCCGCCAAACCCTGGTGAAATCCCCGGATGGCTATATCAAGTGATGGGCAATCGAGCAGACGAGCAACGCGCATTACCGAGTAAATGTCCTCGCTGCGATGCGGACTACGGGAAACGGGACAAATTCCCCACCCCTCTACGCTTCCACCGCACGGGATTTCAGAAAGCCTGCCAAGTGATTGCCAGTGGACTGCTCCGGGAAATGCCCGCACCTCCAACTCCCACCAGTCGGTCATCGCGCAAGCTGGTTATTTTCTCCGATAGTCGCCAAGATGCGGCAAAGTTGGCAGCGGGAATGGAGCGCGATCATTACCGTGACATGGCGCGGATGCTGCTGATTCAGTCATTCCAAGATTACTGGAATGACCTAGTAGCCTTTCTCGGCATTACTTGTAGAAATAATCAGATAGCTCTACCTAGGTTGCAAGCTCTAAATCCCAGTCTTTATGCGGCGGTGGTTGCATCCCCTGAAGATACAAGCGGATACAACCGATTTAGTAATGCCAACGCCCAGTTAGTTGCCGAAGCGTTTTCCTGGGTGATGGATTTACCTTCGAGTAACCCACAAGCTCGTGATGAGTGGCTTGGTTTACTCCAGCGTTACCCAGAAAGGATTCCCTTATTAAATTTGCGTGATAAAGTTCGAGATGGCTTACTCGCATCTGGTATTTGTCCAGGGGGTTCAAGATTCCGTTCCCTGAATTATCCAGTAGGACAGGAAAGCGGCAAAGAATGGCGACCTTGGTTTGATTGTTACAACTGGAATGCCAATCCGGTAGCACGGGTGATTCCTGCCTCTTCAGAACAATCAAATCATGCAGATAAACTCGAAGCAAGGCTGGTTGAGGAATTGATGTATGCTCTATTCCAACACATTGCTAGAACTATGGAAGGCTTGGGAATAGGGTGGGCGAGCTATCAGCCTCAAGGAAATCCATCAGCAAGGTTGATAGAAGCAACAGAAGCAGTGATCCGACAATTAGGAATTCGGAAATGGCATCGCTATTTCGAGTATTTCTACCTTGGTGATGACTCAAACTTATCAAATTTAGCCCAACGCTATGTTAAGAGAACCGGCTTGTCTCCTGCCGATGTACAGCAGCAGTTAATCCAATCCCAGGTTGGTATATCCAGTGCGAGAGGACTGGCACTCAATCCCGATCGCCTATATCTCGTTCTGCCACCACCTCAAAATCCCGATGGTTCCCGTCCGGGATATCGCTGTCCCCAATGTAATGCCTTCTTTCTGCAACCAGCAGGGGGAGTTTGTCCCGAATGTAACAGCGATCGCCGCTTTGACAAATCCAACACGCCTACCATTTATCTCCAACCGGGACAAACTACCACGGATTTTGACTACTACACCTATCTTTCCGAACAAGCGGGCGGTCCTTTCCGCATGAATGCCGCCGAATTAACCGGACAAACCGATAAGGGCGATCGCGCCAAACGGCAACGGTGGTTCCAAGACATCTTCATCAACAATGAAATTGGCCGCGTTCAAGGCATTGACCTCCTCAGCGTCACCACCACAATGGAAGCAGGGGTTGATATCGGAGCCTTACTTGCCGTAATGATGGCAAATATGCCCCCTCGCCGCTTCAACTATCAACAACGAGTCGGACGTGCAGGCAGACGTTCTGCTGGCGTCTCCCTCGCCGTCACCTTCTGTCGCGGCAGAAGTCACGATGACTTCTACTTCCAACGGGCTGAAAGCATCACTGGCGACCCACCGCCAGCGCCTTATGTTGACATGAGAAGTCAAGAAATCTTCCAGCGCGTCCTCATTAAAGAAGTCTTGCGCCAAGCCTTCCCCATTGCCCGGTTGAGTTTACAAGCGTCTGGGGTTGCCTTAACATCTAATGGCACTGATAACGTACATGGTGAATTTGGCTCGGTTCAGGATTGGACTCATTACGCACCGGAAATCGCGGCTTGGCTCAATGACCGAGCTAACGAACCCGCCATTTTATCGGTATTAGATACCTTGCGCGTCCAAACCTCATTTAATGCCAGCAATACCCAAACATTGGACTTTCTCCGTAATGACTTAATCCCTCGCATTCAAGAAATTGTCAATGACCCCACTTACACCCAAAATGCCTTAAGCGAACGTCTAGCCAACGCAGGCTTACTGCCCATGTTTGGTTTCCCCACGCGGGTGCGCCTGCTTCATACCCGTTGGCCGTCACCCGGTACATGGCCCCCCGAAACCGGGGTGGTCGATCGCGACTTAGATGTAGCAATTTCTCAATTTGCCCCCGGTTCAGAAACCGTCAAAGATAAAGCCGTTCACACCGCCTGTGGTGTCGTTGAATTATTTCCCCAAGGCAACACCATTGCCTCATCCCCAGGATTAGTCCCCGCACTCACCGAAGGCAACCAATCTCTCGGACTCTGTGCCAACTGTCAAGCCGTCGTTTACCCCCACACCGTCTTAAATCAACCCTTACCGGGAGGGCAGAGACCGCCAACGATTCAATGTCCAGTTTGCGGGGCTAACGAACTGCGTACCGTAGATGCCAGAGAACCCAAAGGATTCTTTACCAACTTGCAGCCAGAAGACTATGACGGTCAATTTGAATGGCAACCCCGTTCTACGCGACCCTCTCTGAGTATTGATGCTAACGTTGCTTCACCTGCATCTATTCTTAATGCTTCTGTTTGCGCCTTCAACGACAATATAATCTCTGTTAACGACAAGGGAGGCGAAGGCGGATTTGACTTTCAACAGGCCACAGTTTTTGGTACTTCTCGACCGGGAGCCTATGCCGTATCTCCTGACTCCAGTAGCCAAGTGGGAACCACCGGCCCTGCCTATCGAGTCGCCCTACTCTCTCGCCGCAACACCGATATCCTATTAATTAATATTCAGCAATGGCCCCACGGCGTATTTGCTGACCCCAGAACAGTTGTCGGTCGATCCGCCTGGTATTCTTTCGCCTTTTGGTTGCGGATAGCCGCAGCCTCCCACCTGGATGTAGATGCACAGGAGTTGCAGGCAGGTTTCCGTTCTCTAGAGCAGAATGGACGGGTCATTGGTCAGGCTTTCTTAAGCGACCAACTGGAGAATGGGGCGGGATATTGTCGCTTCCTGGCTCAACCCCAGGAGTTTGAGCAACTCATGGCGCAAGCAGCGACCAACCGGAGCCCACAAACGACCAACAGTATCGCTGATCGTTGGCTCAACCCTGACACACATAGCAACCAATGCGACACTTCCTGCAATCTCTGTTTGCGGGACTATCAAAACTTGGCTTATCATGGATTGCTAGACTGGCGACTGGCGTTAGATATGGCGCGGCTAGTATTGGATGCTGCATCCGTGGTGGATATCAACTCCCCTTGGGGCAATTTCCCGAATCCTTGGCTCAACCTCGTCCAAGGTTCAATTCCCGCCACCCTTCAGCAGTTAGGCTATCGTCAGTCAGTACAATTTGGGACGTTATTCGGCTACGTTAATTCCGGACGGAAAACCATCCGAATTTTGCGCCATCCCCTATGGAACGATGAGCATCCCGAATGGATCGCAGGGGTGACAGCGGCGCAAACCCAGTATCCTAATTATCAGGTGGATTCTGTCAATCCGTTTATGGTACTGCGGCGACCGGGAGATTGTGTGTAAAGAAAGAGGAGAGAACTTTCGCAGGAGAGAGTATCTTCTCTCTTCTCTCTTTGGGCGAGAATTGCGGAAATTAGAAAAAACGATTATAATCTTAATGTTAAGTGTAATTTTTACCACCAAAATGAGGAATATATGATGCAATTAATTCAGTGTAAAACTCGCGTTGATGCTGAAGGTAAAATAACTTTACAATTGCCTCAAAATTTAGCGAATCAAGAATTAGATGTAGCGATAGTTTACACTCTAGCCAATTCAGAAAATATCAATGATTTACATGAAATTGTCGATAGTTTTTATGGTTGCTTGGCAGACGATCCTATTTTAATAGAAGAAAACCATCAACAAAAAGTAGCATGAGTTATTTACTGGATACCAATGTTTGGGCTAGATATTTAAATGGGCGATCGCCTGCAATTCGGCAGAAATTTAGAGACGTTGATTTAACTCAAGTTTTTATTTGTTCAATTGTTAAGTCTGAATTGGCTTACGGTGCTTTTAAAAGTCTTAATCCCGATCTAACCTACCGCAAGCAGAATGATTTTATCACTCTGTTTGTTTCGCTTCCTTTCGATGATGTTTCTGCTTTAATTTTTGGCAGACTAAAGGCTCAACTAGAATTATCTGGTGAGATGATTGGGATCAAAGATTTACAAATTGCCGCGATTCGCTGACGCGATAGCTTCGCTTCACGCTCTGGCAAACGATCTGACCCTAGTCACCCACAATACCGCAGAGTTTGGACGGGTAGCAGGATTAAAGATAGAAGATTGGGAGATGACTAACTAGGAGCCTTTAACTGACCACCCTCACCGAAATCGTTAGCAGCCCTAGGTATCTGATGGAGTCTGTCAATCCGTTTATGGTACGGCGGCGATCGGGAGATTGTGTGTAAATTGGAGTAGTTATCTCTAAAAGAAAAAACCCAACTCCATTCTGAGGAGGAAAAAGTTATGCAGAGCATTAAATTCAAAGCCCGTGTAGGGTTAGATGGCGTATTACAAGTACAGATGCCATCCGCATATAAAGATATGGACTTGGAGGCAATAGTTATCTTTCAGCCCTGGTCAAAACGAGAGTCACTCAAAACTCCAGAAGCTTCAGGATGGCAACCGGGATTTTTTGAGGAAGTTATCGGAGGGTGGGTAGGAGAACCCCTAGTTAGAGAGAATCAGGGAGACTACGAAGTACGGGAGAACTTATTTTGAGTTATTTGCTAGATACAAATGTTTGCATTCGGCTGTTAAATAATACCAGTCCGGCAGTAGCGAGTCGATTAGCGAAGCAACAAGCAGAGGATATTTATTTATGTACAGTTGTACAGATGGAGCTTTACTATGGAGCATATCGCAGTGCTAAGACCGAGGAAAATGTAGCTTTGTTAGAACGTTTTTTTGGTCAATTCAGGATTTTGCCGTTCGCTCCACAAGCTGCTCAATTAGCAGGAGAAATTCGATCGCAATTAGCAGCATTAGGCACACCAATTGGCCCCTATGACTTACAAATTGCTGCAATCGCTCTGGCAAACGATATGACGCTAGTCACCCACAATACCGCAGAGTTTGGACGGGTGACAGGATTAAAGATAGAAGATTGGGAGATGACTAACTAGGAGCCTTTCACTGACCACCCTCACCGAAATCGTCAGCAGCCCTAGGTATCTGGTGGAGTCTGTCAATCCGTTTATGGTACGGCGGCGATCGGGAGATTGCGTGTAAGGGGCGAAACGTGGTTAGGTTGCCGCTAGTTGGATGTAAAATTTGACATTTTGTAGTAGATTTGGCCAAAAATAAATCCACAACTTTGACATTCAGCCTATCCAGGGATCCAGAGAACCATGAAAGAGATTGTTGCTGGGAACCTAACCCGCTATCGCAAAGGCTTGCGGCTCTCCCAAGAGCAGTTAGCCGAAATGGTAGGCATCAGCCGCCAGAGTATAAATAACTATGAAAACGCCAAAACTCTACCCGACAGTAAAAGCCTGTCGGCGTTGGCTCGTGCTTTGGGCGTGACGATCGATGACTTGTTACGACAACCCAGCGAATGGCTGCTCAATTTTCGCTTCCGGACCCATGCAGGGTTTGACTGCAAACCCCAGTTTGCTGCCCAAGTGCTGCGGTTATTAGAAGATTACACCGCCCTAGAGCAAGCTGTTGGTTTGCCTCCCTATTCTCCAGAGAATACCCCTTGTCATCAACTAGAAGGTAATCAAAAACGAATCCAAACCATTGCTACCCAATTTCGCCACCGTCTGGGATTAGGGGATGCACCCATATTGAACTTATTTGCCGCCGTAGAGGAAATTGGCTTAAAAGTCATTCGCCAACCCATTGCCATTGACAAATTTTTTGGGATGAGTGCTTGCAGTATTGACCACGGGGCTTTTGTCCTGATTAATACTCACAATATCACAATTGAACGCCAATTGTTTACTTTAGCTCACGAGATTGGACACCTGATATTTCATCGAGGCGAATACCAAGACACTTTAGTAGCTGAGGGAACCAAAGAAGAAGAAAAAGCGCGGGAAAAGGTAGCAGATTACTTTGCTGGTTATTTACTTATTCCTCAAGATGAGTTTGAGCGGATGTACAAGCTGACCAAAGATATTGTGAAACTCAAGCGCCATTTTCGGGTCAGGTATCTAGCGATTCTCAGCCGTTTAGCCGAAATGGGAGAAATTGACTTTGGCCAAGAAAAAGCTAAAATATGCAAAATTTACAAAAGTAAATATGGTGCTTCTCTTAAAAAATCTGTAGAGTTACCACCTACTTTAGAGACAGAAGACTTTCCTGAGAATGAACGGTAGGTATATATATCTGATTTGGCAAGCGCTGAATTTGGACAAAATTTGTGAACTGAAAGCAGCAGAAATACTGAATCTGACTGTTGAAGAATTGCGGGGGCATCGTCGGGAAAACGAAGTTTATGTTGTCGCATAGAGGAACGATTTTAGATGCAACGGCTTTAATTGATTTTCGCTGGCTTAACGAGTGGGAATGGCTAGAAAAACACTATAGTCATCTGTATATTTCCCAAGAACTGCTCGACTCGGATAACTGGGAAATAGATACTCGTCAAACTGCGTACCAATACCTGACACCTCTGAGTCTAGAAACAGAGGAAATGTTTGCTAGTTTTATCGAGTTTTGCCTGAGAGAACCGTTGCTGAGTATCGGCGATCGTTCTACCCTGGCAATTCGCTGACGCGATAGCTTCGCTTCACGCCCGTACTCAGTTTTTACTTTGTGCCAGTGATGATGGTTTGGTAATCAAGATTTGCCAGGAATATGATATCGCTTATACTAGGACACTGCGGCTCTTAAGCGAGATGGTACAAACTGGACATAAAACCGCCGCTGAAGTCATGGTGATGGCTGATGAATTGATAGGAAAACGCGGCAAACACATTGCCCCTAAAGTTTTAACTAGCTGGCAAGCAGATTTAAGTAAATATGACAATTAATAATATCATTAGCCAAAATGAAAGCAATTGAAACTACTGATTCCTCTGTCCCAAATGTGGGAGGGGATTGATAAATCAATTAGAAGACGAATCCACCTCACCACAACCCAACGCCGAATAACCCGGTTATTTGAGTGACTCTCTCACCGAGATGGTAATCTCTATATGACCTTTCTGATATAAAGTTTTTAATTGCTCCCAAATATCCAAATTCTCTGGTGTAGACGATCGCTGTTGACTGATGGCGATCACGAAGCGGCGCGGATGCGCTATCGCACCAGATGGACTAGAGGCGATCGCCTATAAAAAGAAATATATAGATTTATGTAAAATATTACTGTTTTCCGGGGAAGCATTTAACTCTAGCCAAGCATAATGCCGCCAAACTATACTCTTGTGATTATAGTGATTTGAGTCTTTTGTCTAGGTCATATTGGCGGCTTTTACTCAACAAAATTGCTAACTGTTCCTCCAGTTTAAATAAATCATTAACTAAATTTCCTAAATTTAGATGATAAATTGGGAATCCAGATGAGTAATGTGTAAACTCTCTGATTTGAGAAATTAGAACTACATCTAAAGTTAGAACAGATTGAATCTCTGTTAAAACACCGTTTGGTATATCTTTAGAAATAACGATCAATCCATTTAATCTAAAATTTTCAATGTATGTGGGTATTGAGTTAGTGTGATATCCCCACCCTTTCATAAAAATTTCCACTCCAATAGTAATGTCTTGCTGATTCTCTGGTGAGATGGCTTGAATTTCCAAATCGTGTCCAAGTTGTCCTGATTTTCGCGGTTCAGAAATATTTTTTAGCCATAGTCCTTCTTTGACCACAAGACCGTGTAAATAATTGGACTGGTATAAAAAATGTTGAAAGGGTAGCTCTAGTGAATCTAGAGGTTTACGGTGAATGGCTATATTTCGCTGCAAAATTACCATTTCTGCTATTTTGAGACTAATTAAATCTAATGAAGTATCTAAAAACTCTTCAGGAGAGTAAACTAAACAAATATGACAATTACGTTTCATTCTTCGAGGGACAAAGCCTAAACTCATTATAATATCTATAGCATCTAGAGGAATATCTAAGTTAAAAATAGCGACAAAACTAGAATAGTTTTCAATTGCAGCGGCAAACTCTCTTCCAAATAATCGCTGACGTTCTAATCTCGATAGTTTGTTTTGCACATAGTCGCCAAATAACCCTCGATAGCGAGAATCTAAATAAGCAAGATTAATACTAAATCCCGACCATACACACACTTTTCCTTCTGCTTCCCCAACATAGTTGCGATCTCGCCAATTATGAGGCTTGAGTAACTTTCCTATTTTCTCTGCCTCTAGAGGAAATAATATAGAAGCAGATCGGAGCAGAACCTGACTCATTTTTAATTTAAGTGCCTTGGTATTATCTTCCGTCATTTTTTATCTCCGTCAAACCACTAAACACTATTTTTGAGAGAGAAAAAATCGTAATCTAAGAGTTAACGTCTACACTTTTTACGTTTAAATACTTCGATCGCGGTGCGAGGGCCGTTGCCAATATCTTTACGCTCGCAAAATTGTCCCAAGCTTTCCAGGGTTTTCAGATCAACTAATTGATTGGCTTGGGATTTATCTTCTGGTAAAAATTTTTCACAGAAAAAATCCCAAAGCTGACTGGGAAACTCGGATTTATAAGCATCAGTTAATCGCAGGGATACTTTCTGTTCCTGCATTCGGTGGATAATATCACCGGCTTGTTCGGCGATCGCCGACTCCGTAGGTGTGGTAGGCATTCCTAGAATTAGGGCGATCGGAGTAGAACCTAAAGCCCGCATTCCTTTGACTAAATCGCTTAAAATCTGAATTCTAACGTTAGCGCCTGCTTCAGTCCGCAAAAATTCTTGGCATTCATCAGCAAAAATTGCTAAACCCTTAAACCCAGCTTGACGCAGAATCGCCACACTTTCTTGCCAAAAATTGAGTAGGTTATCCGGATTAATTGTATCAGTTTTTAAGTCTTGAACAATTTTCAAGGCTTTAGCTTCAGATACTTTGTACTTCTGGGCAATTTCTTTCGCTTGTTCTTGTTGAGACTTTAACCCGTACTGGGCATAAATAGCGTCAATCTCAGGAACTAAGGCAGGATATGATTGCTGTAAAGTTGCTTTAATCCAGCCATAAGTTGCCACCATTAAATCGCCCAACTCTTTAAACTTGAACGGTGGCACGGCTACAATTTGATTCTGTCTACATTCAGACCAAAAATAAATCAGCGTAGCTGTTTTTCCATAGCCATAATCAGCACTTAGATAGCCATTTACCGGCTTTCCCTGATTAATTCTATCAATCAAACGCTCCCGAAGTAATTTAACTGGATCGATCGGTTTATAGCCCCGGGCATAGACTTCATAATAATGGGCTACTTTTTCAGGCTCGCTTTCTATCTGGGACGGATTAACCGTATCGACAATTGCTTGAATTGATTCTAGTTGCTCTAAGATTTTGTCCATAAATTACCGTTTTCTGGGTTTTACCATAACCTTAATTATTACATAAATCCTTAAATTAACTCATGCCAATCCGGGGATTTAGTTAAGAGTAGCCATTGTCCATAACCTCCTTCATATCCCCAGTCAAATAACCCTCCTTGGTCATAGTCATAAGTACATTTGGCATTATCTAAGGCGCCATCTAAACCACTCGGATCGAGCAAAAGCATTTGACAGATATCATTTTTTATATCTTCGCGTAATAAAATCTTCGTCCCTAATATTTGTTGCCGTTGTCTGTATATCGTGTCTACTGCCTTGATAAAAATAGGAGCAGCGCAGAAATAACGACGGCTGAAATATTCTGATTTGCCTTCTGATTTAATCACTCCAGGAGACAGCGATCGCAACCAGTTTAACACCCCGGCAATACTGCTATCACTGAAGGCAATTTCATTAGTAGCTAGGTCAAATTTTACCGCCGCTTGGGAAATCACTTCTCCCACGATCGCCTTTTTTTCCCCTGGGGCTAAAACCACTTCTTTTCGCTGCCAGAGTTGTTGGCATACAGTTGCATAAGCATAAGAAAACCTTTTACTAGAATCAAAACAATGTAGCTGATAAATTACTAAGTGAAAAAAATCCCCCAGGAGTTCTGGGTTTGATTGGTGCAGTGCTGCCGCTGCTTGCCCTAATGTCGTTAAGCCACCTTGAGTCTGCTTGTCAAGAATAGAAAGATTCCGCAGAAAAGGAAAAACATTTTTTTGTAAAACCGTAGCACCCAGGTTACAAAGAACCGCTAACTCTTCAATATCTGTTTGTCGAGCAGAAAATTTTTCCAGAATCACGGCTACTCTTGACAATGTGGTGTTTTGTTGCAGGTGAAAAGTCAATTTTTTGGTCATATATCGCTATCCAAGGTATCTAGCCAAGCGACTAGGTTGTGCATGATTCGATGATTTCTGCTAGTTCTTAATTGCTCAATGCTTTGACAGAAATAACAGGAATGATTAGTTTCTTGCTTGAGCTTTTCAAATCCAGATTTAGTGGTTGCTAAACTGCGTCTAACTGTAATTTGAATTTGCGCTTGATTGGGGAAAAAAATGTTGCCGAAACCTCCCGCTTTCCACCAAGTTGTACTATCCAGTGTATCAGGGATGAGGTTATGGCTGCGAAGTCGATTATAGCTGCTTGGTCCGCCAATGCCAAAACAGTGAACCAGCATTCTATTTTCTCTGGCAATATCGCATACGGTTTTAAATAATGTCAAGCTTTCTTGAGAGAGCATATTCACGCTGCCGTTGGGTCCTGATGTCCCCCAAGAACCAAAGCCAATTTTAGTAATACCAATGTTTTTGTAAGTTTCAATACAACGTTTGACTTGCTCGATCGTCCGTCCCTGTACGGGTGCGATCGCCCGTTCCTGTACATATTGGGGCATTTGCCCAAACAGTTTTTCGCAATAATAAAGAGTATCGCGAATTTTATATTCAACTATTTTGTCGTCATCCCCCGTCAAAGGCACTAAATCTGGTAATACATAGCCATCTACCCATAGATTATCTTGATAAAACTGCCCTAAAAATGAAAGCAGATCGTCATAAGTTCGTTTACCTTGCTGTACTTGATAAGCCCCGCAATCTAGCCACACATTTTTAATTTCTCCTGCCTCTTTTTTATTTCTTAAGTATTTAGTGGTAGATGCAGGACAAGAAATTGGTGAATACAAGACGTGAGCAAAAGGCTGACGTGAATCGCCCCCGGATTTCCACAGTTGAAAAAGACGGTTAAGTTCAGAACCTCCCGTACTGATAGAAGCGATAAACTGAGGACGCTGAGAATTATCGGTGTTGGGCAGTAGTTTTTTTTCCCACACAACTAACGGACGATGTTTTCCGGGATCGATATTGATTCGCTGAAACCCCAAGCGCGAATAAAAACCGTTAGCTGGCAAATCTATGGGACATTTGAGGCGTAAACAATTGATCCCATATTTTTTACTATGTTCTTCCCAGGCATTAATTAGCTGACGACCAATTCCCTGACGTTGCCAATCGAATTTTACACAGAAATGATAAAGGGTGGAAATTTTATCCTGTCGATGATGAAAGTGGAGAAAACCGCGATCGCGAACGTATAAGATTTCCTGAGCCTTAATCGCCGCATCGAGAATACTTTTGTTAACAAACCCTAACTCGTGCCGGTGAGCATCGGCAAGAGCTTTAATTTGCTGTAAATCCTCTATAACAGCAACTTTCACTTGGGAACCTAAAATAGTATGCAAGGTGACTCCTTTACTCTAATATCAATTTATCAAGGTTTATGTATATTTTAGCTACTGGTTTTTCCAACGATTAATATATCAATAATCTATATGAATATATCATAGATGCACCGCTAGTGAGTCAATAATTTTATAAGATGTTTTTTGACTGGCTAAAAAACATCCAATAATTTTATACCTAAAAAGTCTTTATATTTTTTTATCCCAACCAAATAAAAAGATAAATTTCGCGTAATATCGGCCTGTTAAAACATGGGATAATTGTGAATATTACCGGGGATACTATATTCCGTAACTGAGATGACATCGGCTTAATTGGTTAAAGCTTAAAACTGTTGTTTATTTATCACTACTATAGAATTGTAATTGAAGTAATTCTACCACATTAGGGGGAGAAAGTTTTGCCTTCCTCCCACTGCCAAAATACTGGAATAAGGGGTCATTGATATCTCAACATGATGATCCGAGGGGAGAAAATCACTCCTAAGCGCGTGAAGCGAAGCTCAGGCGAGGGAATCGCTTATCTTGGGCGTCCAGTAAGTAATCATACTTACGGATCGTCTTGGGCAACTATATATATGTAACGGAAAATCCAGAGTGAGAACCCGTGGAGGAGAGCATTTTTACTTACGCCGCGCAAAACAAATTTTTGTAATAAAACTTAATATAAAAATCGGAAGATACGTTGTATAGTCATTACCTAATAGGTCAGAAAAAAAGGTAAATCATTACCCAGACCTGAATTGAGGGAAAATTTTCCATCTCATAAAAGAGGAAAAAATTCTCATAATTCTCTGAAGCCAGTTTTAATTTCCTGGTTTCTGTTCCAGAAACCAAAGGTCAACTGGATAACGACAACAGAAGACAGTCAATCGGAAACACGATCTCTGTCCAGACCTCTGTGTTACATAAGTCTGAACCTGTTGTGAAAAAAACTTTAACTCGATACCAATCCAATTAACATAGGAGATTTAGTAAATGCTAGACGCATTCGCAAGAGTGGTTTCCCAAGCTGATGCTCGCGGTGAATTCCTGAGCACCGCTCAATTAGATGCTCTGTCCGCGATGGTTTCTGGCGCTAACAAGCGTCTGGATACCGTCAACCGCATCACCAGCAATGCTTCCACCATCGTCGCAGCCGCTGCTCGCACTCTGTTCGCCGAGCAACCCCAACTGATCGCTCCCGGTGGAAACGCCTACACCAGCCGTCGTATGGCTGCTTGCTTGCGCGATATGGAAATTATCTTGCGTTACGTCACCTACGCCACCATTGCTGGTGACGCCAGTGTGCTCGACGACCGCTGCTTGAACGGTCTGCGTGAAACCTACCAAGCTTTAGGTGTACCCGGAGCTTCTGTGGCTAACGGGGTCAGCAAAATGAAAGATGCCGCCATCAAGATCGCTAACGATCCTGCTGGTATCACTCCTGGCGATTGCAGCGCCCTGATGTCTGAAGTAGCTACCTACTTCGATCGCGCTGCTGCTGCGGTTGCTTAATCGACCGGATTTCACTGAAATCCTGCTTTAGCAACGTGCCAGAAATCACTAAAGATTTCACACAATTATTAGCCGATTGATTTAATTCAAGGCTAGTCAAAACTCAGCAAATCACAATCATAAAGGAGATAGTTCACACAATGAAGACCCCAATCACCGAAGCAATTTCTGCCGCAGATTCTCAAGGCCGTTTTCTGAGCAACACTGAACTGCAAGCCGTTGACGGTCGCTTCAAGCGTGCCGCTGCCAGCATGGAAGCTGCTCGTGGTCTGACCAGCAACGCTCAAAACCTGATCAATGGCGCCGCTCAAGCGGTTTACAACAAGTTCCCCTACACCACCTCCATGCAAGGGGCTAACTACGCTTCCACCGAAACCGGCAAGTCCAAGTGCGCTCGTGACATCGGTTACTACCTGCGGATGGTGACTTACTGCTTGATTTGCGGTGGCACCGGCCCAATGGATGACTACTTGTTGGCTGGTATTGATGAAATCAACACCACCTTTGAACTGTCTCCTAGCTGGTACATTGAAGCTCTCAAGTACATCAAAGGCAATCATGGTCTGAGCGGTCAAGCTGCCGTGGAAGCCAATGCTTATCTTGACTATGCTATCAACGCTCTGAGCTAGTTGATTTTGTCGTTATTCTAAAGAGATGTCCGGAAAGATATGAAGCTACTGCTGGTAAACCTAGTAGCAGTTACACATCCGTCCGGACATACTCAGTATTTGGATGCTATCAAACAATCAAGATTTGGCCTAATTCCATCAGAAAACATCGAAAATTCATCGAAAATTCAAGGATAAGCAAAAGACTTAATTTAACTGAATTTAACTGAATTTAGATGTCAGGCTCAATTCTTATGGCATCGTCACCCCCAATTGGAATTTGGGTTAATAAATTCTCACCTTTGATGATAAATATGGCATTCCTAAAATAGCCAATCAAAGGTCATCCACTGGATAATTGTTTTGATGAGGAAATTAATAATATGGCAGTAACAGTAGCCGCATCTCGCTTGGGAACTTCTCCCTACAGTGACGCACCAGTTGTTGAGCTTCGTCCCAATTGGAGCCCCGAAGATGTTGAAGCAGTCATTCGGGCTGTATATCGTCAGGTCTTAGGTAATGACTATGTGATGGCATCTGAACGTTTAGTTAGTGCCGAATCTCTGCTGAAAAATGGCAGTATTACGGTGCGGGATTTTGTGCGCTGTGTGGCGAAGTCCGATCTTTATAAAGAAAAGTTTTTGTACAACAATTTCCAAACTCGCGTGACTGAACTCAACTATAAGCATTTGTTGGGTCGCAGTCCCTATGATGAGTCGGAGATTATTTATCATCTCGATCTTTATCAAAATCAAGGGTTTGATGCGGAGATCGACTCCTATATTGATTCTCCTGAATATGAAGACAATTTTGGCGATAGTATCGTTCCCTACTATCGCGGGTTTTCGACTCAATTAGGTCAAAAAACCGTGGGCTTTAATCGGATGTTCCGGTTGTATCGTGGTTATGCCAACAGCGATCGCGCTCAGTTAGAAGGCAACAGCCCCCGTTTATCTCGCGAACTGGGTCAAAATAGCACCACGACGATTGTCGCTCCTTCTGGCAGCAGCAATGATGCTTGGGCATACCGTGTCAGCCAAAATTCCGCACCGAGTAGCTTTGTGGGCGGTGCATTTGTGGGGTTTGGTCAAGAAGGTCAAGTTTACCGCATTGAAGCCACTGGCTTTGTGAAAGCAGGCTATCCCAAGATTCGCCGCAGCAGCAAAGTTTATGTGGTGCCTTACAACCAGCTTTCTAATCAAATTCAGACTATTCTGAAGCAAGGTGGTAAAATTGCCAGTGTTACGGCAATTTAATTAGATTATCTGAGGATCGGATGATCTGATTATCTGACTTTGAATGGATGTTTGAATGTTTGAATGGATAATTGGCCGGGAAATTTATGGCATTGATGGCATGATTGATCGCCATAATTACCGGCAATCATTGATGCAGAATTATCCAGGAAAAAGTCAGCATTATCGTACCTGTTTCACTAGAGAAAACTTAGGATTGGAAAATTTTTATGCTGGGACAAGTTGCTGGTGGCAATCAAGCTAATGTCATTGGGGCTAATCGTTTATTTCGCTATGAAGTAACCGGGTTGCGTCAAAATGACCAAACGGATCTGCAAAATCACGAGATTCGTCAAGGATCGAGTGTTTTCATCACTGTTCCCTATTCTCGGATGAATGATGAAATGCGCCGGATTACCCGTTTGGGTGGCACAATTGTGAATATTCAGCCGGTGACAAGTCCTGAGTCTGCGAACGAAAATTAAATCACATTGTTTTAATGTGTTGAATTAGAGGGGTTAACATTTGTTAATCCCTCTAATTTTTTTGATTTTTTTGATTTTTTAATTTGCTGATTTTTAGTCTAGGGTTGTTGATGGGATGATTGGGGTGAGGTATAAATGCCAATATGGTTGCCGATCGCCCGTTCTCGCATGGGAATTCGGGCATCAATGGGGGAGTTTAATAACCGAGTCTTTTTGCCCTCAGCGATCGCCAGGGTAGTAGACCCACCCCCATCTAAGTTGAGGGCTGTATCAACTCCCATTTTTACGAGAATTTCGGTTACTTCAGGAAGGGTTAGACCTTGACTATAATGCGGTTGACGACCATCTACTAAGATGAACCATAATTTCTCCCCTAGGCGATCGGTTGCCACGACGGTTCGCGGAAATGGTTTGTGGCGATCGCTATTTTTTTCCGGTTTAGCGATCGCCACAGGTTGACCATTTTGGATGATGATTTCTCGACCGGCGATCGCTTCACGGGTGTTCGGGGGACAATCGACAGGGGCAATAGAAACCCCGGCGGATTCAGAAACACATAATACTCCCCAACCCGGTTTACCTTCTTTGTATAAAATGCCATCGGCCATTAACTGACCAATTACATTAACGCGATCGCCTCGTTGCGGGACAAAATCCCAAAAGTGATTAAAATAACAAGGATAAAAAAAGCTGCCATTGATCGCGAGTTGTAGCTGATGCTTTTGCAGAAACTCTGAGGTGGTTTGGGCGGGGATATCTTTGCCATCATCTCCCGGTTCTCCCGGTGTGACTCGCAGTTTGATTCCTGGGGCAGTCAGGTCAATAGTGACAATATGCATCATCACCGGACGGGGATTTAAATCCGCCATCCGTTGATAGGTAATGCCGGGAAATAACTGTTTTTGTTGGGCGGTTCGCGGGGGACGACGCAATAGCAAACCACTATAAATTACTAAGGGAAATAAGATAATTGCGATCGCGCTGCTGAAGAGAATTCTTGGCAGGACAATCTTAGCAATATTGGCGAATTTGGCGATCGATAAGTCCGATAACATTGTCTGAATAGTTGATAGTTGATAGTTGATAGTTGATGGTTGATGGTCGAGCGCTGTTTTGGGGATAATTGAAGTTGAGCGAGTAATAATTGTAGAAAGGGCATCTTAATTTTGAATCAAACCAATAGTTCAACGCTAATATCAATTAACAATTAACAATCTTTCCTATTCCGCTACTCTGGCAATAAGCAAGAATGTCTGTTGCCTAAAAGCAATCAACTTTTGGACAGGACTAAATCAGGACTAAATTAGGATTGCTATATGCCTGCCCTCTGCTCGACTACCACAATTCGGGCTTGTTGAATCCAGCAACGCAGGATGACTCGCCCGCAATCGGTTTCAGCGCTTCATCGGTTAACGATTTCGCCATCCAACCATGGGGATAGGTTAACGCTAACGGCGCTTTAAACTGCTGCTCGCTGACCTGCTGGAAACCGACTTTGGAGTAAAACTTAGGATCGCCGTAAGTAAAGACTAACCGAACGCCTTCAGCTTTGAGCGTTTGCAACCCAAAACTAATCAGTCCTTGACCAATCCCTTTACCCTGATAGTCAGTAGCAACTGCGACAGGTGCGAGCAAAAATACTCTGATGTCGGTATCAAATGTCAGACGGGTAAACAGAATGCCACCGACAATTTTATCCCCATCTAATGCAACAAACACATATAGATCCTGGCTTGGTGTTGTTTCGATCAATTCCTGAACGAGATTACCAATCAAAGCACCTTCTGACTCTCCCTCAGAATCGGAGAAAGTGTTAGTAAACATCTGCTGAATCTCGCCAGATCGATCGGGTTTAAACAGAGAATAGTTCATGGTCTTATGTTCTGATTAATTAACAATTATTCGGATTTTTTTAGCCCTTACTGTTGCATCTTTGGCAAATTAGAAATGGGATAAATTGCTATTCATAAGCGGCTGCTGTGTTAATTCCCGGAAATTTTTTCGACGATCGCATCACGAATTGCGATCGCTGTGGCTGGGGCTAATAACACACCATTGCGATAATGACCCGTCGCCAATAGCACGTTATTGTATCCCGGCAGTGGACCGAGGACGGGGGCTGATTGTTCATCCGGTCGGGGTCGCAAACCAGACCATTTTCTGACCACGGTGGCTTGGGCCAAATCGGGACAAAAGGCGATCGCTCGTTGTAAGACATCATTTAACCGGGTTTCATCGGGGACTATGGCAGACTTACCCGTGGGAAATTCCACCGTTGCCCCGACCCAATAGTCCATCGATCCCATTGACCCAAAATCTTTACAAGGGACAATATGCACGTCATCCCCAGTAATCACCGGCTGCCAGTCTGGATTGCCCAACGGATGACTCAGGTGTAATTGCAGGGCTTGTCCCAGAACCGGGGTAACGGAAACAGGTTTTTGCAACTCAGCAGTCAGAGGAGTGGAACCCAAACCAGCCGCCACCACCACCCAATCGGCGGTCAAATCTCCCCGGTTGGTCCGAACCACAGTCACGGACTTGGTTGAATTTTCCCCGGCAACAGTTTTAAAGCCCTCAACGGTGACATCAAAGTGAAATTTCACCTCATGGCGTTGGGCTGCCCCGACCAAAGCTTGAGTTAAGGAAACCGGATGAACTTGGCGATCGCTTGGGGAGTAAACCGCCCCGATCAATGTATCGATATTTCCCAGTTGCGGATATTGAGAACGTACCTGAAAGGGATTGAGAATTGTTAAGGGCAGACCTTGGCTTTCCCGTAACTGCGCCAATTCTTCCCACTTGGACATCTTTTCATCCCCTAAACAAAGCTTGAGAATCCCTTGGCGATTATAGGGAATTTTGGTTTGAGTCAAAGCTTCTAACTCAGGAATCAGGGTTTCATAGCGCTGCATACTCTGCTGTCGAAGTTGCCACGCTCTCCCTTTCACCTTTTTGCTAATGGCTCCCATCAAAACCCCTAGGGCGGCACTGGTGGCATTCTGTCCCGGATGCTGGCGATCGATCGCCGTGACTTGTAAGCGGGGCAGTAGGCTGAGTTCAAATGCGATCGCTGCCCCGACAACCCCACAGCCAATCACAATCACATGGCTCATCTGACATATTCCCTATAAACAATAAAGTGAGAAGTGTATCACAACTTCTCACTTTATCTAGAAACCTAGCTGTTGGGCAGTAAAGTAAAGAACCGATCGAAATCACTCAGGGCTTCGGCGTAATTATCCCTTGCCAGGACATAGTTTTGGGCTTCAGCGGCTCGATCGATCGCTTCCAAATGCCGGAAAATGTCTCGGGCTTCTGCCAAGGCGGTTTTTTGTTCCGCAGGCAGCAACAGCAGACGGCTCACATAGCTCATGTCTTGACGCAGAGAACCCAGGGGGCCGTGGATCAAGCTGCGAACATTGACCCCATCTTTAGCGGCGATAAATCCTTCTAACTCGGTCATGCGATCGCGAAATGCCAGCAGTTTGGACTCATAAGAGCTAATTTGCTCCAGGGTTTCTGGAGTATAAGCAGGGGGTTTGGTCGGGGTGGGGCTGCCGCAGCTAACCAAAAACACCATGACCACTGCCAGAATGCTGGCTAAAATCGATTTATAGCGTTTCATTGCCTTGATGATTTTCTACAGTTATTACCAAGTAAGATTATGCGACAATCTGTGCCCCTTTTCCATACCCCTGCCTGGGGTTTTTCGGTTGGGACTGCCAAAATTCAGCCTTATTAAGCCGCCGAGGATTTTTGCCCGGTTAATTCTAAATAGCTATCTGCCGAACAAAGGGCTTCAATTTCTAATAGGATATTATGACGGGCTTTAGTTTCATATTGGCCAAACATGGGCTGGGTATAATAGATGCGCGATCGCTGTAAAAACTGTTGCAAAACTTGGATGCGCCCTAAGCGATATTCTGCCGAAGATAACCGGGCATATTCTCGACGAATTCCTCTGGCATAAAACTGATAGCTGGCTTCATCTGCCCCTAAAATCGCCAAATCCGCATCCAGGAGAATTTGACTATCAATATCCTCTGGGGCTGCTTGATGGTATTTCGTATTTAAGATCATCTGAGTCACCGCATCAATAGTGGCGGAACAGATGTTCAATTTAGTTAACACCTTGGCGGCATAAGCGGCGCTTTTTTCTTCATTATCCTTAGCGTTGGGATGGTAAACTACATCGTGAAACCAAGCGGCAAATTGAATCGCCTGGTAATTTTTTGCTTGGCCTTGGAAGGTAGCAATTACCCCTAAAATATGTTTAATATGAGTCAAACCGTGATAAAACCGATGAGCTTCGGAATAAGCATCGATTAAGTCGCGCAAAACTTTCCTTTCTTCTCGGCGATCGCCCGCAGAATTATCAAATAAAATTTGCCACTGGGCTTTAAGTTCTATTCCGCTGATATTATTTTTAATTAACATAGGGGATGAAGGGGTTAGACCCCCTTGATAAGATTTAGATGACACCTGACTGATTCTAAGCTATTAAATAACCGATTTTTCCAGTCTTGACAGTGTTTCAGATCACAAGCGATGTTTTCTCATCCCCAATCTATTTTTGTGCAACTAAGCAAAAATAGATTGGCTTTCCCCTGGTTATCCCTGACTTTGCTGCTGACCGACCTGTCGCCAGGTTACTGGAATGCCAAGATAAATGCACCCCGGTTAGTTAGGCTGGGATGAGTTAAAGATTTGATGGAAAAATGCTTGAATGCGGCTATTTTGGCTCGAATTAATAGCATCTTTGGCGGCTTGAACGGGGTTAGGAGAATGGCAAATTTGTTCCGCCAGGTTTTTCAATTCTCGATCGTATTCATTGGTGTCAAAATTGGGCAGATAGCCTTTCTGCGGATCCCTGGGGTCAGCCCAAAGGCGATCGCACTCTTCCGCATATAGTCTGGCTAAATCCGTATAACTTGACGCCACCATCTCTAATCTTCTGGCATGATCGGCCACATCCAGGATCATCCCCAACTGATTCAGTACGGTGGTGGGGAGTTTCTTATCCAAGCGGGTTAAAGCATGAATAAACGCGGTGATAATCACTTTATCATTCTGGGTCATAGCCATTTATTCTCTGAAGATCGATTACCTTAATTATACTAGAGGCAAAAGGAAATTTCTTGATGCTGACTGGTATCTTTTATTAACACCTAATACAAAATCGCCGATGGGGGGTCTGGGGATATCTTCGGCGCGATCGCCTTTCAAGACCGATTTTTGCCCCAAGGGTGGGATCCAGGGCAAAAATTGGTCTTTAGGAGCGATCGGCTTCCTATTGTTAGACTGAGAAAAAACCGCTACCATGAAAAAACTTGTTTCCATCCGCCAAAAATTATGAACCAAGCTACATTTTACTTTCATACAGACCTGAATATTTTCTTATCTGATGAGCGGAAAAATCGGCAATTTACCCACCAGTTTAAAGACCACCCATCAATTAAAGACATGATAGAATCTTTCGGCGTGCCCCATCCCGAAGTTCATGGGATAATGGTCAATGGGGAATCGGTGGATTTTTCCTACCTAGTTCAAAATAATGACCAATGCCATATTTATCCCATTTCCGCATTGGGAGATATTGCCGAAATATTGCCCTTGCGTCCGCAACCAGAACCCCGATTTGTCCTGGATTTACACTTAGGAAAACTAGCGGCATATTTACGCCGTCTCGGATTTGATACCCTGTATCGGAATGATTATCCCGATGCAGAATTAGCGGAAATTTCTAGTCAAGAAAACCGCATTTTACTCACGCGAGATATTGGCTTACTTAAGCGGGGAATTGTCACTCATGGTTACTGGGTGCGGGATAAAAATCCCCAGCAACAATTACGAGAAGTCCTGCAAAGATTTAATCTATTTGAGGCAATTCAACCCTTTTCTCGGTGTATTCACTGTAATGGGGCTGTCAAGGCAGTGGATAAAGAGACAATTGCCGCACAACTTTCCCTAAAAACTAGAGAAAACCATGATGAATTTCGCCAATGTCTCGACTGTGGCAAAATTTACTGGAAAGGTTCTCACTATGAAAAAATGGTACAGTTTATTGCTGAGGTTCGGGCAGTGCGATTCCCGTAAGGGATCCGCTTCGCGGAATCGCCTGGGGTTTAGGGGTGCTTTTTGTGCAGGTAATTAGCCCTTTTAAAAAGAGAAGCCCGGTTTCTTTTCGGGATGCCAAAGCGATCGCAGAAAATGATTGCTACTTATAGTCTGTAGACTTATGGTCATCATTGAGACATTTTGGTAGATATGAATGCCAATTTGTATGAATGCCAATTTGTCCGATCTCAAGTTACTCGGAGAAGTTCTCCGCAGCTTTCGCTTAACCCAAGGACTTTCCCAGGAAACTCTTGCGGAACATTCCGAACTGCACCGGACGTACATTGGTGGTGTGGAACGGGGTGAGCGTAATCCCTCTTTTCAAAGTCTGGCAAAAATTCTGGCCGCTTTAGAGGTGAGTTGGACAGAGTTTGGGCAAGCATTAGACCGGGCGAATCAGTCAGAAAAACCTGTAAAATTACCGATTAATTTGACCAGCGATCGGGAAATAGATCCTGTCAATTTTGACCAGACAAGCGATCCAGATTATGCGGCGATTTCGGCATACTTCAAGTCGTTAATTCACAATCCTCAAGTGAAAGGAAGAGAAGCGATCGCCGATGCTTTCTTGTTTGCCCTGCAAAGGTGTCCCAATCAGAATCCATCTGATTTATGGCACCATATTTTATACCGGATTTATCTAAGGGAAAAACAAGGCACAAATCCTGAACAAAGTTGGGCAAGAACTTCTGGAGAAGCCTTTGAACTCGCCCTGAAGAGAATTTATAATCCTCGACTGAAAAATCTGGGGATGATCCTGACACCATTATTGTCAAAAAAGCAAAAGCAAGATAGCTTGAATCGCATGGATTTGGCCGAGAAAATTAGCTCTAGTAAAATTGATATTATCTTAGAAAAACAAGAGCAAGGAATATCATCAAATGACTACAATATCATTGGCGGCATCCATGCTAAAGTCAGCCTAGCTGAGAGAGTATCCGATGATATTCCTGCTAGTCGCATAATGATGGCAGCCGGTTTTCTGAGTATTTTGTTTACTCTGGATGTAAAATTATTTCCTCCGCCTCACGGAGATGGGATCAATAGAGGTGAACTTGGTTCACCAAGTAATCCTTCAGATAAGCGCCGCTATGTAGAAGAACATGGTGATTTTGATGCTTGTTTTAGTTGCAATAATCGCACAGTTCCATCGGGACTAAATACTCCCAGTGGCAAAAAAATTTATGTAGTTGACCTCAACAGCGATCCTGATGTTTTCATTCAGTTTTTAGCCTCAGCCACGGAGTAAGATCGAGAGCCTAAAAATTTAGCCACCTCAGAGGCGATCGCGCTGGCTAATTTCGGTGGCACCGCATTACCAATTTGTTTAAATTGCTGAAATTGAGAACCACAAAAGTAATAATCATCCGGGAAAGATTGCAATCTTGCGGCTTCCCGAACTGACAAAAATCGGTCATATTCTGGATGAATAAAATCAGAACAATCTCTTGCCATGTGAGCGACTAAAGTATGAGCCGGATTCTGCCAATCTAAGCGCCGGTACTTGTTAGCGAATCCTCCAGAGTCTAGGGATTTCATCACTTCCTCAATGTCAACGTGACCCTGCTGTAAAATTTTTCTAATTGCTGCTTCTTTTTCTCGGTCTTCTCGTCTACATTCATGTAAATTTCTCAAGCCATCACCACCCAATAACTGCTCAATAATCTCATTGGGCAACCCACCTTCTTTGAGTCGGGCAGCAATTTTTGTGCCATAATCTCCGGGGCGCATCAGTGCCAGACGAAGCCGACGAATTCCCAGCATTTGTTTAGCGGAATGATGGATAATTTCCCTTGAACTTTGGCGGATTTCTTGCTGATATTCACTCAAACCATTTAACTTAGGATAGGGGATAGATTGGTGGGTTAATTTAGGAGGAAATACGGCTTCAGGCAAATCTGAAATTGCCTCATAAACAGTGATAGCTGGCTGGTGAGTGCAATAATTTTCATCGGCAAAAAGAGATATCTGATAATTATTGTCTGTTTGGTGATTTTTTTTTCGCTTTCTGGAAGTATGTGTCGGTTTAGGTGCCTGGATGGTTTGTCGATCGCACCCGGCCAAAATGAAAACTCGTTTACGGAATTGAGGCACACCAAACTCTACGGCGTCGAGCGTGATTACCGAAACTCCGTAGCCTAATTTCTCGGTTTTATGAATAATTTCCTCAACCACATAACCCTGTTGTAGGGAGAGCATACCGACCACATTTTCCATGACAAAAGCTTTGGGTCTAAATTCTTCGATAAATTTCAAAAAATACTGATATAATCGATTGCGATGGTCTTGAGGATTGCGCTGTCCTAATGTAGAAAAGCCCTGGCATGGTGGCCCGCCCACGAGCAAATCTAACTCGCCTCTAGATAGATTCAGAGATTTTCTAATATCTGAAGGATTTCGGGTTTCTAAAGGTTGATCTGAAGCGATCGCTGATGGGTGGTTTTTCTGAAAAGTTGCCAAAGCTGATTTTTCGCGATCGTTAGCAAAAATAGGGTGAAATCCTTTCTGTTTAAATCCTTCTGTCATGCCTCCAGCGCCCGCAAACAAATCAATTGAGATATATTGGCAATCGCTCATTATCCTTTCCTCCGATCTAATTACTTGCTCTATAACTTTTTTATCATGTAAAGCATCTCCCCGAAAATTTTTGGCAAAAATCCGTTTCCAGTATCTGCCCCATCAGATCGCGGGTGGTGAATTGAGAACAGAAACCGGGTTTCTTTTCGGGATGCCTTCTCCCGGCAAAAACATAAACCCGGTTTATTTTGTTTCTAATTACTTAAATCACCTTATTTTCTGCTTCTATTGCTAACCAATCTTTGATTTGCTGAACTAACCAAAAGGATTCTGCTTCGGTCAGTTTACGGCCTAAATTGCCAAAAGAATATTGCTGATATTCCCCCGGTTTTGGGCCAGCGGTAATCATTACCCCAATCAGTAATTTGCGATGGTCATAAAATAAGGTGATTTCTTGAATTTCGGAAATCATCCCGATCGCATTTCGGTAAGTAAACCCTAGCCGTTTCTGGGCAATGGTAAAAGTGTCCGTGGTGCGATCGAAATAAAGATAAGTCCGCTCAAAATAGTCGGTCAAACTTGCCCCAATCACCACCGGGACTAAAAAGGGCAAAATCCCGATCGCCAAATTTAAAGTCAGGGACAGAAAAGTCACCGTCCCAATGCCCACAATGGCATAAACAAAGATGCGAGAACTGAGGTCAGAACCGTGGGTACTATTTTGAATGGCGCTAATTGCCCCTTCAGCGGCTTGAATGCATTTTTCAATCAGTTGTTTACCGAATTCTAAGATTTTAATCCCCGGTTCCGGCAGACAAATTTCTAGTTTTTTCGCCGTAGAATTAACTCTAATTTGACTGTTATCTGGGGGTAAAATTGTGTTGGTGTCTTCCGGCAAGGCATATTTTTTTTCTAAAGCAGCGATCGCCTGTCTCGCACTGGTAAACCTTTGGTCTAACTGGGGTTCTACCAAAAGTTCTAACCACTGGACAAAATAAGCACTTAAATTAGCATTCAGGCGATCGCGAAATTCTAAGCGTAAATTTTGCTTTAATAACTCTGCCGGTGGGGTGCCGGTGAGCAAATGAATTAAAGTAGCGCCCAAGGCATATAAATCCGATGCGGGGACAGTTTGACCGGCAAATTGTTCTAAAGGCGTATAACCATAAGTCCCGACCACGGTAAAACTTTTGTTGTCGGAAAAACTGCGGTCTTGAACAGCGCCAAAATCCACTAAATAAACCTGCTCATTTTCCCCAAAAATAATATTGCTGGGTTTAATATCTCGGTGGAGTACCGGGGGATTTAACTCATGCAAATAAGTGAGAATATTTAATAGGGATAGGGCCAGCGATCGCACCTCTTCCTCGGTAAACTTGCGACCGCGATCGAGCAACTCCAGCAACGAAGACCCCGGAATATAATCCTGAACCAACCCCGACCATAATTTCTGGTCGTCGATCGCAAAATAATCGCGATAACGGGGAATAGCCGGATGCTGTAAATTTTGCAGCACCTTTGCTTCCCGTTCAAACAGTTTCAAATTTTGCCACGGGTTTTGACCCCCAAACAGCAATAACTTGACCACGACAAGTTCCTCGGTGGTCAGATCCACCGCCAACCAAGTTTCTCTAACTGGGTTATCGCTCAACTGCTGCTTGAGTTGATAGCGTTCTTGCAATATCGCCCCTAATTCCGGCATAGTTTCCTAGGCAAGTATTCCTTGAATTTATCGATCGCCTCTTCTAGGGTAGCAACTTCTCAGCCGGAGAGTCTGCTTAATTTACCTCAAACGAAAAATTTAGCGAGCCATGAAACGAGAAATTAACGAGAAATTGCGGAAACTGGGGGAATAAAAATGCTATAGTGATTTTGATAATCCGCCAAAATTTTACCAAATTTCCGATGAGAAACGACCTAGATCAATCTTTACATCGCAGCCATATCGATCCTTCTAAGCTGAGTATCTTTGAGCGCATCTTGCTGACCACCGATGGCACTGTCACCGATATGCTAGAGGCATATTTTTTTGAACAGATCCAATTAGTCAAACTTTCAGAACAAGCCATTAAACTAGACCATGATATCCCAGAAATGGATTTAAGTCAAGGGGCGGATGTCATCGAGCGAAAGATTTTATTGCAGGGCAAGATTAGTCGGCGCAATTATATTTATGCCGAGTCAATTTTGGTCTTAGATCGGCTGCCACCAGAATTTAGAGCAGAATTATTAGAAACCAAAACCCCCATTGGCAAAATTTGGCTAGAACAAAAAGTCGAAACTTTTAAAGAAATTCTGGATACGGGCAAACAACCCGCCAATGGGTTATCTACTTATTTTAATATTTCTGAGGATGAACCCGTGCTTTTTCGGACTTACTGTGTCCGTTCCAACCGGCAACCGACGATGATGATTACGGAAAAATTTCCGAAAATGTATTTTAATAAAGAAATATAGGTTTGGTGAAATGATGACCATGAATGACGAGCAAAAACCCAAGCTAGAAGTCTACCGATCGCAATTTCCTGGGTTAAAAAATAAAGCCTATTTTAACTATGGAGGACAAGGGGTGATGCCCCAACAAGCTTTAAATGCGATCGCCACCTCTCATGCCGATCTGCAAGAAATTGGCCCCTATTCTGAAAGCCGAAATCATTGGGTAGCGGGAGAATGCTATCGCACCCGAAAAGCGATCGCCGCTGAATTAGGAGTTGCCCCAGAAACCATTGCTTTTACTGAAAATACCACGGGCGGTTGTAACATTGCCTTATGGGGTTTGGACTGGCAACCGGGAGATCATTTACTAATGACAGACAGCGAACACCCTGGGGTAATTGCTGCGGTAGCAGAAATCCAACGCCGATTTAAAATAGAAGTCTCTATTTGTCCCTTAATTCCCACCTTAAATCAAGGGGATGTAGTGGAGTTGATTTTGCAATATTTACAACCGAATACGCGGTTATTAGTCATCAGTCATATCCTGTGGAATACCGGGCAACTTGTACCTCTTGACCGGATAATGCAATTATGCCATAATGTGAATCAACAGCCAGAACATCGGGGCTTTAAAAATAAAATTAAAGTCTTAGTGGATGCCGCTCAATCGGTGGGAGTTTTGCCATTAAATCTCGCAGACATTGGCGTTGACTTTTATAGTTTTACCGGCCATAAATGGTGGGGCGGCCCAGGGGGAGTCGGCGGGCTTTATATTCATCCCGATACCCAAAATTACCTCCATCCCACATTTATTGGTTGGCGGGGATTATTATTCGATCCAGCGGAAAATCCCGTGGGTTGGAAACCCGATGCCCGTAAGTTTGAATTGGCGACTTCTGCTTATCCTTTATATACAGGTTTGCGAGAGGCGATCGCGATTCATCATCAATGGGGCAATGCCCAAGAACGGTATCAGCAAATTCTCAAATTAAGCGGATATCTTTGGCAAAAATTAACCGAAATTCCCGGAATTATTTGCTTACGGCATACAGCACCCGAAAGTGGCTTAGTTTCATTTCAAATTGAGTCAAGTCGATTAACCTCGAAAATTACCGAGGAATCAATTAGCAAAAGTTTAGAAAGGCAGAAAATTATCATTCGGACGATTCCCCAGCCCCATTGTTTTCGCGCTTGCGTTCACTATTTTACTTTAGAGTCAGAAATCGAACAACTGGTGGCGGGAGTTGAAGCAATTGTTAGCTAATCGGCGGAAAATTCTAGATAAACTTTAGATCCACTAAAGCTCAAGAATATGACTTTAATATCAATAGAGGATTTTTCTTGTTAGCGCTATAACCATGATAAAACCAAATACAAAGCCATGAAAATAAAAGAAATCCCGATGTCAATTGAAGAGTTTGAATTAATGGAACACCCCTTTGGGTGGAAAGCCGAGTATTGGGATGGAAAAGCTGTCTTAACCCCCAGAGAACAGCACGTCAGAACTAAACTTTGTCTCACCCCGCGATCGCTGGAAGTGACGGATAATTTCATGGCCGCTAATCCCATGCTTAAGCCGCAAATGATTGCGGCATTTTATGAAGCATTTCAGGATTCCGTAGAATTTTGTAATTGGCCAGAACTGGAAATTCAAAAACACGCGGAAAGAAATATTAATAATTATTTTGCCGGGGTCAGAGGTGAACCACTGCCAGTTTCCGTGATGGTCTTAGAACCGAATAGTTATAAAAACGCTGGACTGGCTTTATTTACGAATAAGGCAGGAAAGATTAATTTAGACTTATTATTTGTTAAGCCGTTTTATCACAGAAAGCGCATAGCAACGCAAATGGTTTCATTAGCCGTAAATAAATTATATGAACGGGGAGTCAGGGAAGTTTATAGCGCTTACCATATTGGTAATGAGGTGAGCAGACAATGGCACCATTCATTTGGATTTCAAGATATTTACGATCGATTTTATATTAGAATTAAATATGCTTGGCTACAGCATGAAATCTGGCGATGTCAGCGGTTGAATTTAAAGGATAAAATAGACAAATTGCGTCAAGAAAAAGACTATTGGTATGCAAAAATGGAAAATGAATGGAAGGATTAACCTAGGTTAAACCCAGGATTAAACAGATTAAACTGATTAAATCAGGCGATCGCCTTGGGCTAAAAATTCGGCAAAGGTTGGGGGAAAGGAAGCGATATATTTAAATTATAATAATGGGAGTTAAACTGACTGAATTTAACTTTCTCTAAACCCGATCAATCAAGAGGTCAAAATTGGATGAAAAAACTGTACAATAAAAAGCCAAAATCTCGCAGATAGGAAAAAAATAAATGTCTACAGAAATTGCCGTTGGCAAAAAAGTCAAAGTGGTGGTATTACCTCCATATATCAAAACAGCGGAACCCATGCCCATGCTGCGCCCTGCTAATTTAATCCGCTTAGGAGAAGAAGGGGTAGTGATTTCGCAAAAACCGGGCAACTCTTGGGCGGTACGCTTTGAAAAAGCCGCATTTTTAATTGATAGTCAATATATTGAATCCGTGGACTAGCCCAGCCCCCCTGAAGCCCCCTGAAAGCAACCCGGTTTCTCCAACAAGACTGACCGAAATAATTGGGCTGTCCTCCTGGTAAGGGCAATTCATCAATTGCCTTTACCAGATATAGAAGATCAGATATAGAGGGCAATTTTGGCATTTGCTGAGTGCGATCGCGGCAAAAGCGGATCCATTTTTGTCAGTTCACCGTTCAACCCTAAACAAAAGATTACAATCTAAGCAGCAATTTGGATTTTATGGAGTAGACCTGGTGTCATTACAAGCGAACATCATCCCTCCGGCAAACGGTCAAAAACCCCAAGGGTCAATAGTTTTATTGCACGGTTGGGGCGCTAATTTAAACGATTTAGCCCCATTATCTCGCGCATTAAACTTACCGGAGTACCAATTTATTTTTCCTGATGCCCCATTCCCGCATCACGATGTCCCCGGCGGTCAAATGTGGTACGACTTAGAAAGTGAAAATTATTTTGGTTTAGCCGAAAGTCGGCAACTGCTGGCAGACTGGCTGAAATCCCTGGAAATGCAAACGGGTGTACCACTTTCTCAGACGATTTTAAGCGGATTTTCCCAAGGTGGGGCAATGATTCTGGACGTGGGAGTGCGAATTCCCGTGGCTGCTTTAGTCTCCATGAGTGGTTATTTGCACGCGGCCCCGGAACCAGTGGGCGATCGCCTGCCACCGATCTTAATCATGCACGGCACCCAAGACCCCGTGGTGCCATTGCGGGCAGCCCATCAAGCCAGAGATATGTATCAAATGTTAGGGGCATCCGTCAAATACCATGAATTTGAGATGGCCCATGAAATTTGCCCACAAGAGATTACCCTGATGCGTGATTTTATTTATCGCGTCATGTCCACCAGCAGCGCGATCGATCGAACTTTGAACAAACCTTGAACTTTTAGCTTGTCACCTAGCAGGTTGCGATACAATCAAAGTTGCATCGGTAGGCAGGTGCTATTCACGAGAGGGGCGAACTATGGTAGATTCAACAATTTCCACAGAGGATTTTGCGGCAGTGACGGAAGATCAGGTAAAAAATCTCGCTGCACGTCTCGATCTAGATGAGTATGACAATGCTTTTGATGGCTTAAATGACTGGCATCTACTCCGGGCGATCGCATTCCATCGTCCTGAACTGGTAGAACCTTACATTTACCTTCTGGATCTAGAGGCCTACGACGAAGCATAATCTCACCTAACTTAAAGGTGAAGAAGTATCGATATGTCATCGGTGAATTTCTGAATCATGTTTGACTTTTAGTAAAATCAGGATGCGGAAACCGGCTCCTATTGGCTAATTTTTTACCCAAAAAAATTACTAAATCGTCATCCAATTTCCTAATCATTAATCCTGATTGGTCAAAAATTCCTCCAGAAATCTCGCGGAACCCGGACATAAAATACTTCTTCACTTTTACTTTTTGATTGGCGGGTCGATTAGACAAAATCCCTCGTTAGATTCTCTGGCTTTGCGGCAGCCAAATCCACCGCTTGCCGAAAATCCTGGGAAAAATTATGCGGGGGAATTCCTACCATTAATGCCGCATCATGGCGCAAATGAATTTCTACATTACGGGGGCGATCGCGAAATAAATCCGCTTCGGGCAAATGTCTGTCTGTGAGAAAATGCACCACTTGATTAGCCGAACCGCGCCACCCTTTATTATCATTCAATTCAGCTATATATTGACCATCAATCAACACATCAATCAGGGACAAAAGTAGATTAATATTCGAGTCTGATTTAGCCACTAATTGCGCCAAAGAAAATCCAGTAAAACAAATAATAGATAAACTCGTTTGTTGCCGCAATTTAGTTAATAATTCACCTAAAGCCGCCGCCTGTAACATCGGTTCTCCACCGGAAATTGTCACCCCATCCGTGCCAGAAACCGATAAAATAGTCTGGGCTAAAATAGTCGGTTCCACTAAGTTAGCAACTTGCTGGGGAATCCATTCGGGAGAAATACAACCACCACAGTTAAAACAACAACCTTGCACCCAAATAACAAAGCGTTGTCCCGGCCCCAAGGTGCGGGTGGCTGGACAAATTTCGGCGATATTTAATAAAGTCATTTTTGGCGATAATTTCTTGATTTGATGATTTATATATTACCTCTGGCTAAAAAACCAGTTTTTTCATAATATACCGCTACAACTGTAGGGGCGACAGCATACTCTGGGCTCCGCCGACCTTCGGTTCGAGAAGGCTTCGCCTACGGGCAGTATTTATATTGTAGGGTGGGCAAATATCCACCATCATATATAGTAAGGTGGGGTGAATATTTTTGCCCACCCTAAGAATGTTAGGGTCTGTGGGATGAATTTTTGTAAATGGTATAAGGATCTTCCCAACAACTTTAGGGGCGACAGCATTAGGGCAGTAAATTCTCGGTTTTGACAGTAAATATTGTTACCCGAATACAACGCCCTTAAAGAACGACCACACCATTCATTTCACCGCTCCACCGGATCGACGCTAACGGGAGTCATAATGTATGACATTTAAGATAAAATAGAAGAATACTTCTAAATTTGAGCATAAAACATGAGTAAATTTAACGATCGAGACTTTGAATTAGGTAGTTCACCTCGGATTATCCGGTTGTATGATATTACTAACCAACAACCATTTACCGCTTCAATTGTCACCTATCCAGGGTCTAATTATATTACCATTAACTTGTTCGATCGCCATACAGAAATTATCCAGGAAGTCACCCTAGAATTAGATCATGGCCAACTTGTTTATACTGAAAAATTTTACGATCGCGGATAAAAAATGCAGCTAATTACTGACAAAAAAAGGCAAAAATTATCAAAAAGGCAATAAAATAATTTTTTAACCAGTCTTAGGCACAACATCTAGAGAAAATCACAATGGTTCCTAAGACTGGTTAATAATTGCTAATATGTGATTAAATACAGGGAAGCAGTGATACCAACTCCCCTAATCAATAGATTATTTGCGATCGCCCCCTAAAATGCTGATGGATTCCCGCCTTCGCGGGAATGACATCGATCGCGGGAATGACATCGATGGATTGCCGCCCGAAGCGGGAATGACATCGATCGCGGGAATGACATCGATGGATTGCCGCCCGAAGCGGGAATGACATCGATCGCGGGAATGACATCGATCGCTCCCTAAAATGCTGATGGATTCCCGCCCGAAGCGGGAATGACATCGATCGCTCCCTAAAATGCTGATGGATTCCCGCC
>JAABRM010000011.1 GCA_011390955.1 Oscillatoriales cyanobacterium | reverse complement strand
GTTTTTCCGTTAGGCAGGCTAATTTATTAGACCAGAATCCTTGAGATTTGTTCTCTTTAATTGTTGCCACCTGTTTGTTATACCATTGGTTGACGGATTTTAAATGTTTGCCATCAATAATGAAGCTGGTTCCTACATTGCTAACACAAGTCAACCAATTGTCAACCCCGTGGTCAATCCCTAGAACTTTACCTTTATCAAGTTGAGATTTCTCGATTTCCAATTGATAAACCCACTCGACATAAAAGCAACCGTTACGAGGGAGAATCCTAATTTCTCGAATCTTGTTAAAATCAAGATTTGTGGGAAAATCCAAGAAAAAACTATCGACTTTAAAGGCAGCTTTAACTTTTTTTCCCAGAGGTACTCTCACCTTGCCTTCTTGAAATCTCAAAGCTTGTTTAGGATAAGTTATAACTCCTAGTCCTCCCTTTTTTCGATATTTGGGAAGCTGAGGCTTGTGTTCCAGTTCTCCAGCTAAGTGCTTGTAAGAAAGCTCCTTGTAGGACTTAAAGGATTCCGCTACTCCTCTCAAGGTTTGCTGTGCCGCTTGAGCATGGAGAAATTGATAATTAGAATTTGACTTTAAATTTTTTTCTAAGTCGTATTTTCCCGTGATGTGCCTTAATTTAAAGTACCACTGTCGGGCTAAATAAATTCCACAATTAATTAGTTTGTTAGCCGTAGCACACAAATACTCTAAAAAGGGAAGATTTTCGGGATTTTTAATTAGCTCTTGCTGACATCCATACAATTTGCTTAATCTCCTTTTTTTACTTAATCTTATTGTAGCATAAGCGGTTAGGCATTTAAACTACCGCTCGATATTTTGTCGCTTGGCAACCGGCACTATTGCTCTATTGCTACAAAGGCCGTGCATTTTTAAAGCTTTAGGTAAAAACAAAGTCAGTGGTTTTACTTAAAGGCTACCCACAACTACAGAAATAGCGATCGCTGCATTGGATCCTCCTATTTTCACATAAGATTAATCGAGAGCCACATCCCTGTAAGCAGCAAACCTGCTGGTATGTTACCATATTCAGTTTTAACCTTTTAAATCAAATTATTAAACGATCGAGAACGCTATCTAATTAAGAAGCAATGCTTGCGCCCTGGCAATGCTTGCGCCCTGTACGCCCTGGGAATGCTTGCTTGCGCCCTGTCCGGTGTCCGCTGTGGGGGACTTTCATCCCTGCCGACATCATTTCTGGTTTTTTGATAGGTTATAGCTGATGATTGATAGCTAGTCACTGTCGTTTAATGGTTGATAACGATTTATAACTTATGTCGATGCCACGCAATGAAACTACTTTAAATCCTTTAGCCGCACGTCGGGCGGAAATTCAGGCAATGCCGGATTGGTTGCGCCGTCCCATTGGCAAAGCTAGTGAGATTTCCACGGTTCAGCAAATTATTAAGCAACGGCAAATTCATACGATTTGTGAGGAGGGACGCTGCCCCAACCGAGGAGAGTGTTATAGCCAAAAGACGGCAACTTTTTTGTTGATGGGGCCAATTTGTACCCGGTCTTGTGCTTTTTGTCAGGTGGATAAAGGTCATGCGCCGATGCCTTTGGATCCAGAGGAACCCCGGAAGGTGGCGGAGTCGGTGCAACTTTTGGGGTTGCGTTATGTGGTGCTGACTTCCGTGACTAGGGATGATTTGGCGGATGGGGGCGCCGGTTGGTTTGCGGCAACTATGGACGAAATTCGCCGATTGAACCCAGCAACCCAAATCGAGGTGTTGACCCCGGATTTTTGGGGGGGGCAGTCGGAGGAGAAAACTACTGCTGAGTTACAACGCGATCGCATTGCCACCGTAGTCCGGGCAAAACCCGCTTGTTATAACCATAATCTAGAAACCGTGCGCCGCTTGACTGGCCCGGTTCGTCGTGGGGCGAAATACGATCGCTCTCTAGATGTATTAAGAATAGTCAAAGAATTAGATCCGACTATTCCCACGAAGTCTGGGTTAATGCTAGGAACTGGGGAAACCGAAGCGGAGGCGATCGAGACGATGCAGGATTTACGGGCCGTAGACTGCGATCGCCTTACCTTGGGTCAATATATGCGACCATCTCTGGAACATTTGCCCGTAGAAAGATATTGGACCCCAGAGGATTTCGATCGCTTAGGGGCGATCGCCAAAGAAATGGGCTTTTCCCATGTGCGATCGGGTCCATTAGTCCGCAGTTCCTACCATGCGGGGGAAGAAAGTTAGAACAAACAAACCGGGTTTCTTGACAAACAAAGAAACCCGGTTTCTTCAAGAAACCGGGTTTCTGGTTTTTACTTATAAACCGGCATGGCTCCACTTTTGAGCCGACTCATATAATCATTCAAATCAGCGGCCACCTCATTGGACATAATAAATCCGCCCAACATATTAGGAAAAGCCATACAGAAAAACATCATATCCGTGAAATCGATAATTGCTCCCAAGTTGACCACGGAACCAATAAATATACAAACCACATAAATGCCGTGGTAAATTTGAATGGTGTGATTGCCAAACAAATAAGCCCAGCATCTTTCTCCGTAATAACTCCAAGAAATCATCGTGGAGAAAGCAAACAGAAATACCGCCAAGGTGAGAATCACCGGGAACCAACTAATCGCACTACCAAAAGCCTCTTTGGTGATTTCCACTCCCTTCAGTCCTTCCTGTGTATAAGCGCCGGTAATTACCACCACTAACGCGGTCATATTACAGATAACTACCGTATCGATGAAGGGTTCTAGTAAGGCCACAATTCCCTCCCGGATGGGTTCTTTGGTTTTGGCTGCCGCATGGGCGATCGCGGCTGAACCCACCCCCGCTTCATTAGAAAAAACCGCTCGTCTAATTCCCTGAACCAAGACCCCAATAAAACCGCCTTCAACCGCTTCGGGAGAAAATGCCCCTTGAATAATCGAGCTAAAAGCAGCGGGAATTTGGCTAAAATTGCTTACCAAAATCCACAAGGCTGCCAACACATAAATTAAACACATAGCGGGCACCAAAGCGCCCGCTACAGAACCGATTCTTTTAATCCCACCAATAATCACTAAACCGACCAAAAAGGCAATTCCTAAACCATAAGCCCAGTTAGGAAATAGTGGAACCAAACCAGCGATCGCGGCATAAGACTGGTTGGCTTGGAACATATTGCCGCCCCCCAAGGAAGCAAAAATACAGAGTACCGCAAACAGTCCCGCCAAACCCTTACCCAGTTGCCCCAGTCCTCTATCCGCCAAACCGCTAGAAAGGTAATGCATTGGTCCGCCGGAAACCGTACCATCCTCTGCCACTACCCGATATTTTTGCGCCAGGGTACATTCCACAAACTTGCTCGTCATGCCGAACAAACCGGCTAGAGTCATCCAGACCACCGCCCCAGGGCCGCCTACGCTCACCGCTACCGAAACCCCGGCAATATTCCCCAATCCCACCGTTGCGGACAGGGCAGCAGCCAAAGCTTGGAAGTGGGAAACCTCTCCTTCTTCCGAGGGATCGTCAAAGTGACCTTGCACCACAAAAATAGCGTGCTTAAAGGCGCGGAAATTGATCAAACCCATGCGAATGGTAAAGAAAATCGCCCCACTAACCAGCCATAAGACAATCAAGGGAATGCCACTAATACTGAAAAACAGCACGCTAGACATCACCGCGACAATTTGAGCAAAGACACTATCAATTACTTGAAGTAAACCGCCACTGTTGGCAGTGCTTGCTTCCCCTTGGGCGATCGCTGCTGTGGACATTGCCAGAAAAAGTAGCACTAGGCAAACGGTATTTTTTCTCATACACTCACTCACTTCAACATAAAAACATGGATCGGATCGCCGATCGTACCGATCGCGATCTGACTGACTCATGGTGCCTCACGGCGAAACCAGCCAAAACGCATTAACCAAACCTTATCGGGATTTCCGCCATATTTTGGCTTGATTTGTCACTATTTTGCAAATTTTTAGCAAATAGGACTGTGGGGAGTTTGGGGAGTTTGGGGGGCAGGGGTGCAGGGGTGCAGAGGAGCCCACCATCTGCCCGCCATCGGCAGGGGAGAACAATTAACAATTGATAATTGACAATTATCAATTGTTAATTATCAATTATTCACTCTGCTCCTCCGCTCCTCTGCTCCTCTGCACCTCTGCTCCTCTGCTCCTCTGCTCCTCTGCACCTCTGCACCTCCGCTCCTCTGCACCTCTGCTCCTCTGCACCTCTGCACCTCTGCCCCGCCCCTCTCGCAGAGGAGAACTTGGCAGGTAGAAAAAGCCAATTAATCGCCTGAGTAGGGGTAAACTAAATAGCGAGTACCATAGATTGATATTTAAGTAGAGGGATAACTTGAAGAAATATCAGAAAGTCAAGCATTATCTAGAGCAGGAAATTGCCGCTGCCCCCAAACAAAAAGTTTTTGCGGAAAATTTCACATTTCAGGACATCTATGTTTCCTTAAAAGCCCAAGCAATTGATGCCAACGGAAACCTAAATCAATATAGTCTGCCGGTAATTTTGGCAAGCCGAGTAAAAGAAATTTTGCAGCCAGAAAATTTTGCCGATCGAGTAATGTTAATTCAAGGCAAAGCTGGGTCGGGAAAAACCCTATTTTGTCGGTTTATGGCGGATTGGGTGCGCCAGGAAATGTATCCCCAATGGACGCCTATTTTAATTCACCTCAACGATTTCAAAATTATTCAACCTAGTTTTGAATATAACCTGCGATCGCACCTGAAAAACACCTTTGCCAAATATCGAGATTATTGGTTAACCAGTGGAGTGACTCGCTTTTTATTTTTCCTGGATGGATTTGATGAACTTCCCCCCAGCAGAAATAGTCGCAGTTTAGAGGAATTCTTGCAACAAGTTGCCGAATTTCAAAAAGAATGTTCCCAAAATAATTCTATGGGTCATCAGGTAATTATCACCGGACGTTCCGTAGCATTAAAAGGGTTAGAACGGTTTTTACCCAGTAATTTAGAGCGGTTAGAACTGTCACCAATGGATGATGAAATCCAGCAGGAATGGTTCGGCAAATGGTCTAGTTTAGTCAGCGAAACAAATCCGGTTGATTTATCGCAATTTTTACAAGATTACACCTGTCCTGCCTCCTTAAAAGAACTCGCCAGAGAACCCCTGTGGCTATACTTTTTATCAGTTCTGCATCGCGATGGGCAGTTGCACCCGGAAAGAATAGAGAATGCTAACTATACTCAAGCGAAAATTCTCATTTATCAGCAAGTATTAGAGTGGGTAGTTAGCTGTTTTCATCCCCAAACTCGTAAAGATGAATTTCCCAATATTGATGCTTTAGATAACTGGCGATCGCTGCTCATAGAAATTGGCTTATCGGTGCGGCAATCCGGCAGTTTTTCTGCCCCATTAAACAATATCGATCGCCGATTGGAAAACTTGCCCGATGCCAAAAACTTATTAACCCAAATTGCTCAAATATTAGAGCGAAAAACCCTGGAAACTCCCCTGGGAATTTTTGCCCAAAAAACGAGTAATTATCTGGAAATCAAAGAATTTCAAATCAGCCACACAACCTTTGGCGACTTTTTATTTGCCACCAGATTAGCCCAAAGCATCGAAAGTTGGACAATCCCCGGAGTGCAGCGGGAAAAATTTTATATTCCCACTCAGCTTATGGACTGGGAAATTTACGATCTCCTCGGTTATGGTCGTTTAACCTTAGAACTGGTGGAATTCTCGATCGGGTTACTCGGTCTTAGTCATAATTTTCGTCCCGTAGAACTGTTTCACCGCCTAGAAAACTTTTACTGGCGCTGGTGTCAGGGAGTATTTATTGACGCGATCGAAGACAGTTTACCCCAGAAAAAAGCCAGACAACTGCAAAAGCAAGGCATTGATTTAGGTCAGCGTCAAGTGGATCTTTATGCAGGGCTAAATGTAATGATTTTATTACTAGAATTACATCGCTATGCCCAGGAAAATTATGACCTAAAAGAACAAATCAACTTCTATCCTTGCGGCGTTCCCGACACCGAACAGTTTAATAAAGATCAACTATTTTGCATCATCGGTTATAGCTGTTCCCTCGACGTTTCCGCCTTTTTACGCATCGCTGGGGTCTTCCTCAGTGGGATTAACCTCAGTCACGTTGACTTAATCAGCACCTATCTCGTAGGTGCTGATCTGAGCCATGCTAACTTAACTGAAACTTCTTTAAGTATGGCCTACCTCAGTGGGGCCAACCTCAGTAGCAGTAATTTATCTGGGGCTTACCTCACCGGAGCCAACCTCAGTGGAGCTAATTTAAGTTACGCTAATTTAACGCGGGCGAATCTGCACAGCACGGATTTATTCCGGGCGGATTTGCGCCACGCTAATTTAACGGGCACCAACCTGCGGAGTGCGGATTTGAGTGGGGCTGACCTCAGTAGTGTCAATCTCAAGGGTGCTAACCTCAGCGATGCTGATTTGCAAAATATTACCTGGGATGACAATACCAATTGGCAAGAGGTGCAAGGCTTAGATATGGCGGTGAATGTCCCTGATTCTCTTCAGAAATATCAGACTTTTTCCACCCTGAATAGTAAAAACTAAGCCATAAACGTAGGGTGGGCAAAACTTGCCCACCGCACAAGCAAACGTAGGGTGGCAAAACTTGCCCACCCTACAATTCTGAGAAATTAGTTACCCCATTCGCGATCCCAAGCGGTGATAAATCTCACCCCACAAGCAGGACATTTATCGGTAATCGGTTCAATTGTTTCCCCACATTCCGGACAAGTGGTTATCCCTGTGGTATTTTTTAACTCTCTTTTCAAGTGTTGATAGTCGTCATATAAGGCATCAACACATAAAACTCCCTGACACACTCCTTCATCACAAAGATTATTTTCCATCGAATTATGCGATCGCCGATAATCTCTGTAATAGTGCCAGGTCGATTTCATTTTTTCTAACACTTCGGCTTTATTTTTCATCGTCCACCTCGTGCTTTAATCTATTTAATTTTTTTTGTCATCAAATCCTCATAAACTGAGAACTTGAATCATCCTAAAAATCGTCTGCCTTAGACTCTAAGCGCCGGTTAAAACTAAAAGTTAACCTTACCTTTATTATATCATAGAAACGCTAATTTTAAAGATTTTCTTTATCTTTCCTAGGGTGGGCAGTAGGGTGGGCAAATTTTGCCCACCCTACAAGACTAGGGTGGGCAAAACCTTGCCCACCCTACAAGACTGCACCCCAGATCCCCAGATCCCCTGCACCCGATGGCGGCCACCGCCCTATTTATTAACTTTTGTAAAGCTTTCTTGAGTCTCCAGCCAACTGGAGACATTACCCTGATGGTATCTAGTCGTAATTTCACATACTCTTTATGGAAACCATCAATCTCCGTTTAAAAGGGATGGGCTGTGCTGCTTGTGCCAACCGGATTGAAAAAGCCCTGCAAAACGTTCCGGGAGTCGATCGCTGCTCCGTGAACTTTGCCATAGCGCAAGCCAAAGTAGCATATCATCCCCAAAAAACCGATGTATTCATCATCCAAAAAGCCGTCAGCGATGCTGGTTATAGCGCCGAACCACTGACGGATTTCTTTCAAGCATTTAGCGAAAACACCAGCGAAAACACCCCTGAACAATTAGCCCAAAAACAGTTAGAACAGCAATTAAAAAATAAGGTAATATTTGGCGGAGTAATTAGTGCCATTTTAGTCATTGGTTCTTTACCCGCCATGACCGGACTTCATTGGCCGTGGTTCCCGATGTGGCTACATAATGCTTGGGTGCAATTAGTATTAGCTACTCCGGTAATGGTTTGGTGCGGTCAGCAATTTTTTACCGGGGCTTGGAAGTCACTTTTACATCATACAGCGGATATGAATACGTTGGTTTCCCTGGGAACAGGTTCCGCTTATTTATATTCTTTGTTTGCCACTTTTTTCCCCGACTTTTTCCAAAGTAATGGGTTAGAAGCGGCGATTTACTATGAACCCGCAGCGGTGATTATTACCCTAATTTTATTGGGCAGATTGTTGGAAAGTCGCGCTAGAGGCAAAACTTCTGAAGCGATTAGTAAATTGATGGGTTTGCAAGCCAAAACTGCGAGGGTAATTCAAAATGGGGAACCTATAGACCTGCCTATAGAACAGGTGCAAGTGGGTGATATTATTTTAGTCCGCCCTGGGGAAAAAATTCCCGTAGATGGTGAGGTGATTTCCGGGGTTTCTCAAGTTGATGAGGCAATGGTGACAGGTGAACCTTTGCCGGTGAAAAAACAGGTAGGTGATGAAGTAATTGGAGGGACGATTAATAAGACCGGCAGTTTTCAATTTCGGGCTGCACGAGTGGGCAAGGATACTATGTTAGCCCAGATAGTAAAATTAGTCCAAGAAGCCCAAGGCAGTAAGGCCCCAATTCAACGGTTAGCCGATCGCGTTACTGGGTGGTTTGTCCCCGTGGTTATGGCGATCGCAGTTATTACCTTTTTGATTTGGTTTAAGACAACGGGCAACCTAACTATGGCGATGATTACTACCTTGGGAGTGCTGATTATTGCTTGTCCTTGTGCTTTGGGTTTAGCTACCCCCACTTCAGTCATGGTAGGTACTGGTTTAGGGGCAGAATATGGTATTTTAATTAAAGGGGCGGAGAGTTTAGAACTAGCCCATAAAATTCAAACCATTGTGTTAGATAAAACTGGCACGATTACCCAAGGTAAACCTACTGTCACCGATTATATCACAGTTTCTTTAATTGGGGATAATATTGGGGATAATCTTGGGGATAATCTTGTCGATTATAGTGAAATTGAATTATTAGCTTTTGCCGCAGTAGTGGAAAGTAATTCAGAACATCCTTTGGGGGAAGCAATTGTGGAATACGCTAAGTCTCAGGGAGTAGCAATGTCTTCACCGGAGATTAGAGATTTTGCCGCGATCGCAGGCATGGGAGTTGAAGGGATAATTGAGGATAACTTAGTGCAAATTGGCACCAAACGGTGGTTAGATCGATTAAATATTAACACCCAAGTTTTAGCCGCATATCAAGAAACGTGGGAAAGCCAAGGAAAAACTACCGCTTGGTTAGCGATTAACGGCCAAGTTCAAGGGTTATTTGCCATTGCCGATGCGGTCAAACCCTCTTCCATAAATGCAGTTAAAACCTTGAAAAAAATGGGCTTAGATGTGGTAATGTTAACGGGAGATAATCGCCAAACCGCAGAGGCGATCGCGCGTCAAGTTGGCATCACCAAAGTATTAGCAGAAGTTCGCCCCGAAGAGAAAGCAGAACAAATCAGAATATTACAAGCAAAAAGCAAAATTGTCGCAATGGTTGGAGATGGTATTAATGATGCCCCAGCTTTAGCCCAAGCGGATGTGGGGATTGCTATTGGGACTGGCACTGATGTCGCGATCGCTGCCAGTGATATCACCCTAATTTCTGGAGATTTACAGGGAATTATTACCGCTATTCAGCTAAGTCATGCTACCATAAATAATATCCGGCAAAACCTCTTTTTTGCCTTCATTTACAACATAGCGGGAATTCCCATTGCCGCCGGAATTCTTTATCCGTTCTTTGGCTGGTTACTCAACCCGATTATTGCCGGGGCAGCAATGGCATTTAGTTCCGTTTCTGTAGTATCAAATGCCCTCCGCTTACGCAAATTTAAACCGAAATTATCCGATTAATTTTACAAATTGTAGGGTGGGCAATGCCCGCAAATAATAGCGCGTAGGGTGGGCATTGCCCACCGGACAAGGAATAAACGTAGGGTGGGCAATGCCCGCAAATAATAGGCATTGCCCACAAATAATAGTAAGGTGGGCAATGCCCACCCTACTGAAGACCAAAATTATTCAGCCCTGTATAACCAGATAATTGGGCTAATTCTGCCAAAGAACGAGTCCCGGAATACATTTGACCATTAATTTCCCAGGTGGGATATCCAGGAACTCTCGCTGCTTGACATAAAGCAACTTGAGGATTTACGCCTTGAGGATCGCATTCGATATAACTTAATTCTTCTGCCGCTTCTCGACCAAACATTTGTTTTTGGTCGTTACAATGAGCACACCAAAATGCCCCATACATTTTCGCCCCTATAGAGGTTAAATGTTTGGCTAACTCTATATTATCGGGATTAGAACTGCTGGTAATAATATAGCCACTTTCTGTAGGTCTGGCTTGAGGATTATTAATCGGCGCATATATGGCTAATGTGCCAATAATGGTGACGAGACCCACAATAATGCCGATAAAAAATAACTGCCCAATGTCGTCCCAGTCTCGACCAACAACGGTTAAAATAAAGAGGGCTAAAGCACAGAATGCGGAACCAATACAGTACAAGCATACCGCCTGGATAACGACATTGCTGATATACATCAAATAAGCACTAAAAATCATCATGGAAGTTCCCCCGGCAAACATGAACAACCAAGTCGAGTTCTCTAGTTTCACCCTAAAAGCTTTGGAGGTTTCTGCATTCACTAACCAAGGAGATACTGCCGCCCCAATCATACTGCTATAGGCTAAAAAACCAAATAGTGCTAAGGGCAAACCAAAGACAACCGCATAAGGACTTTCTAGCACTTTGTCGCATCCTTCCGTGGGACAAACTGCGGTACTTCCCGCGAATTTTGTGATGGTCAGATAAGCTGTAATTACTGCCCCCACAGAAGCGATCGCCGCGATCGTAAACCGTGACTTACGGTAAATCCAAGGAATCGTTCTTTGAGAATACATAAATATCTCCACTGTAAAGGTTATAATCTTATCTTACTGACCCATTATCAATTTCAGCAATTAAATTATTATGCGAATTGCTCAAAATGTTACAGAACTGATTGGTCGGACACCGTTAGTCCAACTCAACCGTATCCCGCAATCAGAAGGCTGTGTGGCTCAAATTGTCGTCAAATTAGAAGGCATGAACCCAGCAGCTTCGGTAAAAGACCGAATTGGCGTCAATATGGTGAATGTGGCAGAAGCACAAGGGCTGATTAGTCCGGGAAAAACTGTCTTGGTAGAACCTACGTCGGGAAATACTGGTATTGCTTTAGCAATGGTAGCGGCAGCTAAAGGGTATGAGTTGATTATTACTATGCCCGATACGATGAGCGTAGAACGCAGAGCCATGTTGCAAGCTTATGGCGCTAAGTTAGAATTGACCGAAGGAGCGCGGGGAATGCGTGGGGCGATCGAACGCGCTTATGAAATTGCTGAAAGTATGCCCAACGCCTATATGCTACAACAGTTTAGCAATCCTTCAAATCCGCAAATTCATCGGCAAACCACGGCGGAAGAAATTTGGCAAGATACTGATGGACAAGTGGATTTCTTGGTTGCCGGTGTGGGTACGGGTGGCACCTTAACTGGGGTGGCTGATGTACTGAAGCAGCGCAAATCCAGTTTTCGAGTAGTGGCTGTTGAACCCGCGAATAGTGCCGTTCTCTCTGGGTATTCTGCTGGCCCCCATAAGATCCAAGGGATCGGCGCCGGGTTTGTTCCCGAAGTGCTGAATGTAGACCTAATTGATGAAGTAATTAAAGTCACCGACGAAGAGGCGATCGCATATGGACGGCGCCTAGCCCGGGAAGAAGGGTTGCTTTCGGGAATTTCTTCTGGGGCAGCCCTCGCTGCGGCGATTAAGATTGGCAAACGGCCTGAAAATGAAGGCAAACTAATTGTAATGATTCAGCCGAGTTTTGGCGAACGTTATTTAAGTACGCCCTTATTTCAAGACCCAGAACCTCAATTAACCACCGTATCTGGTTAGTTGACAACTCCCCTGCCTAAAGGCGAGGGGATTTACTGGTTGGCTGTTGATTAACAATAAAGACGCGATAAAAATCGGATGGAAGCGCGACCGTAAATCTAAGATAGTCCAGACTGCTGGAGGTCAAACTGTTTTGAATATTTATCCGGGAATCGTGGTTTTACATGGAGAGAAGTTTTCTATTCCTGTTTATGGCGGAGATGAAATTCAAGAAATTCTCCTGGGGGTGCTTTGGTTGCAATTTAAACGGTTGGTTGCCGATTATTCTGGCGGTGTTTTGACTCTGGATTAGGCGATCGCATTTGTTCCCCGAAAAGAAACCGGGTTTCTATGGTGGATATGTAGGGGCGATTCGCTTGCTCGCCCCTACTGTGGAGTGACAAAAAGAAACCCGGTTTCTGAAACCTGGGGATAACTAACAAAAATCAACCCGGTTTCTGATAAAAAACCTGCTGATTATGATTCTTTTTTAGAAGTAATCACTTCGATCGGTCGCAGAATTTTATCCCCATGACGAAATCCCCGACGCACAATTTTAGTAATCGTTTGATCCTCAACATCCGATCGCACTTCTCGTTCGACTACTCGGCAAAAATCGAAATCAGGTTTAGTTCCTTCCAGTTCTAAAAGTTCAACTTGACGCCGCTGAAGTACCCCCAGCAATTTCTTTTGCACAATTGAGAGAGACTTAGGCAAACGCTGAATAAATTGAGGAGGAAGTTCAGAATGCTGCTCCATATAATCGAGTAAAAATTCCACAGCATCAAAAACATCAAATAGCTCTAAAAACAGTTCCTCTTTAGCGGCTATTGCTTGTGACTTTTGTTCGCGTAATTCTTGTTGGAGTCCGACTCGTTTTTTTTGCAGGTTTCCCAATTCGTTTACAAGTTGGTCTCGCAGTTCGGCATTAAAGGTTAGATTGGTCATGGGTTATAGGTTATTGGTTATTGGGTATTTGTAGGGGCGTGGGTATTATTTGCGTATTATTTGCGTATTATTTGCCCCTACTGACATAATGACAAATCACAAATGACATTGGTCATTGATTAATAACTTGAACTTTCGCCAAGTTCTGCGCTACCGACTTTTCCTTTTAATAAATTGGCGAATTCTCTGGCATCATTGATATTCAAGAATGACGCTACTTGAATCATATCTGTGTTAGTATCTTCGACATATTTGACAAAGGCATCTCTACAGTAATTTCTCTGAATAAATGTTAGATTGCTTTCGCTATACTTCACATTCACAGGATACCACAAATTAATGCCACCTGGATGACTATCCCCACAAGAACTTAGAGGAAATGAACCACTATTGTTGCTTAATATATCGGCGGCATTAGCCCGAACTGAGGGAGCATTAACATTATAACTAGATGGTTGGCCAACTTCTCCACTATCCAGATCGACTTTGAGAATATTTGCCAACTCTACAGCGTCAGATCGATTTAAGAACGAGGCAACTTGAACCGATACTTCGCCAGTTTCTCTCTTTTGTTTTAAGGCATCTCTACAGTAATAATTGCGAACTCGATTTAAATTATTCTCGCTATATTTTACATAAACCGGATACCAGTCATTTGTGCCACCAGGGTCTCGATCGCCACAGGTATTTTTGGGATAGCCCTTAGCATAATAGCGATCGGAGAATTGAGGTCTAACCACTGGTTCCGTTCGTGGCGATCGCGGTTTTTCTTGCCTTACAGGAGTCGGCGGTTCAGGTAGTTTTTCTAAGCGATCGGAGAATTGAGGTTTAACCACTGGTTCCGTTCGTGGCGATCGCGGTTTTTCTTGCCTTACAGGAGTCGGCGGTTCAGGCAGTTCTTCTATCTGCTGTATAGGTATAACTTCTGGGGATTTAGACGAAGTTAAATATTCGATTTTTTGGGCTTGTTTTCGCTCTGTTTGTAACTCATTTCCGCTGTTAACAGCTAAGACAAAACCAGAAAAAATCTGGCCAAACACAAATAGCCAGACAAAGAATCTAATCCCATCTAAAACCAGATGACTACCATTAAATTTTAATTCCGGTTTTAGCTCACTTTGGGGCATCACTTTAGGGCGTTTGCTTAAACTAGCGCCAATGAATTTAACGGATAATTCTTCTTTAGAGGGAAGTTCTGCCCCGGCTTCTAAGCTTGTATCTGCTTCGGCGAAATGGGATGAAAAATTCGGATCCATATCGTCTCTAATATAGTTAGCGACTTTCTGCTCAATATCCAAATCTGTTGCGTCAAAATCTGCCAGTAAATTTAATTCTGGGGCAGTAGCCTCTATGCTAGAAAAATCTGTTCGCTTGAACCGTTTAATCGGTGGTAAAATTGGGCGCAGATAATCGGCGACGATGCGTTTTTGTGAGTCTAGGAGACTCTTTTGCGCTGCGGCGATCGCCTGAAGGGGATATTCCTTGCGCTTCATGGCGATCGCCATAGCTTTGGTAATTTCTGCTTTTGATGCAGCTTGGGAAACACCGAGAATATCGTAAGGATTCACAGAACACTGTTTGTTTTCCATTTAAAACCTCCTAAAAAAACCGACGAATACCTAAATCACGATAAATTTGTTGATATTCAACTTTATCTGGGCAAAGTTTATAAGCCCATAGGCCAAACTTCTGGATCAACTCATAAGGCATTTGGTTAGATTTTGACCCTTTAATCAGATGCAGTATAAAGAATTCCGCCAGATAAGATTTAAGCGGATCGCAGTCGGAATACTTGGCATAGTTCACCGCTTCATCAAAACAGTCGCGTTTCATTAAATCGTGAACTTTATTGAATTCTTTACTCAGTTTGTAAATTTCTTGAACTATCGGATCTTCGGGACAAAGTTCGTAGCTCCAACTACCCAATTTACTAATATCCTCAAAGGTTAATTCACCACTTTTGAATCCTTCAAAAAATATCTTGACGAAAAATTCAGTCAGATTATGGCGAACTTGCTGATGGCGCGATCGCTTGGCTTGTTGAACGGCTTCTTCTAGTTTATTTGCCTTCATAAGCGCATTGATTTTTCGATTGTCTTGAGTAATCTCAACGCGATCGATGAGGTCAAGCAATACCGGATTTTTAGGATCGATTCGCTTAATTTCCTCAAGTTTTTGGAGTGCCGTGGATTCCTGAATTTTTTCCGCAACTAATTGCTCGCGAATTTGCTCCGCTTGATATTCCGCTAAATAGCTTCTGGCTGGTTGACTGCCTAATAATTCATACCAAGATTGGGCAAAATCTAGATGTTCTTTAAAATCAGAAATACCATGACGCTGTTGTTGGCAAAGTCGGTCTATTTCTTGACTCCATTCTCCATGCGCTTTAATCGCTGCACTAGCTGGTTTGAGCGACGATATAGCCTGCCGCCATTGTTTTTGTTGAAGATAATAGCAACCTTCATGGTACAATACAAATTGTTGAGCAAATTGTTGGCCAACAAATTCGGGAGTTATGTTGGGTTTAATCGCCGGTTTAATTTGAATAGCGCGAGCGATATCTCCTTCAACACAAGCAGCTACCGCTAATCCCCAACTGGTATAAAGTCCCCGCAATATATGGTTAGAATTATGGTCATTATTCTGGGAAACTTCAATTTCATTTATGGCAATCTGAGAACGCGAACAAAAACCAGGGGTCAAGTACAAATTATTTTTTTTCGCTCCTGCATTTGCCGGAGTTCCCATCAAACGCAGTGCTACCATTTCCTGACGATAAAGATCGCGCAGACGCAAATAATCGTTTAAGTTGCGATCTCTGAGGGAGTCAACGGCATTTTCTAGGATTTTTTGCAGTTCTGATGTGACTGCGTTTAAGTCAACTGCTGTACTTGACAACCAAGGCAAATTTTTCAGAGAAGAGTCTTGGGAAAGATTGGCGATCGCACTTGACCAAGTGACAATAAAATCTGGCATAAATTCTGCCAATTTATTTGGGTTGTTTTGCCAGCAGTAATAAGTAGCGATCGCCCAATTATGTAGGGCAACAATATCGCCTTGTTCCCGCCAAACTTGTGCCGCAGCTTCGGCGATTTGCTGCCAGTTTTTATTTTGCCAAATTTCCCCATCTATCCGAGGGATGATATGCTCTTCTAGATTCGTTTTGACGAGTTGATGGCTGCCAAATTTATTGATGAATTGAAGACTGATTGATTTGGCTAATTCAAAATCTGCCGCATCAACAGATTGCTCGATTTGCTGTAAACTGAGGGTGCGATCGCGTTCCACCAAAATCTTCAAAATCTGCCGTTGTTGCTCAACTCTCGGATCGGAAATAGACTGCCATTCTCGATTAGCTTGCTGCCAATTCTGTTTTTTCCCATGAGCAAATCCCCGAAGATAAGCCGCTTGATTTCCCGTCACTCTTTCTAGAGTAGCAAGTGCCTTGTCGAACTGGTAAAGTTTAACGGCAACTGATGCTTTTCTGAGGGCGCATTCTGGAATATCTAGTAATAATTTTTCGGCGGATGCGTAGCTGGGTAAAGCCCGATGAAAATCCCCAGCTTTTTCTAGATTCCATCCCTGATGAAACTGTTCGATTCCCCGGACAATATTCTGTAATTTTGATAAAAAATCGCGGCCATCAGAACGGGGAAATTGAGCTAGTCCGGTTTCCAGGAGAGCGATCGCTTCTGGAAATTTTCCCTCACAGGATAACTGATAAGTTTGACGCCAAATTGTTGCAAAGATTTCCTCCTTTTCAAGCTGAGAATGAAGTTGCGCGATCGCTGCCTCCACCTCATTGGTGGCAAACAGTTCTTGCGCTTTTTGATATCGAGAAATTGCTTGGTGAAAATAATGCTGTTTTGCGAGTTGTTCCCCTGACTCAACGAGTGACTGATATTTCTGCCGCCATTCCAGGAGATTTTCGCATCGATTCCAAGCGATCGCCACCCGCTCGTCAGGATAGCTTGAATAAGACTTTTGGTAAAGATCCAGTGCCTTAGACAGGGCTGTAATACTCGGTAAAGTTCCCGTTTCTTTCGCCAAAATTTCATTAGCTGAATTCAGCAATTGTTCGGCTTTTTCTGTTTGGGTTTTCCAGCTATATTTCCAAATATTCAAACTATGTTTAACTTCCCCTAACAGGGATGCTACGGTAATTTTTTGTACGATAAGTTCAGAAACAGACTCAATGGGATACCACAAATTGAGAATTTCTTCAGCGGTGGCGATCGCCTCTGGTAGCTGCTTTTGTCTAGAGAGAGTTTTAGCTTTTTGAAATAGGGATTTAGAATAGGAAAGTTGGCGCGAAACTTCAGCAAAGTCCACGCCTAATAAAACACTACTTACCCGATTTAATCGATCGACAATCATGGACAATTTACCTCCAAATTAGGCACAAGCAATATCTCACCGATTGCCAAAGCATTTTCGCGACCTTTGAGGCGAGAATTCGCGGCCATAATTTGCGGCCATAAACTTCCATCTCCATAAAACTTTTCCGCAAGGCGCGATAAAGAATCACCGCGATTTACTTTGTAATAAAATCCGCCACAAAGGAGGGATTCTCCGTCGGATTTTTTCGAGGGGACAACTGGCGTTTGTGTGGGATTAAGTGTGGGAACTTCCGGGGATACTCCGGTTTCTAAAGCCGGAGAAATAGTTGCAACTGCTGGTTGATTTTGCTGCACACCTTGCTGCATATAAACTGAATTTCCCGCTGCACCTAAACTTATCCCCAGCAACAGAATGAGAATGGCGACCCCAATTGGCACCCAAGGCGCGATCGCCGTTGATTTGGTTGCTACGGAAGGCAATTCTGGCAATTCTTTGAGGGTGCGAATTAGGGATAAATCAGTTTCGCAATTAGGGCAGATATTTCCCTCGATTTTCGGGCGATCGCATACCGGACAAGTGAGATAAGTTTTCATCGTGTAATTCCCGTGGCAATATTTGCAGCAGAAAATTCGCGCAATCCATACTCGCGGATATCTGGAATCAGTTCGTTCCAAAGGCGATTAGCTTCATTAATCTTTTCATGTTCTATTGCATGAATTAGACGGTGTAATTTATCTGCCATGAAACCAGCGCGAGTTGGGTCAACAGAATGGGCTTTTCCGATCGCATCTTTGGCAATTAATAACTTTTGGATTTCTTCCGGCATATTTTTCAGTTCCCGTTCCGCATCTTCGGCAAGTTTTTGCATTGCCGATAGATTATGAATAGCGATCGCATCTTTGAGTTGTTTAGTTAGACTTTCAATCCGTTGTTTTTGACCATCAGGAAGCATAAAGGAGCAATGTTCCATGAGGAATTCAAATTCCCGCACAAATAACTGAGCCACATCCCGATCTTCTGAAGCAAATGTTTTCAATTCCTGAAGTTTAGCTTGGGCAACTGCCACGCGATCGGCTTGGGGTTTATTATTTTGACCTCGGATTTGGTTAGAGGCAGAAATGGCTGCCCCGGCAATTTCATAAGCAGTTTGCACCCCTGTTTCTGTCAAGTTAGCCGCTTGATTCAATTCAGCGATCGTTCGCTCCACTTCTCTGGCAATTTCTTCATCTACCCCACCCCGCGAAAACGAACAACTAACTCGAACGGCTGGGTTATTTTTCAGGGCTGCGGTAATTTGGAGAGAACTATTTTTTTCATCTAATTCTACTGTAACCGCTACTTCTGTACCTCGTGGATAGGGTTTGTCCAGTGCTAACCACATCTCCCCAATCCGTTCGTCCCGGTTGAGGCGATCGAGGTCTTCACTAACGCGATCGGGACTGGAAAATTTAAAGTGAATCAATCGTTGTCCGTCGGCTTCAGTGCGAAATGTATGGGCTGTATTGACTGGCAAAATATCCCCTTGTTTGATTAGTTTATATCGCGGTTCATTCGCCAATTCAATAAAGTAATCGCGGGAAACGGTAGAAACTTTATCTGCCAATCCTGCTGCAACAATAGCCGCTCCTTCTGCAACCGCAAGCATGGGGCGTGGATGAACCACTACTTTATCTGCACCAAATGCTTCGCGGACTTTGCGTTGGACTAAAGGAATTTTTGAAGAACCCCCGACCAGCAAAACAATATCAACTTGATCGACGGGATATTTGGAATATTTCAAAGTATCCTGGCAAATTGCGATCGTGCGTTCTACCAATGGCAAAATCATTTCTTCCAACTCCAGACGAGTGATTTCTACATCAATGGGAATTGCCATTCCTAATTCGTCTAAGAGGGGAGTCGCGGGTATAATTCGTGCTGTCTCATTGGTACTTAAATCTATTTTTGCTTGCTCTACAGTAAATTTGACATCTGCTAAAAAGCGAACCCGATGGTAATAGGGCATTTTGGCAATTAAAGCATCGATATTCTCGATTCTTTCTTCCTGCGCTACTTTAGCTTTAACGAATTCAAAAAGCTTGTGGTCAATATCATCGCCCCCCAACCACAAATCGCCTGCTTTACCAGACTCGATAAACTGATTGCCAGAAACCGTAATTAAAGAGGAGTCGAATGTGCCGCCACCGAAATCATAAACCAAGATATTTTTGTACTCATCAGAATCCGGTTTAAATCCATAAGAAATGGCGGCAGCAGTGGGTTCGGGTAGCAGTTCCAGCAATCCTAAACCCGCTCGCATGACAGCAGTTTGAGTAGCGTAACGCTGTTTGTCATTAAAATAAGCCGGAATCGTCACAACTGCGTGAGTTATTTTACCTTTTTGATTGGCTTTCTCTTGATAAAGTTGGGCATTTTCCACCACCTTTTTAATAATTTCCGCAGAGATATCTTCTGGTTGGTATTCTCGACCATCCAGCCAAACCGAGAGACTGTTATCAGTGCCCTGAGTTGATTGAGTAATTTTATAGCCAAAGCGAGACAATTGTTGTTGCACTGTAGGGTCGTTAAATCCGCGTCCCATCAAACGTTTGATGGAAATAATCACGTTTTCTGGTTGATCGCGTAGCTGATTGTAGGCTTTCGTACCCACCACGAGTTTACCTTTGTCGAACGCAATAACCGAGCGGGTCAGTGCGTTCTCGTTTCCACTGTTTTCTTCATTTTTGACGACTTCTACATTAACCAATTTTAAAGCTGCGACGGAGTTTGTCGTGCCCAGGTCTATGCCAATTACATTACCCATTTAATTGTACTCCTCTAATTTGGTTATTTGTTGTATGTTGTTGGTTGCTTGTCCTTTGATTAAACCTGTTTAGGTGATTTAAAACATCAGTATTTTCACTGAATTTTTCTGATAAATTCTAGGTTATTTTTTAATTGTTTACATCACAAAATAGCCCGTTAAAATAGGGCGATATAGAAGCATAAATCGGATTTATTTTTAACAGTTAATGTTGTTCAGCTTGTGATTAAAAATCCGATTTCTATGACTGCTCGATTAGGGATCCATGTTTCCCAGAGATGGAAATAAGCGATCGCGCACATATATAGATTGACTATCGGCATGACTCCTGAAATAGGGTTCAGAAACCGGATGCCTGAGCGCGAAGTTTTGCGAGACGCATAAAGTTAACCCAGAAACCCGGTTTCTTACCTATCGCCTTGGCGGAAAACTTTTACGCAAATTTGGCAAAATTTTTTTTCGTTAAGCGTGAAACAGCCCAGAAACGGGGTTTTTCGTCTCTTCCCCGAAAAGAAACCGGGTTTCTCCCAAGAAAAGAAACCGGGTTTCTGTGGTGGATATTACCTGTACTGTGGAGTTACAGAAAGAAACCCGGTTTCTGACACCAAGCGGGATAACTAAGCAACCGGGTTTCTGTGGTGGATATTACCTGTACTGTGGAGTTACAGAAAGAAACCCGGTTTCTGACACCAAGCGGGATAACTAAGAAACCGGGTTTCTCTGGTGGATATTACCTGTACTGTGGAGTTACAGAAAGAAACCCGGTTTCTGACACCAAGCGGGATAACTAAGAAACCGGGTTTCTATGGTGGATATTACCTGTACTGTGGAGTTACAAAAAGAAACCCGGTTTCTGAAACCCATCATGTATAATAATAAATAGAAGATTACCAAGCGAAGGTAATAGAAAATGAGCAAAATATCTGAACATCGCCAAGCGCGTCTAGGTCGAGTATTTCCAGACCGAGAACTTGACCCGCGAGAAATCCAACGAGAAGAAGCGGAAATGCAAGAATTACTCCAAAAATGTCAAGTTGTGTTTCAACGGGTTCAACCGGAGTTAATTAACGATTACTACGACTGGTTTATGGTTATCGATCCTGAAAGTGGAGACTATTTTATTGATAAAGATGAAAAAGTAGCCAGCCAAAAAGCAGACGAAAAACACCCAGATGCCCAGTGGGTTATTTTCTGTATCAACGAAACGGGATCTTGTGAAAAAGTATGATAACAGGCGATTTTAACCAAAAGGGAGAATTAATCTTTGAAATCGGTTTAATTGGTGCTAATGAAACTCTCATTTACGTTGATGCAATCTTAGATACGGGATTCACTGGTTGGTTAATTCTTAACAACCAAGATGCCATAGAACTCGGATGGAAGCGCGAGAGAAAGCCGAAGACTGTACAGACTGCTGATGGTCAAACAATCTTAAATATTTATGAGGGAATTGTGGCGATTGATAGTGAGGAATTTACTATCCCAATTTTAGCTGGTTCTCGCGTTAAAGATATTCTCTTGGGGGTACGTTGGTTGCAATTTAAACGGTTGATTGCCGATTATTCTGGCGGCGTTTTGACTTTGGATTAAGGGGCGATCGCGCTTTTGCCCAAAAACCAAGAAACCGGGTTTCTGTGGTGGATATTATCGTTAACTGTGGAGGGACAAAAAGAAACCCGGTTTCTGAATCCTGGGGATAACTAAGAAACCGGGTTTCCCCCAGAAAAGAAACCGGGTTTCTGTGGTGGATATGTAGGGGCGAATGCGAGAACGCCCCTACGGTGGAATACAAAAAGAAACCCGGTTTCTCAACCTGAAAGATTACGACAAAACAAATCAGCCGCTCTTTTAATTTTTTCCATTTCTCTTTTCCAGTGTTCTAACTTGCGATCGCGCTCTTCTTGTTCGCTAAAAGAAGGATCTGGCAGTCCGGTTTCGCGGTTGTATTGGTTATGTGGGGACTTTAACCCAATAAAATCTTCAGTTCCTTCGTTAGGATAGATATTTCGATTCCTCAGTAATTTTTCACAATATCCCTGCCACAAAAATTTGTGGTCGTGGACTTCTCCACCTAAACAGCGCAGTCGTTTTAAAGATAGGGTGGGAGATTCAAATAGCTTAGTTTTAATGTTTGGATAATCTTGAGCATTGAAGACGCGAGTTTCACTCCCAGGACCTCGGAAGAATTCCACAATGCAGCAATCTCCGAAATCAAAGATGCAAACTTCAGTTGGTTCGCTGCCATCTTCCTCAAGAATGCTGATATCTTGATGCTCAAATTCACTGCCGATCGCCTCCTCGATCGCCTTTTGGGAGGACTGCGGTAATAAAATCCGAATTCGTCCAAAGCGATCGCTATAGTTCGACCAGAAACCCCGGCGACTTTTTAGCTGATTCCATTCCCAATCCGGCAGATCCAGTTTATCTAGTAATATTTTGACTAATTTATCAAAATATTTATAGCTCAATAATTCAAGCCACTTTTGTAAAGCATCTTTTGCCTCTTGAGATAATTGATTCCATCGGGAATTAGGAGCGGTGCTGCCGTAGTTCTGTTTTACCCATTTGACCATAATATCTGGAAACTGACCAGCAATTTCTTTGGAAACATTTGTCAGTAGATACTCTACCCCATGAACTTGAGGTTTTTCTGACATTTCCTCTAGACAATTAATCAGTAAACTTGCCTGCTTGCGATTAGGATTATTTTGTGCGTTGAATTCTTTAATCATCGCCTGAAATGCTTCTGCATCTAGGGCATAAACATCCGGGGGTAGTTTAGCTTTTTTTAAGAGTTGTTTGGGCGTGAGTAGTTGTTTGGGCGTGAGTAACTGTTCAAAACAGATGGATGTAATTGTCTTGCAGAGGTTAAATGTGTTATGGCTTTTTGTGTATTCTGCCAATGCAGAGAGAATATCTACCGTTAAAGAATCGCTCTCTTTGAACGGCGAAACAAATTCGGGAAAAGCATCTGCCAAAGAAGGAGGCAGCACTTTTATATCCTGGCATTTACTACCATAAAATAATGCCAAACGCCAGAATAATCGAAATTTAATTACTTGATTGTATTGAGCAAATTGCCAAATAGCTTGGGAGGTTGATTTAGCCCGATCGCTTCCTTGTTCCCTATCCCAATCTGCTTTGGCATAAAACAAATAAACCCACTCTAAAATTGTCACCTTTTCGCCTGTTCCCTTCTCAATATCCGCTAAAATATCATCGAGACTGCGCGGCATTGTTGCCTGATATTTCGGCACACCTGGGGGAAGTTCGGGAGGTGCGATCGGGCCACTTCCACCTCTTCCGGTTGCGAGATTAATTAACTCTTTCGCTTTCGGTTGGGGAATTGGTGGCAATTCTAATGGTCTAAATTGAAAATTCATAGTAATTTATCCAGGAATACCTATAACAATCGGTGCAAAATTTGTTAAACAATGTCGGGTTTTAATCCCCCCAACCCCCCTTTTTAAGGGGGGCTAAAAGTAGCAAATGTCGGGTTTTAATCCCCCCAACCCCCCTTTTAAGGGGGGCTAAAAGGAGAATCGGATCGAATCGATTATTTCCCGAACAAATTACCCCAATCTGGGGGTCTCATTTGGAACCGAAACACTACTTTTCTGTCAACAGGAGAATCTATTTTTTGATTCGCATCTAATTCCCCCCGACCAGCCGCCAATATCTTATATTTGAATTGGGACCGGGTGGAAAAGTTGAGCGAAGAAATATAATCCGACACAGATAAAGCCCGTTGCAAGCTCAAATTCATATTTTCTTTTTCGGTTCCTGATGAACTGGTGTGACCTTCGATAATCACGCGAGTAATCATCCGGTCAAATTCATCATTAGAGAAAATGACTTTACTGTAAACGGGAATAAAACCGATCAGAAATTGTTTGCCTGCTGGCTTGAGTTCGGCGCTATCTTCATCAAACAAAATCGCATCAGGAATGCTCACATCCCCAGTTTTGGGATCGACTTCCAATTTATCTCCCCCTGGCACTTCTTGCCGGAGGGTATTGAGGATAACCAGAGGCAGTTTATCAAAGGCTTCTTGGTAATTTTTTAGTTGTACCATGACGGTGATAAACAACAGGGCAAAAAACATCAGCAGTCCTGACATTAAATCCCCAATGGATAGCCATACTCCAGAGTCTAGTTCCTCTAGAACTTCCCCTTCCATTTCAAAGTCAGAAAAATCGCTCATGGGCTTTGGTTTCCTGTTCTATTGCTGAGTGCTTTAACTGAAGTCTGATTAGTTACTGCCTAAGAATTGCTGCCTAAGAATTGCTGCCAATCAGGGGGTTTTAATTGAAAACGAAAGACGACTTTGCGATCGCTGGGATTGTCAGTGTTTTTGTCCGCATCAATTTCCCCTCGACCGGCTGCTAGAACTTTGTTTTTAAAGTTTTCCTGATTGGCAAAAGACATTTGGGAGGAAATATAGTCAGCCACCGATAGCGATCGCTGCAAACTTAAGTCCATGTTGCTGTATTCATCCCCATCGGAACTGGTATGACCTTCAACAATCACGCGAGTGACCATTGTTCTAAAGTCATCCCTTGAGAAAATGATTTGGCTGTAAGCGGGAATAAACTGATCGAGAAAGGCTTTTCCTTCCGGTTTCAGTTCGGCACTGCCTGAATCGAAGAGAATGCGATCGCCAATACTGACATCTCCAGTTTTCGGATCGACTGATAGGTCAGATCCACCCATTTTGCTGTCCAATTGAGCCAGCAGAATTAGGGGTAAATCCTGAAATGCTTTTTGGTACTTATCCAACTCTTCTATTTTGGCTTGCAATTCAGTTTTGAGTACATCGACTTCTTTAGTTTTAGCTTGCAATGCGCTCTCTAGTCGCTGCGCCTCCTGATATTTATGATGCAATTGCAGTTGAGTGGTGACAAACAGCAGGGCAAAAAACATCAGCAGTCCTGACATTAAATCCCCAATGGATAGCCATACTCCAGAGTCTAGTTCCTCTAGAACTTCCCCTTCCATTTCAAAGTCAGAAAAATCGCTCATTAGTTACGGCTCCCATTTCCATTTTTCAGTTCATTCGCTGAAGCAACTAAGTAATTAGATACATCCATTAATCCGTGAGAAGTCTGGTTTAAGTTCTGAGCAGTTTGGTGAAGTTCTTGACAAACTTTAGCCGCAGCTATATCTCCTTCTTTAATAGCATTTGTGTACGATTCATTCGCTCTTTGCAAATATTCCATTAGTTGCGCGTTGCCAATTTTTAGGGCTTGGTCAAATTTCTCTACCATATTTTGATAGGCACTCCCTATCTGGTTGGCTTCGCTGCCAAGTTCGCGAATAATTTCGTGCAATTGTTGCAGACGGTCTGCGGAGGTTAAGCCGGTTTTGTTGGCTACGTTGTACACTATCTTAGCTGTGTCCTGAATCGACTCCATACTATATTTAATCTCTTCACCCATTTTTTTCGCATCTTCTAGGAAGACTTTTTGAAGTTTGGCGATTACTATTTCTAATGCTACTCGCTGCTTGTCGAGAGTTTTTTCTAGGAGATTGTTTTGGTCTTCAAAGAATTTCTTGAGCGACTCCTGATATGCAACCCGGAATTTTTCTAACTCTTCTTGCACGGTGATGCGAGTTTTTTGCAGCATCTCATCAATATTTACCAAAGTTGTAGTTAGATTGGCTGCGGCTTGGTTCATTAATGCAGATGCTTCCTGACCCAAAGTTATCAGAGTTTGAGATTGAGAAATAAAGGCTTGGTTGGCTTCTTCGAGAACTTTCCGGGTGCTGGCTTCAACTCCTTCCAGCATTTGTTTTTGTAGTTCAGCTTGTTTATCCAGAGATTTTTCTAATTCTTCTCGGATACCTACGAAAGTTGCAGCAGCTTGGGCAGCACTGCGAGCAAAGGCTTCTCGCTGTGCTTCCATTCCTCTGATACTTTCGGCAACGGCTCGCTTGATTTCATCGGCAACTGTTACTAAGACTCCGTTAGTATCGCGGCTAAATTGATCGAGAATACCTCTTAAATCTTCAGCAAATTGTTTCAGGTCTCTGAGGGTTTCTTTTTGGAATTCCTGAATAGTTTCAACAGCCCCAGCCAAACTAATCGTAATATCTTTCAAAGCGGTTTTCAGTTCTTTCACTGCCTCGGACGCTTCCTTGGTGAGTTTGGCAGTTTCATCCAGTCGTGCGACAACAGGTTCGATTAATTCTTCGCGCAGTCGCGTTACCAAATAATCTACCGCTTGACCGTGTTTTCCTTGCAATTCCCGAATGCTGGATAATTCGCCTTGCATAGAAGTGAGAACGGGAGTCAGTTGTGCTCCGGTTGCCTGTGCGATCGCCTCTGGAGTAAGCTGAGTCAAAGGCGTAACCATCGGGCTAAGTTCCGATCGCAAAACCGATCGCATTTCTGCCGCCACAGCTTGCCCAATTGCCGCAGCAGTCAGATTGCTTTGTCCACCGCTTGTCCCTGGTGCCATGCGGGCCAGAACTCGTACCGGAGTCAGCAGAAAAGCAACTTTGCTCAATTCAGAACGCAAACTATCCCGGTGCCCTTGCCGCTTTCGTTCTCCCCAAGCCAGGAATAACATAAATCCACTGGAACTGCCCAGTCCGAACAAGGAAGTTAAGAAAGCGAATTTCATTCCTGCCAGCAGTTCGGTACTGGTTTTTAACAGAGTATCTGTCTCTTGAATCGCATCGAGATTAACTCCCTGCAATCCCTGATAAATGCCCGCAAAAGTTCCTAAAACCCCCAATGCGGTCAACAATGTGGGGGCAAAATAAACCTGCCCGCGTGGGACAGGTTTACCCAAAACTGTTGGCGAAGATAGCATGACGGCAGTATTGCCTTCGTATGCGGGAAAAAACAAATTTCCCCTCATTTCTCCGTCAAAATGCCGCAGAAACCATCCCCTCATGTCGTTATCCAGGTTGATTCCATTGCCCCCAGAAACCAGGTGTTCTTTCAGCATTTTAATGGCCTTAGCCGTTGGCCCGCATTCCTTTTGGCGGTAGTCGGCGATGGACTTTATCTCAGCGACAAAGCAGGCGATCGCCACTCCAATAATAACGAGAATAAATAAATTATTTACCGGGTTATCCATCGTAATTCCTATCCTAATGTTACAAATTTGTAAAGCGTTCTAAAAGTTCAGATGAGAGGAATTTTTTCGCCACTCTCACGGGCAAATGGGCAGCATCGGTTTGCCCTCCGGCGATCGCTTCTTTTAGCCGCAAACCATAGAGGGGTTCATCACTTTCCGTTTCCGTATCTAATGCCAAATAAACGCGATCGGGGGCATACAGGTGTAACAGTCGCACTTGCAATCGCGTTTTCATTTCTTGCAAAGATGTCGCCAAAGCAGGAATATCCCCAAACGCTAAGGCAACTTTCCAAGCGCGATTGACCGCATGGATTTCGTCGATTAGCTGTTCTAGGGAGGGATTTAACAGGGTCGTCACCCTAGATTCACTATTCATTGGAGTTTGATTGAATCTTGAGGTTGAGTGTGGGTCAGAGATCGGGAACTTTAATTGCTTTTTATCGTCGAAAACAGATTTTGTTAATTACCCCATTAAAGCTGTTCTGATGCTTTCAGACATCAGTATTTTCACGGAATTTTATTAACCGATAAAGGATCCAGGTTGGATCCCCAGGGATGGGAATGAGCGCCCAGAAACCGGGTTTCTTCAGCTAAGTTCTGCCAGAGGCATAAAGTTAACCCAGAAACCCGGTTTCTTATCTATCGCCTTGGCGGAACACTTTTACGCAAATTTGGCAAAATTTTTTTTCGTTAAGCGTGAAACAGCCCAGAAACGGGGTTTTTCGTCTCGTCCCCGAAAAGAAACCGGGTTTCTGTGGTTGATATGTAGGGGCGAATGGCCATTCGCCCCTACTGTGGAATACAAAAAGAAACCCGGTTTCTGAAACCTGGGGATAACTAAGAAACCGGGTTTCTCTGGTGGATATGTAGGGGCGAATGGCCATTCGCCCCTACTGTGGAGTGACAAAAAGAAACCCGGTTTCTCAAACCCATTATGTATAATAATAAATAGAAGATTACCAAGCGAAGGTAATAGAAAATGAGCAAAATATCTGAAAATCATCGCCAAGCGCGTCTAGGTCGAGTATTTCCAGAACGCCAACGTTCCCCAGAAGAACTCGCCCAACGCAAGGCGGAAATGCTTGCATTAATGAAGCGGTGTGACGAAATTTTCGAGGCAGCTAAACCAAAACTAATCGATGATTATTACGACTGGTTTATGGTCATAGAACCAGAAAGCGGGGACTATTTTATCGATAAAGATGACAAGGTGGCCGAACAAAAAGCCGATGAAAAATACCCCAATGCTCGGTGTGTGGTTTACTGCGTTAATGAAACCGGAGCCTGTTATCGAGCATGATTAGTGGAGAGTTTAACCACAAGGGAGAATTAGTGTTTGAAATTGCTTTAATTGCAGCCGATGAAACTGATTGGCAAGTTCAGGCAATTTTTGATACAGGGTTCAATGATTGGCTGTTGATGAATAACGAAGATGCTGATAATTTAGGGTGGTTGCAGCGGCGAAAACCCAGAAAAGTTAAAACAGCAGCAGGGACAGTCTTTTTTAATGTCTACGAGGGGATTATACTCATCGATCGAGAGGAGTTCATTATTCCCGTTCTGGGTGGCGATGACATTAAAGAAATTCTCCTGGGGGTGCGTTGGTTGCAATTTAAGCGACTGGTTGCCGATTATTCTGGCGGAGTTTTGACTTTGGATTAAGGGGCGATCGCTTTTGCCTTAAGAAAAGAAACCGGGTTTCTATGGTGGATATGTAGGGGCGAATGCGAGAACGCCCCTACTGTGGAGGTACAAAAAGAAACCCGGTTTCTGAATCCTGGGGATAACTAAGAAACCGGGTTTCTGTGGTGGATATCAAAGTTAACTGTGGAGGTACAGAAAGAAACCCGGTTTCTCAGACAAGGCGCGATCGCTTATGCAAATCCTACCTTTTTATCAGATGAATGCCCAGCCATTGTGTGAATTCTTCTCTCCCTAATTCACCGGATGCCAGTTTTAAAATCACTTTTTCTTGCTCATCAACGTCAGCATAAATCTCAAATCCATTTAATACTAGGAAAACTTCTATTGCCGCGTGACCGATGCGTTTGTTGCCATCGAGGAAAGGATGGTTTTTAATCAGAGAAAAGCCTAAAGCTGAAGCTTTTTCGACAATAGTGGGATAAAGTTCTTGTCCCCCAAAAGTCATGCGCGGTTGTGCAACAGCCGACTCTAGCGCTCCCAAATTGGTGACTCCAGCAGTGCCACCGGATTGCTGCATGAGATGCCGATATATTTCTAAAACTTCAGGTACAGTAAGATAACGCATTATTGCAGTCTTTGGTAAAGTTCTGCATTTTTGTTGAGAACATAAGCGATCGCCTGGTTAAAAGAATCTTCCGGTTTATTCACCACTGCTTCCACTCCCATTAAGAGCAATTCTTCTACAGATACTCCCATATTACTGGCAGTTTTTTCTAGTTTTAGGAGGCGATCGTCAGGAATTGAGATTGTGATATTCTTCATTTTTTACTTTTTGATAGCAGGTTACTCAGGATCTTAGCATATCAATTGGATGCCTGCGATCGCTTTTGCCCAAAAACCAAGAAACCGGGTTTCTGTGGTGGATACCAAAGTTAACTGTGGAGTTACAAAAAGAAACCCGGTTTCTGAAACTCATAAAATAAGCGATCGCTTACTCCCCTACCTGCTGCTTAAGCAGATTGACCACATTATCTGATGCTAATTCTTCGGCGCTGTATTGCATAAAGTCAACTTGATACCGAGATAAAGCTTGAATAAACTCTGCACGAGTTAAGCCGGATATTTCCGCAGCTTTTGCTTGGGAAATATCTCCCAGTTCATACCATTTAATCGCCGACGCGATTCTCATTTCTTTAATAAATTCATCAGGATTTGTGCGTAAGGCAGAAAAAACTGTTTCTGGGACTTCTATAGAAATTTTCATGGCAGTTTAATGGTAATTTAAATCGATGATAGCATAATAAAAATATGATTTTTAGGGTAAAGGTAGGTAGCGATCGTCTTTGGTGGTTTAGGTGCGATCGCTTTTGCCCAAAAACCAAGAAACCGGGTTTCTGTGGTGGATATCACAGTTAACTGTGGAGTTACAAAAAGAAACCCGGTTTCTCAGACAAGGCGCGATCGCTCCTGGAGTGCCGAGGTAGGAGTGGGGGCGATCGCCTGGGAGTTGGGAGTTGGGAGTAAAGGGTAATCGCTCTGCAAAACTGTGACTACTCCCAAGCATAAACACCTCCACGAGCTAAAAAATTAGCTACATTCCAACCAACTTGATCTAGCGCAGCATCTACACCAACTTCCAAAATTTTTGAACTGTACAAATATCGACCCATAGTAGCGTTGTAAAACCGGCCTTGAGGATCGATCATCACATAAGAGTCTTTCATTAACTCATTTGACTCGGCAATTGGCTGCAATTGTTTATCTAGAATGTTTTGATGAAACTTCACAAATTTGTTAAATTCCTGGGGTGAAATTAACATCTCTTCAACAGAACCATCGTTTTGCCCATCTACTGGCAACACTTGAAATACTTTCCACCGCTCTGGACGCACCCGCCGGACAAACTCGGACATATCTTCTTGAAAGTTCAGTCGAGTAATCACTGAATTGAGTTTAGTATGAATGCCTTTTTGATGGAGCAGATCGAATAAAGCAATGGAATTTCGGACATGATCTCCATTACCCCGTCCCAACTGTTTTTGAATTACTTCTGAAGCCGAATCTACTGATAATGCTACCCAATCAATATCACTACCATACCTTTCTAGCAACTCGGGTATTCGCGCACCATTGCTCACTATACTGGTGACAAATCCTAAGCGACGCGATTCAGCTAATATTTCACCTAAATGGGGGTGTAGGGTCGGTTCTCCACCAGCAAAGTTAATTTTTTTAGTCCCCGCACTATGCAGTAATAAAAGAATTTGCTTAACCTCATTCAAGGTTAAATATTCTGTCACATCACGAAAGGTCGCAAAGCAAAAATCACAATGATAGTTGCAGTTATTACACAGATGAAAGTTAACGCTGATTGGTTGCATGATTCGGATTTTTAATTGGGTTTATACAAAATTTAAATTATCAGTTAAAATCTATTGTGTTCAATCCTAAATCGGAGTTAGTTTGTTGATTTTTGTGCATAAATTATGGTATGATTCCTCAGCATTGTCATTGGTAGTATCAATTCGGACGATCGGGATATTGACCAACTCAAATATTCGCTCGTATGATTGAGGAATGTTGTATTCAAGAGAAACTTTATCTCCATACCATTGGGGGGAAATACTCTGACTTCTATTGGCAATACGTTTTTTAATCACTTCTGGAGAAGCGGTTATATAAATTACTACGTCAGGCCATAAAAAGTTGGAGTCTGATTGCCAGATCCGGAAATGCGCCGACAAGTCTTGCTTCAGCAACAAGCTGTGGTAAGCGAAAGTAGAAAATACATATCGATCGGCGACAACTCCCGAATGATTTAAATTGGATATGTACTCATTGCTACGCATTAGGTTACACAAGCTGTAAAAGTGAAAGGTAGCGATTGGGGAATGAGTAGCAGTTATTTGCTCTTGGATAGAGAGTAAGCCATCTGGGATACTGCTGTAATAGCATAAATTTAGCCGTTTGGCTAAGAGTTGAGCTAAAGTTGTTTTACCAGATCCATCTACTCCTTCAAACACGAAAAAAGGGAAATTTTTCATAAATTTACGCTCTCAACTATAAATTATCATAATTATCAATTAAAGCTTTTCCGATCTTTTCAGACATCAGTATTTTCACTGAATTTTGTTAACCGATAAGGGATCCAGGTTGTTTCCCCTGGGATGGGAATGAGCGTCCAGAAACCGGGTTTCTTCAGCTAAGTTCTGCGAGAGGCATAAAGTTAACCCAGAAACCCGGTTTCTTATCTATCGCCTTGGCGGAAAACTTTTACGCAAAATTGGCAAAATTTTTTTCTGATGCGGTAGGGACACGGCATTGCCGTGTCCTCCTGCGTCAATGTCTTCACGGCGATCGGACACGGCATTGCCGTATCCCTACGGACGACAACAACCGCCGATCGCCTCATCTGCCAGATGACCCAAGCCAATGGATTCGAGAAGTTCTTTCCACTCAGCGGCGATATCTGCATCCCCCGGACGATCGCGACGCAATTCGGCGAGGGCGGTCAGGGTTTCGTACCACAACCCATTCGCCGCATAGAGTTCCACGCGCTGCATAGGTGTTGTTGCCGCTTCTAGCTGACTGATGAGTGCGCTATCCCCGGCAACTCTTTGCACCATTCCTTGCACATAGTCATCCTCAGCCCGAATTCTCGGATTGCATCGATAGGAGAATTGCCACAAATATTTTTTGCCAATTTCCAACGGTGGGACGCTTTCCGGTAAGCGGAAACTGACAATTCCCGGTGTATCCGCAATCGTGACGACGGTTTTGTAAACTTGCTCTTCTGCTTCATCCAAGACCACGAATTCTACCTCACGAGGCGGATCCGAATCATAAGGCACATAAAACCAGAATGTGGGATGTCCCGATAGAGTGTAGTTGACTTGACTGGGAACTAATGCGGTCAAAGGTTTATCCACAGCGGGACAAGAGGTGCGGCTGCCAGAACCTTCGCGATCTTCTGGTGGGTCCGGTGCTGGTGCTTCAAACTTTGTGGCGATCGCCCCATCCGTTGATGGCAGTTGACGATCGCCCCTTTGTATCGCGGTTTGAGATGCGCCGTAAACTTTCGTAACAGGCACTATCCCGATGAAGACAAGCAAGGCGATCGCTAATGGCAATTTGCCCGCTTTCGCCGCCAAAAAAAATTTTTGCATCCCCAAAGGACTTGGCAAGGTTCTACTCCTCAGATTGACATTCTATTTACCTATCCCACTCCGGGCAGAAATTTACGCAAAAATTTACGCAAAATTAAACCAATGACCAATGCCAATGCTGGGGGAATGAGGGGAACCCAGGTGCCTTCGAGGAATAGCACATAGCAGACAATATATAGAACCCCGATCGCAATTGCGATCGCGGCGATCGCCCATCCCCGGTTGCGGATGCACAATGCGATCGCACTCCCCACCATTGACCACAGTCCCACCCAGATCGCTTCTCCCCACCAAACCCATACGCCGATTGGGGGACGACCGTCAAGGACAGCACTGAGAATATGACTCACCATCTGCGCTTGCACCATCACTCCCGGTACTCGATCCGACGGAGATTGTCCGACGCTGTAGGGGGTGAAAAAACGTTTTGCGTTGACGCTGGTGGCGGTGGCACCGATAATTACAATTCGGTCTTTCACTAGGTTAGGGTCAAAATCTCCCTGCAATACTTCCGTCAGAGTGACAGTTCTGGCAATGGGAAAAGAACGATAATTTAACATCATATACCAGCCGCCTCTACCGAGATTTTTGTATCCGCCACTATTCGGTTTCATTGGCTGAAAAATCGCTGAACCCAGTTGCAATGGATTATTTTGATTTTCTTGATTATCGGGTAAAATATTCTCAGCCGCCAGATATTTTTCGGCTAATTTAAAGCTCAAAGAAAAGCGAGTGTTACAGCCCGATGTTTCTTTCATAAAGAATAAATGACGGCGCGAAATTCCATCAGAATCGGTGGCGACATCATCGAATCCTAAGCGATTTTTGGGCATAGCATCAGGAGAAGAAATCCCCGGTTCTGCCTTCCGGGGGAAGCTACAGACCGCAAATAAATTCTCTTGCTGCTGCATTTGTTTGCTTAATTCTGAATCCACAGGATAGACGGGAAAATCTCGATAAATGGTTAAGCCGATCGCACGGGGTTGATGCGGGATTAATTGCCGCAACAGTTGGGCTAATGTTGCATCGGGAATCGGATATTTTTGCTGCAATTGTACGTCGGCTTCTGTAATTTCAACGATTAAAATCCGGGGGTCTGGTGGTTCTGGAGGACGCGATCGCATTAAGTGGTCATAAAGTCTCAATTCCGATCCTTGTAAAATTCCCAATTGGCGGATAATTAAAATCATCAAAGTTATCCCTAAACTGGTTAACCAAAAATGGCGATCGCGCAATTGGGAAAAAACCAGTTTTTTAGGGTGCGATTCCCGTAAGGGATCCGCTTCGCGGAATCGCTGTGGCCAAACCATTGACAATTCTGCCGGATTTTGACAGATAATCGGCAACCAACTAGCACAGGGGAAATTATCTTCTAAACCTTGCAACCTTTCTCGCGCTTGCCGCACCGCTAAATAAAAAGACAAACCACTAGAAAAAGTCTGAATAAATTGGACTAAAAATGCGTTAGCCACCCCATCCGCTACAGGTTCTCGCATCACAATAATTTGGGGAATATGTAAATCCGCTAATTCCGTAGCTAAACCCAGCCCATCGCAAGAGTTAAAAATCGCCAGTTGTAATCCACGACTGATAGCGGTTTTTAGGGCTAATTTCAAATGAGAAATGCCGATTTTATCCGTGGGATTAATGGCCAATAAACCCCGGTGGCCATTTTCTTCACTCTCACTATGACCGGCAAAAAATAAAATATCCCAACCGCGATCGTCCCACAAATGTTCGTCAACTTCCTGACGGGAAGGTTTCACCAAAAAAACCGTTTCTGCATCGGTAATCTCTGACAAAACCTGGCGATCTGCTGCAATATCGAGGCCGTTATCATTGCCTAAAATCGCTAAAATTCTCGTAATTTTTCTTTGGTTTAACTTCTCCACTCGCTGATATTCAGGGGTACTTAAAGCTATTTCGGCTTTGGGATAATCTGACAAAAAATTCCAAAAATGCCAAGGTAAACGCCGCACCGATTCATCATCGGTTTCTAGAATTAATTGAATTTCGTCATTCTGGTGCAGATGCGATCGCAATTGGCGATCGATATTTCTAAATTCCTCCGCATCCAGCCACTCATTAATAAGCTGAATATAACGCTGGCAAATATCCGCAAATTCCATCTCAGAAACATTGGTGATGTCTTCGCGATCGATTTTAATCCGGGGATGCCATCCCGGACGGCGATAAAGTGCTTGATAAATTAAATGCCATCGACGATAAATCCCATCTAATTCTGCCCCTGGAGGTAAAGCCCCAGTAAATTTCAGAGGGCGGGGATTCTCCGGTTCCCAAAGTAGGGCAGTGACATGAGGAAAACCGGAGAGCAAATTGCCATATCCTAGATTAATGACAACGATAGTTGATTTTTTGTGATTCGTCATTAAATTTCAAAATTCAAATTTCAAAATTCTCTACAATCATGGCATTTTCTAGGGCAACTTGAATCGAAAAACGTTCCCCGGTTTCACCCGTAAAGCGGGACAGTTGAATATAATTATCCTGACGGCGCGATCGCACTTCTTGCAAAATATCCCCCTCTATTGATAATAATGCTAACCGCAAATTTGGCGGTAAATAAATTTCTCCATCAGGGGGATAAAGTCGCACTCTGACTGCTATATTATCAGATTCGGGTGTTAGCGCCACCAGCAATACGACCGTTTGACTGCCAAACTGCATTTGCAAATCAATCAATTTTGCTCGTTCTATATCCACATCTTTATCTTGTGGAGAATTGCGGAAATTATAGGCAATATTTTGATTGTTAAATATTGCAGCTAAATCCTGCCAATTTTCCCCAAAAATGCCTTGCACCCACTCACTGAAGTTTACCGAATTATTCCGAGTAGGGACACGGCACGCCGTGTCCTGAATTGCCGTGTCCTGACTTGCTGCGTCATTAATTTCTATGTTCTGACTCAGGCGCAATGCGGATAAAGTGGTTAGCAATGTTTCTAATGGTTGCAATTGATTTAGGGAAATATATTCTGATTCTATACTATTAATAAATCCCCAAATATTCGCGGCTTTAACCGAATCTTCAATTTGCACCACCACATAGCCAATGCGATCGCCCCAAACGTCCTGGGGAATTCGACAAATTTGCCGATCTTCGCGGATGGGACGACATTCGAGAACCCCCAATCCCGTCACCTGTAAATCTGCCACATCACTGCCTAAACGGGCGATCGGATTCCAACTATCTCCAGCATTTAGTTCCGTAGAAATTCCCATCCACTGTAAATAATCATGCACCACACAAACCGCCAGAGTATTAAAATAAACTTGTTCGGCTTTTTGGCGATTTGGTTGTTCCAAAGCAAATTGTTTGGCAAGGCGGCGCCAATTCCTGCCAATCAACATAGGTAAGGCAAAATTTTCTATTTCTTGAGTGTTATAAATCATAATTTGTTATTGGTTATTTGTTGGTTGTTGGTGGTTGTTTGTTGGTGGTTGTTTGTTGGTGGTTGTTGTTGGTTGGTGGTTGGTGGTTGTTTGTTGGTTGGTGGTTGTTATTTCTGGTTCCCAGGCTCTGCCTGGGAATCCCTGTCTAGAGGCTCTGCCTCGTGTGTCCATCAAGTTGTTGTTGGTGGTTATTTGTTGTTGGTTGGTGGTTGTTTTTTCTGGTTCCCAGGCTCTGCCTGGGAATCCTAGTCTAGAGGCTCAGCAAGAGTGTGTCCATCATCAACAGATAATAGGAGGCAGAGCCTCCATTTCGGGCATTCCCAGGCAGAGCCTGGGAACGAGGAATCCCTACCCACCAACAACAAACAACAACCAACCAACAACAAACAACAACCAACAACGAACAACCAACAACGAACCTCTTTATAGATATCCTGTCGATTCGCCAAATTTACGCAATTTTGGCATACATTTCCGCTGATAAAAGCTGCTGAGGCTAGAACTTGGCAACCCCAACTCGGCGGAAAGTTCCCTCCAGGTGGTTTCGGGGGGCAAACGCCGTAAAATTAACAGTTGGCAGGTGATATCTTCTCGACCGGGAATATGAACGCGCTGCAATTCCCCCTCTGGGTCAGTTTCCGCCCACTCGCGGGTGGCTTGCAGGATCGGCGGGATATCTGGGGGGGCTTCAAAGGTGTCCAAAAACGTCAGGGTGTCATCGTCATCTAACCCTTGTGAAGCGGAAACCATTTGTTGTTTCTGTTTTTGCTCTTTAATCGCCCTATCTTTTAGGCGCATTTTTAGGTAAACATTCAGCCAAGTGGTGATGCTACTGCGATCGGGGTCATATTTATCTTTCGCTGTGGTGGCTTCACATAAATTTACGCAAAAATATAGCCAAGTTTGTTGCCATACTTCTTCATAATAAGGAGTATCTTCTCGCCATAGCTTGCCTGACTTAACAATCAGTCGGTATAGTTTAGTTAACCCTCGCTGGCGTTCAACGCTTCCGGGAGGGTGGCGACAAGTCTCGGTAATTAGCGATTGTAATTGGTCATTAATCATTTAACTTAAAATGCCTCTAAAAAACATTTCGTCCTGTCTTTTCCTCGTTGCGTCGATCGCTATGGGTGAAATTGAGTTTATCAAATTTTCTTCGCGTTTGGTAGGAGGGTTGCCAGTTTTGGCACAAGAAAGGGGAGAAAGTCCTGCCAGTGAAGCGATACAACTGTACGATCGCGGTTATGAACAGGTCGATCGCGGTGAATTGAAAGAAGCGTTGGCAACCTTCGATCGCGCTTTGCAAATGGCACGGGTTGAGGGCGATCGCCAACTAGAAGCGGTGATATTAAATGATATCGGTGTTGTGCATCGCAATTTGGGCAACTATCCCCTGGCTGGGCAATTTTTAAACCAAGCTTTAACCATTCGCCAAAATATTAACAACCCACAGGGAATTGGCCAAACTCTGATGAATTTGGGGGCGCTTGCTTCATCTCAAGCTGACTATCCCAAAGCCCTTAATTTTTATCAGCAAGCATTGGATATTTTGCCAGCCGAAGAATCCTATGGTTCCGCAGTCATTCTCAATAATATGGGAGAAATTTATCGCGGTTTAGGACAACCGAAAAAAGCCCTGGCTTCTTTTCAAGCAGCCTTACCGCTGTTTGAACAAGAGGAAAACGCTTTCGCCGTGGGAATTACTCTCAGTAATATTGGCGCAGTTTATCATGCTCTCGGTGACTATTCCCAAGCTTTAGAATTCTATGAAAAAGGGTTAGCGATCGCCACGGAAATCGAAGATGCCGTGGGAATTGGTCAAACCTTGCTAAATATGGGCGCGGTTTATGAGAAATTAGCCAACTATTCCCAAGCCTTGCAATTGTATAACCAAGGATTAGAAATGATGACTGCGATCGGGGATGAAGATGCGATCGGTCAAGCTTTGAATAACATCGGTTCAGTTCACCGACTGATGGGGGACTATTCCCAAGCGTTAGAATTTTACGATCGCGCCTTAGAAATTCGGCAAAAGTTAGCAAATCAAGCGGGGATTGCTGTCACACTGAATAATAAAGGAGTCGCCTTATTTGAAGCCGGAAGAATCGCCGAATCTACGCAAACCTTATACGCGGCAATTGACGCCTTAGAATCTCTGCGACCGGGCTTAAGCGATTTGAACAAAGTCTCGATATTCGATAAATATCGGTCTAGTTATAGCATACTTCAAAAAGCATTAATTAGCCAAAATAAACCGGAAATCGCCTTAGAAATTGCCGAAAGAAGTCGCGCCCGGGCTTTTCTGGAATTAATCGCCCAAAAGCTATCTCCAGAAGCGGTGCAAGAATATGCCCAAAAACAAAATCCTGTCACCACGATTTCCGACATAAAAAAAGTGGCAGCAGAGCAAAATGCTACTCTAGTTGAATATTCTATTATTAGCGATAATTTAGGCCAAAATTCCGCTTTATTTATTTGGGTCGTAAAGCCTACAGGGGATATTACGTTTCGGGAAGTTGATTTAAGCCAATTAGAAAAGTATCGAGAGAATTTAGTGCCGTTGTTGGCTACGGGGGAAAGTGACTCAGAACCGGAAACCTTATTAACGGCTTTAGTGCGGGGAACTCGCGAGGAAATAACGGAAACTCTGCCCAGCATTCCCGCCGGTGGAGTGAGCGATTTAAAATTAAATAAGCTGCACGATTTACTGATAAAACCGATTGCCGATGTACTACCCAGTAATCCAGAAGACAAGGTGATATTTATCCCCCACGAAGAGTTATTTTTCGTGCCGTTTCCGGCGCTACTAGATGAAAGCGATCGCTATTTAATTGAAAAGCATACCATTCTCACAGCACCAGCAATTCAGGTGTTAAAATTGACTCGTCAACTGGCACAAAATCGAACAATTAACAATGCAAATAACAATATAAATAACCCCACAAATGCTTTAGTGGTGGGCAATCCAGTCATGCCGAAATTGCCGGGAGAAAAACCAGAGCAATTGGCCAATTTACCCGCTGCCGAAGCAGAAGCGATCGCGATCGCCTCTATGTTGAATACCCAGCCTTTAATTGGCAGTGCAGCGACAAAAGCAGCGGTTTTGCAACGTATGGGTTCGGCTGCGATCGTGCATTTGGCAACCCACGGGTTTTTGGGTGATTTTACTGAGTCTGGTTCTGGTTTTTTCGGGGCGATCGCACTAACTCCAACCGAAGGCGATCGCGGGTTTCTCACTTCTGAGGAAATCATCGGATTGAATTTAACAGCTTCCTTGGTAGTTTTAAGTGCTTGCAACACAGGTGGCGGGAAAATTACTGGTGATGGCATTATTGGATTATCTCGTGCATTTATCGGTGCGGGGGCTGAAAGTATTATTGTCTCTTTATGGCAAGCAGACGATGAGGCAAGCGCAAAATTAATGCAGGAATTTTATCGAATTTTGCCCCAAACGGGCGATCGGGCAGTGGCTTTGCGACAAGCAATGCTGACGACAATGCAACAATACTCTCAACCAAAAAATTGGGCAGCTTTTACTCTTATGGGCGAATCTGTCAATAAATCTGTAAAATAGAAATAGCGCATAAATTATCGATGAGGTATCCAGAAAATGATTGCACTTTCTGATTCATGGCGGATGACCGCAGAAGAATACCTAGAATGGGAAGCATTGCAGGATCTACGTTACGAGTTAATTGATGGGGATGTGGTGGCAATGACTGGCGGCACGATCGCCCATAATCGAATTGCCCTCAATCTTAATGATAAATTACGTTCTGCTTTGCGTCCCAAAGGTTGCCGAGTCAATGTGGCAGATGTGAAGGTAAACGTAGAGGCAACGGGGAATTACTTTTATCCCGATTTGGTAGTTAGTTGCGACGATCGCGATCGCCAAGCCACCACAGAAATCCTATTTCCCGGATTATTAGTCGAAGTATTGTCCCCTAGAACCGAGGCCAAAGATCGGGGGCGAAAATGGCAAAACTATCGGCAAATTCCCACCTTAATTGAGTATGTGCTGATTAACTGCGATCGCCCATTAGTCGAGTGTTTTCGCCGCCGCGATCGACTGTGGACTTATCAAACCTTTGGGGTTGGAGAAGTTTTGGACTTGGAAAGTGTTGGAATATCCATAGCCGTTGACGATTTATATGATGGGGTGAAAATTGAGGAAAATCCGGATGAATCTGTTGATGATTAATATTAGAAAGAAACCGGGTTTCTGTGGTGGATATTATCGTTAACTGTGGAGTTACAAAAAGAAACCCGGTTTCTGCCACCAAGCGGGATAACTAAGAAACCGGGTTTCTGTGGTGGATATCAAAGTTAACTGTGGAGTTACAAAAAGAAACCCGGTTTCTCACACAAAGCGGGATAACCAAGAAACCGGGTTTCTGTGGTGGATATTATCGCTAACTGTGGAGTGACAAAAAGAAACCCGGTTTCTGAAACCTCTGAAATGCGCGATCGCCTATTTCGTTTATTAATTAAATTTAACCTAACTTTCCTCAGATTTACTAAAATTAAGTTACAATAATAAATATAAGATGCTTTTTGGAGGCTAAAAAAATGATTAACACCTCAGAAACTCACTTCAACCCTCGTCTAGGTAAAGTCTTTCCTGGTCGCGAGCCAACTGCCGAAGAAATTGAGAAAGTCGAAGCGGAAATGCAAGCCTTAATGAAGCGGTGTGACGAAATTTTCGAGGCGGCTAAACCAAAACTAATCGATGATTACTACGATTGGTATATGGTCATCGAACCGGAAAGCGGGGACTATTTTATCGATAAAGATGACAAGGTGGCCATTCAGAAAGCCCGTGAAAAACACCAGGACACCTGGTGTGCAGTTTACGGTATTAATGAAACAGGAGCTTGTTGTCGAGTATGATTTCAGGCGAGTTTAACCACAAGGGAGAGTTAGTCTTTGAAATTGCTTTAATTGCGGCAGATGACACTGATTTCCCAGTTCAGGCAATTTTTGATACAGGATTCAATGATTGGCTGCTGATGAGTAACGAAGATGCGGAGGATTTGGGGTGGCGGAAGCAACCTGAATCTAGAAAAAGTCGGACAGCAGGAGGAATAGTATTTTTCAATATTTACGAGGGAATTGTGGCGATCGATGGGGAGGAATTTACCATCCCCGTTTTAGCAGGTTCTCGCGTGAAAGAAATTCTCTTGGGGGTGCGTTGGTTGCAATTTAAGCGACTGATTGCCGATTATTCTGGCGGAGTTTTGACTTTGGATTAAAAGAAACCGGGTTTCTGTGGTGGATATTATCATTAACTGTGGAGTCAAAAAAGAAACCCGGTTTCTCACACCCATTATGCCTAAGTAGGTGAACATAATTAATTGCACTTTTCTTTCTCCGCCGATAGGCTTTGGATTCCCGCCTATAGCCTTTGGCATGGGCTTCGCCTAACGCGGGAATGACAGTTTTTCTTCTGATATGGTCTGTGGTGTATTTATTTCTGCCCACCTACTTATTTCCTACTTTTTTATCCTAATTCAGCTATAATAATAAATAGAAGATTACCAAGCGAAGGTAATAGAAAATGAGCAAAATATCTGAAAGTCATCGCCAAGCGCGTCTAGGTCGAGTGTTTCCAGACCGCGAACTTGACCCGCAAGAAATCCAACGACAAGAAGCGGAAATGCAAGAATTACTACAAAAATGTCAAGTTGTGTTTCAACGGGTTCAACCGGAGTTAATTAACGATTACTACGACTGGTTTATGGCGATCGAACCCAAAAGTGGCGACTATTTTATCGATAAAGATGACAAAGTAGTCAGCCAAAAAGCCCATGAAAAACACCCAAATGCCCAGTGCATTATTTTCTGCATTAATGAAACTGGAGCTTGTGATAAAATATGATATCAGGGAATTTTAATCAAAAGGGAGAATTAGTTTTTGCAGTGGATTTAGTTGCGGCAGATCAAAATGATTACCGGATCAAAGCAATTTTTGATACAGGATTTACTGGTTGGTTAATCGTTCATAACCAAGACGCGATCGCTCTAGGTTGGAAACAATATAGTGAACCAAAAACTGTACAAACAGCTAGTGGAATCACTACTTTAAATGTCTATGAGGGAATTGTGCTTTTAGATGAGGAAGAGTTCACAATTCCGGTTTTCGGAGGTTCTCGCGTTAAAGATATTCTCTTGGGTGTGCGTTGGTTAAGATTTAAAAGACTGATTGCCGATTATTCTGGCGGAGTTTTGACTTTGGATTAAAAGAAACCGGGTTTCTCACACCAAGCGGGATAACTAAGAAACCGGGTTTCTGTGGTGGATATTATCATTAACTGTGGAGTCCAAAAAGAAACCCGGTTTCTGAAACCCATCAGAGAGCGATCGCACCCCCGCCTTCGCGGGGGCAGGCTTACAACGATTCTTTTGCTGCCTGTAGAATTTCAGCGTAGAGTTGCTGACTAATTCGGAAACCGGCGATCGCAATTAAATCGTCTACTATTGGCTTCACTCGATCGATTAAGCCGTTAGATTTCGCTTCTAGGAGAACTCCCAAAATTCCAATTACTTGCACACCCATATCAATTGCTATTTTTCGGCCTTTACGTTCATCAATAATTAGTCGATCGGCGTTCAGAGCGATCGCCAAGGCAATGGCTGCGGCTTCTCCGGGATCGAGTTTTTGCCGGAGTGCTTGTACTAGGGGTTGATTCACCACTATTTTTGTCTCTATCCAAGAGAAAGTTGAGACTTCCTTTGCCCCTGGAACTGTGGGGTTAGCGCCAATCAATTCCTGATAAACGGTTTCGGGGATGATAATGCGCTGATATAGTTGCTTCAGCAGGTCTAGTTGTCCCACCGCAGCTAGACTGGTAATCGGTGAGGTATTGCTGACAATAATTAAGTTGTTCAATCAAATTTTTCCTAACGCTTGCAATGTTTGAATATCTTGTTGTAAATCTTCTACATCATAATGAATGCAGATATTGCGACTGGCAAGGAGTTGTTGGAAATTGAGTTGATTCATCCCCGCTAAACGACTGGCGTTACCTAGGGTTAATTTTTCTGTCTGGTAAAGCATAACGGCGATTTCCAGCTTTAACTCTGTTTCTGACATTCCGGTACTTTGAAAGATGTCATCGGGAATTGTGATGCTCATGGGATTTTTATCTAAATCTCGTTTTAATGATAGCACTAACCCCGCTATATGGTAGGTGCGATCGCGAAGCTCCGGCGGGGGAATCACCCCTAAGTTATGTTCGGATAAAATAGGCGATAGATCGCTTTTTTCCCTTTTGCCCCCAGAAAAGAAACCGGGTTTCTGTGGTGGATATCAAAGTTAACGGTGAATAACAAAAAGAAACCCGGTTTCTGACACCTAGGGATAACTAAGAAACCGGGTTTCTGTTATGAATATTATCGCTAACTGTGGAGTGACAAAAAGAAACCCGGTTTCTGAAACCAAGAGCGATCGCCTATTTCATTTATTAATTAAATTTAACATATTTTTTCTCAAAGTTACTAAAAATAAGGTAATATAATAAGTATAATATTCTAGTTTTAGGCTAAATCAACATGATCAAAATATCTAAACCTCATCGGACACCCCTGCGGCGTCGGGGCTTCCCAGACCTCAGCTATTCCCCTGAAGAACTAGCACGAATCGATGAAGAAATGCAAGCCTTAATGAAGCGTTGTGACGAAATTTTTGAGGCAGCTAAACCAAAAATAATCGATGATTATTACGATTGGTTTATGGTCATTGAACCGGAAAGTGGGGACTATTTTATCGATAAAGATGACAAGGTGGCCGAACAAAAAGCCGATGAAAAATACCCCAATGCTCGGTGTGTGGTTTACTGCGTTAATGAAACCGGGGCTTGTTATCGAGTATGATTACCGGAGAGTTTAACCACAAGGGAGAATTAGTGTTTGAAATTGGTTTAATTCGAGTTAAAAAAAGAAACCCGGTTTCTGACACCCCACGGATAACTAAGAAACCGGGTTTCTGTGGTGGATATCAAAGTTAACTGTGGAGGCAAAAAAGAAACCCGGTTTCTGACACCCCACAGATAACTAAGAAACCGGGTTTCTGAAACCTCGAACCCCTGAGATAATTAAGACAAGACAGTGATATCTGATTTATTTAACAAGGGTTGCAAAGATAATGGTTCAATAATTTCTGTCACTACTTGACGATAAGTTTGATAAGTTTGTAAATCGCGACACACTAAGATAATCTGTTGCAGTTGAAAATAGGTCATTAAAAAATCCTGGATTTCGGTGACAGCAATTCTCGCGGCTGTTTCTAGGTTAAATTTACCTGTTCCGGTTCCTAATGCGGGAAATGCGATGGATTCAATCTCTTGAGAATGGACTAAGTTTAAACAGTTCCGATAGCAATTTCTCAAGAGTTGTTCTTCTTGATATTGACCATTTTGCCAAATGGGACTAACCGTATGAATCACCCATTTTGCCGGTAAATTATGTCCGGGAGTAATTTTCGCTTCTCCCACCGCACACCCATTCAGTTTCCGACAGTCTTGTTCCAGAGATTTACCAGAGGCTTGATGAATTCCACTATCAACTTTGGTATTATCTGACAATCTCAATAGTGAACCTAAATTTTTATTGGGTAAGAGATTGGGATTTGTGGAAGAAACGATCGCATCTACAGGTTGCTGGGCGATATCTGCTTGAATCACGGTAATGCGATCGCCGATATGAATCCCGGATTTGAGTAAAATAATTTTGCGGATTTCCTCAACTTCTTCTGGGGGAATTTTGGTTAATTCAGCGATATGGTTATGCAGGTCTCTTTCCTCTGACACTGGGATAAGCAAGAAACCGGGTTTCTGTTGTGGATATTATCGTTAACTGTGGAGTTAAAAAAAGAAACCCGGTTTCTCACACCAAGCGGGATAACTAAGAAACCGGGTTTCTATCATAACCTTTGCCACAAAACCAAAATTATGGAAAGAAACCCGGTTTCTCGCATTCTGATATCGCTGATGATAAATGTAAGGCTTCAACGGTCGCAATACGGTTTTTGAACGACATCTCGAGCGGAACTTAAAACCCACTTATTCTGATTCGTATCTAGCACGAGTTTAAAAATTAACGTTTCACACGGAGTATAGTCTTTATACTTTATATAATACTGAAGCCATGCTTTAACAACTACTGTATTAGAAGATTGCTCTAAAATTTCTGTATTATAAACTTTCACTTGTTCAAGTGTGTTCCAAAACTTTAGCCCTTCTTCCCAATTTTCTTTCTCAGCTTTTTTCCAACGTTCGCTCATTAACTCTAATGCAGCTTCACGATTAGAGGTCGCTAATTCATAGTATTTAGCAACTGTCTGCTGTGGTGTGAGAGGGGGTTGAGAAGGTCGAGTTGGGGTCGAAGTCCGAGTTGAAGTCGAGGTCACTATCATTTGACGGATCCGGTTAACAGGTAAGGCTGACAGGGCAAATTGTCCGATTAACAAAAACACGGCGATTATGCCACTAACAAAAAAGCCAAAGGGACGCGCAGGCTTAGGTTCTGCTACTCCAGAAGGAAGATCATAATCTAATTCATTATCTTTCCATTTTAGTTTAAATCCCGATAGTCCATGAGTGGCATGATCTATGCCAAGTATTAAGAAAATAATACTGGCTGCCACATTAATTGGAAAAGCAACAAGCCATTGCATCCATCCTTCAAATCGATATCCTAAAAAGCTGGCGCGAAGACTGTAGAACCAGTATTGCCAAAAGTTACTGACCGAAACTTGATCTTGAGCAATCCAACCAATCATTGATTGAACAGAGACAACTTCTTCCATATCTTCAACGATTCTGTCAGAGAACATATTAATAGAAACATCTAAATTGGCTTGAATGGCTAAATAATCCAGAAAAGTGCTAAAAAAACAAATTCCAAAAATCACTGGAAAAATAACGATTTGTCCAGGATAAATACCTTTTTTCCCCGGAGTAATACCGAAAATATGATAAAATGAATGGAACCCCTTGCCAACATAAAAAAATGCCAATTTAACATACTGTCCAACGTATTTATTTAATATTGGTTGAACTTTTTCCCATATTTCACTTAATATTAGGAATATTATCCAGATAATTATACCATCAATTCCAAGTGCTTTTAAATTTGATGGCTGAAGATTGTTAATCCAATTGGAAATTGGTCGGATGAGAAAAATAACTAAAGCGTGAGCACCTAGCATAAATGCTAAACCACTGGCAACTCCTTGCAAAGGTTTTAGAAAGAAATCTCTCATTTTTCAATTGTTTTTATGATTTGTAAAAATTAACATTTTGACCGATCGCCTCTGTAGCATATCGATCGCCTAATGCCGAGGCTTCGCTAACGCTTATCGTCGATTTTATACACGAAAATCATAAGTCAATCTAATTATCTAATATTTTTGAAAAAAATACCAATTGTTACCAAAATTGTTATATCGTTACATAAGTAAATAACACTTAATAAATCTTCACATGAAGTCTTCCCTCGGTCAGCGACTAGGCGCCACCCGCCGACTTTTGGGACTCACGCAGCAACAAGTCATCGAACAGCTAAAACGCCGCTACGGAGTCCATCTCAGCCAACAATCCCTCTCAGCCCTGGAACAAGGCAAACGCAAAATCGACGCCGAAACCGAACTCCCCGCCCTGGCAACCCTCTACGGCAAACCAATTCATTACTTTTACGAATCCTGGGAACCAACCATAACCCCGAAACCTTCTATCCCTCTTGATTTAGACCCCCTCACCCCACGGGAAAAACTGCAACTCTCTGCCGAAATCCTCGATCGCCTGTTACGGGACTAATCAAGCAAACATCTTTCACATTAATTAGGGCGCAAGCATTGCGCCCCCTTTTCCGTAGCGCCCTAAAATACGCGATTTTCGCAACTGCACAAGTTTATCGGATAGAAGAAAGTGCCGCGAAAATTTAAGATTTAGTGGTAATCTACATGATTTTCTGATATGGCGTTCTCACTAGGCAAACGCCTCAAAGCCACTCGCGAATCCCTCGGTCTGACTCAAGAACAAGTCATCGAACAGCTAGAAATTCGCTATGGAGTGACTCTCAGCCAACAAGCCATATCCTGCATCGAAAACGGCAAACGCAAAGTAGATGCAGAACGAGAATTACCGGCTTTTGCTGCCGTGTACGGTCAACCCATTGACTATTTTTATGATTCCTGGCAGCTACAACAGTGCGATCGCATTCCGCAACTGCCCATCCCCAAAGCTAAATCCGTGGTGACAGTTGACTATGATGCCTTGACCCAACGGGATAAACTGCAACTTGCTGCTGATTTGATTCATCAGGTCTTGCAGGAAACTTAAGAAGGGATTTTAGGGTGTAGGGTGTGGGGCCGCCATCGGGAAACAATTAACAATTGATAATTAACAATTGATAATTATGTTTAATTAACAATTGTTAATTATCAATTATCAATTATCAATTATCAATTACTCCCTACACCCTAAACTCCCTTAAAGCGGCAACGATTTGGCCCAAAGCCAACCCCCCATCATTGGGGGGAACCCATTGATGCCAATAAGGACGGAAGTTTGCCTCTGTTAATTTTTGAATCATTCTTTCCGTTAAATATTTGTTTTGAAAACAACCCCCTGTCAGGGCAATTTTTTCAATGCCCACTTGTTTGGCGATCGCCACAGTTGCCGCCACTAAAGTATTATGAAACTTCAGAGAAATTAGGGCGATCGGTTGTTGGAATCGCAGATCCGCCAAGATTTCCCTAATCATCGGTTGCCAATCCAAAATTAACGGCTGATTTGGCAAATTAGCGGGATTATTTTCAATAGCAAATGAATATTCAGCATCCCGATTAATCGGATTAATTTCTGAATCAATCTCATCAATTTGTGATAAAATAAATTCTAACTCCATTGCCCCTTGTCCTTCAAATGTCACCGTTTGCCGTAGCCCGATTAAAGCCGCGATCGCATCAAATAATCGACCCATACTGCTGGTCAAAGGTGCATTAAGCTGCTTTTGCAACATAGTTTTCATCACTTGCAACTCACGGGGAGAAAAATCCTGAAGCGGTAACGGATTAAACGGATTAAAACCATCATCAAAATCCGCACCAAACAACTCATAAAGCAATCCCAAAGCCACTCGACGAGGTTCTTTCACCGCTTTTTCCCCTCCCGGTAGCCGAAAAGTTCGCCAATGGGCCACCCGCTGAAATGAGCGATCGCTGACTGCGAGAAATTCTCCGCCCCAAATAGTCCCATCCAGTCCATACCCTGTACCATCCCAGGAAATGCCTAAAACTGGCGGTTCTATTTGATTTTCCGCCATACAAGCGAGCACATGGGCATAATGATGTTGCACCGAAAACACCGGCAGCCCAAATTTTGCAGACTGCGATCGCGCATATTGGCTAGAAATATAATCCGGGTGAGCATCACAAGCAATGCCGTCCGGCTGAAAATCATAAATGCTACCCAGGGTTTTAATTACGGTTTGAAAAGCATCAAAAGCTTGGGGCGTTTCCATATCCCCAATATGCTGACTGAGAAACACTTTATCTGCCATCAAAATCGCGATCGCATTCTTGAAATGTCCCCCCACCGCTAATAAATTAGTCCCTGATTTTTCCGCACGGTTATCTTTTCCTGATTGCCCATTTTCTGCCTGGAGAAATATGCCAAGAAAAACTGGTAACGGGGCATAACCTCGCGCCCGACGAATCACCTGTATGCGATCGCTCACCACCCGCACCACGGAATCATCAACCGGACGGGCAATGGGACGATTATGGACTAAAAATAAATCCGCAATATTGCCCAAACGGGCGATCGCTTCTTGTTCGTCAGTGCAAATTGGTTCATCGGCTAAATTGCCACTGGTAGCTACTACCGGGTCGCCCAATTCTGCCATCAATAAATGATGCAAAGGTGTATAAGGCAACATAATGCCTAAATAGGGATTTCCCGGAGAAACTGCCGGGGCAATATAATTATTTTTGCCTGAATTTTTTAGCCTTAATAACACAATCGGCGCTTGGGGCGATCGCAACAAATCCGCCTCTATCTCAGAAACCTCACAAACCCCTTGCACTTTGGCCAAAGCAGGATACATTAAAGCAAAAGGTTTATCCCGGCGATGCTTTTTATCCCGCAACCGTTGCACCGCTGCCTCATTGTGGGCATCTACCATTAAATGAAACCCACCTAACCCTTTAATCGCCACAATTTTGCCCTCGCGAATTGCCGCCACTGTCGCCATTAATGCCCCATCATGGCATTGCAAAATATCACCATTTTTATCCCACAATTCTAAATGCGGCCCGCACTTGGGACAAGCATTCGGTTGAGCATGAAACCGGCGATCGCTGGGGTGATGATATTCCCTTTCACAGTCAGAACATAAATGAAACTTTTTCATCGTTGTCGCGGGGCGATCGTAGGGAACCGACTCAATAATCGTATAGCGTGGCCCACAATTGGTACAGTTAGTAAAAGGATAACGATAACGCCGATTTTCTGGGTCAAAAATTTCCGCAAAACAATCTGGACAAGTGGCTAAATCCGCTAAAACAATCGCCGTTTTCGTCCCCGGAAGGCTGGGGCGAATTTCAAATGTTTTATAGCCGATGATTTCTGCCCAATTTATTTCTAAACTTTGGATAAAAGATGCCGGTGGTTTTTCCGTTTTAATCCGCTCAATAAAAGTTTCTAACAAAGCGCGATCGCCTTCCACGGAAATCACAACCCCTTGGGCAGAATTATTCACCCAACCCACCAGCTTTAACTCCGTAGCCAGACGATAAATAAAAGGGCGAAATCCCACGCCCTGCACCGCCCCCTGAATTTTTAAACAACAGCTAATTTGGCTCATTTTCCAATTAATTTTAATTAATAATAAATTATAAATATAGTCATTTCAATTGTGATTGACATAAAACATCAGGGGTGCAAGCATTGCGGGCGCAAGCATTGCGGGCGCAAGCATTGCGGGCGCAAGCATTGCGGGCGCAAGCATTGCGGGCGCAAGCATTGCGCCCCTACATAATCTGTTCATTTGCTGTAGGGGCGCAATGCTTGCGCCCCTACATAGCATTGCCCACCATTTCTAACTAATTCAGATACATTCCCGCATAAGGTCTAAGCAATCGATGTAAATCTAAAACTGGGGGAATGATTTCTGTTTGAGTAATCATGTCATGGACTTGACCCCGATGATGGGTTTGGTAATGAAAAAAATGTTCCAGCAATAAAATAGCAGAATCCCGTTGGAATTTGCCGTCGCGATCGTAATATTTAATAGTTTCTTGCAGAAACTCCTCCGTCATATTTTTGGTGAAACTTTCAATATGACCATCTTCAACAATTCTCGATCTTTGCAGTTCCGAGAATGTTTCATCTAAAATGGCGTTGAGTTCGTCAGCTTTAACGGTCTTATTGGCAAATCTGGCTAACCAGAGGCGATCGCAAACCAGAATATGATTCAGGGTAGCGTAAATACTGCCAAAAAATGATGGCCGAAATCGAGTCAGTTCAGCGCGAGAAAGCTGGGAACAAGCCTGATAAATTCTCAAATTAGCCAAAGTATTATATCGAGCCAGCATTTGGAAATGCTTAATTAAGGTTATACAATGATTAGTTGGCATAAAATAAAGGGAGCGAGCTAGAGCATTTTTTAACTAAGTGGCTAGACCTAACTTTTGGTGCAAAGCTTGGCGCATTACCTCCACAGGAACGGGTTGCTCGATCCAAATTTTTAATGCGGCTGCTCCTTGCTGAACGAGCATTTCACTACCATCAATCGCGATCGCCCCTACTGCTTTCCCCTGTTGCAAAAATTGCGTCGGACTAGGAGTATAAATTAAATCATAAACAATAGTCTGAGAATTCAAACAAGTAAAATCCGCGTCACTAAGAGGCGATTCCCGCAAGGGATCCGCTTTGCGGAATCGCTCTACCTGGGGATACATCCCAATGGGAGTTGTATTCACCAATAAACCCGTTTCTGGTAATACCATCGATAATTCCTCCCAAGGATGAACGGTCAGGGGCACAGAAATCGGCGTATTTAACCAACTTTCTGCAAACGCGGCTAACTTATCCGAGTTGCGACCGACTACATAAATTTCCGTACAACCCAACTCCCGACAACCCGCCACCACCGCACGGGCGGCCCCACCAGCGCCTAAAATCACCACTTTGGTATGCTTCCAGTCGCGGTTCAGCGATCGCAAAGGAGCGAGAAACCCTGCCACATCAGTATTTGTACCCACCCAACCCCGTTCGGTCCAGTAAACCGTATTCACCGCCCCCACGGACTGAGCCAACGGGGACACCTCTGATAGTAACGGGATAATCGCTTGTTTGTGGGGAATCGTCAGATTAAAACCTTTCACCCCAATAGCCGCCAAACCTGCCACTGCTGTGGCTAATTTTGCCGGTTTGACCGGGAAAGGCAGATAAACATAATCGATCCCTAAGTGGGCGATCGCTGCATTGTGCATAGCCGGAGACAGAGAATGTTCTACCGGATCGCCCATCACTCCGAGTAACTTTGTTGTGCCTTGAATTTGCATTTTTACTGATTCATACCTCTATTTCTAGAATACGATTTGAGTAAACCTCTGCTCAAAAATTATTTTTCTTATGCTTGACCCTATACATAAATCGTCCATGCTATGCCACAATCGGTAAAAAGGGACACCAACCCAGTTCACCCTCGGTGGTCGAGATTCTGGAGATGACTTAAATCAGAATCTCTCTCCTAACCTGGGGTTGGAGCGATCGCTGACTCAGAATATCAGGGTAATCATCAGTTTCAGCGCAACCATCAAATTTTCCGTCTCTCTGGTGCATCTTAACTTTATTCAGGACTTACGCATCAACGCTATCGGTAGGGTGTGTTAGCGAAGCGTAACGCACCAATACCCTATATATAGATTCCTTGCGTAAGTCCTATTTATTTTTACCTATAGAGTCATTTTCTCAACCTCTACCAAGGAAACTCAAGGTTTTTTGAGTTGATTAGCTCCTCAATTCCCGGTTATTTTATTTCACCAGATTGCTGCCATGAAAAGACTCACATATATTAGTCGATTTTCTGTTAACTTAACTGCCGCCGATATTGAAAAAATCGGTAAAATTTCTCAGCAGAATAATCAAGCCAGAAATATTACTGGAGTTTTACTCTGCTTAGGCGGAATTTTTTTCCAAATTCTCGAAGGAGAAGCCGACGACATCGATCGAATTTACCAAATAATCTTGGACGATCCTAGGCACACCGATATTCTTTGCTTAAAATCAGAACTCAATGTCACCGAACGGTTATTTCCTGAATGGTCAATGCAAATCATTGATTTAGAGCATAACACCGATCTGATTATTCAACCCATAAAAACCTTATTAGAAACTATTACCGAATCACACGGTATTTTAGAAAAGTACACTCAACCCACTATTTTTAAACTAATTCAACAAGGCATAAATCCTTTGGATGTCCGGGCGAAAAAGACTGAAAAAATCATTATGTTTAGTGATATTGTTTCTTTTTCTGCTTTTGCGGATAAACTGCCAGTAGAGCACGTTGTTTACTTGGTAGATCATTATTTAACTTCTTGTGCTAAAATTATTAGTGAAGCCGGGGGCGAAGTTACCAAATTTATTGGCGATTGTGTCATGGCTTATTTTGATGCCGATCGAGCAGATGCGGCGATTCAAGCGGGTTTAGATATTTTGCTAGATGTCGCCATGTTGCGAAATTATGCCCAGGAAGATAGTGTTTTGAAAGTATTATATACGGGGATTGGTATAACTAAAGGGATGGTGATTGAAGGGAATTTAGGCTCATCTTTTAAAAAAGACTATACAGTGATTGGGGATGTAGTTAATGCCGCATCTAGATTAGAAGCATTAACCAGAAATTTACCGCGATCGCTGGTTTTTTCTGAAGCCGTAAAAAATAGTACCCAAAAACACTGGGATTTTATCAATTTAGGCTGTTATAAGCTGAAAGGAAAAAACCAGCCAATCCAAGTTTACTCCATCGATCAAGAGATTACCAGAAAATGCAGCAATGGGACTCAAGTAGCGCGGGAAATTACCGAATATTTAGACCGAATTATGAATTAAATAAAAACCCGGTTGCTAAATCGTTAAATCTCTTGAGTCAAATGCCAGTCTTGGGCTTTTTGGTGAATTGCTTGCCATTCTTCCGGGGAAATGCGATCGCAATTTTTTAAAATAAAACTCATCCACCCTTGAGACTTCAGCTTTTCCCGGTGCCGAGACAAAAAATCCCCATAAAAAAACTAAACGGACAAGCATTCTCCCCGGTGCGCTTTTTACGATCGTAAACACAATTATGAATATAATTCGCCGAAGCCGCATCAGGCTTAGAAGCCAAAACACCGCCATCCGCAAACAAACCCATCCCGATCGCATTTGGTTGCATCACCCAATCATACCCATCAATGAATGAAGAGAGCCTAAATAGCAAATAACAAATAACAAATAACAACCAACGAGCAACGAACAACAAACAACAAACAACAAACAGCCTTTATGAGAGAAATATTACAAAATGTAACTTTGTTTCTCATAAATGAGACGATCGCCATACTACTCTCCTATATTGAGTTGCAGTCGGTGACACATACCGATCGAATAACTAAGCAAATCACTTTTGAAATCAATCAGTTAAGGAGAGCTAAATGCTTGACGCTTTTTCCAGAGCAGTCATCACTGCCGATAGCAAAACCGCACCCATTGGTGGTGCCGAATTAGCCGCCCTGCGCGAATTCATCGCTGCTGGCAACCGTCGCCTTGATGCCGTTAACGCCATTGCCAGCAACGCAAGTTGCATGGTTTCTGATGCCGTTGCCGGTATGATCTGCGAAAACCAAGGCTTAATTCAAGCTGGTGGTAACTGCTACCCCAACCGTCGCATGGCTGCTTGCTTGCGTGACGCAGAAATCATCCTGCGCTATGTAACTTATGCTCTGCTTGCTGGTGATGCTTCTGTTCTCGAAGATCGCTGCTTGAATGGTTTGAAAGAAACCTACACCGCTTTGGGCGTTCCCCTTCAGTCCACCGCTCGTGCTGTTGGGATCATGAAGGCTCAGGCTGCTGCTCACATTTCCGACACTCCCAGCGAAGCTCGCGCTGGTGCCAAACTGCGTAAAATGGGTTCTCCTGTGGTCGAAGATCGTTGCGCCAGCTTAGTTGCTGAAGCCGGTAGCTATTTCGATCGCGTGATTGCTGCTCTCAGCTAGTCACTTTGCTGATAAACCGATAAGTTTATCCATTTTTTAGCGAAAAAGCCAGTCTCCATTGGCAAAAAAAACCGAAATTTCAACCCACTCAAGTCAAATCCTACGAGACTCAAGATATGAAATCAGTTGTCACCACTGTTGTTGCCGCTGCTGATGCGGCTGGACGTTTCCCCAGCACCTCCGATTTAGAATCTGTGCAAGGTTCTGTCCAACGCGCTACCGCTCGTTTGGAAGCCGCTGAAAAGTTGGCCGGAAACCTGGATAACGTCGCTAAAGAAGCTTATGATGCTTGCATCAAAAAATATCCTTACCTGAATAACGCTGGTGAAGCTAATTCTACCGACGTTTTCAAAGAAAAGTGCCTGCGTGACATCAAGCACTACCTGCGCTTGATCAACTATTGCTTAGTTGTTGGTGGCACCGGTCCATTGGATGAGTGGGGTATTGCCGGTCAGCGTGAAGTGTATCGCGCTCTGGGTCTGCCTACCGCTCCTTACGTTGAAGCTCTGAGCTTCGCTCGTAACCGTGGTTGCGCTCCTCGCGATATGTCCGCTCAAGCTTTGACTGAGTACAATGCTCTCCTCGACTATGTGATCAACTCCTTGTCGTAGTGACAGTGGATTTCGTCTAATCATTAGTCTCTATGAAAAACTGGGGGACTCTGAGTTCTTTGTTTGCCTAAGTTTGGGTAAGTGAAGCACTCTTGAGTCCCTCAGTTGTTCAGTTTTAAAGCTAGAATTAGATGGCGAAAATCAATATTATTGAAAATTCAGAATTACGATGTCACAACAAGAGTCTTTATTTGAACAGTTAAAGCATCCAAATCCCCATTTACGCGATCGCGCTATGTGGGAACTGGTAGAAAACTGCGATGAAACGACAATTTCTCATTTAATGACGGTTTTGGACGAAGAGGATACGACCTATCGACGAGCAGCGGTCAAGACTCTTGGGGCGATCGGGATGGAAACGGTGCCTTTTTTACTGGATACCTTGTCCCAAAGTGACAATGCTACGGTGCGGAGTAGTTGTGCCAAAGCTTTAGCTCAAGTGGCGATTAATTACCCTGATGAACCTTTCCCCACGGAAGGAATTTCGGGATTAGTCACCGCTCTTCAGGATCTAAATCCGGTGGTTAGTTTGGCTTCTGCAATGGCTTTAGGTGTGGTTGGAGTGCCCGCTTTAGATGGTTTAATCGATACATTAAATGGCACAGATAATCCAGCTTTAGCGGTGGCAATTATTAATGCGATTAGTTCGATTAAAGATCCGCGTTCGCAGGAAGTTCTGGTCAGTTTGTCTAATGATGAATCCGCTGATAGTTATGTCCGAGAGATGGCTACCAGTGCTTTATCTCGACTGGAATTAGTGAATTCTCAATTAACGCGAAATTGACAACGGCGATTAAAATTCGCCATCACAATTCGCGATCGAAATTCGCCATCAAATTTCAATGTAGGGGCGATTCGCTTGCCCCTACATTCGCCAAAGAAATTATCTAATTGGTCTGGTAAGTAGGTGAACATAATTAATTGCACTTTTCGTTCCCCGCAGATAGGCTTTGGATTCCCGTCGGAGTTTACCCCCGCGAAGGCCGCCATCGGCGGGAATGACAGTTTTTTTCTAATGGGTTCTGTGGTGCATTTATTTCTGCCCGTCTACTTATATAAATCAGCGGGTCAGTCCCAATCGCTTTCTTCAGATTCTCTTTCTAGCTGAGTGATGGCTAGTTTAATAATTGGCTGAATTGCGGCATCAGATTCTTGCTGATATGCAATTTGTAAGGGTGCTAAAGCGCTTTGGTCTTTGATTTTCATCAAGGATAAAGCGGCGGCTTTGCGGGTTTCGCTGCTGGGATGATGGAGTAATTCCACCAAACAAGGAACCGCTGGTTTATGGGCTAAATTGCCCAACACCGCTGCGGCTTCACAACGGACGGTTTCTGAGGCATCATTGAGGGCATCGGTGAGGACATTAAAGGCTTGTGGTTCTTTTGCTTCTTGAGCAATTTTGGCGATCGCCCCCACCACTGCCGTCCGCACCGACTCGGAATCAGAATTAATCTCTCGATACAGATAGTCTTTAGCTTCCATGCCAATAAAGGCTAATGCCCAAGCCGCATGACCTTTGGTACTTTCGGGATGGTCTGGGGATGCTAAAATATCCAGCAAAACCTGGACAGACGCTTCGCCAATTCGCGCCAGTGCCCCCACCGCCGAACCTTTGACCACCGTATCTTCATCGTTTAACAGGGCATGAACCAGAGGGGAAACGGTTTCTGGATCGGCAATTAGGGTCAGGGTTTTGGCGCTGGCCCGACGCACCACGGGGTTCGAGTGGTTGAGCAATGCGTCCAGTAAGAATGGGGTGGCTGGGGAGCCAATTCTCCCCAATGTATCCGCAAACCCCAACCGCACCATGCCCCGTGAATCCCCCATACATTCCACCATACGATGCAGCCGTTGGCGATCGCTACAGTCAAAAGCTTGTTGGGCGACATCCGATCTAGCTGCCGCTAGAAATTCATCGACTTCCTCTGGAGACATAGACAAAAGGGGGCTCTGATTAGTCATGGTGAATTGATCTGCAAGATTTTCAAGATATTATTCGAGAGATTTCCGATGTATTTCCTGGTTAATTGCCAGCGATCGCTGCGTACTGAGCCCGTAAGTTTTCTAGGGCTGTATCAATTTGCGCCAGTTCTGGCTCCAGTTTCGTCATCATTTTAGATTTGGAGAGTTTGGCCTTCTGAGCCGCATTGGTCATGTCAGAAATCAGGCGTTGGCGATATTGCTCAAATTCTTTAATGACTTCTGCCAGTTCTTCAGGAGTCACTGGGTTTGAGTCATTGGTGGTTTCTGGTGAATTTTCAGACATATCGGACATATTTGTGATTTGCTTGTGGTTTTTTAGATGGTTTAGAGTGACGTTTATGTCTCCGTTTAATTGTCTCAGATATTGTCACCAATGTCGGATAAATTGGAATAAGTGGTAATGAATAACTGAGCATTAAGATGGATAAACGTTTTTTTAATATGTTTGGGTTGACTGAAGATCGGGCGATCGCCCTTCTCTGTACCCCAAAGGAACAGCTTGCCGCCCCGACAGAACATTACGTTGCGGTGGCTCACTTGATTAATTTTCCCACAGAACGCTCCATTAATGCCTTAATTAAAGTTGTGGAAAATCCGGCGACGGAACTCTATGACCGGATTACCAGACGCAAGGCTTTGGAAAGTTTAGGGCGGTTGCAAGCTAAACAGGCTTTACCTGTGATTCGCCCCTGCTTGGACGATGAAGATTGTTATACGGTGGAAAATGCCGTGTGGGCGATCGGGGAAATTGGCACGGCAGACGAACAAATTTTAACAGAAATCACCCAATTATTAGAGCGACCAAATCAAAGTTATCGCACGATTATTCAAACTTTGGCTAAACTTAATTACCCCCCGGCTGTAGGGGAAATTAAAAAGTTTGTGGAGGCGGATGATGAACCGATCGCCAGTGCCGCGATCGCATCTATTTGTCGTTTGACAGGGGACTATAGTCAAATAGGCCAAGTAGTTGAATTTCTGCAACATTCTAATGTCAATGCCCGCCGTGCTGCCATCCAAGATTTAATTGATGCCGCCTATGATCGAGCCATCCCAGAAATTTCTCGCTGCCCCGTTTCGCTCGTCTTTCGCTTGCGCGGAATTCGCCTGTTAGCCACTGCCGCAATTAAAGCGGAAAAAATCAAATTTATTGATATAGAACCCCATTTAGATCGGGTGATTCTGGATCATCCCAATGATTTAGAATTGGTTCACGAGTACGACCAAAAACCCAGTTTAGATTTCGCGATCGGCGAACTTTATCATACGGATTTTGGCCGCTGTTATCTTGCCAGTAAAACCCTGTTAGAATGGGAACCGCAAGCGGAAGTACCACCAGCCCTTTTAAACAGTTGGGAAAAAGAAGCTCATAACGACTATGGTGCCCATTATCATGTAGTCAAACTATTAGGCTGGCTCAAATATGCTCCCGCTTATGATTTATTAGTCGAGGCTTTACATAATACTTCCCCTCAATTTCAAAAATCCAGGGCAGGGGCGGCTATTGCCCTAGGAAATTTGGGCGATGAGCGGGCAATTCCGTTATTAAAAGATGCCTTAACCAGTCAAATTTTTGATTTAAAATATGCTAGTTTATTAGCATTAGAACAGTTAGGAGATGCCACAGGTCGAGAAATTGCCGCCCATGATGCCGATGATTTAATTAGAGCCAAAGCGATTAGTTAAGATCGGCGACCAACCCCTAAAATAAATAGGAAACCACAGAGACACAGAGGACACAAAGGAAATTATTTTCCTGTGTTCTTTGTGCCTTTGTTCCTTTGTGTTCTTTGTGCCTTTGTGGTGCAATTCTGATTCATTATCCCCTGTAGGGGCGAAGCATTTCGGCTGAAAATATTGGGTTTAAACTAATAACTTATTTACCGAAATACTTCGCCCTTACAAGTGCGATCGCCCATCTTCATCCTAAGTGCGATCGCTTTCTCACTTTCCTTAAAATTCAAATGGGTTAAGGATTGATAATTCAGTAATCCATTGGAAATCTTCTATATTTCGTGTCACCAATGTTCTATCATATACCAACGCTGTCGCCGCAATAATAGCATCCCCAAGGGACATTCTCCTGATTTGTCGCAGTGTCACTGCTCGATCGAGTACCGTTTGGGAAATCGGTAAAACTTCAACAATGCGGAAGAATTCCTCCAAGAATAGGCGAGACTCTTCAGTAAGTCGATGATAGCCCAGCACTTCCACATAAGTAGACTGGCAGAAATAAATGCACCACAGACCAGATCGGGAGAAAAACTGTCATTCCCGCCCCACGCATTCGCGGGGGTAAACTCCGACGGGAATCCACAGCCTATCGGCGGGGAAGGAAAAGTGCAATTAATTATGTTCACCTACTTAGCTCACTGCCGATACTGCTATGTCATGTTCGCGGATAAATTGTCCGATCTGAGGGTATTCTACTTGAGAAGCGTAGATAATAATATTGCTATCAATCAGCATCATTCCTCTCTACCTGGAAGTGAACGATCCTGCCGTAACTCTCTCTGCCATTCCACCGGATTTTCAATATTAGCAAAAGCATTGGTAGCTGCTACTTTTCCCAAGAGTTCAGCTAGTTGCTGCCGTCGTTCTTCTGAACTTAAATTTGACTCGTCTAATAAAGTGACATAAACTTTTAATGGGCGATCGCTCTCTTGGGGACCATCGTTCGTCCACTCTAACCTATTGCCTTTCAGGACAGCCTCAAATGTATGTAGCATAATTTTTCACCAGATTGATTTTCTCATATTTTATAGCAAAATTTTGCCCGCCATAAAACAATTAACTTTCTCTGTGTCCGTCTTCTGTGGTGCAATTCTGACTCAGATTATGGTGCGATCGCCATCAAAAAGAAAAAACCACTTGCGACACAAAAAACATAAAAGAAATTAAATCTCTGCGTTCTTTGTGCCGAAAGTGGCTTAATTTTCATCAACCAAAAGAACAACCAAGACTTTGGGCAGTATTAGACCGTGTAAACGGATTCCAAGTCCCCAACTCTTGACTAGACCGACTGCATAAATAAGCCCGATCCGAATCACTTAAACCTTGAACAGAGCTAAAATCTGCCCCCTCAAGATGCTGAATTTGCTCCAAACTTGCGCCAGTCAAATCGGCCCCGCGCAGATCCGCAAACTGCAACTCCACCCCAACCAATCGCGCATTGCGTAAATAAGCGCCAGTCAGGGATGCTCGTTGCAAATTCGCCCCACTTAAAGCCGCCCCTGCCAAATTCGCTCCCGTCAGATCGACCCCACTCAAATAAGCCCCTCGCAGGTTCGCCCCTTGCAAATCAGCCCCTCGGAGATTCGCCGTATTCAAATAAGCCCCATTTAAATTCGCCTTTGGACCCACAGCCCCCGAATTGCGATAATCATAACCTTCGGGCCAAATCGTCTGGGAATCATACAAAGCTAATTGCAGCTTGGCCCCCTCAAGCATCGCGCCACTCAAATCACAACCTTGTAACTCAGCCCGATACAAATAACTCCCCTGTAAATTTGCCCCTTGAAGATTCGCACCCCGAAGACTAGCTCGGCGCAAATCAGCCCCTTGAAGATTCGCACCCCGGAGATTCGTTTGGCTTAAATCAGCCCCAATCAGCACAGACTCCTGGAAATTAGCTCCCGCTAAATCCATTTCCGCCAAATTTATCTCCGGCAAATTCAGACTTGCCAAACTTTTACCGTTTCGCACCCCTGCTTGGATCTCATCAGCAGAATAGCAATCAAAGCTCAACCGAGTAACCAGAAAACTCATACAAAAAATAGATGAATACAATACCAATTTGTTTTATCTTAAAATTTAATCAGCCATAAATTAGATTCTGGTTAATTTTTCTTGATTAATTTTGTTAAGTTTGATGAATTCAACAGCCGAGGTTAAACGTTAAATGTTACTGAAACCGCCCATGACCATGATGGAATTCTTTGGCAAAAGCGAAGGAGTCTGGTTTTCTCAACGCAGCGTCCATCGTTTTGACTCAGCAGGAGACGAGTCCGGGGAATCCAATCTAATTATCAAAGTTTTGCACAGAGACGATCCCAAAGTGCTCCAAGTTTGTCAAGAACAAGGCACTGACCCTAAATTAGTCAGTGGTGGTGCGAGTTTCCAGTGGCAGGGAAATTTAAGCGAAAAAGACCCCGATCCTAACTATGAAGCGATCCTAGTAGACATTCCCAACCCCCAGAATCCTCGGTTGGGTAAATTTTTGCGGAACCGAGGTTATGTAGAAGGAATTCCGGTGGTCGGAGTTTACCAATTTGCCGATGATGGAGTTATGACTATTGAAACAGAATATGAACGCAATCAAGGGCAGGAAAGATGTTGGTTTATCACCGATAATTTTCGGGTGCGAGTCAGTACCGTGAAAATGGTTAACGGGGTAAACTTAATGACTTACTGTTCTGAACGTCGCTGTGTTTCCCCTGCATCTTTAGAAGCCTTAATTGAGCAAAATCGCCAAAGAGCTTTAGCCCAATTATAAAATCATGTTGGCGAAATAATAGAAATATTAGGTTGGGTTTCGTGACCTCAACCCAACCTACATATTATCCCTACATATCACCGCAAAACCTTAAGGAGTTTCATCAAATCGGGTGCTTAAACTACCGTATTTAAACCAATATTGTCTCAATTCATGGTGCGGAGTATGTAAACTAGCTTTCGCTTGATAAAGGATAATTTGTCGGTGAGTTCCGATCCAAACTCGCTTCATGGGTTCAACAGAAATTAAAGTACCACCCAGACTGGTGACGCAACATTCAAATCGCTCAACGGCTGAATAATCTAAACTTTCAAAAATGAAAAAGTTGCCGGAGCAAATTAGGTGACGGCTGCGAATCCAAGCTTGCATTTTTTTCTCGGCAACTGGAGGAAGCATATCAAATCGTTGATTTCGTTTTTTCCATAGGACTTACGCAACGAATCTATATCTGGGGTCTTGGTGCGTTACCGCTCGGAACAACACCCTACCAATAGCGTTTATGCGTAAGTCCTGTTCCATAGCATTGCTTAGGGACCAAAGCATTGCGGGCGCAATGCTTTGGTCCCTACGGTTCAAGGCATAATCTGGGGGACTTCCGCTGCAAAACTTTGGCATTTTTCAAATTTTAGCGGGCCTGATTTAGAACCCCACACCTGTTCGTGGGTGTTCACATCCAGCCCCCGGTCTAAACTGAAAAAGGTGGTTTCGGTCAATTCCACATCACTTACCAGATAAGTTTGTTTGCCATATTTAGGAATCAAACAACAATTCCCTTCTACTCGACCGCGAAATAAATTGCCCTCTCGTTTAAACACCATCGAACAGTTGTAGCGCCGTTCAATAGAATCGTGAGTAATGGTTTTTAAGATTGCCGGTTCTCGTGCGGCCCCCGCATACACGATCCGATCTTTAAGTCCATAGTTTTCTACATATATCTCCTCTCCCTGGAGCACAAATCGATGCACTCCTTGGCGGTAAGGAGTCCAGAGGTCATGGTTGTAAACTTGCTCGGAATAAAAGCCAATGCCGTCAAAAAATTCCCTGGGTAAAGGACGGAAAAAAACGCGGATGTGAGCGTAATTTTGAGAATCGGCAAATGCTTGTTTTTGATTGCTAAACTCTCCAGCCATCCAGTGAGCTAGGGTGAGCATTAAATTTTCTGCCATTATATATAATAGTGATAAAATTTATCGCGGTTTCTTAGTTAGTTACGAGTTGTTCGTGGATTCCCGCATTCGCGGGAATGACAGCTTTTGCATCTAATGAGGTCTGTGTTGAATTTTTTATTTATGCACGCCTACTTATATGTTATTATATGTTATTATATATAGCGAAATCCTGCTTAATCCTTGGCAGATAAATCGCGAATTTCTGAGGAAAAAGAGGCGGTAACTACTCCCGTTCCTTCACTGGTTTTAATTAGGGAAACTCGCAGGCGAAAATTAGGATTAACAAACCAAATTTTTTCTTCAGCGGTAGCTCGGTCATAAGCTGTTAAGAGAACAAAGTTATCATCGTCGTTGAAGTAATATTGACCCACGGACGGAATTGTTTCTGCATATCCGCGATCGCGCAACAACCTGCCTGCTTTGGGATTTTCTGGATCGGGAATTGGGACTAAAATAGTGGTTCCCTCAAAAGTTTCATCGTCATCCCAATCCGACTCTCCAGCCCAACTCATGCGAAAAGGGTTACAGGCCATTGTGGGATCGATGTCATAGGATTTACAGAGGTTAACCACATCGGCATCTTCTGGGTTTAAGGGAACAATATCAATGGTGGATGTGACGGCTTCAAAGTGACTGAAAGCTAGATGGTGGGCACTGCGCTGCGATCGCCAACGACCCAGAGACAGATTGACAAATTTAGTAATATCCATAACAGAATTGATAGTCCCGGTGCTGGTTAAATTGATTTGACCGTTGAGAGTATGGCCGGTGAAAAAAAATCTGAAAGAAATGAAGATGAAAATTGGATATTGTCAGGCAACAAGCCAACCATCATCTTCAATCTAAATCCACAATTCTAAACAGGGGTAATACTAGAAATTACGCCGCCTTGTTTGTGAATTCGTTGGTATGCTTGGGATAGCTGATTAAAGGGCACAAAATAAACCTGGTTGCTCCGACGGAACTTAGACACCCGATTTACCTTGCCCGGAGAACCATAGCCAGTCACCTCAATGCGGAAGACCTTGCCTTCTTCTCCCGCACCAGCACCTAACCGGGCTTGGGAACCGACGGAAGTATCTTGGAATGACCAACCATCGCCAACCGCACCACCGGAAGGAGGAATCACGGGTAAAGGAATCTCCTGAATCGCGTACTTGTTCAGCACGGGAGATTTACCAGAGAGACTGCCTTTCAGGTCGCTGCTGGAAGCGCCGCGCAGAACGGCAAACAGATGAGTAAATCCAACCATATTCCGTCCCGCTTGGGTCTTGTAGCCTCGATAGTAGGGGACGATGTTCTCGCCGTAAGCGGTCTGATATTCGTCGCTGTCGAGGTAGGAGTCAATCTCGGCTTCAAACCCTTGAGTATCTAAGATGGTGCTATGACCGCGCATCTCTTCTAACCCGTCGGGGGTACGACCCAGAAAATGTTTAAAGTTGAGTTCGATAAACCGATAGCGCGGGCTGGTGTCAAAGAACCGAGAGCGATACAGGTCGGATTTGGCGATCGCCCGCACAAACTCACGGACGCTCAATTCTCCGCGTTTGAATTGCGATTCGGGAACAATCGCCCGTTCGCTTTCCATCACGTAGGCATTGCCCAAAACCTGCCGGTAGACAGCCCGGATCATAGTTTCTAGCTCTTCTTGCGTGCTTCCTGGTGTCCGTTCTAACGGGGGAGTCTCTTCAAATAAAGCCACTCCCAATTGTGAAGCCGGTCCAAAAGTCATAGACAAAAATCTCCTGATAATGATTGGCTGGAGGGTCTAGAATCCCGATTTAACAATAAATATGTACCGTTGTACGAAACTGTAGAAAATTGGTTCTACTTTAACTATTCCTCAGAATAGAGAGTTGGCTTCCTGCAACAACGGCGAACTGTCGGCAGCACTCTGTCCACAGGCTTAAAATCGGGCGCAACTCACCCTATTTGACTGCTTTGCTACTCTATTCCGCTATTTTCAGGAAAATTAAAACTGGTGGATGTACCCAGTTGCCTTGTTACAGGTCTCCCAAAGCGAGAAGAGTTTTGTTCCGGGTGTCAAGCCGTTAAGTAGAGACGCGAAATTTCGCGTCTCTACAAGGTTTTTGATTTTCTACTATTCTATAACATTTTCTACAATCAACCCGGGGGCAATTATGAGAGTTTGTCATATTAATTTACAATTTGCCACAATTTGCTGGGCAGTCAATCAGGGGGCGATCGGGGCGCGATCGCCTTTCTCATCCTGGATTTGAGGCGAATTATGGTTTCCGGGAGCCAACGCGAAATATTACAAATTGTTACTTTATCTCGCAAAAATGAGACGAACACCCGGAGATTCTTTTACGATCGCTGAAAGCCCAGCTATACCTCAAACCAGCCCATGTTTCAGCCATTTCTACACCATTTAGAACAAGAACTGTTTCGTCGTTTCCAGTTACGCAGTCGGGCGATTCCCCAGGAATTAGAATTTCAAGTCAGCCAGCGGGGTAAACATCCAGCGATGATCGAAAGCTGGTGCTATGAATGTCCCCAACTGCGAAAGATTCGCTACACTTACATCAATGCTGGAGAAATGGCGCAAATTTTTAATAGTGTCATTTATCCCAGCTATGACTACGACTTGCCGTTACTGGGCATCGACTTTTTAGCCTTTGGTAAAAAGAAAATTTTAGTCGTTTTAGATTTTCAACCGCTATTTAGAGATCCAGAATATTTAGCAAAATACATTGAACCCATGCGGGCAATTCGGGATAAATATAACGAGTTAGCCCAAGATTTACCCATGAAGTTTTATGATGCTAATCAGTATTTTTCCCCCTACCTGTTATTTGCCAAAACCGACGCCGAAACGGTGGTGAATAAACTCTTACCGGCTTATCAAGAATATATTCAATTATATTGGCAATTGTTAGAAAAAGCTGAACCTTTAACCACACCAGAAGCCAGACAACGGATTATTCAAGCCCATAAAGATTACGACCAATACAGTGTCGAACGGGATCCGGCTTCGGGATTATTTAGCAGTTATTTCGGCCATGAGTGGTCAGAAAAATTCCTCCATGAGTTTTTGTTTGAAGATGCGGTGCCAGTGGCGACAACAGCCCCTCAAACATAAATTCAATTTTCAATTCAATTAAATTTTCAATTCAATTTTGAATTTATTGGAATTTAATTTTCATTGAGGGATAAGTTGAGCGATAATTTGAGCGATAATTTGGGATTCGGGGAGTGAATGTGACTTTATACCAACCTTTTTTAGACTATGCTCTGGCTTTATTAACAGAGAAAATTGCCGATCTTAGTCCCTATCCTATTCCTGTTGGATTTGAACGCAAAGAATGCACCACAGGGAAAGGAAAGCGAGAAGAAACGGTTATCACCACCAGCCACGCTTTTAAATCCTCTAAACTGAGGCAAATTCGGGCTGCCCATGTTCAAGGGGGAAATTCTCTACAGGTACTCAATTTCGTTATTTTTCCCCAATTAAACTATGATTTGCCTTTTTTTGGGGCGGATTTAGTCACTTTACCAGGGGGACATTTAATTGCTTTGGATATGCAGCCGCTGTTTCACGATGCGGCTTATCAGCAGAAGTATAGCGACCCGATCTTACCCATTTTTAAATCTTACCAGCGGGATCTTCCTTGGGGCGGGGATTTCCCCGATGAAGCCAAACTCTTCTTTTCCCCAGTTTTCTTGTGGACTCGTCCAGAAAAAACAGAATTAGTCGAGACGCGGGTATTTGAAGCTTTTCAAGACTATTTGAAGGCTTATTTAGATTTCGTGGCACAAGCTGAACCCGTTACAGATAGCCAACGGTTAGAGGCGATCGCGGAGTCCCAATTGCGCTATATTGGCTATCGGGCGGCTAAAGATCCGGCGCGGGGAATGTTCACCCGGTTGTATGGAGAAGAATGGACTGAAGAGTATATTCACGGTTTCCTCTTCGATTTGGAACGCCAATTAAGCCAATTAAACCAATTAAGCCAATAAAAAAATATCCAACAAGATAGTAAAACTCAAGATGATTAGTGAAAGAGCTAAACAGTTAATCCCCAAAGCGAGAATTGTCAGTTTTGCCAACTGGAAAGGCTGCCATTCCGAGCCAGCCATCCAAATTTTTCAGCAAGCAGACGATCGAGGACAATACCTGACCGATGAAGATTTAGGGCAAATTAAAACCCTCTCGCCTGAAACATCAGCCTCGGTAGAAATAGCTAAATTATTGCGAGAAAAAGCCGCCGTAATTGTCCAGCAAGCAAGAGAACAAGTGTTAGCAACTTATCCTAGCATTACGGAACCGGGCGGCGAGCTTTATCCCCCCGCTCGCGCTGAAGCTTGTTGGCGAGATTTCTGGCATTTCTTGCGCTGCATTACTTATGGAATTGCGGGAAATAATTCAGCATTTACCAGTCAAACTGGACTGGAAAATATGCGCTTGCTCTATGAAGAATTGCGCGTTCCTCTCCCGGCCATGATTTGCGGATTGGAAAACTTAAAAATTTATAGTTTACAGTTATTTACCCATCCAGAACAGGAGTTAATCACTCCTTATTTTGACCATTTAATTAATCAAATGAAACAGTTTTAAAAGGTATTATAAATCACGGTTTTGGGAAAGCCAGAATTGTCTATTTATGCAGCTAAACTCCGATGAAATTGAACTAATCAAACTCTGGTTAAGTTGATTATATTACCGATTTCTAATTCTCTAAGTATTGGCCTGGGCTTGGCCAGCGTAGCTTTCTTCGCTGTTTATTACCTGCTGAGAAAGCAGATTTCCCAGCGTCTTCAAGCCGAATTAAGCCTCCGGCAGCAAACCGAACGGGAACGATTGGTTAACCAAATTGCCCAACATATCCGCCAGTCTTTGAACTTAGAAGAAGTTCTCGCTACTACTGTCGCTGATGTGCGGCAGTTTCTCCTCGCCGATCGCGTGTTGATCTATCGGGTGTGGGGAGATGGGACGGGAAGTGCCATTACCGAGGCGGTTTTACCGGAGTATCCGGCGATTTTAGGCAAAACTTTTCCGCCGGAAGTTTTTCCCCCAGAGTATCACCAAGCCTACGCTGCCGGGAAGTCAAGAGCGATCGCCGATGTGGAGTCCGAAGACGTGGAGCCTTGTCTGGCGAAATTCGTTTCTGAGTTTGGTGTCAAAGCCAAATTAGTCGTGCCGATCGTCCAAGAATTAAGAGAAATCGATGTCCCAGATATAGATGAAGCCCAAAAAACTTCAGACATATCCCCCAGCGCCCCCAAATCCAACCCCCACCTCTGGGGGCTGCTGATTGCCCACCAATGCCGATCGCCCCGTCAGTGGCAGCCCTTAGAAATTGACTTGATGAAGCAATTGGCGACTCAAGTAGCGATCGCCATCCAACAGTCGGAACTATACCAGCAACTCCAACAACTCAATGGGGAATTAGAAGTCAGGGTAAAGCAGCGCACCGAAGAACTGGCAAAAACTAACGAAGCCTTGCGCCACACGAATCAAACTTTACAATCCTTAATCTACGCCTCCCCTCGCGCCATTTTTACCCTGGACTGCCTGGGGCTGGTGAAAATCTGGAATCCCGCTGCGGAAAGGATGTTTGGTTGGACAGAAGCGGAAGTGAGCGATCGCCCCAACCCCGTCATGGACGAGTCAGATGCCGACTATCAAAACTTATGGCAGAGCATTTTAGCCGGAATTACCCCCCCCAGCTTAGAACTGCGCCGCTACAAAAAAGATGGTTCGGCGATCGATATTGTCTTCTCTGCCGCCCCCCTCACAGACAGTGAGGATAAAATTACCGGCATGGTAGCGGTCGTCGCTGACATCACCGAAAAAAAACTCACCTTAGAACAATTACGCCTGCTGCAATCCGTGGTGGTCAACACCAACGACGCGGTGATGATTACGGAAACCGAACCATTTGCCCCAGAGTTGGGGAGCAATATCGAACCCAAAGGTCCACCGATTCTCTACGTCAACCCAGCATTTACCACCATCACGGGCTATACTCTCCCAGAAGTCTTGGGCAAGACCCCCCGCATCCTCGAAGGACCGAAAACAGACCGGGCAGCGATCGCCCACTTGCGAGAAGCCCTCTATCGCGGGGAATCCGCCACCGTCGAAGTGATTAACTACCGCAAAGACGGCTCAGAGTTTTGGGTCGAATTCAGCGTTGTCCCCGTCGCCGACAGACAAGGCTGCTACACCCACTGGATTTCCGTCCAGCGAGACATCACCCAGCGCAAACACACCGAAGAAGCCTTGCGCCAGAGCGAAGAGCGCTTCCGTTCCCTGATCGAAAACGCCTTGGACATCATTACCATCCTCGCCCCTGACGGGACAATTCACTATGAAAATCCCTCCGTGGAGAAGGTCTTGGGCTACTCACCCCAAGAACTCATCGGCCAGAACTTTTTTGCCTACATTCATCCAGATGACCTAGCTCATCTCTGCCCGGTTCTCAGCCAAGCCCTCGCCCAGATCGCCGAAACTCGCCCGATTGAATTCCGTCGCCGCCATCAGGACGGACAGTGGCGCACCTTTGAAGCGTTACCGAAAGCACTCAGCTTTGCCCAAACAGTTCAGCCCTTCCAGGCTCCCCCCCCTAGCCCCTCCTTTGACCGCCATCGAGTTGGGGGGGAAACGAGAGGCGAACCGCCCGCGAAAATTTTCATTAACTCCAGAGATATCACCGAACGGAAACGCCTGGATGAAGTGCGGCTGGCTTTGGAACGAGAAAAAGCCTTGAGCGCCCTGAAAACTCGCTTCTTTTCTATGGTTTCCCATGAATTTCGCACCCCCCTGAGTGTTGTTCTGGCGGCGGCTCAACTCCTAGAAACCTCCACGGGAGCCTGGGAAAATCCCGAAAAACGAGAAAGAAACCTGCGCCGCATCCAAGATTCCGTGAAAAATATGGTGCAGCTTTTAGATGATATTCTGACCATTAATCGGGCGGAAACGGGCAAGTTAGAATTTAATCCTCAATGGCTGGATTTGGAGAAATTTTGCCGTCACTTTGTCGAAGAAATGCAACTGACTGCGGGGGTTCAGCATACCCTGGCGTTTGTCTGTCACGGGGAAAATACCACAGCCTTCGGAGATGAAAAGTTACTGCGCTCTATTTTGGCCAATCTTCTGTCCAATGCGATTAAATATTCTCCCACCGGCGGTCAGGTTCAATGTTCTCTGACTTTTGAGCCAGCCCAGGTCAAACTCCAGATTCGCGATCGCGGTTTAGGCATTTCCACCGATGACCAAACACAAATCTTTGAGCCTTTCTATCGCGGCAAAAATGTCCGCCACCTAGCCGGAACGGGACTGGGATTAGTCGTGGTCAAAAAATGTGTAGACCTACATGGGGGCAGCATAGAAATCGCCAGTGAAGCAGGCAGAGGCACGACCGTTACTATCCTACTGCCCAATTTTTCCGGGGAAGAAGCACAGCAAAAAGTCGAATTATCCCAGTAATTAATCCTGATTTACTTGATTTCCCGGAGACGGTAGCCCCTACCATGAACCGTTTCAATCAAATTTTCGGGAGCCCCGGCAGCCTTCAGCTTTTGGCGCAAGCTTCTCATATGCACTTTCACCGTCTCTTCTTCTACCGTCTCTTCTGTCGGCCAAATACTTTGGATGATGGCGCGACGGCTCATCAACCGGCGACCTTGGCGCAGCAGCAACTCCAGGATACAGTATTCCTTCGGAGTCAAATAGATAGGAATATCCCCATAGCTGACCGAACCCGCACTCGGATCCAGGCGCAAGCTGCCCCACTCTAAAACAGGTGGTAAGGGCGTAATCCCTCGGCGCAACAAGGCGCGAATGCGAGCAAATAACTCCCCTAGATCCACTGGTTTAACAATGTAATCATCGGCCCCCGCATCTAGGCCAGAAATTTTGTCGCTGACTGTATCCCTGGCTGTCACCATTAGGATCGGCATTTGATAGCCCTGCGATCGCAACATAGAGCAAAAGCTGATGCCATCAAGTTCTGGCAACATCACATCTAGCAGCAGCAGATCGTAATCCCCGGCCCGAATATATTCTAAAGCCGATTCTGCTTCCAAAGCGGTATCAACAACATATAATTGGTCAGCTAAAGCTTCTGCTAAAGTCTCAGCCAAGCGAATATCATCTTCAACTAAAAGAATCTTCATCCTTTTTCTAACATATAGTTTCCAGTTTTCCAGACATTTTTTTGTCAACCAGTTTCAGGCATAGACTCATGGGCAAAAGAATCTATCGATCTGAATACATAAGTAGGTGGGCAGAAATAAATGCACCACAGACCCCATTAGAAGAAAAACTGTCATTCCCGCGCAGGCGGGAATCCAAGGATTTACGGCGGGGAACGAAAAGTGCAATTAATTATGTTCACCTACTTAGAATTTTTATTTTTAAATAAATGTTTGATTTACTTTTTTATAATCATTTTTTTTAGGGTTTTAAATAAAAAATTAGCCAGTATGTAATCTTGAATACGGATTTTAGTCGGGACTTGCATATTACTTAATATCAAGCCCTCTATGTAAGGTTGATTCGCGCATCAACCCTACAGATTTATGGTTTATGCGTAAGTCCTGCTAGGGTGATGTTAGGGTTATTTTAGTCTGATTATACTGTTATTTTACCATTTATTTGACCCGCCGCTGCTTTTAATTAAATAATTATTTAAACTGCATCAAATTAATCATTTTGCCGATTGTTTCCTGTTTTTACCCGATTTATTACCGATTTATTACCGATTTATTTCTGTTTTCTTTCCGATTTCTTTCCGATTTATTATCTAAATCTTTTTATTTGTAAAGTTATGTTTCTAAATCTCATTTTTTGTCCTCTATGGTTAAAAATTGATTTTTAAGCGTAAACATAAAATTGGTGTTACTTCCGATTTCTAACCGATTTTTTCACGATTTTTTTCCAGTTTCTTAACTGGGAAATAGTTAAGCTTGTGCAGTTTTCGACAGCGAAATCGAGACGCAAGCAATCCACTTTGATTCAGCACCATTGGAGATGCTTTTTTTATGACTTTTGGACCTGCTTCTCAACTCGGAGTGGCTTTATTTGAAGAAACCCCGCCCCTGGAACGGACACCAGGAAGCACACAGGAAGAGCTAGAAACCATTATCCGGGCTGTCTACCGGCAGGTTTTGGGCAACGCTTATGTCATGGAGAGCGAACGGGCGATTGTTCCCGAATCCCAATTCAAACGGGGGGAATTGAGCGTCCGCGAATTTGTGCGGGCTCTGGCTAAATCTGACCTTTATCGCAGTCGGTTCTTTGACACTTGTCCTCGCTATCGGTTTATTGAACTCAACTTTAAACATTTTCTGGGTCGTACCCCCGATGGTTTAGAAGAGATGCGCGGTCATAGCACCATCTTAGATACTCAAGGGTTCGCGGCAGAAATTGATTCTTACCTCGACAGCGACGAGTATCAGAACGCTTACGGCGAGAACATCGTCCCCTACTACCGGGGCTACAAGACCCAAGCGGGACGGAACATGGTTGGGTTTACTCATCTGTTTGCGGTTCTGCGTGGCGCTTCCAGCAGCGACCTGAAAGGCAGTCTCTCCGGTAAATCTCCAGTGCTGAACAAGTACGCCATTCAAGAGACTCCTTTGCCAGTGATTCCTCCTTCCGGTGGCTCCGTGGGCAATGGCTGGTCATTCCAAGATACTTCCGTCGGTTCCCAAGCCCGGTTGGGTGCGGGTGCCGGAGAAGACGGTAAGGTCTTCCGCATTGAGGTGACGGGCTATGGCTCTCCAGGGAAGGTGAATCGAGTTTCTAAGTTCCGTCGCAGCAATCAAGTTTATTTTGTGCCGTTTAATCAGCTTTCGCAAACATATCAGCGGATTCACCGAGAAGGCGGCGTGATTGCCAGCATTACCCCTGTTTAAGATTAAAAGATTTTTTTAGGAGAACATCAATGAGTTTAGTTTTAGATGCCCCAACGGAACTTTGGCCTTCCAGAAGCAGTGATGAAGTGGCAGCAGTGATTCGGGCGGTTTACAAGCAAGTCTTGGGCAACCCCCATGTGATGGAGAGCGAACGGTTGACCACCGCTGAGTCTCAGTTAGCTTCTGGGGACTTGACGGTGCGGGAATTTGTCCGCGCTGTGGCTCGTTCCGACTTCTACCGCCGCCGCTATTTTGAATCCTGCGCTCCCTACCGCTTTGTTGAGCTTAACTTTAAGCACTTGTTGGGTCGGGCTCCGGCGGATCAAGCTGAACTATCTGAGCATATTTGCCGCTGCATTGACCAGGGCTATGAGGCAGAAATCGACTCTTATCTCGATAGTGCGGAATATCAGCAAAAGTTTGGCGAGAATATCGTGCCTTACTACCAAGGGGCAAAAACTCAGATGGGACAGAAGAATGTTGGCTACAACCGCACTCTATCCCTATATCAAGGTTATGCCGGTGTGGACAGTGCTTTTACTGCGTCTCGTCTGGTTGCCGATATCGCTACCAATAGTGCGACTAAGGTCTCTGTTCCCAGCACTGGGGGGCGCTTGGCGGCTTATAAGGATGCGACGGAAAAGACTTTCAAGATTCTGGTTAAGGGCGCAAAGTTTGATTGCCCCCGCCGGGTTAGCACTACTGAGTACATCGTTCCCGGCGATCGCATGAGCCCGCAAATTCAGCGGATTCATCGCGCTGGTGGCACCATTGTGAGCATCACTGAGATTGTCTAGGGATTGAAAACCCCGCTGTCACGGAAACGTAAAGTGAGATTTCCTCCTTGTTTCAAGGAGGAAATTTTCAGCTTTTCTGGCATAAATATGGCAAATTAATCAGGTTTTCTATATTTTTCCCATTTCTGAAATTCAGCCAAATAGCGTAGACGAGTTACGCCATCAGGCGGATGGTTTTCTCCCGCTCTACAGGAGACAATAAATGTATTGAATCGAAAATTCATTGAAGTTCCCTGGTATAAGCCATCGCCCGGTCAGTCGATCGGGTTTTTTGTTTTGGGCTTTGGGGAATATACGCCAAATAGCGTAGACGAGTTACGCCATCAGGCGGATGCTTTTCTCCCGCTCTACAAGAGAGAATGAACTTATTGAATCGAAACATTCATTGAAGTTCCCTGGTATAAGCCATCGCCCGGTCAGTCGATCGGGTTTTTTGTTTTGGGCTTTGGGGAATATACGCCATTAGGCGTAGACGAATTACGCTATTTGGCGGATGCTTTTCTCCCGCTCTACAAGAGAGAATGAACTTATTGAATCGAAACATTCATTGAAGTTCCCTGGTATAAGCCATCGCCCGGTCAGTAGATCGGGTTTTTTATTTGTCCAATAAATTAAGCGGCATTGGTCAAAGAATGAAGCATTGTCCAGAGTTGGGAGTCGGTGAAATCCGCAACTACCATCGCAGCCCCTTCATTTTTCAGGGTCTGTGGTTCGTGGGTGGAGGCAATGCCGATGGTTTGAATTCCGGCAGCCACCGCCGAACGGATCCCGGTGAGAGAGTCTTCAAAGACGATCGCCTCTTTTGGGGATAAGCCCAGTTTTTCTAAAGCCATTAGATAAGGAGCGGGGTGAGGTTTGGCGGCTGGGGCTTCTTCCCCCAAGATGATGGGCGAAAATGTTTCGGTCAGGTTTAATAGATTAAGCATGAAGTCCACATTGTCACGCGGGGCATTGGTGACGAGCGATCGCTCTAATCCCTGAGTTTCTGTCCATTGCAACAGTTCCAAAAGTCCGGCTAAGGGTTTGATTTGAGTGGCTAATTGCCGAAATAGGGATTCTTTTTGTCTAGCTAATTGTTCTCCCGCTTCTGGGGATAATTCCGGGAATATCTGCTCGACAATGTGCTGATTTCTTTTGCCACCGATCTGCTGCCGATAAAAAATTTCATCCACGGTGATGTCATAATCATGGAGCATTTGTTGCCAAGCTTGCATATGAAAACGGTCTGTGTTGGCGATCGTGCCATCTAAATCGAATAATATTGCGGCCAGCATAGGTCCTCATTAATGTTTAGCAGAAATGTTTAGCAGAAATGTTTAGCAGATTTTTCCTTGGGCTTTGCCCCAGGCAACCACGGGGGATTGCCCCTAGATTTTATCGCGGTTATGGCGATTTTTTGTTTTTTCCGATTGTGTTTAGCTAGAGGCACTGGTATAAAAGCGCAGGGCAAACCGCCAAAAGGCGATCGAGGCAAATAGTAAAGTGATGGCTAATATTCCCGAAACGATCGTCCAAATTAATTCCCCACGGTTTAACATAGCTTGGGCCGGTACTGTGGTTAAAAAAGCCACCGGGACGACAAAGGTAAAGAAAAAGCGATAGGCGGTGGGATAAGCCACCATTGGATATCTTCCGGCTTCCAGAAGTCCGCGTAATACATCAGTAATATTGTAAGTTTTGACGAACCAAATCGTCGTGGCTCCGAGCATAAACCATAAGCTGTAAAGACTAATGATTGCAAATAATAAAGGAATTAAACTTACCAAATAATTCCAGGGTTTTAAGCCCAGTTGACTGCCAGCGTATCCGACAATAATTAGGCCAAATAATAAGTCAGTAAATCCCCAAAGAGAAATGCTGCGGGTAGAGAGCCAAAATTGACTGCTAATGGGTTTGAGCAATATAAAATCTAAGGTTCCTTGTTGCACATGATCGACGATGCGATTGAGGTTAGGAATCAAAAATGTGGCGGAAAATCCTTGCAATATGGTGAAAATTCCCAGAACAATTAGGGCTTCTTGCCATTGCCAACCTTGGAAAGTATAGCCAGTTCTATAAAATAGAAATAAGCCAAATATACTGCCCCCTAAGCTGCCAATACTGGTGAAGGTAGCAAGGATAAAATTCAGCCGGTATTCCATTTCAGCGGCGATCGCTGCTCCCCAAAATAATTTTAAAATTGATAGATATCGTTGCATGGGATTGTTGTTGGTTGGTTGTTGGTTGGTGGTTGTTGGTTGTTGGTTGTTGGTTGTTGGTTGTTGGTTGTTTGTTGTTGGTTGTTTGTTGTTTGTTGTTTGTTGGTTGTTGGTGGGTAGGGATTCTTTGGTTGCTCTGATAACAAATAACCAAAAACAAGTGACGAATACCTAACAAGCAGCTAACAACTAGAAACTAACAAAAGAATCCCTACCCACCAACAACCAACAAACAACAAACAACAAAGTAAAATAAGGGTAGTTTTTACGTCTACGGACTCCCGCGATCCAAGATTTAAGTCTAAGATACACCATAAAAGTGGGACAAAATCAAGTTAATAGTTTCCACTGCCGACCCAGAATTATTAAGATTGTATAAAATTTATGGTAATTTAATAGTAAATGGATAAGATTGTAAAATGGATTCCATGAAAATTTTCAATTAAATAAAGAAACTAAATTAACCGGGTATTATGTATAATATAACACTAAAAAATATTCTGTTTTTAAATAAAAACGATCCGGTCAATGAAAAAGTCCAAAGTATTTTAGCAGCTAATCAATTAAATGTGGTAAATATCCAGGGGTTTTGTGAAGCGATCGCCTATTTGACTGAAGGCAGATCCCCACAACCGGATTTGGTGCTGCTCGATCTGGAACTGCTGGAAGTTTCCGGGGCATCTGCGGTGAAACAGTTACAAGCGATCGCTCCTGATTTGCCGATTATAGCACTGGTGAGTCCGCAGCAGGAAGAAATGGCGAACGGGCTGTTTTCTGTGGGACTGCAAGACTACCTATTAAAAGATGAAATCAGCAGTCGGACATTGATGCGAGTAATTGCTGCGGCAGTTTCCCGGAGTCGCTATGTTAAATCAAAATGTGCTGAACGTAAGATAAGCGATCGATTAGAAAAAATAAGTGCAGCATTGGGAAATGATTTTTTCCAAAAGTCGCCGACGGGGATGGCAATTTTAGATCCCGTGGGGGTAATTATCCACGTCAATCAAGCTTTAGCTAAGATGAATGGGCGATCGCTTCAGGATTTATTGAGCAAAAAAATTACAGCAATTTGGCCAGAAATAGGCCATCAATTGATGGGACAGTTTGAACAAGTTCGGCAAAGTGGTCAATCAATTATTAATCAAGAATTTACCATGAATCAACCAGGATCGTCGAATTTGAGTCATCAATCATGGTCGATGTTTCCTCTGTCTGATGCTGAGGGAGAAACTATGGCGATTGGCTGTTTAATTCTGGATATTAGCGATCGCAAACAAGCGGCTGAAGCAATCGAACAAGAACGCCAACAACTTCGGCAAATTGTCGCCCATGCTCCAGTAGCGATCGCGATTTTAGATCGAGAACTGCGCTACTTGGCTTACAGTAAAAAATGGCTGACCACTTATGGCTTAGTGGGGCAAGAGATTTTGGGCGATCGCCACGATCGAATATTACCAGATATGCCCGATCGCTGGCAAGAAGATTATCAAAAAGCATTGGCTGGAGAAATCATTTCCATTCCCGAAGAATGCTGGAATCGCGCCAACGGCCAGAAAATTTATTTGCGTCGGGAAATTCATCCTTGGTACAGTCCCAATGGTCAAGTGGGGGGAATTGTCATTGCCAGCGATCGCATCGATGAATTAGTTGAAGCCAGAGAAAAAGCGATCGCTGCTGTTAAATTTAAATCCCAATTTTTTGCCAACATCAGTCACGAAATCCGCACCCCCATGAATGGGGTATTAGCCATGAGTGACTTACTATTGAAAACGCCATTAAATGGGGAACAACTTGATTTTGTTCAAACCTTAAAAGTGACCAGTCATCACTTACTGACAATTATCAATGACTTACTAGATTTTTCTAAACTAGAATCCGCCCAAATTCGGCTAGAAATGCGAGAGTTTGACTTAAATGAATGCCTGGAAACGGTAATAGATTTACTGGCCACTCAAGCCAATGCCAAAGGGTTACAAATGGCCGTCTTAATTGAAGCGGATGTTCCCCGGCAACTGGTTGGGGATGATTTGCGCTTAAGGCAAATTCTGACCAACTTAATTGGCAATGCGTTAAAATTTACCGAAACCGGAGAAGTCATTGTTCATGTTGAGCGGCTAGAAACTTTAAATCTAAAAAAATCCCACATAAAATATCCTGATATCAATACTTATGCTATAATAAATAGACCGATTACCATAAAATTTTCAATTAAAGATACAGGAATTGGCATTTCCGAACCCGATCAAAAGAAACTATTCCAAGTTTTCTCCCAAGTGCATCAAACTTCGAGAAAATACGGAGGCACGGGGTTAGGATTAGCAATTTGTAAACAATTCGCGGAATTAATGGGAGGTGAAATCGGGGTAAAAAGCCAATTGGGTGAGGGTTCAACTTTTTGGTTTACCACCAAACTAGGTCTGGGGAAAACTCATCTGGATCTGCCTCATTTAAATTATGTCAATAAATCAGAAAAAATCCGAGAAATTGAGGCGACAAGAAAAGCCCTGTCTGGGAAAAAAATCTTGGTCATCGATCGCAATACCACGAATCGCACCGTGGTGATTTTAGCCGCCCAAAGTTGGGGAATGCAAGTAGAAGAAATAGATAATCCTGTCACGGCTTTAACTAATTTATGTTCAGGCACCGCTCAACAAAATTTTTATGATGTTGTTTTAGTGGATTGGCAACTGCTTAAACTCGACCTAGAGTTTCGTTCTCAATTAATCCGAATTCAACCCTTGCTTAATCCAACTAAATTTGTTTTAATGACGGAAATCACGGAAACGCAAAAAGCTAAACATTTGCTTGATTTAGCCTTTGCGACTTATTTAGTCAAACCCATTACCGAAAGTCGATTAAAAACCGCGATGTTAAAAGTCTTATATTCGCCTAATGAATCCTCTAGTCAAATGAACGAAAAAATAAAATTTGCTAAAAATGAAGCGTCGGATTTAAAAATTTTAATTGTAGAAGATACCCTAATGAATCAAAAAGTTATTAAACATCAGTTAGAAATGCTGGGGTATGTGGCTGATTTTGTCAACAATGGTCAAGAAGCTTTAGGGCAATTGTCAGAAAAATCTTACGATATTATTTTCATGGATTGTCAAATGCCCATATTAGATGGATATGAAACAACTAAAGCTTTGCGAGAACGGGAAGCACAACAGAAATTACAGAAAAATCCCATCCAAAGAACCGTGGTGATTGGGTTAACCGCTTATGGAATTAATGATGAATGTGCGGACGGGAGTGGTTTGACAAATCGAGAAAAAGGTTTCGCGGTGGGTATGGATGATTTTTTAACCAAACCCATCTCCCTGGAAGATTTAGAATCGGCGATTCAGCGATGGGCTAAACCTGAAACTTCACCGCCAGAAGTTATCAATAGTTTAGGAAAAAATTTAGTAAATGTGCCTGAATGCACGGTAAAGCAAGTTTATGGTCCTGAATCCGTAGTAAATTTGGCTCATTTGGCCAAAATTACCCAGGGTAATATTGAGTTACAACAAGAGTTATTGGAACTATTTATTCACCAGGCTGAAACGAATTTGCAAAAAGCCGAATCAGCTTTAAAAATTGGGGATATTCAAACTTTATGCCACAACGCACACCAGTTAAAAGGGGCTAGTGCTAATGTCGCAGTGATTGGGATGCCAGAGTTGGCGGCAGAATTGGAACGGCAAGCTCAAGGCAATAATTTAACAGAAGCGATCGCCCTTATTGGTGAACTGCATCAAAAACTAGAAGACCTGAAAAACGCGATGCTGCACAACGGATTTAAGGAAATCACCGCTTCAGAAAATTTGAACCATTTCACCCAGACTGCTATCATGGCTCAGAATAGTCCGGTCAAACAGGTGAATCCCGATTCAGGGGCGATCGCTGATATCGACCAAAACCGATTATCGGCAGAAATCCCCATTGATTTTGCTCGACTGCACAAAATCTCTGGAACCAATCATTTTTTTGAAAGAAAACTGTTAGAAGCCTTTGTCCAACAGACCGACATCTATCTAGAAGAAGCCATGACCGCCCTCACGGAGCAAAATTACTTTCATCTGGCTCATAAAATGCAGGAAATTAAAGGAACAAGTCAAAATGTGGGGATTCTGATCATCCCAGAAATTACCAGTCAAATCGAAGCAGAAATCACTCACAAGAACTTCACCTCGATCGCAGAAACCATGAAACAATTACACAATATTTATCAGGCTGTTAAGGAGTTTATTGCCGCCGATCGGTGATGACCCGCTCGACACATTAACCAAATCCCAGGAAATAAAAGCATGATTCCCAATCAAGAAAAAATCACCCAGCCATCAGTATTAGTGATTGGATATGGAAATACCCTCCGCAGTGATGATGGGGTGGGGCAACAGGTTGCCACTCTGGTCGAGGAGTGGGAATTGCCATATATCCGCAGTTATGCGGTCCACCAGTTAACCCCAGAATTAGCGGCAGAATTAGCTACCGTCCAGCAAGCAATTTTTATCGATGCCTACCCAGAGGCTTCAACGGTGCAAGTTTATCCCCTGACCGATGAAGTGCCAGAAACCACCAGCCGCTTGGGACATAGCAGTAATCCGCGATCGCTTCTCACCTTAGCCAAACAGGTTTATGGGGTCGCCCCGGCTGCTTGGTGGGTACTCATTCCGGCGGTTAACTTTGACTTTGGCGAACAATTTTCCCCCACCACTGAAGCGGCGATCGCGGTTGCTTTAGAAAAAATTAAACAATTAGTCAGCGAATTTTGACGATTCGGCGGCGGATAAATTTGTCAAAATTATTTACGATAAAGTAATTATATGCATGAAGTCAGTTTAATGGAACAAACCCTAGAAATTGCCCTAGAAAATGCTCGTCAGCAAGGGGCAAACAAAATCAATCGCCTAAAAATGCGGATTGGTGAAATGTCTGGGGTAGTTCCCGAAGCCTTAGAGTTTGCCTTTGATGTGGCGACACAAGGCACGATCGCCCACGGAGCAATTCTAGAAATAGAATCAGTCCCCGTTGTTTGTTATTGCTCGAATTGTCAGGGGGAATTTTCCCCACCTGATGTATTTTATCAATGTCCAACTTGCGAACAATTCAGTCAAAAAATGATTTCGGGAAAAGAAATTGAGTTAAGTTCTCTAGAATTATCGGATTTTGACTGAATTTGTTATTGGTTATTGGTTGATGGTTGTTTGTTGTTTGTTGTTTGTTGTTTGTTCTTCGTTCTTCGTTCTTCGTTATTCGTTATTCGATAACCAGCGCCAACAACAACCCCCCTTCAAAGGGGGGGCAACAACAAACAACCAACAACCAACAACAACCAACAACTAACAACAACCAACAACTAACAACAACCATCAACCAACAACCATCAACTAACAAAATAAAATTATGTGCAAAGATTGCGGATGTAGTAAAACCCCTGGAGAAATTGGGATTCATAGCCATTTTCACCATGACCATGACCATAACCATGACCATGACCATAACCATGACCATAACCATGACCATAACCATGACCATAACCATGACCATAACCATCCCCATTCCCAAAATGGTCAGAATAAAGGCGATCGCATCGTTCAAATTACTCAAGGGATTTTGGACAAAAACGATCGCCTTGCGGAACGGAACCGAGGCTATTTTATGGCCAAAGGCTTGTTAGTCTTAAACCTACTTTCTTCTCCTGGTTCTGGCAAAACTTCCTTGCTAGAACGCACCATTAGTGATTTGAAAAATCAGGTAAAAGCTGGAGTCGTGGTCGGTGATTTAGAAACCGATAATGACGCCTATCGCCTCAGTCAAGCGGGTGCCCCGGCCATCCAAATTACCACCGGAACGGTCTGCCACTTAGAAGCAGAAATGGTCGCCAAAGCAGTCAAACAACTTGACCTAGATGCATTGGATTTACTAATTATTGAAAATGTGGGCAATTTAGTCTGTCCCGCTGCTTATGACCTCGGCGAAAATATGCGGGTAGTCATGTTATCTGTCACCGAAGGAGAAGATAAACCCCTAAAATATCCGACCATGTTTAAATCCGCTGATGTAGTAATTGTGAACAAAATTGATATTGCCGAAGTGGTCGGATTTAATCGGGAAAAAGCCTTAACCAATATTCAAAAAATGGCTCCCCAAGCGAAGATTTTTGAAGTGTCAGCCCGTACCGGGGAGGGGATGGAAAATTGGTATCATTGCCTAACAGAAGCGATGCAAAAAAATCAGCCATTCCTGGTTTCTAGTTAATCGCCTTCGGGCATAAATCCAAAATAGGACTTACAGCGCTTTTCTGTTGAGTAAACCACAACCTCTGTAGGGGCGAAGCATTCCGGCAGATAATTTATTGCTTAGAATATTGTAGGGGCGAATGCGAGAACGCCCCTACTACCGGAAAGATCGCGCCCTTACGCCCCATAAATCATCCAGTAACGCACCAATACCTCATATATAGAGTCGTTGCGTAAGTCCTAATGAATAGAAAAACGCTTTAATTACGGGGAAGTGATATAAGCTAGTGGTTAGCGTAATTTTAACCAATCAAGTAACCAATAAAGTAATGTTCAATACGAGTCGATTTCGCCTGTTTGCGAAGCCTGCCGGGTGGCATTTGAATTTTCGGGCTTTTCATGGGTTAGTAATGACGGTAGCGATCGCGATCGCCACTTGGTTTTGGATGCCCCCCGCTTGGGCAATGACCCAAATTACCCTCTCTGACCTATCTTACAAAGACTGTCCGGCAGAATTCTCCGAAGGGCTGGTGACTAGCGATGGTTCTGGTCGTCCTGCTACTTGTTTTATTATCACTGGAACCGCCAAAAATCCCACCAATAAAATGGTCTACGATGCGGATGTTTATGGTCGGATTTATGATGCCAATGACAATAACGTGCTGCCCAACCGGACGCGGGTAGGAAAAATTGATGAAGTTCCCCCTGGGGAAAGCAATTTTGAAGTGAGAATTTCTGTGCCGGTAAATAATCCATTACCTTTGAGTTTAAAACAATTCAAAGCCTCTGGTTTTGCCTCTGCGGTGCGAATTGAACACTTTTGATCCTGGAAATTTAAAAAAGTAGAGACGTAAATAAAACGTCTCTACTTGTATTTTTTACTGGTATTCTGGTATTTTTGTTTACCGTCTTAAAATGCACTTGCTGCTGGTAAACTGGCAAATACATCAGCCGCAATTTGCAAGAGCAAAATAGCCAAAATTGCGGAAAAGTCAATGCCACCGATCGGGGGAATGAAAGAACGGAAAATATTCAAATAAGGATCGGTGAGTTGACTCAGGATCGAAAATGGTGGATCGTACCAGTTCACTTGAGGAAACCAGCTTAAGAGAATCCTGATAATCAACAGGACAAAATAGATGTTCAGAAAAGTGGCTATGGTCTGAATGAGTATGTCTATTCCCATAAGGTTATGCTGCGAAAGCTAATTAATTAAGTCAGTTAAGGGCTAAATTTAGTGTAAACGATGGGGAGGCGGTCTGGAGCAGTCAATCCCCGGAAAGTTGGTTAAATTTGAGAGTCAACGACCTCCAGATGCCTCAGTTAGATCGGTTATCCGTCATGGGCGATAGCTTCAGCGTTGTCTAATTCCTCAGTACGATCCTGGTCATCCCCTAATTGGAAGCGAACTTCATCAATGGCTTCATTTAGTTGAGCAATTTTCTCTTCTAAGGTTCGCCGTGCGGAAGAAATCTTTTCCTCTTCACCTTTTAGCTGGCGTTTGATGATTTTACGCAATTTTGATTCCGGCAATGGACTATTCTCATCGCCTGAAACTTCTTGCGATCGCCCCGATCCGAGCAGAAAGCCAACCATGCCGCCGACTAAGCCACCGACGACGGCTCCAGCGATTAATCCACCTGTAAAATTATCTCGATCGCTCATTTCTCTTGCCTATTCATTAAGCTTCTGGACTTTGCATATCTATTTATAGGATAACTTTTCCGCGATTCCTTTGAGGATAGCTTCGCTTCACGCGCCGAGTGGCGGATTTTTAGCAAATCATCGATCGCTGCGGAAAAGGCATTTTTTAATTTATTCGGTGCCAAAGGTGCGATCGCCTGCATCCCCTAATCCCGGAACAATAAACCCCTGCTCATTCAGATGTTCATCAATACAAGCGGCATAAATATTTAACGCGGGATAGCTGGCACTCAACTTCTGCAAAGCGGGCGGGGCTGTCACCACGGAAATAATCCGAATCATCTCTGGACTCACCCCGCGATCGATCAATTCTTTCATGGTGGCCATAATCGTACCGCCTGTGGCTAACATCGGTTCGGAAATCAACACTCTGGTTTCTGGCTCAAATTGTTCTGGCAACTTGTTCACATAGCACCGAGGTTCTAAGGTTTCCTCATCTCGAACCATGCCCAAATGATAAATCGATGCGGTCGGCAGTACGGTTTGGGCCCCGTCCATCAGGGCTAAACCCGCCCGCAAAATTGGCACCACCGCGATCGGCTTTTGGGGATTCACCATTGTGGCTGGGCAAGGAGCCAAGGGCGTCGAAACCATCACATCTATCGTCGGCAACCAATCGCGACAAGCTTCGTAGGTCAACCAACGGCCTAACTCTGTCATCGCCGTGCGAAAGAGGACTGATGGGGTGTCGCGATCGCGGGCCACTGCCAGCCAATGCTTAATTAAAGGATGGGGTGGAACGAAGACACGCAGTTGTATAGTCATATTCGGTAAATTTGTGGCTAAACGTAAATCATCATAGTTCTTTGCGATCGCGGTTCGATCGGCGATCGGGATTTTTTTCTTATTCGTTATTCGTTATTTGTTATTTGTTATTTGTTGATTGTTGATTGTTGGTTGTTGATTGTTGGTTGTTGATTGTTGTTTGTTGATTGTTGTTTGTTGATTGTTGTTTGTTGTTTGTTGTTTGTTGCCCGATGGCGTTTGACCGCCATCGGGTTGTTGCTTCATGGGCGAACTTTGCCATTTTATTACATATAAAGTATCTGTAATAAAATGGCACAAGATTTTTTTGAAAAAAATTCTCAAAAGGTATTGACAAAGATTTGCAATAAGTTTATAGTAAATATCGTGTTCTCCTCTCATAAGGATCGGCAGGCGGGATTAGTTGGCAAGATTAAACTAATCCCGTATTTTCTTTTTAGGCATGGGACTTAATCTGGGAAAGGTTTAAAGGTAAAATGTAAAGACACGGCAAAAGTCGTGTTTTGTTAATTACTGTCAACAACCGCGATCGCAACTCGATCCTCACTCATCACTCATCATGCCCTCAAAATTTGATGTTATCGTTATTGGCTCCGGCATCGGCGGACTTGTCACAGCCACCCAACTAGCTGCAAAAGGCGCACAAGTTCTCGTCTTAGAAAGCTACGTCATTCCCGGAGGCAGTTCTGGTTACTTTGAACGCAATGGCTACCACTTCGACGTAGGCGCCTCCATGATCTTTGGCTTTGGCAAACAAGGCACCACCAACTTGCTCACTCGTGCCTTAGAAGCGGTCAATGTCAGCCTGGAAACCATCCCGGATCCGATCCAAATTGACTACCACCTGCCCAATGATTTGCGGGTGCAAGTCCACCGCGACTATGAGAAATTTTTGCAAGAACTGGGGGATAAATTTCCCCACGAACGGCAAGGCATTCGCAAATTCTATGACGAATGCTGGCAAGTGTTCAATTGCCTCAACGTGATGGAATTGTTATCCCTGGAAGAACTAGGCTATCTGACGCGGGTATTTTTTCAACATCCCCTAGCGTGTTTGGGGTTAGTGAAATATCTGCCCCAAAATGTCGGCGATATTGCCCGAAAATATATTAAAGACCCAAACCTGCTGAAATTTATTGATATTGAGTGCTACTGCTGGTCCGTAGTACCCGCAGATATGACCCCGATGATTAATGCGGGAATGGTATTTTCTGACCGACATTATGGCGGGATTAACTATCCCAAAGGTGGGGTGGGGAAAATTGCCGAAAAACTTGCAGAAGGCTTGGAAAAACACGGGGGCAAAATTCAATATAAAGCCCGAGTCGATCGCATTCTCATGGAAAAAGGACAAGCGATCGGGGTAGAACTATCCAATGGAGAAATATATTACGGTAAACGTATCGTTTCTAATGCGACTCGCTGGGATACTTTTGATAAGTTACTACCGGATACACCACTGCCGAAAAAAGAACAAACTTGGCGCGATCGCTACCAACAATCTCCCAGCTTCCTCAGTTTACACTTAGGAGTAGAAAAATCTGTCATATCCGCCGATACTGCTTGCCATCATATTATCGTAGAAAACTGGCAACAGATGCAAGACCCAGAAGGGACAATTTTTGTCTCAATTCCCACCTTACTCGATCCAGACTTAGCCCCAGAAGGATATCACATCATCCATAGCTTTACCCCCGATTGGATCGATCGCTGGAAAGGACTATCTACCACCGAATATGAAGCCAAAAAAGAAGCTGCTGCCGGACGAATCATCGAACGGTTAGAGACTATTTTTCCGGGATTAGATGTCGGACTAGATTATATGGAAATCGGCACTCCTCGCAGCCACCAAAAATTCTTAAATCGGGACAATGGCACCTATGGGCCAATTCCCCAGCGGAAACTTTTAGGCTTATTACCCATGCCATTTAATCGCACATCTGTCCCTGGATTATACTGCGTGGGAGATAGCACATTTCCCGGCCAAGGTTTAAATGCCGTCGCATTTTCTGGCTTTGCCTGCGCTCATCGCGTTGCCGTTGATTTAGGCTTCTAGGGATATATCGGCATATTATTATCGGCATATTATTTCTGTCAGGGGAGGGCAATGTGTCCCCCTGACAGCAAAATGACATAAAAAATCACAAAACAAACGCGATCGCATCTTGGTTTTCTCTATTTTCTCTATTTCCTCTGGATATAAACCACGGATCTAAACTACTAAGCCCCTAACATTCTTCGGGTGGGCAAAAAAATTTACCCACCCTACCATATTAAGTAGGGGCGCAAGCATTGCGCCCCTACTCTTAAATTTCGTCAAAAATTACGATTCACGATTTAATTTACATCGTCAAATAATCTTTGATTAATCACAGCTATATAGCCCATTATAAGTCAATTTGATTCAGATAAATTTAGTGGTTTTTTAGGATTATTAAGCAAGTTCTGCCACTAACTGCCGAATGCGTTTTTCTATTTCTGTCAATGCGGTGGTGGCGGGGGTAATATCAACATCGTGAACTAGCCAATATTCTACGGCTGCCTCCCACTGAGGATAGCGATCGCCCATCAGGGGACGATGTTCTGACTCATCCAGGGCGATCGCGCGATCGGCGGTGGCAAAATCCGCATCACTGGCTGACATAGGCAAGCGTTCGTTTTCGGCGATTGTGATACCTAATAACTCTAATTGTGCGATCGCATAAGGAGAAATTGGCCCAACATTATTAACTCCTCGTTCTAAGGCCAAAGCGCGAGAATCTGCTTGCCAATCTAACCCAGCTTTAACGGCTAAATGATTAAACAAATGTTCCGCAAAGCGACTACGATAATAATTGCCGGTACAAAGAAACAGTAATTTTTGCATAAAGAAAGCTCAAAACCCAGAGAAAAACCGATAGAAAACCCGATCGCATTATAGCGGTTATTATTTGGATTACAGAGGTTTTCTGGATTCCCGTCGGAGTTTACCCCCGCGAAGGCCGCCATCGGCGGGAATGACAGTTTTCTTGTACCTCATAACTCTGACAAGTGCTATATAATTTGAGCCAGCTAATAGGGCGGAAAATGATTAACTTATGACCAACAAATCCACAACTGATGAACGACGACCAATCTCCATAGACCGAGAAACCATCCAACAAAAAATTTACAATGCCCTGCGACCCGGACAACGGCAGATGGCGGATTGGACCGGGGGCGCTTTGGCCGTATCTGCGGTGCCAGGGGCAGGCAAATCAAAAGGAATGGCTGATGCAGCAGCTTTGGCGATCGCCCACCATCAACTCCACCAGCGAAATTATCTAATCGTCGTCACCTTTACCCGTTCTGCTGCCGCCAATTTAAAAGTCAAAATCCAGCAAACTTTGCAAGAGTTACGCCTGCCGCAAATCGGATTTTTTAGTTATACCTTGCATGGTTTAGCCCTAAATATTGCCAGTCGTCATCCCGAATTATCTGGCCTCAATTTAGAAAATTCTACCTTAATCACACCCAACAAAAGTCACCGATTACTTCGGACTGCGGTAGAACGGTGGTTAATTGCCCATCCCCGACAATATCAAAAATTGCTCCAAGGACAACAATTTGACGGAGAAGAAACCGAACGGTTACGGCGCCAGTCCGTGTTGCGGACGGAAGTATTGCCGGAATTAGCTTATACCGTGATTCACGAAGCCAAATCTTCTGGGTTACGACCCGCCGATCTGCGGCAACTCGCGGCGGAAATTCCGGGAGATCATTATGAAATCCTCTCAATTGCCGCCGGACTCTATGAAGAATACGATACCCTGCTGCGATCGCTTGACCTCATCGGCTATGACGACATGATTCTCGCCGCTAAACGAGTCCTGGAAAACGACGCCGCCCGCCGAATTTGGCAACAGCAAGTCTTTGCCGTCTTTGAAGACGAAGCCCAAGACTCTACCCCCCTGCAAACGGAACTCCTAGAAATTCTGGCCAGCGATTCGCACAGCGATCCGCTTTCGCGGAATCGCGACTGCCCGGAAAATCCCCCCAACTTAATCCGAGTCGGAGATTCTAACCAAGCCATTAACAGCACCTTCACCCCGGCGGATCCGATCTATTTTCGGCGCTTTTGCTCAGAATGTGAGGCCCAAGGAAAGTTAGCCAAAATGGATCGAGCCGGTCGCAGCACCCAGAAAATTATCGACTGTGCCAACTTTATGCTGGAATGGGTGAATCAATATTGCGCGGAAAAGTCTGCCCAAAACCACTCAGCCACAGAAATTCCCTTTAGTCCCCTGGAAATCAAACCTGTGGCAGCGGACGATCCGCAACCGGACGCCAACCCAGCCCCGACGGGTGGGGGAGTGGAAATTTACACCCCGGAAGATATTTATCAAACCATTGAATTAATCGGTCAACGGATCGTCTCCTTATTTTCCCAGGCTAAAGATAAGTCGGCGGCGATATTAGTCCGGGAAAACCGCCAAGGAGATTTTATTGCCAAAGTGCTGAGAAATCCAAAAACTTATGGCGCATTAGGCATTAATGTAGATTTGGCCAAACATGATATAGAAATTTATGAAGTGGCAGAAGGCGATCGCCTCTCTCATATCCCCGTAGAAATCCTGGCATTACTCAAATTTGTTCACCGACCCCATTCTGCTGACTACCTAAAAAATGCCTTGCGGGTCTTAGTAGACCGGCGGATCATCCCCACCCAAGACATCAACACCCTCGCCAGCAGTCCCGAACAATTCCTTTATCCCGGACCCCTGGTTCCACCACAAACCCCCAGAGTGCGACAAGTCCGCCAGTTTTGTCTCAACCTCCTACAAGCCAGAACCGAACTGCCCTCCTATCAGCTAATTTCGTTTTTAGCCTTAGAGTTAGGATACAATCAGGCCGAACTCGCCACCGCTGACAAATTAGCCGAACGAGTCACCAAACAAACTTATCAAGACAACTCCCTATCCGCCCAGATCGAAGTTCTCAACGAAATTGTCAGCGACGAAAACTTTGAGGCGGTGGATCCTTTGCCAGACCGAGGCGAATCCCCATATACCAAAAAAGGCAGACTAACCATCATTACCATGCACAAAGCCAAAGGTCTTGACTGGGACTATGTATTTCTGCCTTTTTTACATGAAAATATGATTCCTGGTGGTTTGCGCGTGCTACCCCAAAAAAAATTTCTCGGTGATTTTTCCTTAGCTGAGGTCGCCAGGGCGCAAATTCGGGCGCAATTACACGGCGTTCCGGTCCCTGATGTGATGGATGCCTGGAAACAAGCGGAAAACCTCAAAATTAGTGAAGAATTTCGCTTACTCTATGTAGCTATGACCAGAGCCAAGCGATTACTTTGGATGTCAGCGGCAGTCAATGCCCCCTTTACTTGGAGTAAACCCGAAGGACTAAGCCCGCAAAAACCTTGTCCGGTCATCCCCGCTCTCTGTGAAAAATTTGGTTACGGCGCTTAGGACAGGGCTTTTGATTTGCGGCAAGTCCATCAGCGATCGCAACTTCTTGGCGATCCTCTTGTTAAATAAGTGACAAGCATCGTATAATTATCGATTGTGCCGAATTAATAAATTAAAACAAGTTCATGCCTAAACTCAAAACCCGCAAATCGGCGGCCAAGCGCTTTAGAGCAACTGGCAGTGGTAAGATTATGCGTCGCAAAGCTTTCAAAAGCCACTTACTCCAACACAAATCCACCAAACGTAAAAGTCGTCTGTCTAAAGCCGTCGTCGTCGATGAGCGCGATGAAGAAAACGTGCGTTTGATGCTGCCTTATTTGTAAAAAAATCATGGTTGAGCATGGTGAACCGTCAACCATTAACGGTCAACCGTTAACGGTCAACCATTAAGCGTCAACTGTTAAGCGTTAACTGTTAAGCGTTAACTGTGGGAATAACTACTAACACACTAAAGAAAAACAATGACTAGAGTAAAACGCGGTAATGTCGCTCGCAAACGCCGCAACAAAATTCTTAAACTGGCTAAAGGATTTCGGGGTTCTCACTCGAAATTGTTCCGCACGGCTAATCAGCAGGTGATGAAGGCGCTTCGGAGTGCTTATCGCGATCGCCGCAAACGGAAACGGGATTTTCGCCGCCTTTGGATTGCTCGGATCAATGCCGCATCCAGACAAAATGGCATGAGCTACAGCCAACTGATTGGCAACATGAAAAAAGCCAATATTCAAATCAATCGCAAGATGTTAGCTAACCTGGCTGTCTTGGATCCCGAAACTTTTGCCAAAGTGGTCGAACTAGCCGGTCAAGGTCGCGCTTAGGAATCGTTGGTCGGGAGATTGTTTGTCAAAAAAACATGGCATCCAACGTCAAAGCATCCAACGTCAAAATCAGCAGATTTCGACCCTAATGAGCAATTTTAGATTTTGGAACTTAGATTTTACCGGGAATTTTTCCGCGCCAATCGCAAATTTTCTGAAATCTAAAATCACTCAGTTTTTTGGCTTGGGACTCTGTTTGAGTCTAGTCGGGTCGCAAATTTTAATCGGGTCGATCGGGTTTCCATTACCAGGGGATGCAGCCCAGTGGCCAGAAATATTGGAGCGTGGAACTCTGATTGTGGCGGTCAAAGATAATTTAAGACCTCTGGGTTTTCGCACCCCTGATGGCACCTTACAAGGGTTAGAAATTGATTTAGCCCGTCGGTTGGCAGCAGACCTTTTGGGTGACGCCAATGCGGTGAAATTAGAGCCAGTATCTAATGTGAATCGGCTACCAATGGTTTTTAACCATCAAGTCGATGTGGCGATCGCCTCTGTGACGGCAAACCGAGTCCGTTCTCGGTTGGTCGATTTTAGTCTTCCTTATTATCTAGATGGGACGGCTTTAGTCAGTAAGACCAGATTTTCCGAAACCATTCACGGAGTCGCCACCGGTGCCGGTCAAAAGATTGCTGTCCTCAATGGTTCCAGCACGATCGCGATCGTCCGCTATCACCTTCCTGCCGCACAACTGGTTGGGGTTGACTCTTATCAAGAAGCCTACTCCCTCTTAGAAGCCGGTGAAGCCACTGCGTTTGCTGGAGATGCCAGCACCCTGGCGGGTTGGGTGCAAGAATATCCAGCATATTCTTTGCGGACGGTGCAACTGGGAACCCAACCCCTCGCCGTAGTGATGCCCAAAGGACAACAATACGCCGAGTTGCGGGCAAAAGTGAATCAGGCGATCGCGGCACTTCAAGCCGACGGCTGGCTGTGGGAACGCGCAAAATATTGGGGTTTGCCCCTGCCGCCTCCACCAGAAACATAACATATCATTAACTATTAATTAGTTATTGATGGTTGATTATTGATAGTTGATGGTTGATGGTTGATGGTTGGGGTGTAATTGATAATTGATAATTGATAATTGATAATTGATAATTGATAATTGATAATTGATAATCGATTGTGGTATTTAATTGTCAATTGTCAATTATCAATTGTTAATTGTTCTCCTCCGCCCCTCCGCCCCTCCGCACAAGAAGCCCCTCCGCTGCGTCAAAAACCCGATATTGCACACATACCATTAAATATATTGGCAACGTTATGGATAACTCTTTAGGGATTCTCTACCTCTCAGTTTTGCTAGGATTTCTGGCCGTTGTTGCCGGGTTTGTGATCCGACAAATCTTTACAACCCGCCAGGTAGAAAATCAACTATCTAAACTACAAAAAAAAATCAATACCGACAAAGGAAGCCCCCAAGATTATTATGAACTGGGCAGCATTTATTTAGATAAAAAACTCTATTCTCAATCGATCCAAATGTTTCAAAAAGCCTTAAAATTTAAGGATTTAGAAGATGAAAATTTAGCCTTACTTTACAACGCCTTGGGCTTTAGTTATGCCGCTTTGGAACAGTATGATTTGGCGATTCGGCAATATAAACAAGCTTTAAAGTCTCAAGCCGACTATGTAGTGGCTTGGAATAACCTAGGTTATTCTTATGAACGCAAAAGTTTAACGGTTCAAGCATTAGAAGCTTATGAAAATGCTCTGAACTATGAGCCTAATAATGAAACCGCTAAAACCCGTAGCAATTCCCTGCGTAAGCGGGTTGCTCCTTCTGCTTAGGTTGGAGCAATTTTGGCTGTCAATAACTTTTAGCTTAAATAAATTTTTTAAGAAAAAGGGAACAGGTGATTAAAACTGGTTCCCTTTTTATTTATCGGATTTTATTTATCGGCATGATAATTAAATTTGATTAGATTATATATATTTTTTTATGCTTATGAGTTACTAATTTTTCTCTGTCATTCCCGCGAAGGCGGGAATCCACAGAGTCACTAAACCTCACAAGATTTTTAACTGCTATAATACCAAATCCGATTCTCATATACTGACTCTCATATATTGACTATGATAATCTCCTAAAACGTTTGTGGATTACCGCATTCGCGGGAATGACACCTGACGAATCGTCGGGGCGATTCGCTTTCTCTCCCCTACGATAGAACCGGATTTGGTATAATAGATTATAATCTAGAAAAATCTAGGTTCGATCGCCTATTTATGGGCTTTTGGCGAGCAATCCCGACGTAACTTATCAGACTAATTACGACATTTTATGGAACCATAAAAGTAGTAAATTTGTCAGATATAAAATTAATGAATTCAGGAGGTTAAGCAAATTTTAGATTGCTGAACCAGGATACTAGGTCTGAAAAATTACGGATGGCATCTGAAAAATTACGGATGACAGTGGGAAATTTTTTCGGTATTGTAAAGATATGTAAAAATTTGCAGTCAGAAGGACTTTAAGTTATGAAAGGTTATCCCGCCTTTGACTCGCCGAGACAAAAGTGGAGTAGTCAACAAGCGTCTGGCTATAAGTCTACGATGACGGTGTTTTGTGACTTTGACGGCCCGATTGTTGATGTTTCCCAAAGATATTACAGCACTTATCGGCAAGGATTAAAGACTATTGAAGCGATCGCACAATCTCAGGGCGATCGCTTAGACTTAGTTCGGCTCACTCAAGGGCAATTCTGGGAAATGAAGCGCGATCGCATTGCCGATCGGGAAATTGCCAGCCAATCCGGTTTACCGGAACAATACATTCCCGTATTTTTACGGCAAGTCCAAGAAATTGTTAATCAGCCGAACTTATTAGAGCAAGATACCCTTCAGCCCGGTGTCAGATGGGCACTGTCTCGGCTGCATAGTCGCGGAGCAAAGCTAGTGCTGGTGACATTGCGGCATCAGTCACAAGTGAAAGAAATTTTGCACAATACTGGATTAGCTAAATTATTTGCGGATATTTACGGCACGCGCGATCGCCATGCAGCCTATCAAAACTACGCCCAACTCAAAACTGACCTATTAGCAGAAGCGGTAGCCAAATATAGTCAGTCTGACCTTTCTCGCTGCTGGATGGTGGGAGATACCGAAGCGGATATTCTTGCGGGTCAAGCCCTCAAAATTCCCACCATTGGTCTAACCTGCGGCATTCGGAGTGCCTGGTATTTGCAGCAATTTCACCCGGACAAAATTCAAGCGGATTTACTCAGCGCAGTGCAATCGATGATTGGCTGTGCAGAGCTCGTCTCCGCGTAATGTTAATCATTCCGGTGAATTATGCCGGTGAATCATTCCGGTGAATCATTCCCGTGAATCATTCCGGTTAATTATTCGGGTTGATTAACTTCCACCAATGACTCAGGGGTAAATAAAGTGCTGGAGCCCAAAGACTACTCAAAATCGCTGAAGCCAGAGCAATTCGTTGGTGATCGATCCAGATATCATCCAAGGAGCGATCGCCCATAATGCCAAATTGTACAGCCAGCACCGTTTCCGCAACAATGGCCATACCGAAAACCACCAGGGCAACGGAGACCAAATCATCTATAATCAAGCGCTGTTTTTGTAAATAACTACTGAGCAATCCCACCAATCCCAAACTCAGGGCATGAGTCGGCCAAGGTGCGGTCATCGCATCTTGTAGTAAACCCAGAACGACCCCCATAAAACAACTCTGGGTAGGGGTGCGCTGAATACTCCAAGTCACCACCCAAATCAACAGCCAGTCAGGAGTAATATGCAACAGTTCCATTCCGGGCAAACGAGTGGGTAGCAACAATAAACACAACAACACCGAGGCAATAGTCACCCCTGTGTTTAGGATCGTTCGCTGGTCTGCGGGCAAATAAGACACCCGATCCAGCCATGAATTTTTTAATGACCTTTTCATTGGATCTCCTCTGGGGTGGCAGGGGTATCATTGGCCAAATCCGGAGATTTCTGCAACGATGGGGAAACCACCACCCACTCTAGGGCATTCATTGGTGCCGATAAATTAATCACCGCTTCAGGGGCTGGACTGGCATTTAATTTCACCGATTCTACAACCCCCACTGGTAAACCCAGGGGAAATAGTTGACTCAGAGAAGACGTAGAAATTATATCTCCTGGTTTCACATCGGGTAACTTATCAAAAAATTCCATCACCGCCTTGGAGCCACTCGCTCCGCGCATCAACCCCAGATTTCGACTCCGTGTTACGGCCACACCCATCTTAAAAGTAGGATCGCTAATCAACAAAACCTGACTGCTATTCGGGGTAACGCTGTGAATTAATCCCACCACCACACCGGGTTCTGTGGTGACCACATCGTTTTTACGAATGCCGTGATTGCTACCACGACCTAATGTCAACTGTTGCCACCAGTGATCCGCACTCCGACCAATCACAGGAGCAACAATTGCGTTTTTCGCGTCTTGGGAAACATAACCCAGTAACTTTTCTAGCTTGTTGTTTTCTTTTTCTAAAACCGCGACTCTTTGCTCTAATTGCTTAATTTGGGCATTTGTTAGCTGCGATCGCTCCGTTTCATTGAGTTGAAACGGACGAGACAGCCATTCATAAACTTGATAAACGGGGCTGGCCTCGGTATAGCGAATGAACAACGCAATACCAAGAGCAACACTAACCCAAACCAATTGGGAGCTATATCGACCCCACCAGCGACGCATTGTGTACATTTAAACTCTTTAAAGGCTTATATTGCAGTTTTGATGCCAGGAAATTTTATTTAATCAATGATGCAATGATGAATCGGTTGACTTTCATTCCTCCAGTGGCCTACATAGAACTGGAGCGAGCACTAAAGACTCGTCCGAGCTCTTGGAAATTTTCCAACACCCGACCGGCGCCTAAAACCACACAGCTTAAGGGATCGGCGGCTACATGAGTAACAATACCCGTTTCATGGCTAATTAAAGTATCCAGTCCTTTTAATAAAGCACCGCCTCCCGCCAACATAATGCCGCGATCGATAATATCCGATGCCAGTTCAGGGGGAGTTCGTTCTAGCGTCCTTTTGACTGCTTCCACAATCACCACCAGGGGTTCGGCCATGCTTTCCCTAATTTCTGGACCTTTGACGGTGACAGTGCGAGGTAAACCAGACAACAGGTGCAGCCCTCGGACTTCCATCATCGCATCATCATCATCATCGGTGGGATAGGCCGAGGCTAACTGAATCTTAATGTCTTCAGCGGTGCGCTCTCCAATCACCAGGTTATGCACCTTTTTCATATATTGAATAATGGCTTCGGTCAGTTCATCCCCAGCAATACGCACTGATTCACTCAGCACCGTTCCTTGTAAGCTCAGAACTGCCACTTCCGTGGTGCCACCACCAATGTCAACAATCATATTACCAGTAGGATCCGCAACGGGTAAACCGGCACCGATCGCCGCCGCCACAGGTTCATCAATCAGAAAAACTTCTTTAGCCCCGGCGTGAATTGCTGCGTCCATCACTGCCCGACGCTCAACTCCCGTAACGCCACTGGGAATGCCAATCACAATCCGAGGACGCCCGACGGAACTGCCTTCACTGACTCGCTTGATAAAATATTTCAGCATCAGTTCAGCCATATCAAAGTCAGCAATCACGCCATCTCTTAAAGGCCGTAAGGCGATGACGTTTTCCGGCGTCCGACCCAGCATTTTTTTGGCGTCTTCCCCAACGGATAATGGCTCCTTCGTTAGCTTGTCGATCGCGACTACGGAAGGTTCTTGGAGCACAATCCCCTTACCGGACACATAGACTAATGTATTTGCTGTTCCCAGGTCGATGCCCATGTCCCTGGATAAGGAAAAGCGATTGAAAAAACCCACTCTCTTCTACGCCCCCATTTAGATGATGCTTGTGCGAGTATAATGTAACAAAAATTTAACTGAGGTGGATTCTATTACGTTTTTTATTCTGAGTCTAGTCAGAGAGAGTAATTTTTTGGCCTCAGTGTTTTGCTGTTTGTCAGTATAATCCCAAGAACACCCAATCTCGTCCGGAAGCTAATATATGAGTCTAAACATTGTCACCCTGGTAGGCCGTGCGGGGAGAGACCCCGAAGTAAAATATTTTGAGTCTGGTAGTGTGGTATGCAATTTCACCTTGGCGGTGAATCGCTTAACTCGCAATAGTGATGAACCGGATTGGTTTAATTTGGAAATTTGGGGCAAAACCGCAGAAGTTGCCGGTAATTATGTCCGCAAAGGCAGTTTAATCGGGGTTCAGGGTTCATTAAAATTTGACTATTGGCAAGATCGTTCTTCTGGTGCAACTCGTTCCAAGCCTGTGATTCGTGTAGAACGGCTGGATCTTCTCGGTTCCAAGCAAGATACCGAGCAAGCTAGAGGTGATTTGAGCGATCGATACGATAGTGATGGTTTCTAGCCTCAGCCTTGTGGGATATTGTGGCATATTTGCCTGGGTCAAGCAGGGGTTGTGTTAAAACCCAACCATTACTTTCTCAGTTTTTCTGGGGAACTTCGGCAAATTATCGGTTGGCGATCGCTTAAACCAACGTTCATTGAGTCATTATTAAAAAAACCAAACACACAAAAATGATCAAAATCTCCTCTGTTGCACTTCTTCTTGGGTATTTGACTTGCTTTTCCTTACTTGCCAATCCCCTAAAAAATCCAGCCCGGGCAGAGCAGATTACCGAAAATCAGCCGTTAATTCTCGCCCAAAAAGCCAATCATCAGAAAAATGCCACAAAAGTCACTGGGGCTAATGGTCAGTATGTCGCCCAAATTGCGATCGCTGCTTCATCCGCAGAAGTTTGGCGGGTTTTAACGGATTACAATAATTTTAATCAATTCATTCCCAACGTGATTTCTAGTCGATTGATTTCAGCGGATGGAAATGTCAAAATTATTGAACAAATTTCTGAACGGACATTATTTGGCGTGCCGATCCAAACGCGGATGCGGACACAAAATCGCGAAACTTATCAACAACAAATTAATTTTAACTTAATTAGTGGCGATTTAGCTAAGTTACAAGGTTACTGGAAAATTGAACCCGTTGCCAGTGGTAATGGTAGTGCCAATCAAGTCTTATTGACCTACCAAGTAGAAGCTCAACCCCCATCAGGGGTTCCCGCTGCATTTTTTTATGATATTTTTCAGCAGTCTTTAGAACCCACCATGAATGCAATTCGGCGAGCCGCAGAAAATTAAGTTATACCATTTACAAAACGTTCATCCAACAGCCCCTAAAATTCTTCGGGTGGGCAAAAATTGTCACCCACCCTACCATATATGATGGTCGAATTTTGCCCACCCTACAATATAAATACTTATGGTTGCATAAATTTGTGTAAATGGTATTAATAATTATTCTGGGGTATGATTTTTTAATAAAAAATAGTAAATCCCCGGCTTATGTCACATAAGCCGGGGATTTTTTTAGCGGATATGCTTAATGATTAGCTATTCTGTGGTTCAGGAATGGAAACGTCAATTGAAGTCACATCGCTTGAGGGATTTAGGATAGACAATGGGGGTTGAATGTCTGGTTCATTGCCCACCACTAAGGTGACAATTTGATCCGGCTGTAGATATTTTTCTGCAACTCGTTGCACATCCTCAATAGTCGTGGCTTCAACTCCTTTTTGATACTGAAAGATGAAATCTTGGGGATAGTTGTAATATTCATATCGCATTAAACGCGATAAGGTTTGACCGGGGGATTGGAAGTTAAATACGAAAGAGTTCAAGGTGGAATCTTTGGCGTAGTTTAACTCAGCTTCGCTAATGGGTTCGCGGCGAATTTGTTCTATTTCCGTAAACAATGCTTGAATCAAGGGAACGGTGGCGTCAGAACGGGTTTGACCACCAGCTAAGAAAATTCCCGGATAGTCAAAGCGAGGACTCCAATAAGCATAGACAGAATAGGCTAGACCTTTTTCCGACCTGACTTTGTTAAACATTCGTCCCCCAAAGCCATTAAGTACCCCATTGAGTACGGATAAAGCCGTGTGGTCAGGACTATTTAGTTGACCGCCTAAATGTCCCATTTGCACATAACTTTGAGTTAGTTGAGGCTGATTGATAAAAAATACGCCCCCCGGTTTGGCTGGGTTTGCTAATACGGGCGGTGACCGATCGATCGCCGCAAGATTACGCTTAGGTTTCCAGTTGCCTAGTTGCTTTTGAATGAGCGATCGCATTTCTTGGGAATTAAAATCTCCCACAATCCCTAAAATGATATTATTGGGATGAAAATAAGCCTCGTAAAATTTGACTAAATCTTCACGGGAAATATTCTCTAGATGCTGATATTCTATGCTGCGAGCGTAAGGGCTTTCTTTGCCATAAATCAATTTTTGAAATTCTCGTCCAGCAATCTGATTTGGATCGTCATTCCGTCGAGAAATCATCCCTCGGCGTTGGTTTTTGGCTAAGTCAATTTTATCCTGGGGAAAAATCGGTTCTCGGAGGACTTCGGCAAATAAGCCAAATACTTCTGGCAAGTCTTCAGTTAAGCTGCTAAAACTGACACTGCCGACATCAGTGTCCACAGAGCTTTCTACCGCAGCAGCCCGCAGTTCTAGCAACTCATTGAGTCGATCGGCGGGATGACTTTTGGTGCCACCGGAACGCATTACTTCGCCCATAATGTTCGCCAGTCCGACTCGATCGCCGGGTTCTAAGCGATCGCCTGTCTGAATAAATGCTTGACCCCTGACTAAAGGCAGTTCGCGATCTTCCATTAAAAACACCGTTAACCCATTATTAAGTTGATAGCGGGTGTAGTCAGGAATTTCAATTTCTGGTAACGGGGGCAATTCTAAATCTGTATAATGTTTCGCTTGCTCTGCTTTTACCGGGGATAAGAATAAGAATAAGACCGTAAAAGCGATCGCGAAAATTAGAACAAAATACCGTTGCGTTTTTATCATTTTTGCGGTGGCATTGAGCATAGATTTCCCAAAGTGATGATTAGCATTAAAAAAATATTTGTTCTTTGTTCTTTGTTGGTTGTTCTTTGTTCTTTGTTGGTTGTTCTTTGTTCTTTGTTGGTTGTTATTTGTTGTTTGTTCTTTGTTGTTTGGGAAGTACATCAACCAACAACCAACAATCAACAACCAACCAACAATCAACAATCAACAATCAACAATCAACCAACAACCAACAACCAACAACCAACAATCAACAACCAACAACGAACAATCAACTTTTATTCAGTGGGCAGTAACCGACCAGTGGTGCGATTTTCTGGGACAAAGGTGGCTTGGGCAATGCGTTGAATATCTGCCGGGGTGACAGATTCAATGCTTTCCAGTTGTTTAAATAGATTTTGCCAAGATCCAGTTTTGACCTGATATTCCACCAGCAAACTTGCCATCCCAGAATTGGAATCGAGCGATCGCAACAAATCAGCCCTCGCCTTAGTTTTTGCCCGTTCTAATTCTAAGTCTGACACGGGTTCACTGGTTAAGCGTTCAATTTCTTGATGTAATGCTTTGGCGACTTCTTCCACGGTATGACCCGGTGCAGTCAGGGCATAAAATAGCATCAAGTTGGGATACTTATTCCCCGGAAAGCCGCTAAACCCTTGAGCATTCAAAGCTAACTGTTGTTCTTGGATCAAAGATTTGTACAGCCGGGAAGTCCGACCATCGCTGAGAATACTGGCCATCATGTCATAAACCGCATTATCCGGATCGTTAATCGCCGGTCGATGATATCCTTCCAGATACCAAGGCTGAGTGGGTAAGCGCAACGTCACCTCGCGGGGTTGGGTTTGCGGTGGCTCAACTTGTTCCACTTGGGGAGGATTGGGTTTCGCGGGATAACGACCAAAATAAATCTTCGCCAAGCGCTTGACTTCGGTAGGGTCAACATCTCCCACGATCGCGATCGTCATATTATTGGGAGTGTAATAAGCCTCGAAAAATTCTCGGACATCAGCCCTAGAGAGATTTCTGAGGTCTTCAGGATGTCCAATCACCGGCTGCCGGTAGGGATGGACTTGAAATGCTTCGGCCAAAAATGCTTCCACCATCTGACCAATGGGAGAATTATCCGTCCGCAGACGCCGTTCTTCCAAGATAACTTGCTTTTCTTGATAAAATTCCCGAAATACTGGCTCCAGGAAGCGCTCAGACTCCAAAGACATCCACAGTTCTAATTTATTGGCCGGAAAACTATAAAAATAACGGGTAGCATCGGCGGAAGTGGTGGCATTGAGTCCCACCCCACCGGACTGCTGGACGATTTGACCAAACTGATTTTGGATGACATATTGATTCGCTTCCTTTTCCACCCGGGCAAATTCTGCTTTTAATTGCTTAACTTCTTCGGGGCGGTTCGCTTTTTCAGCGGCTTTGATGCGATCGCTAATCTCATCCAGCTTGTTCAGCAGTTCTCTCTCATTCTCATAGTTCGTTGTCCCAATTTTAGTGGTGCCTTTAAACGCCAGATGTTCCAGAAAGTGAGCCACTCCTGTTTTGCCCACAGGTTCATTGACCCCACCAACATCGGTGTATGTGATAAAAGAGACGACCGGAGCTTGATGTCGTTCTAATACAATGAACTTAAGTCCATTGTCTAAACGAAACTCGGTGACTTTTTGCACTACCCGGTCTATGTAGGGCTGAACTGATGATGTTGGTTTGGGCTGAGAAGCATTTAGGGTTGGATTAACGCGCAATTCTGTTCTGGCAGCCGCCGGAAGCGCCGGAATTCCCCACCCCAAAAGTACGATCGCCAGAAATATGCCGATTAATGACATCTGGGGACGGGGAAGCCACCCAGAAAAATGATTTCTGGACTGGTCGGAAATGCTGGGTTTGTTCGGGTGATTTACCAAATTAAGCCTTAATTTTGGCCAAGGGATTTTTTTAATCAGAGTCATAAGATGTTGGCGGATCTGGAGAAAATTTATTTCAGGTGTTTTGGGCAACAGAGATCGGTCCGCGAATCGCGGATCCAGATCCGGGAATCGCGCCCAAGACAATCTTAACAATCTATTAAAGTTTGTCCCTTTTCTGGGTGATTCGTTAGACAATCAAATACAAAGGATGCGTAATCCCATCATTATTATCTATTTAAATTATCCCAGTGATGAATCAAACTACTTCAAGTACAGAGTCTCAGACCCGGAACAAAATTCTGCAAGCCAGCCAAAAATTATTTGCCCATAAAGGCTACAATGGCACCACCACTAGGGATCTGGCTCACGAGGCAGGGGTGGCAGAAGGGACTATTTTTCGACATTTTCCCCATAAAAAAGCAATTTTGGTGGAGTTAGCCACTCAGGGGTGGATCGAAATCCTGACTGATTTATTAACCGAATTAAGTGAAATGGGCAGTTACAAAGCGGTGGGTCAGGTGATGCGGCGCCGGATGTTGAATTTGCATAAAAATAGTGATTTGATGCGGGTTTGTTTTCTCGAAGCACAGTTTCATCCCGAATTACGCGATCGCATCCAAAGTGAAGTGATTTCAAAAATGACTGATGTGGCCGAAGCTTTCTTTCAAACCGCAATGGACAAAGGCATTTATCGGCAGATGAACCCCAAATTTGTGGCACAGGTGTTTTTGGGGATGTTTGCGATCGCTGGTTTTAGCTACAACACCATCTTGGCCGAAGGATCTTCCCCACTAGCGCAGAAAGAAATGGCCGAAGGACTGGCCGACATTTTCCTCAATGGGGTTTTAGCTAAAGATTTGGCTAAAGATTAACTTCTCACCAATAACTTCGCCTCTTGTACCCATTTAGCCACTCGATCCGGTGTGGGACAGAGATCCTTACGCTGCATCATCGCTACTTGTACCCGTAAAACCTGTTGGTGAATTTTATACACCGGCATTTGCGCCAGTAATTTTACTGAACCGACCCCTGCATGAAGCAACAGTCCACTGTATTCACAGCCGACGCTGGGAATACCGGCTAACTCAGCCAAGGCGACCCATTTGTTGACATACTGAATATGGATGCCTAAGTGATGCGCCAGAGCTAATTTACGCTCAGGAGTGTTGGCATTTTTCAGCAGTGAACCCGTGGTCGTAATACCTTGCTGTTTTAATTCAGCTTGATAGCGATCGCTTAATCCAGGTAATTGAGAAATCGGCCAACTTCGCAGTTTCATATCGCAGTTTTTTAGCTTTTTTTAGAGCATTCCATCCTAGCATATTGATTCCAGGAATTTGTTTAATTATGACCCGCCCGACAGAAATCGTTGAAACCTTAAAAAATCGCCGCCAAAAACTAGCCCAACTAATATCATTTCCGGTGATTCTCTGGTCAGGAAAGCCATCATCCCGAAATTTTCCCCATAATACCTTTCCCTTTCGTCCCAGCAGTCATTTTCTTTATTTCGCCGGGTTGCCCGTTGAAGATGCCGCCATTCGGTTAGACTCCGGGAAACTAGAACTGTTTATGGATGACCCCAACCCAGAAAGTACCCTTTGGCATGGGGTTATGCCCACCAGAGCCCAAATTGCCGAAGCTATTGGCGCTGATGCGGCTTTTCCCAAGCAGGATTTAGCGTCACGGGCGACTGGGGCGGCAACAATTATGGTGCAAGATAGCGCTACTCGCGCGGAACAGTATATGGTTCGCAATATGGTTCGCAATTCTATTCAGCAATCGGACGATCGCTATAAAGAGATAGATTTAGAATTAGCCCAGGCGATCGCCACCGTCCGTCTGACTCACGACCAAGTAGCCCTATCCCAGTTAATGTCTGCGGCTGCTTGTACCATGCAAGCCCATTTAGCGGGAATGATGGCCACACCGCGAGCAAAAACCGAGGCAATGGTGCGGGCAGCAATGGAAGGAGTGTTGATTGCCAATAATATGCAATGCGCTTACACCAGCATTGTCACCGTGCATGGGGAAGTTTTGCATAATCAGGTCTATCACCACCCCCTACAACCGGGCGATTTATTGTTAGTTGATTTAGGTGCGGAAACTGCTTCCGGTTGGGCTGCTGATGTGACCCGAACTTGGCCAGTTTCTGGGAAATTTTCTCCCACCCAACGAGATATATATGATGTGGTTTTAGCCGCCCATGATGCTTGTATTGCCTACGCCCGTCCTGGGGTGGAGTATCAGGATATTCATTTATTAGCCTGTCGGGTGATTGCGGAAGGTTTGGTCAATTTAGGCATTTTAAAAGGGCAGCCAGAAGATTTGGTAGAAATGGACGCCCATGCCCTATTTTTCCCGCACGGCATCGGGCATTTACTAGGGTTGGACGTCCATGATATGGAAGATTTAGGCGATATTGCTGGGTATGAAGCCGGACGGGTGAGGAGCGATCGCTTTGGCTTATGTTTTTTGCGACTCCACCGACCTTTGCGATCGGGAATGTTGGTCACGATTGAACCTGGATTTTATCAAGTTCCGGCTATTTTGAATCACCCAGAAAATCGCAGTAAATATCAGGATATGGTCAACTGGGATTATTTAGCCAACTTTACTGATGTCCGAGGGATTCGCATCGAAGATGATGTTTTAATCACCGAAGGACGACCAGAAATCCTAACCGCAGAGTTACCCGCAACTCCCAATATCATTGAGCAAATTATTCAAGGTTAACTATATGGCGATCCCCATTTCTGAGGGCGAAGAAATCGCCGGGTCGAAAATTCATAACACATATCGCGGATTTGGCACACAGCCACGTTTTTCACAGTTGGGATCGTCCTGACTGTCTTCAGAGTCTTTTTGCTTGGCTGGTCTCGCTTCTGCGATCGAAAAGTTATGGATTTTCTCCCCCTTTTGCTCCAGATTAAAACTGGTGCTCATTAGACGTTCAATGCCAGTGCCTAAACCCATCACCAGTAAGAGAGATAAGCACCCACAAGGAGGCATTAACTTGAAAATTTTTTGTCTTGCTAACATTGTTTTTTTCCTTGAACCCTGAGTATGTAAGCCTAAAAATTTCATAGATGCCCGTAAGATCACGGTATCTTCATTGAAACATAAAGTTTCCGTGAATTCAACACTGAATGTTTATATAGCAAATCGGCGTTCGATTCCCCTGTAGGGTGGAATCCCTTACGGTGGTAATCCGAGAAAACTCGGAGGCGATCGATTCGGGGTTTGCTTTTTTGATTATTCTTAACATTTTTTTAATATTTTTGATAAATCTAGGCACAATCTTGTTTTCCTAGGCGATCGCTCCCTCAAGTGCGGCTTTTATTCCTGACTTATTTAATCTGCTGGCGGTGGATCGGTAATGTTTGCACCTAAATTTATCCGTAAAAATACTTATTACTTAAGTATATCTTGCCGGGGAAATCAAGGATCAAATTACTCAAACCCACAAATTTACCATAAAATTTTAGATTTTTTTAAAGTTTTAACCCAATTTATCGTTAATTTTCTTCACCATCCGGCTGCCGTCAATAAAGCGGGGGTGCAGGGGAAAACAATTAACAATTAACAATTGATAATTGACAATTAAACATAATTATCAATTATCAATTATCAATTATCAATTATCAATTATCAATTATCAATTATCAATTATCAATTATCAATTATCAATTATCAATTATCAATTATCAATTATTCCCATCTTCAAAAATTGCGCCGCGAGCTAAACAATCCTGCTTGATTGCCTCCGATAAGCCGATATTGTCTCGAAATCGGGCATCTTTTAAGGTGGTTTCAGTCAAAATTACCCGACTTAACTCCGTATTGTGGAGCAAAGCCCCGGTTAAATTCGCGCCGGTTAAATCCGCATTAGTTAAGTTAGCGCCGGTTAAATTTGCTCTGGTTAATTTAGCCCCGAATAGATAAGCACTGGTTAAATTAGCATGGGGCAAATTGGCATCGGTGAGATTCGCTCCATTGAGATTTGTGCGTAAATCTGCCCCGGTTAAATCGGCGCCGTTGAGATTAGCCTCAGACAAATTGGTATTAATCATTTGAGCATATCGTAAGCAAGCTTGGCGCAAATTGGCTCGCCGCAAATTGGCCAATTCTAAATAAGCATGACTCAGGTTTACTTCACTTAAATCCGCCTGACCTAAATCAGCATAATGCAAATCCAGATTACTGAGGTCAGAACCGGCAAAATCTTCGCTGGGGTTAATGCCTACACTTTTGGCCAAGGCAATAAAATCATCAGTGTTAGACTCTAAAAACAATTCTCTTGCCAGGGAAACCAGTTGTATCTGATATTCTCTGGCTTTTTGCTGGTTTCCCATCGATTTGTAGGCTAATTTTAAGCTGGCGAGATTTTTACCTTGAGAAGTTTTGTCTTGCATTTGCTGGGTAATGACTAAACACTGTTGTTGAGCGTCGATCGCCTGTGGCCAAGATTCTAAGCGGGCATAAACCGTTCCCAGATTAAATAAAGCATGAGCTTGTCCTCGCAGGTCTTGCAGTTCCACAGCGATGCAATAATGTTCTTGATAACAGGCGATCGCTGCGGAGAAATCCCCTAGTTTCTGATAGCCCACCCCTAAATTGCCCAGGGTAGCCGCTTCTTTGGGTCGGTTTTTCAGTTCTTGATACTTGTGTCTAGCTTGTTGCCACAGTTGCATGGCTGAATCAAATTCACCTTGATGATATTGTTCAATTCCTTGTTTTAGGAGCGAGTCAGCTTCAGACATTGTTCAGCACCATTAACCTTCATTATTGACATCGATCGTCGATTCTGATTCCGGGCATTTCACCTTCGGGGCTTGTATCCCATTATTTCTGGTCAAATCATACATCTTGACGGCAAATTCTGACTCAAAATCGCAAAAGAGACGCCCAATCGGAACGTCTCTAAAACCCCGATCGCACAATTTTGGCGGATTACGATCGAATGATATCTACTGACTGCCACTTCAACCTATTCATGCTCAACGATCGCACCCGAACTTTTAAGTCGCTGTTCCATCTCCTCAGAAAGTCCCGAATCAATCTTGAATCGGGCTTGTTTCACGTTGGCATTGTCCCACTTCACCCCTGCCAGCTTAGTTCTGACCAAACCGGCACCTTGTAAATCAGCCCCAGTCAAGTTGGCATCGGTTAAATTTGCATCACTCAAATTCGCATTAGCGAGATTTGCTTCAGTGAGATTCGTATTAGTGAGATTCGCACCACTTAAATTAGCTAATGCTAAAGAACAGCGTTGCAAAGAAGCCCCCGCGAGATTCACATCACTCAAAAGCGAACCAGTAAAATCCGCCCCGGCCAAATTTGCCCCAGCTAAAGAAGCCCCACTCAGGTCCACGTCATTCCAGTCGGCCCCGCGAAGGTTGGCTTTTTCCAAGTTAGCGCCGGTCAGATCCACTTCATGGAGGGTTGTTCCCAGTAAATTGGCTCCGGCTAAATCGGTCAACGGATTCAGGTTGGCAATTTTCGCTAACTCTAATAAGTCGTTCGTGTCCGCTGCCAATATTTCCGCGATCTCCTCATAAACCTGCGAAAATGCGCGATCGTCAGCTTCTACCTCGTAAGAACTGAAACTCGGTGGTTGTTCTGGGTCGGCAAAGCGCAACTCCACCCGACTGACGTAAGGCTGAAGTTTACATTCAAGGAGCGATCGAATCAAAGTCCGCTCTAAAATACTATGTTGATTTGGACTCACATCATGGGGCCATAGTCCTTGGGCTTCCAAAGTTTGCACATCCAAAGCGCCCACCTTAAAAGTGGCTTCTATCACCAAAGGGCTGCCGGTCACTTGTACCGTACCCAGCTTGATCCGGGTCAAAGACCCTTGCAACACTGGAGTGCCTCGTTTAGCACTAAAAATCCAGCCCGGTTCCGTTTCCGTCCCGGTACTTTCTACCTGACATTCACCCCGAGCAGTGGTACTCGCTTCAAACGAGAACCGCTCAGAATCAGGCATAATGGCATTTTCCAAGTTGAGTGTCAATTGACCCCCTCGGAGGCCAACCAAAAAACGACCCTGACTGAGTTTCTGCCATTCTTGATGAAAGTCAAGGGTGACAAACAAATCAATTTGCGTGCCATTCTGCTTTGCTGGCACGGACGTAGCGGTTAATTCCAGTAGACAGAGTGGTTGTTGCATTGGTTGTTGCATCGCCAATTTCATCTCCCGCACCATAGCGGCTTGCTCAACCTATCAACGTACCATGTAACTGTCAGTTATAAACATAAGAAGCATGGAAAATCTCTGTATCGAAGTCTTCGGGTGGTCTTGGCTTGCCCTTGGTTCATGGCTTGATGGATTGGTCTTTCATACTAAATCCGGTTCTCAAAACCCCCCTTACACTGCATACTCCCGGAGGGAATCGAGTCAGATGTCCCGAACCGCGAAAACGATCCCAAAGATCCCAAAGATAATTAGAGCAAATAATATGGCAATAGGTATTCCCCGGCAAAAAACAGGAGTTGACAGCCCCCCGTTGACTCTGCAATACCCGGATAAAAAATCCAGACAGCAAGTGATTGAGGGTAAAACAATCCCTTTGTTAAAGATACATCAAGGCATGGATCAAAAGCGATTATACTTTGGCGATAATTTGGATATTCTTAGATGTTTGATCCAGGATGAATCTATTAAAGGGCAAGTTAAGCTAATTTATATCGATCCACCGTTTGCTACTCAAAGTGAGTTTTTTTCACGCAAACAACGGCAAGCTTACTCAGATACTCTCACCGGCAGCCAATTTATCGATTTTTTACGCGTTCGCGAAGCGTCCCGGAGGGAATCGCCTAATTCTGCTCCATGAAATTTTATCTGACCAAGGCTCCCTATACCTTCACCTTGATGAAAAAATGATTTTTGCCGCTAAGATTATTTTAGATGAAATTTTCGGAGCGCCAAACTATAGAAACCTGATTATCCGCCAGAAATGTAACCCGAAAAACTATACTCGCAAAGCCTACGGAAAAACCGCTGATTTTATTTTATTCTACACAAAAACCGCTCAATATATTTGGAATCCTCCTGTAGAGAAACTTTCGGAAAAAAGTCTCAAAGAATATCAATATATTGAACCCGAAACTGGGCGGAGATTTATGAAGGTGCCGCTTCATGCTCCTGGTACTAGAAATGGGGAAACAGGTAAACCCTGGCGAGGCATTTTACCACCTCCAGGAAAACACTGGCAATATCCCCCAGCAAAATTAGATGAAATGGATGCCAGAGGTGATATATTCTGGTCTAAAAATGGCAATCCTAGAAGAAAAGTTTATCTGGATCAACATCCAGGGATGGGGGTTCAAGATATTTGGCTAGATTTTCGCGATGCCCATAATCAAAATATCAAAATTACGGGATATCCCACGGAGAAAAATTCGGATTTATTGCGTCGAATTGTGGCAGCTTCTTCAAATCCAGGGGATCTGGTTTTAGATTGTTTTGCTGGTTCTGGCACAACTTTAGCGGTGGCTGATGAACTGCAAAGAAATTGGATTGGGGTTGATAATAGTCCTGAAGCTTTTGCCACAATCTTAGAACGATTTCACCGTGGGCTTAAACCAATGGGAGATTACAGCGAACACCGCCGACAATGGGAAGATCGATATATTCAAAGGAGTTTGTTTGAATTAATGATTAATGAAGGGTTAAATGAAGATGAAACAAATATCCCCGAATCTATTGTGACTGATTTTTCCGTTTATATCGATCGCGATCGCATCGCAGAAGTTAGGCATATTATCGATCGCACCTCATTTCCTCAAGGTTTCCCTCCCATTTCAACTGACCCTTAAAGTCTTTAATTTTTTCTTGTTGTTTTAACTTGATTAAAGTCTTAAGACCCATTTCTACAACTTCCCGTTTCGTCTTTAAACCCGTGACTTCAAGGGCATCAGCGATTAATTGTTCATCAATGACAATACTGGTTTTCATTGTTGCTCCATTTGTGTATATTTTTTTGTCAATATACTTATGATACTTTTTAGCCTAGGCCAAAAATCCCCTTATTTCTGATTCTCTGTGTCTCTGTGGTAAATTTCTATAGAAGAAAAAACCACAGAGACACAGAGGAACACAGAGAAAAAATTGGGAAATAAATTATCCCCAATTAAGTGGTATATTCCGCGTTAATCTTCACATAGTCATAACTCAGGTCACAGCCCCAGGCAACCCCCGAACCAGAACCATTGCCAATACTGACGGAAATTAACACCGTATCTCCTTTCAGATATTCACCCGCTGCCGCTTGTTTGAGATAATCGCTGGCAGCTTGACGGTCAAAAGTTTGCGGTTGTCCATTTTCCATTAGTAGGAAATTTCCTAGTTTAATCCGCAGGTTATTTTGATCGAAGTTCACCCCAGCGCGACCTGCCGCCCCCGCAATGCGGCCCCAGTTCGGGTCACGACCAAAAACCGCTGATTTCACCAAAGAAGAACCGACCACGGTTTTGGCAATTTGGCGGGCAGCCGCATCATCAGGCGCCCCGCTGACTTGGCATTCAATTAAACAGGTTGCCCCCTCTCCGTCACGGGCGATCGCCTTTGCTAAATGCTGACAAACTGCGGTCAACATCGCCTCAATTTTATCCGCATCAGGGCCTGCTTCCGTAATCGCTGGAGTCCGAGATTGACCATTTGCCAAAGCAATCAGCGTATCATTGGTGCTCGTATCACCATCCACCGTAATTTGGTTGAAACTGCGATCGGCTGCCCGTTTCACCATGTCTTGCCACAAATGAGAGGAAACCATTGCATCACAGGTGACAAAAGCCAACATAGTAGCCATATTCGGATGAATCATCCCGGAACCTTTGCAAATGCCCCCAATGCGAACGGGTCGCCCATGTACAGTGGTTTCTAGGGCAATGGATTTAGTGACTAAATCCGTGGTGACAATTGATTTTGCCGCCGCATCAGACCCGGTTTCTGACATTGCCGGGACTAATTTAGGGATGCCACTACGCATTGCATCCATGCGAATTCGCTGACCGATCACCCCGGTAGATGCCAATAATACAGAGTCCGGGGAAATAGCCAAAGCATTTGCCACCAGTTCCGCACATTCGATCGCATCTTCCCACCCTTGAGCCCCCGTTGCCGCATTCGCTTGACCCGCATTACATAAAATTGCTCGTGCGGTATGTTTATCTTCTAATTTTTGGCGGCAATAATCTACACAAGCAGCGCGAACTTGAGAAGTGGTAAACACTCCTGCCGCGATCGCATCCACTTCCGACCAAATCAAAGCCAAATCCGGTGCCCCAGAAGGTTTCAGCCCTGCAATAATCCCTGCTGCCTTATATCCTTTTGGCGCCGTAATCCCACCCGGAATCTCTTGCCAGTCTGTCATGTAATTTTCTCCAGCCTGTTGATCAACCTTTTATGTATCGCAATCGGGATTATAGATCAACTTGCTCGTTGTTCGTTGTTCGTTGGTTGTTGTTGGTTGTTTGTTGTTATAGCACTTGTCCTAGTTATGAAGTACAAAAAAACCTGTCATTCCCGCGAAGGCGGGAATCCACAAGCGTTTTTCGTCCCTGGTTGTCCCTGGTTCCCAGGGTCTCCCTGGGAACCCCAATCAGCGAGGCTCTGCCTCGTGTCAAGTAACAGCAGTGACAGGAGGCAGAGCCTCCAGATGGACATTCCCAGGGAGACCCTGGGAACGAGAGAATTGAGCAGGGGTGCAGGGGCGCAGGGGTGCAGAGGTGCAGGGGCGCAGGGGCGCAGAGGAGCGCGGAACAACCAACAACCAACAAACAACAAACAACAATCAACCACCAACAAACAACAACCAACCACCAACAAACAACAAACAACAAAAAAAAGGGAGAGTCTCCTTGGCGACTCTCCCAACCATCAGGGTGCATCTACATATCACAATATATCACTTTTGGGGAGAGGGGTCAAACCATTTATATAAAGATTTCTTAAAGATTATAGCGATGATTGTCCGAATTAAGTACAGAGGTTTTCTGGATTCCCGCCTGCGCGGGAATGACAGGTTTTTTTGTCCTTCATAACTATGACAATTGCTAAGTAGGTGGGCAGAAATAAATGCAGACCATATCGGGAGAAAAACTGTCATTCCCGCCGATGGCGGCCTTCGCGGGGGTAAACTCCGACGGGAATCCAAGGATTTACGGTGGGGAACGAAAAGTGCAATTAATTATGTTCACCTACTTATATCTCAAAGCTCAGAAGCCAGCTTTCTCAAAGAAACCCGGTTTCTGAGGTTTCTCCAAGAAACCGGGTTTCTGAACTACCTAACCGTCTAACTGCTGGGAAAGCAACTGATTGGTTAACTTCGGATCGGCCCGTCCGCCACTCTTCTTCATCACTTGACCAACAAAAAAGCCTTTGAGTTGCTTCTTGCCGCCACGATATTTTTCCAACTCATCAGGATGGGCGGCCAAAACTTCAGCAATAATTGCTTCTAAGGCACCCGTATCAGAAATTTGGATTAACCCCTTACTTTCCACCAGGGCTTTCGGAGAACCCCCAGCAGTGAGTAATTCTGGCAGAATATCCTTGGCAATTTTGCCGCTAATGGTGCCTGCTTGAATTAAAGAAATCAGTTCGCTGAGTTCCGCAGGTTTCAGGGCAATTCGATCGATCGCGAGTTTCTCGTTTTTCAAATAACTCGTAATATCGCCCATAATCCAGTTAGCCGCTAATTTGGCATCGGCGCCAGCGTGTAAAGTCGCTTCAAAATATTCGGCAACGGCGCGATCGTCCGTCAGCACGCGAGTATCGTAAGCAGAAAGACCGATATTATTCTCGTAGCGATGCCGTTTGGCTGCGGGAAGTTCGGGTAGTTGGGACTTCCACTCTTCTAACTGGTATGTGGACACCTCGATTGGGCCGAGATCCGGTTCGGGGAAATAACGATAGTCGCTAGAACCCTCTTTGGAACGCATACTAATCGTGCGTTGACTGCCTTCTTCCCAGAGACGAGTTTCTTGGAAAATCCGTTCACCGGATTCTAGGGCTTCAATTTGCCGTTCGATTTCATAGTCGATCGCCCGTTGAATAGCGCTAAAGGAGTTCATATTCTTGATTTCTACCTTAACGCCAAACTCTTTTTGTCCCACGGGACGAATGGAAATATTCACATCACAGCGTAAAGAACCTTCCTGCATATTGCCATCGCTGACCCCCAGGTAGCGGACAATGCGCTGGAGTTCTTGCCCGTATTCCGCTGCTTCTGCCCCGGAACGGATATCTGGTTCCGAGACAATTTCCATCAACGGCACCCCAGTGCGGTTGAAATCTACCAAGGAATGAGTCGAACCCGCGAGGCGATCGCTGCCTCCATGCACTAACTTACCCGCATCCTCTTCCATGTGTAAGCGAGTAATGCCAATTTTCTTGCGGGTAGCATTGCCGTCATCATCAATTAACTCAATTTCCAGATAACCATGTTCCGCGATCGGCAAGTCATACTGAGAAATTTGATAATTCTTCGGCAAATCGGGATAAAAATACTGTTTTCGGTCAAATTTACTGTACTTAGCAATCTGGCAATTAAGAGCTAATCCGGTTTTCACCGCATATTCCAGCACCCGCTCATTGAGTACGGGCAACACTCCAGGCATTCCCATGCACACGGGACAAACATTAGTGTTGGGAGGAGTGCCAAATTCCGTAGAACAATGACAAAAAATCTTAGTGTCAGACTTTACCTGACAGTGGGTTTCCAGACCAATAATGGCTTCGTACTTCGTTTTAACTGGTGTAGCTGTGGTCATGGGCCAACAATTTGCGCCTAAGCGATAATTCGCTTCTATTTTAGCGGTCTATTGCCGATCGCGTTGCGTTAATCGTTGATCGTTGATGGTTGTTTGTTGTTTGTTATTTGTTATTTGTTGTTTGTTGTTTGTTGTTTGTTGTTTGTTGTTTGTTGTTTGTTGTTTTGTTAACTTGTTAATTTGTTATTTGTTATTTGCAACCAACAACGAAAGAATCCCTACCCAACAACCATCAACCAACAACCAACAACAAATAACCATCAACCAACCAAGAACAAACAACAACCAACAACCAATTATTCCTAATAACAATACCGGCCATTTATTGCCCTAGAATTTTGCTGCCCTCGTCGCAAAGCCCCCAACAAAGTAGACACAAAAACGCACCGTTTTTTCTGGCCACTACCCCGCAGCGCCACCGTGACTCTGCCTAACTGACCATTGGCATGACCTTTATCATTAAACTGTACTCGCCAAACCCCAGTGGCAGGATGTTTATACAAAGTTGTCTCCGCTGCATCAATTTTTACTAAGGGATTTAAATCATGCCAAACCGCATCCAATGGGTTTATCCTTAGTGGATGAATTGCCCATTGTGCGGTATTATTTTCCTCTCGGAAACTAACTTGATAAATTACTTTTTCTTGGGTGGCTTGGCTCTTGGCTTCCAGCATGGCTGAATATAAGGTACTCTGAGCATTATTCACCCGAATAGTATTTAGGAATGATAGCCAACTAGGAATCGCGATCGCGGCTAAAATACTAATAATAAAAACCACTACCAATAGCTCTAGGAGCGTAAAGCCAGAAATTTTTCTGGCTTGTTTCAGCCAGAAAAATCTCCCAAATAAATGCCGCTTTTCTGATTTTTTACTTAAACCAGACATTTTTACTTCATCATTTCACTTTAGCTCGAAAACGCACAAATCCATAATTAATTGGATTGGTACTACTAGGAACATTTCCTAAATTCCAAATCAGCGCCCCATTGGTATTAGAACCGGAACAAAGATTGATATCAATGGTCGTACCCACTGGGAAAAAGGTGCCGAAATCGCTATCACTAGCATTGGTCAAAGTTTGAGATCCACTGGTGCCAAATTGAACCGCACTACCGCCACCTACGGCAAAACCATCGGGGACAAAAGTTTGATTTTCGGGAATGCGATCGCAAATTCTCACATTATTAGCTGGAACATTTCCATCAGAAAGAAAATAGATCGTATATTCCACCTCATCTCCGGGCAAAACATCTGGCACATTAGTTTGTCCTTGCAAATAATTAGCAGGCCAACTTAAACCAGAATCATCATTTCGATCGGTCAGATCGTCAATCACATCAGTTAAAGGCCTCCGGTTAATCCCCGTCACCCGTTTAACCAAACGTAAATTAGAGCTCCCGGATATCCGAACCGAAGTAACCTTACTATTATCACCGGGATCTCCATTACCATCATTGTCAGGATTATCATCATCATCACGATCCGGATCGGCACCATCCGTGGAATCATCCGTTACCGTTGCTCCCCCCGGACTGACGCCAGTCGCCGTCGCCTGATTCTCAAACGGACCGAGATTGCTTCCCGGAGTAATCACCACATCAAAAGTAATTCGTGCCTCAGCACCTATTGCCAAAGTATTGGTTCCCAGTAAAAGGTTTTGATTTGGGCTGCGACCACTATAGCTAGTATTAACATTCAAAAAAGTCAAACCTGGGCTATTAATCGATTCAATCGACTCAATTGAAAAAGGAACTGTGTCAAACGTGGTACTTAAATCATCGCTCACTTGGAGGCTGCTAATTGCTACATTCCCCATATTCTTCACTACCAGAGTATAAGGAATGGTATAAGTCCCATTGTTATTATCAACCGGAATTCCCGCTGCTTTGGCTATTCCCAAACGGGGTATATTAACCACCGTTGCCTGATTATTATTATTGGGATTTCCATCCCCATCATTTGCCGAATTACCATCATTATCTTGATCCGGATCGGCACCATCCGTCGAATCATCCGTCACCGTCGCCCCCCCTGGAGTAGTACCATTCGCTGTTGCCGTATTATTAAACGGACCGTTATTTGTTCCGGGAGTAATTCTCACACTAAAATTAATTTGCGCCGTTTGACCTACAGGCAAGGTATTGTTTAGCCCTAAAAGATTTGTATCCGGGTTATTTATGTCTGCCCCACCATTAAAGTTGGCATTAACGTTCAAAGGAGTTGAGCCAGCAGTTGAGCCAATAGAGCCAGTAATAGCTCCTACGATTTCAAAAGGAACATTAGGAACATTATTGCCAAAAGTCGTCCTTAAATCATCGCTTACTTGGAGATTATTGATAGCAACATCTCCCGTATTACGGACTATTAAAGTATAAGGAATGGTAAACGTTCCATCGTTATTATTAACTGGATTTCCCGCTGCTTTCGCCACACCCAAAACCGGCCTTTCCACAATGCTTACTACAGTAAATTCTTCTTCACTGGGATTTCCATCGCCATTAGGATCCGGAGTATCACCAGTTGTCGAATTATCCGTAACCAGCACCCCCCCTGGACTTATGCCATTTGCAGTCGCCCTATTATTAAACGGACCGAGATTAATTCCCGGAGTAATCTGCACATTAAAAGTAATCTGCGCCTCAGTACCCACAGGCAAAGTATTGTTTAGCCCTAAAAGATTTGTATCCGGGTTATTTATGTCTGCCCCACCATTAAAGTTGGCATTAACGTTCAAAGGAGTTGAGCCAGCAGTTGAGCCAATAGAGCCAGTAATAGCTCCTACGATTTCAAAAGGAACATTAGGAACATTAGGAACATTATTGCTAAAAGTAGTCCTTAAATCATCGCTTACTTGGAGATTATTGATAGCAACAGATCCAATATTACGGACTCGCAAAGTATAGGTAATCGTATAAGTCCCATTATTGTTATTAGTTATAAGTCCTGCCGCTTTTGCTACCCCCAAACGCGGTAAGTCAAAATTAACGACCGTCGGTTTATTATTATCGCTGGGATCTCCATTACCATCATTGTTAGGATTACCATCATCATCACGATCCGGATCGGCACCATCCGTCGAATCATCAGTCACTACAACCCCCCCAGGAAGCGTGCCACTCACCCGGGCCGTATTTTGATAAGGTGGCGCACTGCTTGTGGGAGTCACTCTCACTGTGAATTGAATTGTGCGAGTTGTATTTGCGAGCAAAGTATCCGTGCCTGCTAACAGGTTCGGGTTACTGTCGCCGTTAAAACTAGAATTAACCGTCAGTCCACTGGAAGGAGGCAAAGACTCAATTGTAAACGGAGAATTGCCAAAAGTTGCTTTTAAATCTTCCGTGACTTGGAGATTGCTAAACGGAACACTTGTGGTATTAGTGATTACCAAAGTATAAGGAATAGAAAAACTCCCATCGCCATTAGCCGTAACCGTTCCCGCTTGCTTGGCAATGCCCAATCCACTATAACTAGATGTTGCGGTTTCCGTTGTATTATCTCCACCACTACCATCCTGGTCTACGGGGTCAGCCACATCATTGGGACGAGTCACTGTGGCTGAGTTAGTAATTGGTCGAGGAGCATTTGGATCTATTGTACCCGTCACCGTAAACGTTGCCACATCCTCGGCATCCAGATCCACCGTCGTATTAATATCGCCATTGCCACTTGGCATTGCACAAGCACCCGTCCCCGTAATCGCACAAGTCCAAGTGGCACTAGCGATTTCAGGCGGAAAAATATCCGTAACCCCCACTCCCCTCACATTACTCGGCCCATTATTGGTGACATTAATGATGTATCTAATTTGACCATTAGCAATATCACTTGAATTAATTAATTGCTTAGTAATATTTAAATCTGCTTCCAGAACTTTAATTCTGTCTACAAGGCTAAGTGGGGTAGAAGGTAAAAGCACCCAAGTGTCAATGCCTCGCGCATCACCCCAGTTGGAAAGAGGACTAATACTACCAAAGGCATGAGATCCGTTAGTGCTAGGAACTCCACCTAAAGCTCTTAAGGGAATGGGTTCACCTGTTTCACCTGCGGAAAAGCCAGAGTTATCATAATAAACCCAATCATTGCGATAACTATTATCTCCGGGAGGCGGTGTAAAGGGTAGGGCTGTTTGCCGGATGATTTTGATGCCGTTGACATTGCGCTCTACGTCGATAAAGGGAAAATGCACTTCCCCGGAAAACAGCTTGACCGTAGCGTTGTAGCCAGTTTCACTAGGGGGAACATTATTTCCTTCTCCATCTTTGCCATCCCAAATCACTTGATTGGTTCCAGATACAGTTCGACCAAAGAAAACTCGATCTATGGGGTCATCATAACGACCGTTGTCATCAACATCGATCGCCAAACTGTAGGGAATGTCCGCCCCAGGAGCCTCAAGAACCCCAAAAGAAAAAGTACCTTGGAGTGGATTAGTTCCGGTTTGATTGACAGATCCTTCTTTACCAATAAATTGCAGATTAGTTGGAGTAGGAGGTGATGCAGGTGAATTTAGCAGCCAAGTAGGGCCACGACTAAAAGATGTACTGCCCGGAGGAAGACTTGCATTTGGCGGATTGAAAAATATCTTGTGGGTGACATCATCCCTAGCAGAATCGCTGGGGTTGACAAGGCTAGAAGCAATTTCATTCGGATTCACAGACCGATAAAGAGGCTCACCCCCAGAGGTAAAGCCATCTTTATTGGCAAAAAACATAAACCCTGCCGGATACATTCCATTCAAATCGACCTCATACAAGTAACCATCTCTGGTTTGCACATAAGCGATCGAGTTAATCGGTGGGTTGCCTGAAAAACCGGCATTCAAAGCCAAATAATTGGCAAAGACTCGTCCATCCTGGGCGACAGTGCCACTTCTTACCGTCACATCCCACGCGGCAATGAAAGTGTCAGTGGCTGCTGGAGCAAAGTCATTAGTTACTGCTACTGGGGTAGGATTACCGTTTTCGACTCTGGTAATCACCTCGGTTGTGGTATCGTAAGAAGAGGCTGGAGCCAAAAACTGAATTTCCCAAATCCCTGTTTGGTCTACCGTAACCTCACAGGGCGTAAAACTTCCATCAAGTTCCTGCGTTCTGTTGAGAATTCTGCCGTAGTTTGCTGCGTTGCTGCCTATTGTGCCACAGTCATCTCGGGTGCCATTAGGAGCCGTGGCGACGATATTTCCCCCACCTATGCCAATGGCACTCGATCCCAGTTCAATGGTCTCCCCAGCTACAGCATAAACCTGGATCGTGTTGTTCCGGGGGATGCCATCGGCGATCGTACTTCCATCTTCCAAAAATGGTCTAAAACCCAGATTATTAGAAGTGAGGTCTTTGCTACCTTCAGCGCGAGCAGCCACGGGAGCAAAAATGGTGAGAAATATAGCTAGTAAATAATATAATTTTTTTAACATAGAGAACTTCAAGTGCCTGACTGACCCGATAACCAAGTGAAACCACGGACAAAGACCATCATTCCCTGAATCTTCCTAATATAACTCTCTATGGAGCAAAATTAACCGCTAACACAAAATTTTCTTACCCAATAAACTAATAGCAACCTATTTAGCTAATTTTTTATATAGTAATACCAAATCCGGTTGTTAAAACCCGTTTATCAGGTCAGATGTCATTCCCGCGAAGGCGGGAATCCACAAGCGTTTTAGGTAACGATCATAGTCAGTATATGAGAACCGGATTTGGTATAATTTCAATTGTGATTGACATAAAACATCCGGGGCGCAAGCATTGCGCCCCTACAAAGTTATATCAATCTTAATTGAAATTACTATAATTTGTGGAGCAAAAAATAGGGGCAATCACCGGGAGACTGCCCTGACAATATAGAAAATAAGTAGGTGAACATAATTAATTGCACTTTTCGTTCCGCGCCGTAAATCCTTGGATTCCCGCCTTCGCGGGAATGACAGTTTTTCCTCTGATATGGTCTGCATTTATTTCTGCCCACTTACTTAAATGCCCTATGCTTATTCCTGACAATCATTGTCACTTCTGGTTCCCATCGCGCCCAATAAAGTCCGAACAAACACACATCGCCTGTTGCTGGCACTGTTGCTCTGGAACAGGGTAATTTTCATCGGGAATTCTGTTGTTGCTGATAATTCTTCCACGTCCACTTCCCCTCTTTCATTAAATTGAATCGACCAAGAGTTACCACTGTTCGTGAAATTGGTATTGTCTGGATCTATTTGAACTCCCTTTACGGTGATTGTCTGCCAAGCGGAGGGGGTACTGCCTGAATGTACCGCCCATTGGATCGTCTGTTCGCCATTGACATTTGTAGCATTCTGAAAACTGGCTTGCCAAGTACCTTTTTTTTTGGTTGCCTCGTCTTTTGCAGAGCTAATAGCTTGGAACATTTCCGATTGCGCGTTATTAACTGCGGTGCGATTGAGCAGAGAGATCCAACTAGGAATACCGATCGCCGCCAAAATAGTGATAATTATAACCACCACCAACAATTCCAGCAGCGTAAATCCTGGGTCAGATTGCCTACTAATCATAGAATAATTGCCCTGATTCGGCATCAAAATTCGCTCAAAAATCTTAAATCTAATATGAGATTTAAGATTAGATTTAAGATTAGATTTAAGATTAGATTTAAGATTAGATTTAATGTTCATAGTGGTTAACCCTTAACTGCTGCCATTTTTCAGATCGCATTATACCGCATAATATCGCCTAATTTCCCCGGCTTTTGCTGGCTCATTCCTTGATTAATATCAATTAATTACTCCAATTTCAGCGGAGTGTAATTCAAAACACTTCGAGCCTTAACTTGTCTTTTAATACTGGGAAGATATACTGGATTGCGAGAATTAGGCTGACCGGCTCTTTTCGCCGCATTGCCCCGTAAATAAATAATCGCATCTTGTCCTGAAGCCGATGGATTTTTCACACAAGCGTAGAAACTGCTGATAGTGTTACTGTCTGTGTAACCGTCAGGACAAGCTTCTTTAGAATTAGCATCATGTTGATCGACTGAATCAACCAAAACCGGATTATTATCCAGATTAATTCCGCTACTTTCCCACTCACCAAACTTACTGGGGTTTGGGTCAGAGTACCCTGGTGTTTGTTCTAAAGTTGATGTATTGGTATATCTTCTCAGTTGAAAGCGGTTAATCACTGTAGGTCCATCCCATGTTTCATGGTTAACGAGATTCGTTTGATAAGAATAAACTACCAGGGTATAGGTATGACGACCTGTTAACAAGGCGATACATTCTGGGTCTGGTGGGTCGCCGCAATCGTCAGGTAGCTCTTCATCAGGAACTTGTTCTAGTTTCCAAAAAGCTAAAACTGGAGTCACCCCAGCAGCAGTAAAATTAATTTGACTTCCTAAACCTTTACAAATATCAGTTACGCCGCTAGTACCCAAGCAGTTTCCCGGATATATATAGACCGCTTGCTCTAGGTCGCGAGCAATATAATCCATTGCTTGAGTCATTTCGGTTTGAGTTTGAGCTTTCGCGGTTTCTCTCCGGTCAGTGTTCAGCAAGCTAATTACTAATGAAAGCATGGCATAAACTACTATTCCGGCAACCACCATTGCCATTAAAAGTTCCGGCAATGTGAAGCCTTTGGTCGAGGATTTGCGCGACCAGTGGCGAACCATATTGAGCATCAATTTAATTTGCTTTGAAGTAGCCATTTTTTTATAAAAGATCCAAACATTTTCATCGTAAACAGTAATTTAATTTCCCACAAATCATGCCGCAAATATGCCGTCAGTATTCGTACTATTCGTAGGTTGGGTCCACCGTCCACGAAACCCAACCTACAACTATGCCCATATTTATATTGTAGGGTGGGCAAAGGTACACCATCATATATGGTAGGGTCGGTAAAATTTTTTGCCCACCCTACGAATGTTAGTTGGTTATGTTGGGTTGAGGAACGAACCAACAAAACATGAGTAAGTAGATGAAGATAATTAATTGCACTTTTCGTTCCCCGCCGTAAATCCGTGGATTCCCGCCTATAGCGCTAACGCCCCAGGCTACGCTAACGCGGGAATGACAGTTTTTCTTTTAATGGGGTCTATGGTGCATTTATTTCTGCCCACCTACTTATTTATATTGTAGGGTGGGCAAAGGTACACCATCATATATGGTAGGGTCGGTAAAATTTTTTGCCCACCCTACGAATGTTATGGGCTAACCAACAAAACATGAGTTATGGGTAGAATTTTTCGATAAGCTCCTTGTAATCATCAATAGAAGTCGCTAAGTCACTACGGACAATGGGCACAAAACTTACCGCCAGTGGTGCTGGGCCATCAGTGCGTTCGGAGAAGGCTAAAGAGGCAGGTTCTATGCTCCGATTGCTTTGGTTTAATGCGGCTGGGGGATAAACTCGGACGCCCATTTGGAAAGCAACCGGCACCGTTCGATTGCCCAGAGAGGCAACTGGCGGCTCCACGGTGTTCAGTCGGAAAGTTTGGATGCCAAAGTCGGCGCCGTTGACTGTGACTTTACAGCCCTGGGTCGCACTTGTCGGTAGAGCGTCCTGGCAATAACCATTAAAATCCGTGGGCGGGCCAACATCTCTTGGGTTGGTGGCGCTAGACGCAGGGGGTAACTTAGAAAGATAAGTATTCAGAGCGGTTTGAGGACTGTCTTCAGGGCTTTGCTGCCCTTGATAACTTTGTTCGACGATCAGCCGCATCCGGTCAATTTCCCCTTGAGCTAGTTGGAGAGATTGTTGGGCGCGGTATGCGCGGACGCGAGTTGCCATAGCAATGATCAAGGGTTGAGTCACCGCAGTGATGGCAAAACCGAAAATTACAATGGCGGCTAAGGACTCAATCAAGGTTAAGCCTTGTTCCGTAGACTGCTGGTTACTTTGCCCTCTGACGATTTTGGCCAGCAGTCCCCTAGATTTGGATGTAAATCGTCTGAGCATCAGCATAATTAGATCCTCCTTGGGTTATCAGTTGCACGGGAAATTAATCGCTCTTCGCAGTTGGCAAACATAAGGACTATCCGCTCTGGGTTCGCGATAAAATTCAGTGCGGGGGGCGTCTGGAATCACAAGTCTTTTCGACACCGGGCCTGATGGCATATATTGCAAGCCGACATCGTAACCCCAATCACGAACAGGAGCACCATAGAACAGGATATTTAGTGCATTGCTTCCGTTTGTACTGTTAGTTCCAGCAACGGGTTGGCAGGGGCTTCCACTACAGAAGGCGCCTTGCATGGTGGTTGCCACGGCACCATTGCCAATACTGCGAGGTTCCCAAGCGTCTCTTTCGTATGGGCCTGTGGCGTAGTTGCTGAAGTTAAGCTGAATAAAGGAACCGCGAATCTTTAAGATTCTAGACCCCAAGTTCCATCGTTCCAATAGCCGAGGAAAGTTGTGCAGACCGCCATTGCCTTGGTTGTTGCGGGAGGGAACGTTGCCACTGATCATGACCACGTTCACCCAAGCGTTACTCTGAACAATGGGAGTTTTTCTGCCATGAGCGGTGTTGCCGAGTACATCGCTGAATCGATGGTAGTCGCCTGTGTAGGGATCGATTGTCGGTGTACCGGGGGTATTGGGGTTGTAGACCATTGCCTCCCCATTGCGAGAAAACAGAATTGGCGAAGTCCCGACAATATTTACGGGATCGTTGTTTATAGATTCTATAGGGTTTTCCCGCGCCCAGTTAATTTCGGTACTGCCACTCTTGGGTCGGTTTTGACTCAGGTAGGAAGTGAATTGAGCGCCAGACAATCTGCAACCATATCGGTTAGCGAGGTCGGTTTGACCCGCATTGGGATTAGGCAGAGTTGAGAGCCGGTAGGCATCTTCAACGCTGCCATCACAGAAACTGTTTGAAAGCAGGGTTACGGCATCAGCGAGGACTTCTGAGGGTCGCCATGGATCGTTGTCGGGATTGCCAAATCCGCTGTTCGCACGGTTTAGGTTGTAGAAAGGACTGTCATTAGGACCCGTAGCATCTCTCGTTAGTTCGGTCAGGTTATTGGTGCTGCCGTGACCGTTGAAGTTGCCCTGAATATATACTGGGTTGTCGGAAACTAGGGTTAAACCAGCGAGGACAGCGTTCTGGTTATTTCGGCGCAAGTCGTTACCCTGCTTGATCCGGAACCCATAAGGCCGGCGATCGGGGTCAGCATAGAAGTCCACGGGTTTGGGACTGATGCCGATGCTGGCTGTATCATCGGGAGTTGGACTGGGTGCCCCCGGAGTGGCGATGTTATAAACGGGCGGATCGACCAGGTTGTTGGCATCCATGATCCCAGGATTGGTTAGATAGCTGGTTTCATAGCTGCTATATGTAGTCCGGCGGGGACGCGCGATCGCATCTTCCCGGACGGCATCTTCCCGGAAGGCATAAATCATGCCACTCGTGGGCAGCCAAGTGTCGCTACCCCCTGCAACATTATTCATTCTGAGCAGATCCAGATCCAGGTTTAAAGCCCGCACGTTCATTTCTTCCCGGCCATCAAAGAAGGCGGAGTCTTTCACGGGGACTCTTTTCAGGGTGGTGGTGCTGCCGTTGATAGTTTTTACCAGATCCCATTCAGTGTTGACTGGGTTGGTGTTTGATGTGACATTGGGAGGCTTGTTCGCCGTCGGCAGTGCCCAGCCGGTGACGTTAATTGCTCTGGGTGTCAGGGCGAGATCGGCGATCGCTGCGTTATTAATTGCTTTATAGAGATTGCTGCCCGAATTAACTGTCTGAATATAGGCACTGTTTAGATAGTCTTCATTTGTGATTGATGTTTGCGTTCCAATATGTCCATGATCGGCAGTGGGAAAAAGGTAATAAAGCGCCGGGAATTTTGGCTCACTGGAGCAGAGGTATTTCAGATTTGGATCGCTACCTAATAAGCCTGTAGTAGCATCACATTCGCCGCTGTCACCAGGAGCAAAACCAAATTCGCGATCGCGGGCTACTTGCTCTTTTGAATGAACCAGTCTAGCGAGGTTGGCATCACCTCCGGTCAGTTGGCCAATAATCTCATCCGGTGTGGTTGTACCACTTAGACTGCTCGAAAAACCCCCAATTGTTGCACTCAGAGAACTCAACAGGCTGCTATTACTGCTACTGGTATAATCAAATTTTTGCAGATAATCAACGTTATAAGCCAACAGACCCAAAGTTGCCGCAGCGGTTTGGATGGTAGTTTGGTCTGCCAAACTAGCGGGACTTCTTGTTAAAGCTCGGCGTAGATTAGAAAAATTCCCCCACATAGTTAAGTAGGGATGGGGGTGGACAATATCTCCAACACTCTCTTGTTTTGGGGGGAAAGCCCCATCGGGATCTCCGGCAAAATTAGCCAGATTGGAGAGGGCATTTTTCATCGCGGCATTACCCGTGGGATTGGTAAAGTTCCACGTAGCGGAGGTGGGGTCAAATTCCCAGCCATTAGTGCCAATCCCATAGAAAAAGTCAGTGTAAACGTTGCTAATCAAGCTACTTTGTTCAAAAGTCGCACTATTTTCCAGGGTGGTCGGGGTTCCGGGGTGAACGGTCGTCGCCACCACCGCCACAGGTTCATAGCCCTTGCTGCTGCTATCGTTGTGATAGACCAAAGTAGCTTGCACGGCGGCTAAGTTATCCCGTTGGGCGCGGCGTTGTCGAGACAGATTGGTGATAATTGGTGCATCAGGAGGATTCAGTGGGTCATTGGTGCCTTGCCACCCATAAGCATTGCCCAAATCCAAACGCTGGCCGACAATTACCCGCATTCCATCACCTCTGGCGCGGCGTTCCCAGTAGCCATCCAGACCATAGCTTTCTGGGGCTAAAACTGGCGGAACATCTTGGATCAGTGTAGGGTCGGTGAGGTCGGAGCCAATTTTCTGGTCGGGGATAACCGTGTACTCACCAGTGGCATCTTTCTGCGGTCTACCATACCCAGGCTTGGGTCCGTAAATATTATCTGCCCGGTAAGTATCATCCACATAAGGCGGAGGACTGGACTCTTGCAGAATATTCACCCGCTCTTTGAGATTCTGATTGTCCCAAGTCGGATCTTTAATCTCGGCAAAAGTTCTGCTGCCGCGAGGTTGTGAGGCATTTTGGGTCAAGATTTTTAAAGCATTCAACGCCAAGTCAGCGGCATTGCCACTAATCGCGCTGTCGAGCACCGAATCCGAATCATTACCCAGTTCAATTGAATCGATGGGATTTGAGTAGCGATCCACTAGAACTTTGCCGGTAAAAGCGCTATTGGAACCCCAAAGCAGGCTATTCACAAAATGTCCCCGAGCGGTGATTTGGGAATTGGTTTCTGGCCTGTAGAAGCAAGAATTTTCCCCACTAATCAGAAAGGAGCGAAATTCACTTTTTTCCGGACGAGTAAAGATACTCCCTTCGGTGTGCATCGCTCCGTTCCACACAAAGTCAAAACCAGGGTTGATTTCAATGTCATTGCGGAACCAAGCCCCCCATTTATTGCCACCGGAAAAGGTGCGATCTTGTTGATATAAGATGGTGGACAGAGCGGCGTTGCCCTGACCGCTGGCGATTCCTCGGGGGACGCTGACCGCATAAACCTGAAAATTTTTCATCATTACGGCGCTGCTGACCGAAAACCAACCGTTTACTTCAGGGCGGTTGGGATCGTCGGGATTTATGGTCACTTGACAAGCACCGGCAGTGGTGTTTTCCGGTTTAGGGAGAATCGGGCCATTGCTGACGACTAGGTTGTCGGCTTTCTCTGCTTCGTTATCAAATGCCTGAAATGTAATGTCTCCGGCATTAGTTCCCACCAATTTCGGATCGACGGTTTTTAAGGTTGTGGCATTGACAGGTTTGGTTGCTCTAAAAACAATCGTGTAGGCGGTGATCAGGTCTTCTGGATCTTCGGTGTCGCCATCACCGTTGGCATCGGTTTTAAACGTCCAGCCAGCGTCCCGATCGGGACTGCCATCTCCGTTGGTGTCTAATTGAATCCATTCTTCGTCAGAAAATGTATAAGTTTCTGAATTTGATGTCAGCAAAATTTCTTCAATGACGCTTTCATTTGGCAGTCCCGAGGTTCTGGTGTAGACCCCCCCGGCTAGATCGGAAAACATCCGCTCTAGTTTGGCTTTGGCGCGTTCTACTGCTGGAGTGGCGGCGTTTTGGAGTTGCTGAGTTTGGAAGGCACCAATCACTTGTTGCGATCGCTGATAAGACCGAATCATTAAAGAAGTAACGATCAACAACATCATTACAACCATCAGCACGGTGACGGGGAGGACAAAACCCGCTTGGGTGCGTTGACGATAAGCGACAAAAAAGTTGCGCCACAGACGATAAAAAGCTTTGAGGCTAAAATAGCGCCCCAATTGACTGATGGTTTGCAGCAAATTAATAAAACTTTTGCCCAACTTATGCTGCATCAATCGGCGCCACCGTCGTGAAGGGTTTTGACGGTTTTGGCTTTGGGCTGAGGGCAGCAAAGATTGGTAGAAATTGCTGAAATTCGTGAAGTATTTGGTCAAATACCTAGTCAAATCATTTTCACCATCGCCTTTTTGACGGTGAACATATCCTCCAGATGTTGGCGGATTAATTTGGGATTTGCGATGATTAGAAAAATTACTCAGGAGACCTGCGATTGTGGTTAGGAATTTGTTTCTCGCCATTGGTGCTGCTCCTCATGGTAGATGCAGACGGGGGTGCTTATGTTGGTTATAACGTTTAAGTGGGGTAAAGCGCATCAGTAAATCTGCTGATTCTGGGCATTTCAGGTGATTTTTGCCGATTTATTAAGTATAAATACGGTTATTAGGGTGGACATTGCCCACCCTACATCGGCATATTGATGCGAGTTTTAGCCTCTATGTTTTAGCCTATATATTTTGATGTTACCCAGATTGTCATCAAAAGCGATCTTTTGGCACAAAAAAATCTCCCAGGGTGCCTGGGAGGGGCAGGAGACAGGTGAAGAGAAGGAGGCTTTACAGTTTGGTTAAGTCAATGCCTGCTTCTTTGGCAAAGGCTTGTAATCCTTTGCGGTCGATGGTTTTGATGGCTGTGGTGGATAAGCGGAGTTTGATCCAACGGTTGCCTTGGGGCCACCAAATGCGCTTTTCTTGAAGGTTGACTTCTTGGCGTCGGTGGGTGCGTCGGTGTGAGTGGGATACCGACATGGCGTTGTTGGCTTTTTTGCCGGTTAGCTGGCATTTGCGTGACATGGCAATTCTCCGTGATGAGGTTAGACACAATCGACTATTATAACCTATTTTTTTGTTTAATAAATAAATTATTTGTTATTTGTTATTTGTTATTTGTTATTTGTTGTTTGTTGTTTGTTGGTGGTTGGTGGTTGTTTGTTGTTTGTTGTTTGTTGTTTGTTGGTTGTTGGTGGTTGGCTGGCATCAATTATCAATTATCAATTATCAATTATCAATTATCAATTATCAATTATCAATTATCAATTATCAATTATCAATTTCTGGGCTAGGGCTAGGTTGAAATAGGTGGCGTTGTGGGTGTCACCAGCGATCGCCTGAAAGGGTTGGTTGGGTTCGCCAAGATGATTGAGGATTAGGGTGGCGCCGGTAAAATCATCGTGTTGAGTGTAGTCGTTGACGGTGATTACGGTTTTTAGTCCAGAGGCGATCGCGGCTGCGAGTCCTTGGGGAGAGTCTTCGATCGCCAGACAATCTTTTGGGGACAGATCCATTTTGTCTAAGACATATTGATAGATATCTGGGGCGGGTTTTTTGGCGGCAACAATATCTCCGGCAGCAATGATTTCAAACCAAGCCAGACTGTCTTTGCCCAAGTTGCTAACCAGCAGGGCTTCGGCGTTTTCCGGGGCAGAGGTGGTGGCGATCGCTAATCTAACCCCCGCGTCTCTGGCTTCAGTTAACAAACGGCGGACTCCGGGACGTAAGGAAATGCTACCAGCGGCTAACAATTCCCCATAATATTGAGTTTTCCGGGCGTGGAGTTGGGCAATAAATCCGGGTAGGTCATCAGGGGGGGCAAAATCTGGGAGATATTCATTAATAAAATAGCGGATGCGTTCTTTGCCACCGGCAACCCTGAGTAATTTTCCATATAAATTAATCGACCATTCCCAATTTAAGCCCGCGTCAGCAAAGGCGCGATTAAATGCGACCCGATGACCATCTCGTTCGGTTTCGGCTAAGGTGCCATCGACATCAAATATTAAAGCGGCGATCGGGGTAGGTGCTTGAATCATCGAGGTTTGGAGAGATTTGTCGGCATAGATTTGGGGAGTTATTAAGTAGGTGAACATAATTAATTGCACTTTTCGTTCCCCACCGATAGGCTTTGGATTCCCGCATTCGCGGGAATGACAGTTTTTTTCTAATGGGGTCTGTGGTGCATTTATTTCTGCCCACCTACTTACCAGAGTAGGGTGGGCAATATCTTGCCCACCCTACTTAGGACTCATGGTTAGTGAATTAATAACTAGAGATTAAGGCTTTTGGCTGACTTAATGAGGTGTCTTCTTTTAGCTGGAGGCGATCGCAAGGAATCGTATCAGCAACCACAGCACCCGCCATACAACTGGTATGAATTTCCAAGACAGCTTGACTTGGGGCTTCAAACATCAGCCGTTGGGCTGGAAATACCACTCGTTCAAAATACCAATTGGAGACATTGGTAATTCGGGCTATTTGAATCTTACTGGTGGGATTCAAATAGCAACAGAGACGTTTATCAGAGCAGGTAGTGGGTATCGGGTCGATGATTTGAGCCATGTTTAAAGAACCTCTTATTATATCAGGCGTCGCCTTACGGATTTCCTTGTCTGCCAATCAAATATTAACATTTCGTTACATTAAAACGAAAAAATCTTTATATTTTGTTAATATTTCTGATTTTTTCGCCGAAAATTTTGTTAGTATTGGCAGCCGCAGAGACGATCTATCAGAGTTTTTAGGTCGATGTAGACCTTATACGGGGATCATAACCGACTTAGCCAGAATGCATCACCCCTGCGGTGAAAAGATTACATAATATAAAGTCAACGTATATCACTCTGGATCGAATCAGAGTCACAGATTATGGGACTATTTGGACTATTTAACAAGAAACTGACTCTCCCGACTCCGGAAACAGCCTTACCGGGGCGATCGCAGGCGATGCCGGTTCCGGCAAAGCATTTTGTGAACGGCAATCCCATGAAACCCCCCTACCCGGATGGGATGGAAACCGCGATGTTTGGCATGGGTTGCTTTTGGGGGGCAGAACGCAAATTCTGGCAGCAAAAGGGAGTTTTTATTACAGCGGTGGGATATGCGGCTGGAATTACCCCGAATCCCACTTACCAAGAAGTCTGTACGGGGATGACGGGTCACAACGAGGTGGTCTATGTGGTGTTTGACCCCAAGGTGATTTCTTATGAAGCTTTGCTGAAAGTGTTTTGGGAAAGTCACGACCCGACCCAAGGAATGCGTCAAGGTAATGACGCGGGCACCCAGTACCGTTCGGGAATTTATGTTTACTCCCCCGCACAACGGCAGCAAGCGGAACTTTCCCGCGACCTTTACCAAAAAGCGCTGAGTGAAGCGGGTTATGGGGAAATTACTACAGAAATTCTGGATGCTCCAGAATTTTATTTTGCGGAAGATTATCATCAGCAATACCTAGGGAAGAATCCTAATGGCTACTGTGGATTAGGTGGCACTAAGGTAAGTTGCCCCGCTATGGCTACGGCTTTGTAAAGAAATCCCTGTCTACGGGTTAAAATTTGTGGTTATTGGTTATTGGTTGTTGGTTATTTGTTGTTAGTTGTTGGTTATTTGTTATTTGCACCTACCGATAGCCAAAAACCAATAACAAGTAACCAACAACCAATTAACTATTAAATTAAATATACTTAAATTGGCCAAAATTTACCATGATTCCCGATTTAAAGCAAAAACTGAAAACTCTGAACCGCAAAGAGCGAAAATTTTTGCAGTTTCTGTCTGTGGTGGGTTTTAGCTTGTGTTTGATTGGGTCAATTTATGCAGTTTTTCTCTACGGGAATGCTACGCCGCCGGAATTGCCTAAATCTCCATTGTTGGGAGAACATTCTATCGGTTCTACCGCAGAAATATCGGTGATTTCCTCTGAAAATGGGCGGCAATATGGGCGGCAGCATAAGCCGCAAAATAAGCCACAAAATGGGCGATGCGGTAGTCCCAGTGGCGGGCCAAGGGATAATGCGATCGCGACTAAATATGGTCAGAATACTTATCCTTGGACTGACGAAATTAAATGGGATTGTGTTTATAATATTCAGGATTTTGCTGGTAAGACGATGAGCGATCGCTTATCGGCAGCCATTGCCGCAGCAGCGGCAGGGGGGGTGATTTATTTCCCGGCGGGAACTTATGAGTTTAACGATCGTATTTATCTGAGTAATAATATTGTTTTGCGGGGAGAAACTCCCAGAGTGACTGATGCTAAATCTCAGGATTATGCGCCACCGAGTAAATTAGTTTTTCCCCAATATGTACCCAGACTTTCTGGCAATGGTACGCCCAATGATGCGGCGTTTAAAAAAATATTTACCAGAGAAAGCGATCGCGATAGTAATTTGGGATTAGTTAATCTGGACATTAATCGCGCTGGGATTTCTATTATTGGCAATTCAGAGACGGGAACTAACAAAAATTTGGTGATTTTTGGGATTAGAAGCAACAATGTTGCTGACCCAGACTCCCAGGTGCCTGATTTATCGTTTCAAGCCCCCTGGATGCGATTTAGCGATCGCTTTGCCACGAATATTAAACTGCAAGCAAAAGAAAATATTTTAGTAGCGAATAATCGCCTTAATGATGACCCAACGGATACTTATGAACAACCCGGATATCAAGTCAAATCACGAGATCAAAAATCGATTATTACCTATGCAGAAGGTAGCAAAGTTACGTTTAACTATACAGACCACTATGGTATTGTGGTTAATCGGTCAAAATCTGGGGGTTTTCAATTAGCCGCTACCCCGGAAACGGAACCGGGACTGTTTAGAAAAGGCATCGTGATTCGGGATAATTGGGTTTATCATACTATGCGGGTAGGAATTCATGCATCTGGGGATGGTTTAGTGATTCAAGATAATCAAATTAAAGATAATCCCCGGAAAGCAGCTTGGGTTCATCCCGGAGGCATTCGAGAACCGAGAGGGGCTGATACTTTTGAAAATCGGGCGATCGATTGGTCTGGGGGAAATGTCAATATTTCGGGTAATCAGTATGAAGTTTATCGCCATAGAATCCAGGATTCTAAATATTTTAGCACCGATGGGGAAGGAATTTTAATTCAAGAATGTTGTGGTGGCACTAAAGTAAATGGGGCGGAAATTATGCATAATCAAGGTAACGGTTATATCGGTTTTTATAAGACTCAAGATATTAAAGATGTGACGATTCAAGAAAATACCGTGTTGAATAGTCCGGGAAATAATACCCCGCTGATTTATGTGGTGGCGGATACGAATAATCGCCCCTATTCTATGCAAAATGTACAAGTAAAAAATAATACGGTTGAGGGCAGTATTTTAGTGAAAGCTAACGCGGGAGGTTCGGGAAATATCGTGCAAAATAATCAGGGAAATAATCAAGGGGCGATCGAGGTTTCTTGTCATGTAACTGCGATCGGAAATCGGGGTTTTGCAGAAAAACCTTGTTTGCCGTAGGGTGTGGGGCCGCCATCAGGGGAATAATTAACAATTGATAATTGACAATTGACAATTAAATAAAATTATCAATTATCAATTATCAATTGTTAATTATCAATTATCAATTATCGATTATCAATTACACCCTAATAATTAATTAAATTCATGGCTTTTTCAATAATTTCTGATTGATTTACCAGTATTTCTAATTCTCTGAGTTCATAGCGTCCTTCTTCGACTTCTAAACAAGCTTGGTTAATGGCTTGTCGATAAGCTATCACCAAAACTTCCTCTAATTCCGTTGGATTTAGGTAGAAACCAGCAGATTTTGGCCGCCGATTTTCTTCCTGAATTTCTAAAATAGAATTTCTGATAGAAACATCCCAAGACCGAGTGGTGCGCTTTTCGGCTTGTTGTTTAATCAGATGTAGTAATAAAATGATGGCATAACTCCGAATGGTCTTGATAATGTCTTTGCGTCCCATTTCTTCTAATTCTTCAACAATGGCTAACGCTCCAGAAAAATCGCCTTTGAGTAAAAGTTGCTTGAGTTCTAAAATTTCTTCCATGACTGGGATATTCAAATTTAGATAAGACTAGATTAGGGGTAGGGTGGGCAAGGTATTGCCCACCCTACTATTCTGATGGTCAAGGGAAGAAAAAAAATCCCCCATGTCCCCCAGCAAATTATAACAAGTAACGAATAAGCAATTCTAAAAAAATGATGAAGAATCAAAAGTCAAGAATTAAGAGTAGCAAAAAAGCCTATAAGGTTTAACATATCTAGTAAGCTGTTAATAGGTCATCCGTAAAATTATGGATGACAAACAAAAGGGACAGGACTTGCACAAAATTAGAGGAGTTTAAGTCATGCCGATCGTTTGTAGACTGCGGGAAATGATGGCGGAAAAGAAGTTAAAGCAGTTTGAGGTGGCGATCGCCACTAAGCTGAGTCCGACGATTATTGGTAATCTGTATCACAACCAATTTCGCCGAATTGACTGCAAAACCGCCGAAAAGTTGTGTAATTACTTTGGCTGTGAGTTGGGTGAGTTGTTTCAACTTACCGATCGGCCCTCAGCCTCGTCCGTAGATTCACCCCCATCAAAGCTCAAGACTTAACTGGGTGTTTGAGTATTTTTACTCAGGTTAAGTAGGTTTTGCCAGGGAATTGCTGAGGGTGATGGCGATCGCCTCTCCCTCTCCATACCTTACCCCTGGAATGTAACAATTCTTAATGAAATTTCTCAGCAAATCATTTTAATCTAATAGGTTAGTGGTTTTAATAAATCTAGCCGCCAGCCGTTTATTTTTAAGTGTTGAAAAATCTGGATATGAGCATTAATCTAGCGACTAAATTGCGTGAGGGAACCAAGAAGTCTCACACGATGGCCGAAAACGTTGGTTTTATCAAGTGCTTTTTGAAAGGCGTTGTCGAAAAAAACTCTTACCGCAAGTTAGTCGCCAATCTCTACTTTGTCTATTCGGCAATGGAAGAAGAGATGGAGAAACACAAAGCACATCCGATTCTATCTCAAATTTACTTTCCAGCGCTAAACCGAAAAACCAGTTTAGAGCAAGATTTGAGCTACTACTTTGGGAGTAACTGGCGCGATGAAGTTGTGCTGTCTCCAGCGGGTGAAGCTTATGTGCAACGGATTCGAGAAATTTCTGCTACGGCACCAGAGTTGTTGGTCGCCCATTCCTATACTCGGTATCTGGGGGATCTCTCAGGGGGACAAGTTCTCAAGAAAATTGCTCAAAATGCGATGAATCTGTCGGAAGGAAAAGGTACGGCTTTCTATGAGTTTGCGGATATCGCAGATGAAAAGGAATTTAAGAATAACTATCGTCAGGCGATGAATGACCTGCCGGTGGATGGAGCCGCTGCCGATCGCATTGTGGATGAAGCTAATGGTGCTTTTGGCATGAACATGAAGATGTTTAATGAGCTTGAAGGCAATCTGATTAAGGCGATCGGTGTGATGCTGTTTAATAGTCTGACGCGACGCCGCGCTCGTGGCAGCACTGATGCAGATTTGGCTACCGCTGAAGCGGGCAACACCTAAGCGGTATTAGGAATTAATTAATTAAATTTCGCTCTCCGCTAATCTAGAGGCGTGAAATTTTCCTTGTTAAAGGAAATTTCGCGCCTCTAAAAGTTTTTTGGGTTATTCGGGCTAAATCGATAGAATGAATTATCCTTGGTTGATTTCGCGATCGCCGATTAATGCTCAGAGGATGACCAACCGGGACTAAGCAAATTTCTGCAACGAGTTGCCATTGATTGAAGGTAATTAAGAGTTGAATTAATTCGTGGATTCTTGCAAGCTGGTTTATAGCGCTTCGCGCCCTTGCAATAGGCAACTTCGGATCTGGAGCGTGAAGGACGTTTTGAGAATTAGACTATACTCCATAACAGAGTAAACTGCTGCATATATCAGCTTTTTTACGGGTTTAACTGCCTTGAAAGCGATTCAATTGCAGAGAGAGGCGATCGCTGCATTGCCATCAGGAGTAGGGGCATCGGAGAAATGATGAGATAATTTTTTTCTGAGTAAATTTAATTATTAGCGGTATTAATGAATGGAAAAAAGCCGTTAAAATATAATTGAGCAGGATTCAGATTGTCAGGAGATAGTGATGAAAACTCCCCAAAAAGAACATAGAATGTTCCCCATGCTGCGCCGAAATTTTTTATTTTTTATGGTCGTGGGGATGGCGACAGTTTCTAAAGATTTTATCATCAATGGGTGGCAATTTTTGGGTCCAAAAGCGATCGCGCTATTAAATGGTCGATCGAATCGCCGTCAATTGTCATCAGAACTTCAACCAGATATGGAAAGGGTGACTCCAGGGATTTCCCCGCCAAAAACAGGGTTAGCCGATGCTCCAGTCATTGCTGCCGATCCACCAAAAGTGGTCGCAACCGTGACCGCTTTGGACAAAAATCGACCGATCGCCGTTGAATATAAAACATTAAAAGATATTTCCTTTTACCAGACGACAATTGATTTAAACGATCCAGAAAATCTGCTGACGATTGGTTTAGCGAATAATGCCACCCAAGCGAATAGTTCTCGGTCTACAAAAGGGGATGAATCCTTTGAAAGAATGGTGGCTCGTTCTCGCGCTGCGGTGGTGGTCAATGGGACTTTTTTTAGCATTGATGCCCAAAAACAAGTGATGGGAAATATGGTGGCTGGGGGCAAATTTCTCAAATATCGTCCGTGGGAAAATTATGGGACGACGTTGGGGATAAAAGCAGGCAATCAACTAGAAATGATTACCGCCAGAACCGAAGGAAAACCTAAATGGCAAGAACATTGGTTTTCGATTACCGGGGGGCCAAGATTGCTGAAAGATGGCAAGATTTGGTTAGCCCCAAGAAGTGAAGGCTTTAGAGATCCTAGTGTGTTGAATATTGCTTATCGCACGGCGATTGGATTTTCGACCCAGAAAAAATTACTCTTTTTGGTGGCATTTTTGATTCCCTTATCGTTACAAGAAGAAGCAACCATGATGCAGGCGATCGGTTGCGATCGGGCGATGAATTTAGATGGGGGACGTTCAGAAGGATTGGCCTATCATGGAAATATTTTAATTGCTCCTGACAGTTTGTTGACTAATGTGATTGTGGCTTACGATCGCAAATTTCCCGCGCCCAAAGCGTTAAAAACTTCCTGGGAACAGTTTCAAAAGGGCGATCGACCAGCGATTCCCAAATTTTAAACAGTTATTTTTTGGGTCAAGTCATTTTGGTCAATTCAACAGTCAAATTCAACAGTCAAGAAATAAATTGCGGGTTTAAGATATCGGTTTTAAGATATCGGCGGTTGAGCATCTCTTTGTAAATGTTGCCGACCATTTTGGATCACCCGCAGCATATCACTGAGATGATGTTCGAGATTTTGCAAAACGCTGTCGGCATATTCGTCAGCGTCGTTTTCAATGGCTTCACATTCCGCGATCGCCTGACGGCGCATTTCTTCAACTTCCTGTTGAGTTTGTCGGCGCAACTTTTCAATTTCTGCAATGGTCTGCTCTTGCGCTGACTCACATTCTGATTGTACTTGCGATCGCAGGGCTTCGGCTTCTTGTTTGGCTTGACGGACAATACCAATTTCATCGAGAATTTGCATTGCTCGTTGTTCTGCCGCTTCAATAATATCCTGAGCGTATTGTTCTGCTTGCATCAGGATGTCTTCTTTCTGCCGGATAATTTGTTCCGCTTCCGCAAATGCGGTGGGTAAATTCAGCCGGATGAAGTCGAGTTGATCGAGGAATTGGTCTTCATCAACGAAAAGGCGTCCCGAAAAAGGAATCCGAGGACTATAGACAATGATGTCCTCTAGGTGATTGAGTTCTTGTTGGATATCGAAATTGGCAGATGCCGGTGGGGATATTTCTTCGTTAGAAGTTATTCCCTGGTTTTTGGAGTTGATTCGATCTGTGTCTTGGCGTAACATTTATAGATATCGATCGCGACATGTTCAGGAACAAGGTGATTAATTGAGCCGCCAAATTTGGCGATCTCTTTGACTACGCTACTACTTAAAAAGCTGTACTCGTTTGAGGTAGCCAGAAAAACGGTTTCAATTTCCCCAGGGAGGGTTTTGTTAATATGAGCCATTTGTAGTTCCATCTCGAAGTCTGACAGAACTCGCAGACCTCGGAGCAAAATTCGAGCTTGACGCATTTTGGCATAGTTTACGGTTAAACCATTGAAAGTGTCCACTTCAACGTTATCGAGATGTTTGATGCTTTGGCGAATCTGGTCGATGCGCTCTTCCACGGTAAACATCGGATCTTTTTTGGGATTCAGCAAAACAGCGACAATCAGGCGATCGAACAGCTTGGATCCTCGTTCTATGAGATCGAGGTGTCCTAATGTAATCGGATCAAAGCTACCCGGATAGATGGCGATCGTACACACAGGGATGTCAGATAATTGAGAGATAACTTACTCATAGAGTACCTTTAATAAGGCAGTTATGGCAACTCCTAGGCGGTTATTGCTGCAAACATTTTAACATTTTCGGCAAGATTGGTAATATCGATCGCATATTTTTTGGTAAAATTGATTCAATTTTTGGCAGATCCGTTTTCTTGGGTTGAATTTTTCTGTCTGATTTTTGGTCGGCAGTAAATATTTTTCTTTGTGGCAAAAATTTATCCTTTTTCAATTCATCAATAATTTCGGTTGCTTTACCGGGGAATGGTTTTAAGTATAATCATAAAAAAGGTAAAAATCTCATGGATTTGATGGAAAGTAAAAATTATTTGGTTCAAAGAGAAAAAAATCTAGAGAAATCAAAGATGAATTATAAATGATTTGTGGCCAAGGACGTTACTAGGCTAGGAAAAAACCCGATTTTGATGATTCTGGCAATTCTGATTGCAGCCCAGGCATCTTATACCGCACCTGTAGATTTAGAAAAACTTGCGGCAATAGACGATGAACTGAATTTTTGGGGAGTACCGCAGTCAAAATTCGCTGGCAATTGAAACTGAAAAAAACCGAAATAATTCTATATAATTCTATGAATATGAAAAGGTTGGTTAACTTAGACCGATTGGCAGAAATTTCCGGTGGGGATTGGCAATTTGAACAAGAACTGTTGCAAGCTTATCTCGAAGATATGAAAGTTTTACAAGAGCAAATCCAAAAAGCGATCGCTGTTGAGGATTTTGCCACCATCCGCTATCATCTTCATACAATTAAAGGGTCAAGTAGCAATATCGGTTGCTTTTTTATTGAAGAAATCGCTAGTCAATTGGAGAAAAAAGTGACTCAACAGGAATCTATTTCTAGCTTAAATTCCCTCATTGATGAACTAGAAAGCCGATTCGCATATATCGAAGATTTTTTTGCCACCAATTTCACCAAATCTTGATCGATTAGTTATTGGTTGTTTGTTGTTGGTTGTTTGTTGTTGGTTGTTTGTTGTTTGTTATTTGTTGTTGGTTATTGGTTATTGGTTATTGGTGACAGGTGAAAGGAGGATCTCCCCCGCTCCCCCGCACCTGAAGCTCCTCCCTCCGCCCCTCCGCCCCTCCGCCGACGGCGGGCCCCTCCGCACCTGAAGCTCCCCGGTCGGTGAGCGAAGCCGAACCGCCGCTCCCCCGCACCATCCGCTCCTCATATTTCGTCGGTTTAATATGCACATTTGTTGATAAAAAACAGTATGATTAAATACAGTTTTTTCGAGCGCTAATTTTTTAAACTCGATCTATGAACAAAGAATAAGAAATGTCAAAAAAAATTAACAAATAATTATAATTAGTGAAAATCAGGACAGGTCGGCTTTGGGTATTCTTTGCCTGAGTAAATTTTTTTCCGTTTTGTGCTTATAATATAAAATGGAAACAATCCGATAAATCATCTATTGTATGCAAAACCTGTAAGCCCATCCGCAATAAGTGACATATTTTCTCCCTTTTAATCCGTTGAGTCGGTGTTTGGCTGAACCCGGAATGCCGATCGCTGAAAGGCTTACATTGAGAATGTTTCGCATCAAAGAGCATAACGGATATAAAATTGTATATTTTTTTGGTAAAAATAATTGCTTGATTTAAATTTAGTATTCAGGAATACTGACAATTCCCGACGATTTCAAATATTTTTACGGAATCCCCAGGAAAAAATAGACCTGATAAGATGATTGACTTAAATATTTATACGGAAATGTATTATGGGGGTAAAGTCAATGATCCAAACAAATGAAAGTCGTCAAATGTGGCATAGCATTATTGGGAAAATTTGGCAGTCAATGGATCTGAATCAGATTATTACCACGGCAGTGGATGAATTGCTGATTTCTTTGCAAATAGAACGCTGTAGTTTTTTTTGGTATTCTCCAGAAACGAATCAAGTGCAAGTGGTTTGCGATCGCGATCTGAGTAAAAAAGACGAATTACAGCTATCGGAATCGATCGCCGAGGATCTATTTCAAAATTTTGCCGCTTTTACCCTGGCGATCGCCTCTGGGCAATTGCTGGTTAACCATGAAAGTAAAAATGAAAGTACAAATGAAAGTACAAATGCGATCGCCTCAGTTAACCCAGAGTCAATGGTAAAACCAGGAAATCCGCAAGCGATCGCCAAATCTAATCCTTCTTGCTTGTTCGTTCCGGTGAAAAGTCAAACCAATTTATGTGGTTATCTTAGCTGTTTCGATCGCCTAGACCGTACTTGGTCTAAGGGTGATATAGAATTAGTCCAATTAATTGCTCAACAACTGGAAATTGCGGTTCGACAATCCCATCTATATCAACAAATTGAAAAACAAGCGCAACGAGAAAAACTGGTCAATCAAATTACCAATCAAACGCGCCAAAGCTTTGAATTAAACAATATTTTAACCGAGGCGATCGCGCAATTATTAAATGCCTTAGAAGTTGACCGTTGTATTGTTCATTTAGTCGAAGAGTACCAAAACAATCAGGCATTTTCCTGGGATAAACAAAAGCAAATCGCATTTCGACGGCAGCATTTGTTTGAAGTATGCCGTGAGTCCTACCCCTCAACTATTGAAGATTTTGATACTCACGGACCCCTGACCGAATGGGTGATTCAAAATCGCCAAGCGGTGAGTATTGCGGATGTTACCAAAGATCCTCGGATTGGTGCGAATAATCCTGAATATGCCGCCGCACAGATTAAATCATCCTTAGTAGTTCCGGTGCAAACTCATGGAAAACTTCATGCTATTTTATATCTAAATCAATGTAGTTATTTACGCTTTTGGTCGCAACAAGATGAAGAATTAACCCAAGCGGTAGCGGATCAATTGGCGATCTCGATTAAACAAGCGGAACTCTACAAAAAAGTTCACACGGCTATGACCGTGCAGCAAAAAAAAGCGGAAGAATTAAAAGCGGCTTTAGAACAACTGAAACAAATCCAAAGCCAACTGATCCAAAGTGAAAAAATGTCTTCCCTTGGACAGATGGTGGCGGGAATTGCCCATGAAATTAATAACCCCGTAAATTTTATTTATGGCAACCTTTCTCATCTAGATTGCTATAGTCACGATTTAATGTATTTGGTGCAACTTTACCAAAAACGATATCCAGATCCGGGCATAGAGATTTCTCAGTATATAGAAAATATTGACCTAGAGTTTTTACAAGAAGACTTAGCTAAAATTTTAGGGTCGATGAGAATTGGCGCCGATCGCATTCGGGAAATTGTGCTATCATTGCGAAATTTTTCTCGGTTGGATGAATCGGATATTAAACAGGTGGATATTCACGAAGGAATTGATAGCACTTTGTTGATTTTGAAAAATCGGCTCAAGGGAAAACCGGGTTGTCCACCGATTGAAGTGGTGAAAAAATATAGTAAATTGCCCAAGGTAGAATGTTATGTGGGGCAATTGAATCAGGTGTTTATGAATCTGATTGCTAATGCGATCGATGCCCTAGAAGAGTCTAGTCAACATCGCGATCGCCAAGAAACGCGCCAAAACCCGAATCAAATTACGATTTCGACTGAACTCCATTCGAAATCGGTGGTAATTAAAATTAAAGATAACGGCTCGGGCATCAAGCCGGAGATTAAGTCCAAACTCTTCGATCCATTTTTTACCACCAAACCTGTGGGCAAAGGCACGGGAATGGGACTTTCGATTAGCTATCAAATTATTGTACAAAAACACGGCGGTTCTCTGAAGTGTATTTCCGATCCAGGACAAGGTGCAGAATTCAGGATCAAAATTCCCTTGACTCAGCGACCCGTATCCCTAGCCCTACTGAGTTAATTTTGAGTTAATTTCACTATTCAGATAGCAGCGATCGGCGGTCAGTGGGGATAAAATTCTCCCTAAGTCCCGGGGTCAGGAACCTAAAATTGGGAACGGACAGAGGCGATCGCTCATTTTCCCTGATTGTTGTCGATCCTGTCTAGAAGGACTGTGCCAAGATTCTGTCAAGATTCTGCCAAGATTCTGCCAAGATTCTGCCAAGATTGTGTGAAGTTTTGTCAAAAAAGCGGCGATGCATCCCTCTATCCCCCTGTCAGCGTGCCAACTACTTGCTTATTTACTGTATGGAAGTGCAAGATAAGAGTGGCTATTTAGATCAGCAAGTATGCCAAACCGCAGCAAATTTCACTGGGATCGGTATTTACCCGTCTGGATCATCTTGTGCTTCGGAGTCACCATGTCCGCGATCGCCTTCGTCTTGGTCTGGAATTGGGAAAACAGACGCCGGGATTATGAATTAAGTCGCCGAACCGAGGCGATCGCCAATACCTTGCAGCAAGAACTAGGCTCTGATTTAGAAGCGATCCGCACCATTGGGGATTTTTTTACCGCATCGACCAATATCGATGGATCTTCTTTTCAACGGTTAGTCCAGCGACCTTTGTCTCAACATCTTAGTATTGAAGCCTTTATGTGGGTGCCTCGGATTAGCGATCGGCAACGATATGATTATGAGGCGAATTTTCGCGAACAGGGAAATCCTGATTTTGCGATTAAAGAAAAAAACGATCGGGGTGAACTGGTTTTATCTTCCGAGCAATTAGAATATTTTCCCATTTCCTATATTCAACCAATTAGTAAAAATCATCCTATTTTAGGATTCAATTTAGCTGACCAGGAAATTTATCGCCAAGGATTAGCCGCAGCAGCGCAAAAACAGCAATTGATTATCACTGAATTAGTTCCCTGGGAGCAAAATGTCATCGCCAAAGTATTGCCAGAAGAGGCGCGATCGGCCAACGACTTAAGAGCGTTCGCCATTCAGCCAATTTATCACAGTCAAGATCAAAATCAAGACTCGGAGAATTTCAGCGAACCATCGGACGCTGATTTACAAGGTTATATTGTCGCCATCTTGCGAGTTCAGAATTTATTTGATGAAAAATTGAGAGGATCTGTGGTAAAAAATATGAATCTGTATTTGTGCGATGTACCTGAAAATAATCCCCAAAATCTCGCCAAAAATTCCGATAATTCCGGTGTATTATTAGCATTTTATGAGTCCGATCGATCTACCTCTAAACTCGTAGTACCGGGAGTATCTTGTCCTTTTACGGAAAATAATCAAGGGAGGTATGAATTTCTAGAAAGCGAGGAATCTCAAGGAGTTAGACATACTATTCAAGTAGCAAATCAATCCTGGAACTTATATTTAATGTTAACGGAAGAATACCGCGAAATCGAAACTAAACATTGGCGGTCTTTCGCGACTTTGATGATTGGCTTATTATGGACATTAATTCCCGTCACTTATATGGTGACTTCGATGAGTCGGACGGCTCAAATTGAAAAGTTGGCTCAGGAACGCACCCAACAAGCGGAGCAATTGCAGCAAGCTTTTCAGCAGCTAGAAATTGAACAAAAAACCTCAGAACGTCTTTTGCTTAATGTCCTCCCAGAACCTATTGCTAAAAGATTGAAGCAAAAGCCAGAAATTATTGCCGATAGTTTTGCTTCGGTGACGATTTTATTTGCGGATATTGTCGGATTTACTAAGGTTTCTACGAGAATTTCCGCACCGAAATTAGTGGAGTTACTTAATGAGATATTTTCGGCTTTTGATGAGTTGGCTATTCATCATGGTTTGGAAAAAATTAAAACCATTGGCGATGCTTATATGGTGGTGGGGGGATTGCCCGTTGAACGACCCGACCATGCCGCAGCGATCGCGGAAATGGCTTTAGATATGCAAGAGGCGATCGCCCGCATTGATATTAAACACCGCGAAGCTTTTTGTATGCGAATTGGCATTCATACAGGCCCGGTGGTGGCTGGAGTAATTGGCACCAATAAATTTATCTATGATTTATGGGGAGATGCGGTTAATTTAGCCTCGCGCATGGAGTCTCATGGGATTCCCGGTTGCATTCAAGTCTCCGAAGCCACCTATAACCTTTTGCAGGATAAATATATCTTTGAAAAAAGAGGGTCTATCCCGGTGAAAGGTCGGGGAGAAATGACCACATATTTATTGTTAACCAATAAAAAACATATAGTCCCTGCTGTGGATAATTCCCCGCCTTCATTCAAGTCTATTTAAAGTAGAATTCACCCTAGACAAATGATTTATTTTTGTGATATAATCAGAAAATATCCAGCCTAACATATACTATCTAAAATATCCGGACTAAAATATTACTAATCCCATGAAAAAAATTACCAATTTAATCGCCCAACTTCAAGCAGAAGCCCAACGGGAAGAGTTTCCCATCGATCGCCCGGTTTATGAATCTGCCGGTTTAGATCCCACTGCCCCGATTCTTTATGGGGGCAATTTGGCCAGTCAACTTTGCATTTTTGCCCGTGATTTAGGCAAGGATGAAGTGTCTGCCCAACAACCTCTATATGGGGCAGCAGGTCGCTTAGTGCGCCAGGGTTTATATCGGGCAATGTTTCACCAAGAACCAACCAGTCCGGGGGATTTACAAATGGTGTGCGATCGCGTTTTATTGACCAATACAGTTCCCTATAAACCCCCTGGAAATAAAGCCTATTCCACCGCAGTAAAAGAGCGATTTCGGCCTTTTTTAGAGCGTTTGTTAGTGGAACATTGGCAGGGCGATCGCATTATTACTTTGGGAAATGAGGCTTTTCAATGGTTTACTCCTTACGGCAAAAAAGGGGAATTAAAAGAATTTTTCCAGCGTAGCGATCGCTACACAGCCAGCTTAGAATTGACGCTAACCGCGACAGATCCCCAAGGAATAATTCAGCCAAAACTTGTCACCTTAATGCCATTGCCTCACCCTTCTCCACTGAATCAAAAATACTATGCTCAATTTCCTCTTTTACTGGCCGCACGTCTGAAAAATCTTTGGGATTAATTCACCGAAATCTTCCGATTCAGGGCAGTTTCAGTCGCTTTAGGACAAATAACTCATAAGTAGGTGAACATAATTAATTGCACTTTTCGTTCTCCGCCGATAGGCTTTGGATTCCCGTCGGAGTTTACCCCCGCGAATGCGTGGGGCGGGAATGACAGTTTTTCTTCTGATATGGTTTGTAGTGCATTTATTTCTGCCCACCTACTTAGACAATTCTGGCAAAATGATCAAAATTACCCCTGTTTAAGGGGGGTCGGGGGGATCAATCCATGATCAAAGCCAGAATTGTCTAATTATTAATTTGCTTATGCAGAGAACAGCGGCGGCACAGCGCTTTTTGGAGTAATTCTTTATACTCGCTATTGCTGACGATATAGGCACCAAAGCGCTCTAGATGAGGGTTATTCATTTGGGCATCAAATAGGAGAAATTGACGTTGACGCAATCGCTCAACTAACTTCACCATTGCCACCTTGGAGCCGTCAGGAATCCGATAAAACATGGATTCGCCAATAAATGCCCCCCCGATAACAATTCCGAGAATCCCGCCAGCTAATTCATTGCCTTGCCAGGTTTCAAAGCTATAAGCCCAACCTGTGAGATAAAGTTCCCAGTAAAGTGCTTTGAGTTCGCGGGTGATCCAGGTAGTTTTCCGGTCAGCACAGCCCTCGACTACGGCAGCAAAATCTCGGTTAATCGCAACGGTAAAACGTTCTTGATTTAAGACTCGCTGTAACGATTTAGGATAGCGAAACCGATCGTCCAAAGGAATTAAGGCTCGCTCACGGCTGGTGTACCATCCCAGACGATTGTCTTCATTGGCCATTAAGAAATATCCTTTTGCATATCCCTTAACGATCGCGGGAATATCAAATTGCATCGAAATAAACAGATCCTAGCTGCTACGAGATTTGACGATCGCTCTTTAGTGATTTAGTCTAGCGGTGAATGGAAGATTCTGCCACTGGGGTATCCATGACCAACTACTGACTAATATTATAGATAATAGATAAAAGTAAACAATGTACTAATCAAGTAAAGCAATGCCCGATCCAATTCCACCAATTACTTTGCCTCCTGTGGCAGATCCCCAGCAGGAAGGACAATGGCTGAAAGATACGTTACATCGTTGGCTCGATCGAGAATATCTCCCAGAACCGGCAAATCAGGAAATTGCTCAACGGGCAGCCCAGATTTTTGTGCGGCATCGTATGGAGGGAGAAAATGACGTGGGTGAACTCGTGATCGCCATTGTGACGGAAATGGCGGGATTTGATTTTTCTCAAAGCTTTTATGGGGAGTTTGCGATCGCCAATGCGGTCAGTGACCTGCTGTTGCAGAGTTTAGGCATCAACAAATGCTGCGGTCAATAAAACCGTTAGCGGATTTATGAAGCATGAAGACTGAAGATTTATAAGGAGTGACACCCAATCGAAACCGATCGATTATCCGTCCCGATTGGCGATGGTTCGTGATTTGTGGAGTTTCCTGTGTCTTCAGACTTCAGACTTCATCAATCCGGAAAATTTACCAGCTTGACTTAACCACTCCGGGTAAAAGCCCTTGGTGAGACATTTCACGGATCGCATTGCGACATAGACCGAAATCACGATAGTAACCTCTGGGACGCCCGGTTAACCAGCAACGGTTCCGCACGCGAGACGGGGCACTGTTGCGGGGCAGGCGTTGAATTTGCCGGTGTATCTCCATTTTTTCTACGGGGTCAGTCGCTTGAGCAAACTGTTCTTTCAGTTCTTGGCGCTTTTCCGCATATTTCTCTACGATCTCTTTCCGCTTCTTATCGCGGTTGATCATGCTCTTTTTGGCCATAAATCCTTGTCATCCAAAAAACACAGCATCTTCCATTGTAGCGTACTTTTTTCGGTTTCGGGGAATGTTGGGAATATTTTTTGCTCGGATACTTCCAGCCCGGATCGTCCAGACCACAAGATCGCGATCGCCCTTTCCCCAGCCTACCTGGGCGATGCCTCAAGTCTCACGGACTTCCCTGACGGTCGGTTCCTGAAGCCGCGATCGCCGCGATCGCCGATTTTATCGGTCAATTTCTAGTTTTTCCGGTCAATTATTTCAGCAAAAATTGTTTAATCGTTCCTAATAGTTCTTTGGGATGAAATGGCTTACAAATATAAGCATCTGCCCCTTGTTTCATCCCCCAATAGCGGTCAAATTCTTCCGACTTAGAAGAACACATAATCACCGGAATACTCTGAGTTTTCGGATTAGATTTAATATGGCGGCAAACTTCATAGCCGTTCATTTTAGGCATAATAATGTCTAAAACCACCAAGTCGGGGCAATTGGCTTGAATTTTTTCCAGCGCTTCTACCCCATCATTAGCAAGGGAAACTTTTAATCCTCTCTTTTGCAGTATTTCTGCAATCATTTCTTGTTGGGTTAGACTGTCTTCAACCAGCAGCACGGTAGTCATAGTTTTGTACAAAAATTCGGGAGTAATATCAAAAGGATAACGGGTTATAATATTGGCTATTATCTATAGTTTACCCATTTTCTTTGCCTTCTGGCTCACGATCGTCCAAGCGGGCAATGGTTATTTGTTGTTTGTTGTTTGTTGTTTGTTGGTTGTTGGCAAGTTGTTTGTTATTCGTTATTTGAAGTATTATAGCATAAAATCACCAATCACAAATAAATAATAACAAATTAACAATACCTCATGAACAACAACCAAATAATCTCTCCTGAAATATCCCTACCCACCAACCACCAACCAAAGAATCCCTACCCACCAACCAACAACAAATAACCACCAACCACCAACCACCAATCAACAACAAATAACCACCAACCACCAACCAACAACAAATAACCAACAACAAAATAAATTAATTACCACCACTAATTTTGGCTTTATACCCCTGCTTAATCAGGTATTCGAGGAGTTTCTGGCGATGATCTCCCTGAATTTCAATGGTATTTTCTTTCACCGTGCCACCAGCCCCACAGAGGGCCTTAAGCTGTTTGACTAAGGTGGCTAAAGTTTCTGGTTTGGCTTGAAAACCCGTAATCACCGTGACCGTTTTACCTTTACGCTGCTTCCGAGAGGCTTCTACTCGCAGGTTTTGCTGAGAAGGTGGCAACTCAGTGATGCCACGTTCCAAAGCGTCAGCCGAAGAAGCCCCAAGAGGCGTTTTGAACCGATCGGTCGGGGTGCCAAATTCTTGGTAAACAATGAGATTCTTTTTTGATTTGCCTTGAGAAGTTGCCATAAGATTTCACGAAGTTAATGCCGAAAGATTGTCAAAATAATGCTGTCTTAGGGACGACCCCTTAATTCCCCTCTCGTCGGGAGAGTCTTGAGTCGCCGTTTTTAAGGTTTTGAATAAAAATGATCTGGCGGCGATCGCGCCCGTGGCTAATTACTGAATTATGACTGTCTCTAGCTTAGTATAATTAAGGTTGTTTTTTCAGATCCATTAAGCCAGTGACTACCACCCCTTTACCCAAACCTCCAGAAATATCCCCCAACGCGAGCCAAGTTCCTGATGCCCTGGGAAGATTTGGGCGATTTGGCGGCAAATATGTTCCCGAAACTTTAATGCCAGCGTTGACTGAGTTAGAGGCGGCTTATCAAAAATATCGTCAAGACCCAGAGTTTCAAGCGGAATTAAATCAATTATTGCAAGACTATTGCGGTCGCCCTAGTCCTTTATATTTTGCCGAACGCCTGACTCAATATTATGCCCGTCCTGATGGCACGGGGCCACAAATTTATTTGAAGCGGGAAGACCTGAATCATACCGGAGCCCATAAAATTAATAATGCGATCGCCCAGGCACTTTTGGCCAAACGCATGGGCAAACAGCGGATTATCGCGGAAACCGGCGCCGGTCAGCATGGGGTTGCCACTGCCACCGTTTGTGCTCGCTTTGGTCTGGACTGCGTGATTTATATGGGCGTTCAAGATATGGAACGCCAATCCCTGAACGTATTTAGAATGCGGCTAATGGGGGCCGAAGTGCGTCCCGTGGCTGCGGGGACTGGCACCCTGAAAGATGCCACCTCCGAAGCGATCCGCGATTGGGTGACGAATGTGGAAACCACTCATTATATTCTCGGTTCCGTAGCTGGGCCGCATCCTTATCCCATGATGGTGCGGGATTTTCATCATGTGATCGGTCAGGAAACCCGCAGCCAATGCCAAGCCAAATGGGGCGGTTTGCCGGATATTCTCATGGCTTGCGTAGGCGGTGGTTCCAATGCGATGGGACTATTTTATGAGTTTGTGGGCGATCGCCAAGTGCGGATGATTGGTGTAGAAGCTGCCGGGGAGGGCGTTGACACCGATAAACACGCGGCGACTTTGACTCGCGGACAAGTGGGGGTGTTACACGGGGCGATGAGTTATTTGTTACAAGATGATGATGGTCAAGTGATTGAAGCTCATTCTATTAGTGCCGGTTTGGATTATCCCGGTGTTGGCCCCGAACATAGCTATTTAAAAGATACTCAACGAGCGGAATATTATAGCGTGACGGACTCCGAAGCGGTGGCCGCTTTCCAACGGTTATCTCAGTTAGAGGGGATTATTCCCGCTTTAGAAACTTCTCATGCGATCGCTTATTTGGAAACCCTTTGTCCCCAACTCACTGGCAGTCCCCGAATTGTGATTAACTGTTCCGGTCGCGGTGATAAAGATGTGCAAACCATTGCCAAGTTTTTACACCTCGGTGCCTAAATCCCGCCGTTCGAGAAGCCGCAGATCGGGAAAAGAAACCCGGTTTCTTGTATTAAGTAGGTGGGCATAAATAAATTCAATATATACTCATCAGATAAAAATCTGTCATTCCCGCTTCAGGCGGGAATCCAGAGATTTTTGCGGGGTAAAAAAAGTGCAATTAATTATGCCGACCTACTTAGCAGATAAAGAAACCGGGTTTCGCCGAAGTTACCCGGTTTCTGCTGGTCGTAGCAAAAATTTGAGAGTCGTTCACAATGAGTTTAAAAGAATTTCAAGTCTGTGATGGTGATTTATCCGAGGCTCAATTAACCGAGTATTTAACGGCAGAAGCGATCGCCGCAGATACGGAAACAATGGGGCTATTACCGTGGCGCGATCGCCTATGTTTGGTTCAACTATGCGATGAAAAAAAGCGAGTCACCGTGATTCGCATTGCCAAAGGACAGAAATCTGCCCCAAATTTAAAACAACTCTTGGAAGCGCCAAATATGGTTAAAGTTTTTCACTATGCCCGCTTTGACATGGCCATGTTAAGATATCATTTAGATATCTATGTTCAGCCCGTCTTTTGTTCTAAAATTGCCAGTAAAATTGCCCGAACTTATACTGCCAATCATGGCCTAAAATCCGTAGTCAAAGAACTGCAAAATATCGACTTAGATAAAACTTCCCAAAGTTCTGATTGGGGCAATGCCGCCAACCTCTCCGATGCTCAATTAAAATATGCCGCCAATGATGTGAAATATTTGTTGCCAGTGCAACAGAAATTAACCGCGATATTGCAGAGAGAAGACCGTTGGGAATTAGCCCAAGATTGTTTTAACTGTTTGCCCGTATTTGTATCTTTAGATTTACTGCAATATCCAGATATTTTTCAGCATTAATGTTATGTTTGCTTGAGGTTTTACCGTCAACCGCGAACCGTCAACCGTCACCTTTATTTTCCTAGTAATTATACCATTTACAAAAAATTATGCAACAATAAGTATTTATATTGTAGGGTGGGCAAAAGTCAACCATAATATATGGTAGGGTGGGTAAAATTGTTTGCCCACCCTACGAATGTTAGGGGCTGTTGGATGAATTTTTGTAAATGGTATTATTAACTAAAATATGTCACCAGATATCAATAGTCTGTCCCTAGAAGAACAAGTCGCCCAGTTGTTCGTGGTTCGGGCATCGGGTCATTTATTTGACCATCAAATTGAATTTCCTGATTGGGAACCCCCCGCCGCGACTTTACAGCATTGGATTGCTGATTTGGGCGTGGGTGGGGTGATTTTTGTCGGCGGCAGTGCGGGGGATTTGATGTTGCGATCGCACATCCTGCAATCCCAAGCCAAATTTCCCCTACTGTTAGCCGCAGACGTGGAAGAAGGGGTGGGTCAGCGGTTTGCTGGGGCGACTTGGTTTGCACCGCCAATGGCTCTGAGTACCATTGCTCAGAAAGATTTAGCCAAAGCGAAAGAATTTGCTTACCGGATGGGGTCGGCGATCGCCCAAGAAAGTTTAGCGATCGGCTTAAATTGGGTACTGGCCCCGGTGGTGGACGTGAACAATAATCCCGATAATCCGGTGATTAACGTGCGTTCCTTTGGGGAAACCCCGCACCTGGTGGCGGAATTGACCAGCGCGTTTATTCAAGGGGCGAAACAATGGCCCGTGTTAACTTGTGCCAAACATTTTCCCGGACATGGGGACACCAGTGTAGATTCCCATTTGGAGTTGCCGGTGTTGCCCCATTCCGCCGAACGATTAGCAGAAATTGAACTGCCACCATTTATTAGTGCGATCGCCTCTGGGGTGGACTCGGTGATGAGTGCCCACTTATTAATTCAATGTTGGGATCCGGACCGACCCGCCACCCTATCTCCCAAAATTTTGACAGGTCAACTCCGGCAAAACCTGGGATTTCCCGGATTAATTGTCACCGATGCCCTGGTGATGGGCGCGATCGCCAAACGTTACGGCGCCACCGAAGCGCCAATTTTAGCCCTAGAAGCCGGTGCCGATATTTTACTCATGCCCGTAGATCCCGCCGCTGCCATTCAAGCAATTTGTGACGCGGTGAAAAGTGGGCGAATTACCCGCGATCGCCTGAGCACTTCCCTCGAACGCATTTGGCAAGTCAAGCAAAAAGTTGCCCCAAAAGTTATCGGCGATCGCTGCTCGGTTCAACCCTTGGCTCAACTAGCCACCCCCGCCACTATGTCAGTAAATGATGACATTCTAGCCAGTTCCCAGCAAGTCGGCGGTTCGCTACCATTACGACCAACGCCGCCGGAAACGGGGCAAAAATCACGCAATTTAATTGTTGTCGATGATATTCTCCGAGCCAAATACTTAGGTCATCACGTCCCCGCCATCCAAATTCCCCAGCAGTTCGGCTATGAAGTGCAAGTAATCGATCAATACATTTCCTTTGCCGACTTAACCGCCGAAGACGAGCAAGAACTACCGAAATTAGTGCAATTGTTTATTCGGGGCAACCCATTTCGGGGTAGCGCCAACTTAACAGCAGCAATCGCCAATCAACTGCAAAAAATGTTACAACAAGGGGGAGTACAAGGGCTTGTTTGTTACGGTAGCCCATACATTATTGAGAGCTTGTTACCCAACCTCAAAGGAAAGATTCCTTATGTCTTTTCCTACGGACAAATGCCAGCAGCCCAGGCGATCGCCTTGGAAACCTTGTTTGGCCTGTCCGCCTAAATCTTAGTAGCGTGAGTGGTGAACAGATCCACCATTGGGCATTTGTCACCATAAAACATGACTCAACCAGTGGGAGAGCCATTTCTCCCGATCCCTGATTCCTTGGGTAACGTATCTCCAGCGTTTCCCATTTTTTTTCCTGGATCGCCATTGCATACTAGCAGATTGACTCAATAGAAGCAGATTAACCATCCTTTTCGCTCTACTGATTTGGCATTTTGTTAAGTTTCGTTAATCAGTGTCGGTACACAGTATTTATGCTGATACACCATCAGCCAATCCAATGGTGACAGCGGCATTGATGAACGCAAGCTAAAAACTCTTAACTTGCTCCTTGACATCCTGCTGTATATCTTGTAACAATTGATTTAATCTTTAATGTTTCAAGGTTCTGGATCGTAATTAACACCACTGGCTCTGACATTCAGTTTTTTTCACGATTTTCCCGTTGTTCAGTTTACTCACACTTAATAAACAAAAGGGGTCAATATGGCTACGTCTACTGTCCAATATTCAATCGAGATTATCCAACAAGAAGCTCGTCAACTGGTTAATAAGGGACTGGTTAGCCGCCAACAACCAATCTACACACTTTGTCAGTACATTCCCGCTCGTGAATGGGGTTGTGTCGAAGGTGAATTAGAAAAATGTGATTTCTTACTCCGCGATCGCATTGGCGATCTGATGGGCAGCGAAGAATGGGATAACGACTAAATCCCAAATAAAAAATCGGCCAATCTAAGTCTTTGAATGCGATGAAGGCGATCGCGCTTTAAAGATTTATAGATAGGGTAAATAAAACATGGCGGCCTTTGAGAATTGGCCATTGACAATCGCTTATCCGAAAAAAGCGAAACCAGGACAAAAGTAATTAAACTCTCCCTACCCTGACCTGTTTTAAACTAAGCAGATTTACTGACTTAATTTAAATTTGGGTCGGATAGCCTGACTTGATTCACCAAATAAAGATTCAAGCAAAAAGCAACCAAAAACCCGCCAAAAACCAAAAATAAACCAAAAATAAACTAAAAATAAACCAAAAATAAGCCAAAATCTTTTCCGCTCGAATGTTTTGGCTTCAACAGCAAATCCTTTGATTGATTAATACCTAGCTCTTTTGCCATTAATGAGCTTAGAGAAATATAAATGTAAGCCTCACCCGCTGGCTTTGTTCTCCTTGTCAGTGGTGAGGCTTATTTATTTGTTATTTGGGCGCGGCGGCGCTTTTTGGGGTGTAGGGTGTAGGGTGTAGGGAAGAGGGAATAATTGATAATTAACAATTGATAATTGATAATTTTGTTTAATTGTCAATTGTCAATTGTTAATTGTTAATTGTTTTCCCGATGGCGGCCCCACACCCTCCACCAGAAGCCGATCGCGAGTTTCTCAATTACCCCGACTTTCAACACTCAATATCGGATCAAGCATCTCCGTTGTACGAAACTGTAGAAAATTGGTTCTACTTTAACTACTCCGAAGAATAGAGAGTTCGCTTCCTGCTTCATCCAGGACTGTCGGCAGCACCCTGTCCACAGGCTTAAAATCGGGCGCAACTCGCCCTATTTGACAGCAAAGCTACTCTACTGAGCTATTTTCAGGAAGTTTAAAACTGGTGGATATACCCAATTGCCTTGTCACAGGTCTCCCAAAGCGAGAAGAGTTTTGTTCCGGGTGTCAAGCCGTTAAGTTTTTGCTTTTATACCATTCTATAACATTTTCTACAGTTTATGATTAACTGTGGTCAACCCTTTTCTTGTTGAAGTTTCTCTAATTCAGCCCGGAGGCTGGCGATTTTTTGCGTCAGTTCATGTAATTCTGACTGCACTTCTGAATCCGAAGACGGCGTGGGATTAGATTCCGTCGATTCCGTCGATTCCTTCGATTCCGGCGATTCCGGCGATTCCGTCGATCTGTCCGTCCCTTCAGTCTCAGGGCTAGAAGCCGTTTGCTGACTCCATAAATTCTCCACAAAGTTGCGGGCTTCCCGTTCGGTCACTTCTCCTTTTTCTGCCCACTGTTTCGTCAATTCGTCCCAATTGGCATCCCAAGGGTTAAGGTTCTCTGGTTGTTTTTGCGGGTCTTGCAACAGTTCGATTAATGAAGCCGTAGCCCCAACAGCGACGCGAAATCCAGTTTGCACAGATTCCATCAAGTTATCAGTGTTCATTGGTTTTAAAATGATTCTTTGTGTTTCACATCATAGTTTAAAGGTTTTTTTATGGGGAAAGGAGGTGTGGGGTTTTGGGAAGCAGGGGGCTTCAGGTGCGGAGGGGCTTCAGGTGCGGAGGGGCTTCAGGTGCGGAGGAGCGGAGGAGCAGGGGGCTTCAGGTGCGGAGGGGCTTCAGGTGCGGGGGAGCAAACAACCAACAACCACCAACCACCAACCACCAACCACCAACCACCAACCACCAACCACCAACCACCAACCACCAACCAACAACCAACAACCAACAACCAACAAATACATGAAATTGCATCGGCAAATTTTGGGTCCTTTGCCCCAACTTAACCAAAAAATTTGGATTCTAATTTTTGGCAGGTTTTTATCGGGAATTGGGACGGGATTTACTTTATTTTATGCCCCAATTTTTTTTGCTAGTGATGAATTGGGATTAAGCAAAACTGCGGTGGGATTTGCCCTGGGGAGTATTTCCGTTTCTGGAGTGATTGGCCGTTTTTTGAGTGGTTTAATGAGCGATTCTCCCAGGTGGGGCAGAAGACGCACTTTACTTTTATCTACTTTAGTGTCTAGTTTGGCTTCTTTTATTTTAGCTAATACTCACGGTTTTTATACATTATTATTCGGTAATTTAATCCAGGGTTTAGGAATTGGTTTATATTGGCCTGCTACTGAGGCGGTGGTGGCTGATTTAAGCACGGGAAAAGAGCGCCATGAAGCTTATGCGATTACTCGATTAGGAGATAGTTGTGGGTTGGGTTTGGGAATTATCCTGGGCGGAATTTTGATTTCTTTAATGGGGTCTTATCGGCTTTTATTTGTGGTGGATGCGATTTCTTTTTTGGTGTTTTCCGGGGTAATTTATCAAGCAATTCCTGAAACTTGTCAGTTCGATCGCCATCAAGAGGATAAATTAGAAAAAAATGGCTGGTTGGTTGCCCTGAGCGATCGCACTTTATGGATTTATTGTGTGGTGAATATCATGTTTACTACCTATATTTCCCAAGTTTATACTGCCATGCCTCTTTATTTTAATGAGTTTGTGGGTTCGGGTTTGTCCACGGCTTTAATTAGTGCCTTATTTACTTGGCATCTGGTACTTTCGATTATTCTCCAACTACCAATTGCCCGGTTTCTCCGCCGCTTTAGCCATGCTAAGGCTTTGATTTTTTCGAGCATTTTATGGGCAATTGGTTTTATTTTAACCGGGCTGACGGGAGTGATTAATTATGCTCAAACTCCTGTGGCTTTATTGGCTTCTGGAGTCCTGGCGATCGCCACTGTCGCTTATTTACCTTCGGCGTCTGCTTTGGTGGCAGATTTAGCGCCGCCATCGGTTATCGGGGTCTATCTTTCGATTAATTCCCAATGTTGGGCAGTCGGTTATTTTATTGGCCCCGTTTTGGCGGGTTGGACGTTGGATCAACCCCGTCCTTGGGCTGATTTATTATGGCCTGGTTGGGCGGTTACAGTCCTGGGTGCGATCGCGATTTTGCAATTGTTAGATCGAAGTTTAAAAAGTAATCATTAAACAAATAGTACAGATAGCGATCGAGCGGATCTCATTTTTGCGGGGAAGAGAAGATAAGTACATGATTGGGGTGGTAGGATAAAAGCGATCGCCAAAATTTTCCCGTCTGGCTACCCCACAATCACTCCTCAAAATCAGTGATTCTGTAATTACGCTCGAAAAAGAACAGTAGCTAGATGGCTGAAACCTAGATATGGTGAAAAATACGATAAATGATAGTAGTATTCAAGGTCATTCGGCAAAATCAAAACTCCGCCCCCAGAGTTCAGAGTTACACCCTCGACGTGCAACCGGGCAATACCATTCTCGACTGTCTTAATCGGATCAAATGGGAGCAAGATGGCACCCTGGCGTTCCGAAAGAATTGTCGCAATACGATTTGCGGCAGTTGTGGCATGAGGATTAATGGTCGTCCTGCCCTTGCTTGTAAAGAAAATATTGGGGCTGAACTGGAAAGACTGGAAAACATTGCCAAGCAAAATGCCGAACAAAGTGCCAGGGAAAATGGAACCCCTGTGAGTTCCCCCAGTATTCCAGAAATTACGATCGCACCAATGGGCAATATGCCCGTGATTAAGGATCTGGTGGTGGATATGACCAGTTTCTGGGATAATCTGGAAGCGGTGGAGCCTTATGTGAGTACCAAGGCGCGTCTGGTGCCAGAACGGGAGTTTCTCCAAACCCCGGAAGAACGCGATCGCCTCAATGATATGGGTAACTGTATTCTTTGTGGTGCTTGTTATTCTGACTGCAATGCCAAGGAAGTAAATCCAAATTTTGTTGGGCCCCATGCTTTGGCGAAAGCTTACCGAATGGTGGCAGATAATCGGGATGCCAAGACCGAAGAGCGGTTAGAAATTTATGATGATTTAGAAAGCGGGATTTGGGCTTGCACCCGTTGCTTTAATTGCAATTCTGCTTGTCCAATGGAAGTTTCTCCCCTGGATCAAATTAGCAAAATTAAAGGGGAAATTCTGGCTCGCAAAGATGCCAGCGCTAGTCGCCCCGTGCGTCACCGCAAAGTGTTATTAGAACTGGTGAAGCAAGGGGGCTGGGTGGACGAACGGAAATTTGCCGTGATGGTGATTGGTAACTATTTCCGAGATGTAAAAGGCTTGCTGAGTCTCGGCCCCGTGGGTTTACGCATGGTGACAAACCGGAAGTTTCCCTGGACTTTTGAACCGTCCGCAGGCACCGAAGAAGTGCGATCGCTGATTTCATCAGTGCAAGAATTAGAATCAAAATCTGCGCCAAAAGTTTAGGAAACATTAGGAAACATTAGGAAACATTAGGAAACATTATGAGTTCAGAAAAACCCTCGCAACCTGTAACCGCAGATGAAGAGTCCGCGAGCGAACCCGATCCTGCCTTTGGTTGGAATCTTTATGCCGAAAGGATTAATGGCCGATTTGCCATGATTGGGTTTGTGGCGTTATTGGTCTTAGAATTCTTCACTCACCAGGATTTCTTTACCTGGGTTGGCTTACGTTAATTCCCCAGTAGGGTGGGCAAATTTTGCCCTACTTCGCTTGTATGGTGGGCAATGCCCACCCTACATTTATGCTTCAAGTTACGTTAATTCCCCAGTAGGGTGGGCAATGCCCACCCTACATTTATGCTTCAAGAAACCGGGTTTTTATAAGTAGGAGTTGCCGCGATCATCGTAGCCGCTTGTTCTTGTTCCGCTTGTACCTCGGCTTTGGCTTCGGCAACTAAATCGCCAATCACTTCCCCGGTTTCCGCGATCGCGCCTACGGATTTTTGATAAAGTGATACGCCAGTTTTAATCGTGGCTTTGGCAATCGGTTTAAGCAATGGCACCACCGTGGGTGCCAACACCACCACCCCAAGACCCAGCAGAATAGCCCGCGTTGGATTGGCTTTGTAGAAATTGGTCATAGAATTGACCAGGGGTATTTGATTCAGTTGATTCAGTTGATTTTGATATTGATTGGGGTCTTCCATTGTTTTTCTCCTAAGAGTTGTTGGTTGTTGGTTGTTGTTTGTTGGTTGTTGGTTGTTGGTTGTTGGTTGTTGGTTGTTGGTTGTTGGTTGTTGGTTGTTGGTTGTTGTTGGTTGGTTGTTGTTTGTTGTTTGTTGGTTGTTGTTTGCACCTCCGCACCTCCGCTCCCCCGCTCCTCTGCTCCTCTGCTCCCCCGCTCCTCTGCTCCCCCGCTCCCCCGCTCCCCTGCTCCTCTGCCATTTAGCCGGTTAACTGATGCTGGATCAACGGACGGAGGCTATTCAGACCAGCAGCGATCGCCGAACCATTGTGAACGATGGTGGCAATTAAGGGATTAAGTCCCACAGTAGTGGCTAAACCCAATGCCAGTAAGTTTGGCCCGACCACTAAAACGGTATTTTCGGAAATCACCCGTTGGGTATCTTGGGCAATCGCGATCGCCTCTAACAATGCCTCCAAGTCATTATTCATCAGCACCACATCAGCAGTTTCCCTGGCGACATGGGAACCATCCTCGAAGGACACCGAGACATCCGCATAAGCTAAGGCGACGGAATCATTCAGCCCATCCCCCACAAAAGCCACGGTATGAGAAGCCCGGTGTAAATCTCGCACAATTCGCGCTTTCTCTTCGGGGAAGGCTTCCGCATGGACATGACCGGGACTTATGCCCAACTGCTCACCCACTGCCTGAGCTCGCATATGAGAATCCCCGGTCAGCAAATGCACTTCTATGCCCAAGTCCCGCAAGCGACGAACCAGGGGGGCACTTTCTGGACGCAGGGGATCGGTATAAGAAATCTGGCCTACCAGTTGTCCATCACAGGCAACATAAATTGTTGATTGTTGATTGTTGTTTGTTGGTGGTTGGTGGTTGGTGGTTGTTGGTTGGTGGTTGGTGGTTGTTGGTTGGTTCTCGCACCCCTGCACCTCTGCACCTCTGCACCTCTGCTCCCCTGCACCTCTGCTGATGGCGGGCACCTCTGCTCCTCTGCTGATGGCGGGCACCCCCGCACAAGAGATCCCCGTTAAGGCTGGCAAATTAATCCCTGCTTCGGCTAAAAGTTTCTGGTTGCCTACCAAGACCGTTTGACCGTCGATTTCGGTACGCACGCCGCTACCGACTTCATAATGCCAGTCTTGGCGTTGGGGGATGGTCAGACCGCGATCGCTGGCTGCCCGGACAATGGCCTCAGCCACAGGATGAGTAATGCGTTGTTCCGCTGCTGCTGCCAACTGTAACACTCGGTCTGAGGAAAAGCCGTCAGCAACGGAAATCACGTTTGACAGTTGGATATCTCCTTGGGTCAGGGTTCCGGTCTTATCAAACACCATCGTATCTACTTCCGCCAACTGTTCCAAGGTGCGACCACTGCGGACTAAAATCCCATGTCGGGTGGTATGGTTCAAAGCCCCTAAGAAAGCGGTGGGGATAGACACGCGAATTCCGGTGACAAAATCCAGGGTAAAAATTGCCGCGACTCGCGCCGGATCGCGGGTAGTCATCAAGACCACTGTGCCCAAGACCAAAACCGGCAGAATCAGGCGATCGGCGATTTTCTCGGCATAATTCGCCATGCGGGTGTCATGGACTGGGGCTTGACTTAATAGGGCAAGAGATGCTGCCGCCCTGGTTTGATTGCCCACTTTTTCGGCGATCAGCCTTAATTTACCCGATCGCACCAAAGTAGAAGCATAGACAAATGTCCCCACTCCCGCCACAATTGGCATGGATTCCCCGGTTAATTTTTGTTGGTCAACGGTTGCTTCACCGGCTTGCACGGTGCCATCGACGGGAATTTGTTCCCCTGGATAAACCTGGACGATTTCTCCGACTTGTACCTGGTCGCTCTTAATTTTGACAATTCTATCCTCCCGTACCACCCAAGCAAAATGACCGATAGTATCCAACAGGTCAGCAGTTTGCATCGCCGTAGAACGGGCGGTTTGTTCCCGCAGGACATCCCCGATTCCGTGAAGGGTCATCATCAATGCGGGAGTGATTAATTTCCCTTGAATGGTACTTAAGGAAATTGCCATTAAGTCTAAGCAGTCGATATTCAATCGATGCTCGACAAAAACGCTATTGCTGGCCCGTTGGACGACGGGCAAGACACAAGCCCCCAACACTCCAGCGGCGGCAACTTTCAGCAATGGGTAGGGCCAGCGTTGACTGGCAACCGCCAACAAAGTCGCCAGAATCGGTAAGCGCAGGCTTGACCAGCCTCCATCTTCGTCTTCGGTGTCTGATTCGGCGTTACATTCTGGTTCAGAATTGGTCGATCGCGGTGTCGATCGGTTGTCAAAGAAGTGCAAAAAATAATCTGGGGCAGCGATCGCGGCAATACTTTCCGGGCGATATTGGATGGCGATCGAGGCACAAGCCTGATTAATCCGCACGCTGATAATCCGGGGATCGGCTTTGAGGCGATCGGTCAGTTCTTTCTTCGGCTGGGAATTCCATAAAGCAGGCATTCGCAAACGAATGCGTCCCGGAATCGCATGAATCACTTGTACCCCACCAACCAAAGAACTCACATGGAGTACAGAACAATCGGTCATGGCCAGTTTTTCCTACAGATCGCCCCAGTTAACTGAGGCGGCTTGCTAATTTTACAGGGGGATTTAGGCGGGAACTTCGGTTTCAGCGGTCTTAATTAAATTCATTAAACGCAGACCCAACTCCCAATCAGCCAGTTGCCCTGCTTGGTAATTAATCACCAAACAAGAGGCAGCGTAGTTAATCCGCGCATTAATCACATACTCATCATCATTGAGCACTTGTAATAAACGTTTGGCGAATTCAAAATCTTTTTTAGTCCCCTTCATCGAATCTTGGGGAATTTTTAGCCGTACCCGACCGGGAATCGAATGAATCACCTCATAGCCGCCCCAAGTGGTAGGAGTGCTGGGTTCTCGGCTGAATTGTTGTGTTGCGGCAATGAAATCTGCTTCGGGATTTTTCAGCTTAAACAAAATCTGGCGGCTAATACTTGCCACGAGTAAGTTCACCAGCAGCGCTTGTGCTCCTCGCAGTTGAAAACGACTCGTAATCATCAATCCCAGCACAACTGGGAGAATCATTTCTATTTCCCCATGTTCTGCCAAAAACTCACTAATTCTGAGATCGGTTGTGGCTTCAGAAGTCTGGTCAGTACCGACCCCAGGGGTGGCACCATTTGTGTAAATAGCATTGGTCATTTCTCGTTTCTGTGCTGGTTGTCTCTATGAAGGTAATTTTGATTTCACTATGGGTCTTACTAGGAAATTAATCAGCTAAATGCTTAATTTTTCTACCCAGAGTGCGAAATTTAAATTACAAAACTAGACAACTGAGGACAGCCTCCGTCTAAATTATTCAACGAACTGGATGATTCTCTCCGGGACGCTAGGCGAATTCCCTCTGGGACGCTAGGCGATCGGACTCTGCCATTGTCATTAGGTGGCAAATGGCTTTATAGAATAAAGACCGATGATTTGCAGAGAGAAGATTTTCCCCTTTGATTTTGTCATTATACTCCTATTAATAAAAATCAGCAAGAGGTTTTTAAATGACAATTTATCTCAATCTCAACAAAATGGATTTATTGACTAATCGATCGGAAGAGAAAACCCCAATTTGCCAAAGAAACAAACCGGGTTTCTTGAAGAAATCCGGTTTCTGAGGTTTTTTATTCCGATCCTATTTACAAAAATTAATGCAATAGTAGAGGCGCCACGGAAAAGCGCCCAAATAAACATTGGAATTGTAGCAATAATTTTAAAAATTGGTATAGCCTCGAAATCGTAGCAATAATTTTAAAAATTGGTATAAAATCCACCAGAAAAAAGTGGTTAATTTATTTCTGCCTGTCTAATTATCTGCGATCGCACTGTAAATCGTCAATGACTTTTTCATAGTACCAATTTTCCGAACGCCCCGGATTTTTCTTTTTCGCTTGTTCTATTAACCTTCTCGCTGCTTTTCGATCTCCATAAAGCAATTTTAATAAACGCTGTTCTAAATACTTACAGTCGAATTTGGATTTAAGTGAAAACATGAATCTAATCGGAGCTTTGTTGTTTACTTTTTTAGAGCCAATATTTAGTTTGGAAATATTTTGAAATCGCAGTATCCCGGTTTTCCATAGAATAAAAAGCAACAAAATAAAACCAATAAATATTGTCAATAATAGTTGCTCCATAATAGTGTCTCCATTTCACTAATTTCTTTTATGCCTTTAGATACCAGGATACAGTCTCAGCATAACCTCTAGAATAAACCAAAACATAACTGCCTGGATAAGGGCGAAACATAAAGACCTACGGGCATAGCTTCGCTTACCGGGTAATTATGTTAACTGTCAAAAACAAAAATTAACTGTATGGGTAAGGGCGAAGCATTCGGAGAAAATACTATTTACAAAAATTTATGCAAGAGTATGGGCGCAAGTATTGCGCCCAAATTAATCTCGTAATTTTAGCAATAATTTTTGAATTCGGTATGACTCTATTCTTCAGAAAGAATTGCCACCCAATAGATTTGTATGATTGGGTTAATACCGATCTCTATGGGGATATCTCTGAGGAAATATGTGGCACTCCGGCTTGAGTTTCAGACCAAGAAGGAGGAAACTTGGCCTCGATTGTCCGGGGATAATCTGATGACTGTGAAGCAGCCAAAAATGGTTTAATTAAGTTTTTCAGCACAGGTCGGCCAAATTTAATCATGGCTGGCAAAGCCACAGTGCCAAAGGCGATCGCACCTAGTCCGAACAAGGCAGCAGAATTATTATTTACCGGTGGATCTTCCACAATTTCTCTGAGATGAAAACTCAAAACCGACTTATCCAAATGAATCAATGACATTTGTAATTACCTCCAGTGTTGACGTTTATATCGGTTCAGATTTAATTGGTATTTTAAAAGTATTTTAAACTAAATCTGAACCAATAAATCGGTAAACTTTTTTATGGGTATAAACTCCTTGATGGTTGATTTTTTAGCGGATGGGCAATACACGATCGCTTGGTATTGCCTAAAAAAAACAAATTCTATTAAATTTTTGCAGCAGCCAGACGAGAGCCATTTCCGCCAGCGGATGATGATTCATCAATTTTTTTCGGCGGTGATGCAGTCGATCTGCTAATCGGTTTATCTCATTCAACAATAAATTCAGTCTGAGTCAGCAGGCGAACGCCGAAAGACATTTTCACCTGCCAAGTCCCTGGTTTTACCTTGTCCCCCAGTTGATAAGAACAAGCACTTGTCCAAACATTATGATTAATCAGTGTTGTTTGATAGAGGTTTTGATGTACGACTTGACCTGTGGGGTCAATCCAATCACAACTGAGTGATAATTTCTGATCTTTGGGGGGGTTTTGCAAGGTCACGCGATAGCAGAGGTGGGGACGTTCTTGACGATTAAAAACAACAAAGTAGTTGCCATAATCATTGGACAAGACGATCCGAGTCTTAGACGGTGGGGGATGAGCAATTCGATTGGCGATCGCCTCTTTACGGTCATTAACCCAAATGATACTGGAGATCATCGCCCCCACTAATCCTACCTGTGCAATTGCGGCCATTCCGCGCAGCAGATCCGCAAAGGGAATCGCCAAACTGGGTTTTTGGCCTTTTCTCGCGACGGGTAAGGCTTCTCGGCGTTCGAGCGAGACCCGGACGCGATCGATTAACCGATAAGGAAGGGGCAATTCTGGCCAGATATCCTTGACTTCTTCCCAGTCTAGTTGTCGGCCATCCTGAGACAGTTCTTCGACTGCGACGACCGATCGGGCTACTGGGGATGCTGTAAGTTTTTGATTCATGGCCCAATGTTGAATCCCGTTCTTTTTATTGTAGCGGTTTTAACAGATTTTTTAACTTTTTTATCGGTGAAAAGAGAGGTGCCACAGGTGCGATATTGCTCCGCAACGCCGAAGCGATCGGGGAATTGATGAGGAAATCAATCACTTTTAATCCAAAATACCCAAAAAATTCACCATATTTATAGTAAAATCCTAGAGCGCACAGCAACCGAGTTTACCATCAAGGTATAGCGATCGCTCTGTAAGCCAAATTACTGTAAAATGATAAGTTTGTAGTCATCGGCAAATGACCCGGAAATCATCTAATTATTTGGAGTATTGGGAGAAAATTTTATGCGAATTCTGATTATGGGTGGCACCCGATTTATTGGGGTTTATTTAACAAAAATCTTGGTAGAAAAAGGCCATGAAGTTGTGTTATTTAATCGCGGCAAAAAACCCGCCCCGGTGGAAGGAGTGCAGCAAATTCACGGCGATCGCACCGACCCAGAACAGATCAAAACCAAGTTAGCCCATGAAAGTTTTGATGCGATTTTCGATAACAATGGCCGCGAACTGAGCGATACCCAACCGTTAGCAGAAATTTTCCAAGGCAAGGTGAAACATTTTGTCTATGTCAGTTCGGCGGGAGTTTATCTTAAATCCGATCGAATGCCCCATGTGGAAGGGGATGCGATCGATCCAAAAAGTCGTCACAAGGGCAAATTTGAAACGGAAAGTTATCTGGAAAAACAAGGACTGCCCTTTACTTCCATTCGCCCAGTTTATATTTACGGCCCGCAAAACTATAACCCCCTAGAAGCCTGGTTTTTTGACCGCATTATGCGCGATCGCCCCATCCCTATTCCTGGCAACGGAATGCATATCACCCAACTCGGTCACTGCCAAGACCTTGCCAATGCAATGGCAGCAGTTCTGGGTAACTCCCAAGCGATCGGTCAAATTTATAACATTTCCGGCGATCGCTATGTCACCTTTGACGGAATAGCCCGGTCTTGTGCGGCGGCGGCAGGAAAATCTCCTGATTCAATTCAAATTGTCCATTACGATCCAAAACAATTTGACTTTGGCAAACAGAAAGCTTTCCCCATGCGGGTGCAGCACTTTTTTACCGACATTCACAAAGCCAAGCAAGAACTCAACTGGCAACCTGAATTTGATTTAGTCTCCGGTCTGCGAGACTCTTTGGAAACAGATTATCTGGCGAAAGGTCAAGACAAAGCGGAAATAGACTTCAGCCTTGACGATCGAATTCTGGCAGCCGTTAAGTAATTATATTTGTTGTTTGTTGTTGGTTGATTGTTGTTGGTTGATTGTTGATTGTTGTTTGTTGGTTGTTGGTTGTTGGTTGTTTGAAAAATATTTGACTAATAACGAATAACCAACAACGAATAACAATCAACGAACAACGAATAACGAACAACGAACAACCAACAACGAATAACAATCAATTAACTGATGAAGTGGATGGGCTTTTTTGTGGCCATAAATAGATCAGACCGGAAATTAGGGTCAGTCCGACGGATACCCAGAAGGCGATCGCGCCGATAGAATTCCAAGAATCAATGGGAATCATCAATAAGGCGATCGCCACGATTTGAGAAACCGTTTTCAACTTGCCCCAAAAATTCGCCCCGGAGATCGCACCACTGAGACTGGAGTTAACCCGCCAACCGGCGATCGTCAACTCCCGCGCCAAAATCAGAAACACCCCCCAAGCGGGCAAATCATTCCATTCAATAAATACCAAAAGTGGTGCTAACACCAACAACTTATCCACCAACGGATCTAAAAATTTACCCAACTCAGTCACTTGGTTGAGCTTTCGTGCCAAATAACCATCCAACCAGTCCGTCCCGGCAGCCACCAGAAAAATTCCCAGACAGATCCATTGAGACGTGGGGGTGGGATCGTGCAAACCGTAAAGCAAAAAAGGCACCGCCAAAAGACGGGAAAAAGAAATGGTGTTCGGCAGATTAATAGACACTTGGCAAAAATAAAGAAATTAATCAAAAACAACAAAAACAAAAAATTAAGGGGCAACCCCGAAGTACGCCCCTAGATTATCATTTTTTGTTAACTATGAAATTTTTAGAGATCAATTTTTAAAGATGATCTTTGCTGGAGCGATCTAGGGACGATCTAGGAACGATCTAGGGACGATCTTAGTAAGCCCCATCTTTATTTAAAACCACCGTCACAGTTTTGACAATTAGCCGAATATCGTAGAGCACCGACCATTTGTGCTGGTAGTCCAGATCCATTCTGACCACATCTTCAAAATCTTTTACCGAAGAACGTCCGTGGGTTTGCCACTCACCAGTGATTCCCGGTTTCACATCCAAGCGTCGCCAATGATGGGGTTGATATTGACTCACTTCATCCAAAGTGGGGGGACGAGTTCCCACTAAACTCATATCACCCATCAGTACATTCCAGAACTGTGGCAGTTCATCCAAGCTGGTGCGACGCAGAAAACGACCAACCTTGGTAATTCTAGGGTCATCAGTATTTTTAAAGATGAGTCCTTTGGCTTGATTTTCTACTAAATGCTTGAGTTTGTCAGCATTGACGACCATTGACCGGAATTTCCACACTCGGAAACGGCGACCTCTATAGCCACAACGGACTTGACTGTAAAGAATCGGACCCGGATCGTCGCTTTGGATCGCGATCGCCAACGGTATCAGTATAATTGCGGTAATAGTTAGACCCACCAAAGCGCCGACAATATCAATGAAACGCTTGATTTGACTATTCACTGACTGATGCACCTCGCCGATTGCCGGATCGCACGGAAGTCTTTTGTCAAAAAGAAATGACTTTAGAGATACCGGAGTAAGTATTTTTGAACTCGTAATCACGGCTAAAACCCAATCCTTGAGATATTCTTGTTCCTGGTTGTTGCCAATATATCCGTATTTTTTCGGATTCCACCATGTTTTTGCGGACATTTTACTGAATCTTTATAAATCCACGGAAGTTTTTTAAATTTTTTAAGAACTTGCCTGATAGCTGATATTTTTTTTGATTATTTGTGTTATATTGATAAGTTTCTGTTTTTCTTTGTTTACCAAAAAATAAGTAAAATTATCAACTTTGATTTCCCATCTCCCCTAGGTCAGATCGGTTTTTTATCTGGGAACCTAGATTGATGGTGTCCAGGAAAAATCTGGGTAATTATGCGAAATCATCTAGTTTTTTAGAATTTCGAGGCGATCGCAAAAATTTGTTTCCTGGCAAAAGTGTTGAATTTTTTGTCACCGATGATACCAATGGGATGACCAAAAAATCTCCGGATTAATCAGCTACCATACTGAGACACAAGCAAGACAAAAGTGAGATCCTAACTGCGATCGGCTCGAAGAGGACTTGATTTAACCCGATCAAACCGTAATTACTCGTAGAAATGTTGCCAACTTGGCAAAATTTTACAAAAGTTTATGTTTAATTGCCGCAATCATCTTTAATGACTCCGTAATCATACGGATGACCGGCCTCTTGTCTAATGTTCGGGAGCAAATTTGCTCCCTCCAGGTGGTTTTAGCCAAACAAATCTTCATCAGAAGGAATTGAAGTCATCGAAGTGCGATTCCGCAAAGGCGATCGCGAATCCGAATCGCTCAATTCGGCAAAAAAGTCATCTAGGTTTGATTCTGAGGATTCGTCTGATGCGAGATTAAGCTCAGAATTGGGCTCCGAGATCCAGCGGTCAATATCCGACAAATCCTGATTTTCAGAATCATCCAATGTTTCAGTTGGTGAAGTTTCTGTGGAAAGATCCAATCCGGCAAAGAAATCATCAACGCTGGAATTGATCTCATCGGCGGGTTCCGGTTGTGCAGGAGCGATCGCTGAAGGTGATGGGTTAACATCCCCGATTTCTACCCAATCTTCGGAATCGGGGAGTTTGGGTGGCGGTGGACTGGCAGCGATCAACTCAGCAAAAATCTCATCGAGGCTTAGGTCATTTATGGCTGACTCTGGTAAGGAGACTGGAGGCATGGAAGCGTTTTGAACCGTCTCGATCGCCTTACGGGAAGTTGTCGCCGAGGTTTTTGTCGGTTTGACATTCGGCGTTTTAATCGGCGTTTTAATCGGTTGTGTTTTGTTTTTCGGTAAAGAAGCTGGTTCCTCGGCGATGAAGTCGGCAAAAATATCCGCTCGATCGTCGGCTCGATCGTCGGCTCGATCCGTCACTTGCTCCGCCATAGGATCCATCACTCGATCCGCCATCAGAGTCGCCCCTGTGGTTGGAGTTGCGGCAGGGGTGGGATCTTCGACCATGAAGTCGGCAAAAATATCCTCTCGATCCTCCTCTCGATCCTCCGCTCGATCCGCCATTAGAGTCGTCGGTGTGGCTGGAGTTGCGGCAGGGGTGGCGACGGGGCTGAGGTTGGGGGTGGGATCTTCGACCATAAAGTCGGCAAAAATATCCTCTTGCTCTGTTTCAGGCTCAGTCGCTGGCTCAGTCACTTGCTCTGCCACTTGAGGAGCTACTTGAGGAGCTATTGGATCCGCCATAGGAGTGGCGACGGGGGTGGCGGCTGTGGCTGGAATTGCGACGGGGCTGGGGCTGGGATCTTCGACGATGAAGTCGGCAAAAATGTCCTCCTCTTCCGTTTCTTGCTCAGTCACTTGCTCAGTCACTTGCTCAGTCTCTGGCTCCGCTACTTGAGGCGCCACTTTCGGCGGCAAGGCGGCTTCTGGGCGAGTGATTTTGGCTGGGGCTGCCGGTTGGGCAGCGGGTTGGACTGCGGGTGGGGTTGGCGGTTGGGCAGTAGTGGCAGGAGCATCTAATTCCGAGGATGATGTGATGCGATCGCTTGTTGACTCGCTGGTTGACTCTTCGGCGATCTCCTCTCCCCAGCCCCAATTGTCCGAAATCGGGCTGATTGATGCGGCTGAAGCTAAATCGGCATTCGGTTGATTTTTTGCTTCTTCCAGGATTTGTAAATTCAGCAAATCCTCACTTAACTGTTGCAGAATACTGGTATCAACGGGCAATTCTGGGGTTAAATTTTCTGTCAGTGCTTCTTCTGTGACTAATAAATTTTCTTCAGGGGCGGAAGTATAAATATCTCGATCTAACAATTCTGAAGTAAATTCTGAAGTAAATTCTGAAGTAAATTCTGAAGTAAATTCTGACGGCAATTCTGACGGCAATTCTGACGGCAATTCTGACGGCAATTCTGACGGCAATTCTGAAGTAAATTCTGAAGTAAATTCTGAAGTAAATTCTGACGGCAATTCTGACGGCAATTCTGACGGCAATTCTGACGGCAATTCTGACAAGTCTTTGGTAGGAACTACTGCATTGGGGAATTCTGCTAAATCCAGTTCCAAGATCATTTCACCGAGATTTTCCACAGAACGGACGAATTCTGCGGGTTCAGAAGCAGGTCGATCGCTTGGCTGAATGACAACATCTTGATTAATATTGCGATTAATATTGCGATTAATATTGCTGTCTTGGTTGGGGCGATCGCCTGGAAGATCGGATTCTTCTTGCTTATCTGGATTGCGTGGGGCTGAAATTAGCGTCTCGAAAATTTCTGGCTTACCAGGGGACAAAAGAGAAGCCGGAGTATTTTTTGTTGGTTGATTTTCTGGTGATTTGGCGGCTAGATTTTCCTCGGTTAACTTCAGAGAGGATTGTAAATATGTAGAGGATTCCTGACCAAGTTCTTGGGCAAGTTGATAGACCAGTTGACTAAAGATTGCTTCATTGCGGTGGCCCAAACGGTGCATTTTTTCTAGTTCTTGTAACAAAGAGTCTTGATAAGCATGAACATTTCTTTGCACCGCTTCAAAAATAACTCGGAGATTACTATCAAGAGAAATAAGTAGCTGATCCGATTGCGCTTGGAGCATTCTGAGATGTTCTAGTCGTTCTTGGGGATCTAAAAGCCGATCGCCAATGGATGCGCGAGGATCTCCGGCGATCGCTCCGGTAGAGGAGCGATCGCTCGACTCATAAGCTAATACCTGGGACTCGATATGAGCGAGAAACTGAGTCACCGATTGGGTCAAGTTCTCCTGTAATCGACCCGTCAAAATATGCAAAAAATCAGAAATAACTTTTTGTTGATTGGCTTGTTGTTGCGCCAAAGAATAATCATGCTGTCGGCGCAGTTCTAACTCTTTGATTTCTTTGAGTAGGTTGTCCCTTTGCCCTTGCAAAGAAGCCAAATCAGCGACCATTGGCTGCATCACCTGAGTGCGGAGACTGTTCATTTCTCCCACCAAGGATTGCCAAGCTGCGGTAGCCTGATTTTGCCCGGTGATGCCTAAAGGAGGATTGTCATCCCCAGGGACGATCGCGGATGCGGATCTGGAGGCCGACGCATCCTGAGACGAGGGCGGCAAAACCTGGTTCTTTTGTTCCAAACTGACCAGAAAATTTCGCACTCGCTCCAAAATTTGCCGAGTGTCTCCGGACATCCACCACGCCATGCGGGAACTCATTTTTCTTAGCACTCCATCAATGTCAGTAATCAGTGCTTGGAGTTGGTCGCGCTCGGAATTCATGTAAAGAACCTCTTGCTAGAAAGTTCATAGAGACACCCAAGCCTAAGCATTCAGAGAATCGCGATTTCCCCTTTGCCCGGTTGGGATGGCTTATCAATGGAAGATTTTAGTGACTGCCAAAATCCCCGATCTTCATTATCCTACCGTGACAGATTCATTTAACGATAGTCTCAAAAAATTCTCTCTGGATGTACGGAGTTGCTCAACGATTGCCGACAACTCTCAGTCCGCGATCGCCGTCATCAACGTCAACGCCAAATGGGGAGTTTCCCATGTCAGGCTTTCTGGATCTCTTGACCAGCATTTCCAGAAATTCAGCCCAAACAGATTAACTATAGCTATAGACTACTATGATTACGGTGGGAGATGCTGTAAAAGGCAGTGGCGGTTCTTGGTCGAATCATCCATTACCAAAAAGTCAAATCCCTGAATCCCTGGCGATGGTGGTGTCCCTGACCGGCGATCGCTAGTCACGAACTTAACCTCAACCGGATCTCGGATTGGACAGAGATTTGCCCCAAACTTGGCATCTGGGTCAATCGAGATATGAGTTGTGATTATGAGTTGTGATGGCGTTCTCGATCGCCGTCATCAGGGAGCCAGCAACCATCAAAATATCTGTTTGATGGGCTTTTGACGTCCAACTCTCTGGATGGCTATTACTCCTTATGATTGTTAAATGGCGATGAAAATCACAGAAACTCAAAGACATTTCCCGTGGCATCTGCGTTTCTGCGATCCTGTCTTTGGCCATGTATAAACAAATTTATTTATCCCCGTGTGTTAACTCTTAGGATGACTTCATGGACAATCAATATAGCGGCTTGCGAGATGTCGATCCCAAGATCGATAAATTAATCCGGGCAACGCCTTTTTTTACCGGCTTACCAGATCCGATTGTTGAAAGAGCGACAGTTCATATTGTGAGTAGAACGCACCCTCCTAACCAGGTGATTTTGCTGGAAAATGATTGGGGCAGTTCGGTGTATTTCGTTTTAGATGGTTGGGTGAAAATTCGCACTTATAATTTAGATGGCAAAGAAGTGACCCTGAATATTTTGGGACCCGGAGAACTCTTTGGGGAAATGGCGGCATTGGATGAGGTCCCCCGTTCTACAGATGTGATTACTTTGGCGCCGACTACCATTGGCAATATGCCTGCCCAGGATTTTGTCCAATTAATTCATACGGAACCTTTGGCCGGAATTCGCTTGGCTCAGTTAATGGGACGAAGATTGCGACAAGTTAACCGACGGTTGCGGTTGCGAGAGTCCGATAGTACCTCGCGTGTGGCAGATGTCTTATTGTTTTTAGCTGATGGGCAAGGGCAGCAGTCAGCATCCGGAATCGAAATTCCCAATTTACCTCACCGGGAGTTAAGTAGTTTGAGTGGATTGGCGCGAGAAACCGTGACCAGAGTTCTGAGTAAGTTGGAAAAACGCGGCTTGATTCAACGCGATCGCGAGATCCTTTGCATTCCCGATTTAAATGCTTTAGAGCGTTTGCTGGTTTAATCCACGTCAATTATTTTCTTTGCCATCAGCCTCATTTCCCCGCTATCCATCGCCGATCCCGATCTGGCTCGGCAACCGAAACGCCCACCCCCAGGACGGGTGGGGCTTTTCATCGGTCTAGCTGACGTTTGATTTGCTGCGGGAATAGTGCGGGAATGGTTGGCGGTTGGCCGGTGAAGGAAGCAAACCGGGCTTTTGATTGGTAGCCCTAAAGAATTGTCAAGTTTTGCTGCGAAAATCTCTATTGACCCTGTAATTGAGTTAAGTTATTACTGTGAATCATTCAGCCTTTGAATTTTTAACTCAGATGCTTAGTTATCCTCAGTCCGGCGATCGCTTAAACATATATCCGGGATATATATAAGCATGGGTTGATTTTTTTTAGTTAAAAATTCGGCTTTATGCTCTCTGAAATTGCTAATTAAAATTGAGTAAAAATATTTCAAGCATCAGGAGATTTTCCTATGTCTTTTAAAAAAATTTTGCTGGCGATCGATGACTCTAGCGTAACCCCAGGCATCTTAAGCCAAGGTTTAGAAGTTGCCAAAAGTCTTCAAGCTGATTTGATGTTATTTCGTTGTATTCATAGTAAAGATTTGCAAGTAATTAATTCTATTCCATACGAAATGGGATTAGGTATCGAAAGCGTTAATTATAACTACCAAGAAGAACAAGAAAACCTGAATCGCGTCACCGAAGAAAATTTGCAAAAGCTCAAAAATGAGTGCGAAATTGCCACAAATCACCAACTAAAAATTGAATATAAATACGCAATTGGCGACCCAGGTGCCTGTATTTGTGAAACCGCTCAAAACTGGTCAGCGTCGATGATAGTTATTGGCAGAAAAGGCCATAGTATGTTGGTAGAAGCCTTGCTCGGTAGTGTCAGTAGCTATGTAATTCATCATGCCCAATGTGCCGTTTTGGTGGTTTCACCGCCTAAACCCTCTGCATAGTATTACAGCTTGTTCACCAGTCAATTAACATAGATTAGCATAGGACTTTAAAGCCCTCACCCCTACCCCTCTCCCAAAAAGGGAGAGGGACTTTGAGAGCAAATCAGATTATTTATGAACGCGCTGTATCTTGATAATCTGATAGATTTGAAATATTTTCAAGGATTTTTTTCGGTTTTTTCTTGACAATTTATCGCCGATTATGATATAATTGTCAAGAATTTATATTGGTTTTTTGCCATCTTTTTCACAGGTTTTTTCTTGGGTTTTCTGTTGGCTTATCCCTTTAATTGCTCGCTGCTTTTGCTCGCTGTTTTTGCGTGATTGTTTGCATGATTAATTCTCCTGACGATGGCAAAACCTCCGGTGATGCCGATTCCCCAGAACGGGAACATATCTCTAACTCTATTCCCACTAATGCTCCTCAGTCTCATCCGGGTAGCGTTGGTGGGCTTTCTGTTGACCCCGGCAGTCAATTTACCCCACGGTCAGGCACAAAAAGTCCAGCCCCTTTAAGTATGGTGGAAACCGCTTTTTTGGCCAGCACCTCTAGTTTGATTTGGCTGATTAATTACTATTTTCCCTTCGGTCCGGTGTTACGCATCTTTTTCCCCATTCCTATTGCTTTGGTCTATTTGCGTTGGGGCCAGCGATCGGCTTGGATGTCCGCGTTGGTGACAGGACTGTTACTCTCAGTGTTGATGGGACCAACTCGTAGTATTTTATTTGTCATGCCTTATGGATTATTAGGGGTTTTGCTGGGTTGGTTGTGGCGCAAGGCTGCCACCTGGGGGGTTTCTGTTTGGATGGGCACTTTGGTCGGTTCTTTTGGCTTCTTTTTTCGGATTTGGTTGCTCTCTGTTTTATTAGGGGAAGATTTATGGATTTATTTGACTACTCAAATGACCCAATTGGCAGACTGGATTTTTCTGCGCTTGGGTTTATTGATACAGCCCAATTTATATGTGATTCAAGCTTTGGCAGTGTTTATGGTGATGCTGAATAATTTGATTTATCTGTTTGCGGTTCATTTAGCTGCATCGTTGCTGTTGGAAAAGTTGGGCAATCCAATTCCTGCTCCACCAAATTGGGTGCAAGCTTTGTTAGATGAAGAGTAGGCGATAGTTAGATAAATAAACCAAATGAACTGATGATTAGAGTTTATACCGAGAAGGAAAAAGCCAAAAAATGGTTAGAGGCTTATCGCCATTGTCCCCCAGTTTTGGCTTGCGTGTTGGGCTTTACGGAGACGGGCTTAAAACCAGGAATTTCCGCAGCAGGAGCAACTCCCGCCGATCGCCGCTTTACCGCGATCGCTGATGCGGAGTTTTTATATTACGGGCTACGGGCTAATCCTAAGTATCCCTTGCCCCCCCTAGACGGGGGAGTCTCTCCCGTGGTGATTTCTCGCGCTGTGGTGGCAGCTACCCAAATGCCCGTCTATATTTTTAATGCCGGTTTACCATTAGCCCCACCAGTGCCGCATATTGACCTCGGTGGCACTCCTGCCGCTTGTGTGAGTACCGGCAAGGCTTTGTCTTTGGCTACGGTGAATCATTTATTGAGTCTGGGTCTGGAGTGGGGCAGGGAACTGAGTGGTTCTGATTTTACCAGTGCGGAAGGGCGTCACTATGTGATTTTGGGGGAATGTGTGGTTGGCGGTACTACTACCGCTTTGGGGGTTTTATTGGGGTTGGGCTTTGCGGCTGCGGGTAAGGTGAATAGCAGTCACCCCCATTGCAATCACGATCGCAAGTTACAAGTTGTTGAGCAAGGTTGGCAACTGTCGGGTCTAGGGGAATTTGGTGGTGGTGCCGATCCCTTACGGGTGGTGGCAGCGGTGGGCGATCCCATGCAAGTGGCTGTGGCTGGTATGGCGATCGCCGCTAGTCGTTATGGGGGGGTAATGTTGGCCGGGGGAACGCAAATGCTGGCGGTTTATGCCTTGGCTGAGGCGATCGCCCGTACTTATCGTCTGTCTTGGCAACCAGAAAATATTGTGGTGGGGACTACCCGTTGGGTGGCCGAAGACCCCACCGGAGATACCGTCGGGTTAGCTGAGTTGGTGGGCAATGTACCGTTATTGGCGACTAAGCTCAGTTTTGCCCAGTCTCGTTATCCCCAATTGCAAGCTTATGAACGGGGATTTGTTAAGGAAGGGGTGGCAGCGGGTGCTTGTGCGATCGCAGCCCATCTTTGGCAAAACTGGGAGCAAGCTTATATCCTGGAGTTAATCGAAAATTTGCTCGATCGCTATGCCGGGGATTAATTGCATTGGCATAATTGCAATCATCATCGTAGGGACACGGGCTTTCGCCGTGTCCCTACGGCAATGCCGTGTCCCTACAACAATGCCGTGTCCCTACGGCAATTACCAATCACTAAAATTATGTGGAACAAAATTAGTCTATTAATAATAGCAACTTTACCCTATTTCGGGTTAACTTTTACCGCGATCGCTGCGGATAAAACTGTAGCAAAAGCCAATCATTCGCCTACGGATATTATAGCACAAAATCTAGCCCAAAATAGCGCGGAACAAGAACAAATTAGAATCTATGAACAAGCCAGTCCCGCTGTAGTAATGATTCAAACTAATCGCAGTTCCGGTAGCGGTTTTATTGTGAGCAGCGATGGGTTAATTATTACCAACGAGCACGTATTACGAGGTGCCACTTCTCCGGTGACAATTGTTTTGGCTAATGAACAGAAAGTATCAGCGGATATTGTGGGATTTGCTGAAAATGGCTTGGATTTGGCAGCAGTAAAAATTCGCGGGGCTAGTAATTTACCTACTCTGCCTTTAGCGAATGCTGGATCGATTAGAGTCGGACAGTCCGCTTATGCGATCGGATCTCCTTTTAGTGCAGAATTTCAAAATAGTTTTACTGCCGGGGTAGTTAGTCGAGTTGATACTCGACGCGGTTTAATTCAACATGATGCCCCAACTAATCCGGGAAATTCTGGCGGGCCATTGTTGAATTCTCAGGGAGAAGTCATTGGGGTGAATACTGAAATTGTTACCTATGAAGGTATGGGCAATATTGGGATTAGTTTAGCGATCGCGATCGATCGACTCCAGCCATTTTTAGTCGCCCTGGGTCAAGACAATGCCCCTCGTTCTAGCCAGCGGCAACAACCGCGAGCCAACAATCAAGTTCAAGGCTTACCTTTGAACGGGCAAGCGATTAGCGGACGCTTAGGTTCAGGAGACAATACCCTACCGGACAATAGCTACTATAAAATATACGGATTTGAGGGCAAAGCCGGTCAGCGAGTAACCATAGAAATGAGCAGTCAAGAAGTTGACCCCACCTTATTCTTACTCAAACCGGACGGCAGTAAACTAGCGGAAAACGATGACATTTCTCCTAACAATCCCAACGCTAGAATCACCGTCACTTTACCTGCGACCGGAGTTTATCTTGTACTTGCCAACGCCTTTGAACCAGGGGAAAGCGGCAGTTATACAATCAGGGTTACGGCTCAGTAAGAAAGGGCAGGGGAGCCCGCCATCAGCAGGGGAGCAGGGGAGCAGAGTTCTCTCGTTCCCAGGCTCTGCCTGGGAATGCTTTCTTGGAGGCTCTGCCTCCGGTTACTTGCTGGTAATTGACACACACACGAGGCAGAGCCTCTAGACCGGGGTTCCCAGGCAGAGCCTAGGAACCAGAAATTGTTGTTTGTTGTTTGTTGTTTGTTGATTGTTGTTTGTTGGTGGTTGGTGATAATTTTATTTAATTATCAATTATCAATTATCAATTATCAATTATCAATTATCGTGGTTCAAATACCCCAAAGCATAAATCAGCAAATTTGTCAAGGGGGGCAAAACCAGTCAGCCCAGCTTTAGCCTAAAATTTGTCATACATTAGGCTGAGAATTAGGGCAAAAAAGAGCTTTAATTACCGCATAATCGGGGTTTTGGCCGTTTTTTTGGCGTATAGGCACACTATTCCCCAGAACTTAGCTATTTTTAATTTAACACAACCCGCATAACTTCGTCAAGCTTTTTGCGAAAATTATCAATAAAATTGTATTAAATCTTCACAATATCTTGAATTCTTGACTAATTGTTGATTGTTGTTCGTTGTTCGTTGTTCGTTGTTCGTTGGTGGTTGGTGGTTGGTGGTTGGTGGTTGGTGGTTGGTGATAATTTTATTTAATTATCAATTATCAATTATCAATTATCAATTATCAATTATCAATTATCCTCTCGTTCCTCTCGTTCCCAGGCTCTGCCTGGGAATGCTTTCTTGGAGGCTCTGCCTCCGGTTACTTGCTGGTAGTTGACACACACACGAGGCAGAGCCTCGCTTACTGGGGTTCCCAGGCAGAGTCTAGGAACCAGAAATTGTTGGTTGTTGTTTGTTGTTTGTTGATTGTTGTTTGTTGGTGGTTGGTGATAATTTTATTTAATTATCAATTATCAATTATCAATTATCAATTATCAATTATCAATTATCGTGGTTCAAATACCCCAAAGCATAAATCAGCAAATTTGTCAAGGGGGGCAAAACCAGTCAGCCCAGCTTTAGCCTAAAATTTGTCATACATTAGGCTGAGAATTAGGGCAAAAAAGAGCTTTAATTACCGCATAATCGGGGTTTTGGCCGTTTTTTTGGCGTATAGGCACACTATTCCCCAGAACTTAGCTATTTTTAATTTAACACAACCCGCATAACTTCGTCAAGCTTTTTGCGAAAATTATCAATAAAATTGTATTAAATCTTCACAATATCTTGAATTCTTGACTAATTGTTGATTGTTGTTCGTTGTTCGTTGTTCGTTGTTCGTTGGTGGTTGGTGGTTGGTGGTTGGTGGTTGGTGGTTGGTGATAATTTTATTTAATTATCAATTATCAATTATCAATTATCAATTATCAATTATCAATTATCCTCTCGTTCCTCTCGTTCCCAGGCTCTGCCTGGGAATGCTTTCTTGGAGGCTCTGCCTCCGGTTACTTGCTGGTAGTTGACACACACACTCTTGCAGAGCCTCGCTTACCGGGGTTCCCAGGCAGAGCCTAGGAACCAGGGAAAAAAACGAACAACCAACCAACAACAACAAACAAACAACAAACAACAAACAACCAACAACAAACAACCAACAACAAACAACCAACAAAAAATCGGTATATAATAAAAAGAATACTTATTAAAAAAAAATAGCCATGAAGATTAAACTATTCGCTGCAACGATCGCTGCGGCTGCCACCCTGGTAGCTACTAGCAGCGTGGCTATGGCTCAAAATCGCTCTAACGAAACACAGTTTGTTTGTCGTCCAGCTTTTGACCAAGCGACAAATCAACGAATTCCTACCACCTATGCTTGGACCGAACGGGGCAAAATTGCTATTGTTCGTTGGACTTCTACCCTGGGGGGTGGGGAATGGACTCCGGAACGGCGTTGTCAAGAGGTATCGTCGCGATTTCAGACTGCTTATCGAAATGGCAGTATTCGCTATTTGACCAATGGCACGATAAATGGTCAACGGGCGATCTGTACCGCCAGAGAAGAAGGAGGGAGTTGTCAAGATTTGTTACTGACTTTACGGCCTGAAGACAATGCTATGGCGGCGTTGCGTCAGCTTAACGATGTTCTCAAAGGTCGCGCTGGGGCTACTCTTCGTCAAAGTGGGCAAGAAGACCAAGTTTATATCCAAGTGGATATTGAGCGGTTTTTGCGGACTGCCCCTGTGGAGTAATTTGATAATTGTTGTTTGTTGATTGTTGGTGGTTGTTTGTTGGTGGTTGATTGTTGGTGGTTGTTTGTTGGTGGTTGATTGTTGGTGGTTGATTGTTGGTGGTTGTTTGTTGGTGGTTGTTTGTTGTTTGTTGTTTGTCTCTCGTTGTCTCTCGTTCCCAGGCTCTGCCTGGGAATGCTTTCTTGGAGGCTCTGCCTCCGGTTACTTGTTGATGATTGACACATACACGAGGCAGAGCCTCTAGACTGGGGTTCCCAGGCAGAGCCTAGGAACCAGGGATAGTGGTTGGCAGCGGATAGGGAAACCCCCAGAAACCGGGTTTCTTATTCGCAATAAACAGATAACTGCGGATATCAACCACAGAAACCCGGTTTCTATACCCCCACAACCAACCAACAACCAACAACCAACAACCAACAACCAACAACCAACAACCAACAACCAACAACAACCAACAACACCCCCCCAACCCCCCCTTCAAGGGGGGGCAACCAACAACCAACAACCAACAACCAACAACCAACAACCAACAACCAACAACCAACAACACCCCCCCCAACCCCCCCTTCAAGGGGGGGCAACCAACAACCAACAACCAACAACCAACAACCAACAACCAACCAACAACCAACAACCAACAACCAACAACCAACAACCAACAACGAATGTTATGAAACTTTTTCCTATCCTCGCTTCTATTACTGGCTTGTTAATTCTGCCCGGTGGTATGGGGTTGAGTTCCCCTCAGCCGGTGGTAGCCCAAGTCACTGATAAAATAGCGCCTTTGACTAATTCCAATCACCCGGTGTATCAAGCAGCTAGGGCAATTACAGTGCGGGTTTTGGTTAAGGATAATCGAGGGTCGGGGGTTTTAATTGCCCAGGAAAACGGGGTTTATACGGTGTTGACTAATGCTCATGTCCTGACTGCGGGGGCACCGTATCGAGTGGAAACCCCTGACGGTCAGGTTTATGAAGCGCAAGAGGCTTTGGTGTCTAGTGTGATTGGTTTGGATGCGGCTTTATTGCAGTTTCGCAGTAGCAAGAGTTATGCCGTGGCTAGGTTAGCTAATACTAATATATCCGTGGGACAGCCGGTGTGGGCTGCGGGTTTTCCTGAAGAGACGGGGAATTTTTTGGTGACAGAGGGACAGTTGTCTCTATTTTCGGCTCGCGCTTTGATTGATGGCTATCAGTTGGGATATAGCAATGAGGTGATTCCCGGTATGAGTGGCGGGCCGTTGCTGAACCAACAGGGTGAGGTGGTTGGGATTAATGGTTTGAGTGCTTATCCGATTTTGGACAATGCTTATACATTTATGGATGGGTCGCAACCTAATGCCGCTCAACGAGAGGAAATGCGGCGGTTAAGTTGGGCCATTCCGGTGCAGTTGGCTTTGGGAATAGCAGGGCAGGAGAGTGGAGGAGCAGGGGAGCGGGGGAGCGGGGGAGCAGGGGAGCAGGGGAGCGGGGGAGCAGGGGAGCAAAGGAGCGGGGGAGCAGAGGAACAGAGGTCTTTTACTGGGGTGGTGGCAAGGGTAGATGCTATTGCCGCTAAGATTACGGTGAAAATTGAGGGAAGTGGCAGTCACGGGTCGGGAGTTATTGTGGCTAGAGATGGAAATACTTATTATGTGGCAACGGCAGCCCATGTGGTGAGCGGACAAGATAGCTACCAAGTGGTGACACCGGACGGGGTGCGGTATCCGGTGACAGAGGTGAAGACTCGCGAAGCAATGGACTTGGCAGTGGTGCAGTTTACCAGTCCCCAAGCATATACGGTGGCAACTCTGGCAAATTATCGCATACCCACAGAGGAACGGCGTTGGGTGTTTGTGTCGGGATGGCCTGCCGATCAAGAAAATCGCCGGTTATTGACTGGGGGACTGGTTTTCAGTAAGGAACGCGGGGCAGTATTAGGTCGATATGACGAGTCTTTAGCCCAAAGTCAGGCAAATCCAGAGAATCAAGGGTATGAGTTGGTCTATACCAATATTACCTATAAGGGGATGAGTGGCGGGCCGGTGTTGGATAGTCAAGGACGAGTGACTGGCTTTCATGCGGCTGCGGATGGAGATGCGTTGGCGGAGGTGCTGCTGGGTTATAGTTTCGGCGTGCCGGTGAGTACCTTTGTGGGTTTGGCCAAGCGTTTGGGAATGCAGGAGAAGTGGTTGCAGGTAGAAACTACCCCAGTAGCAGTGCTGAGTGAGCAGGAAAATACTGAAGTCCGGCAGAATTTGTTTGCGACAACGGTGCCTTCGGGAGACGCGGACGAGGGAAAGTGGGTAAATTATGGCAATCAACTCTGGCGGATATTTGAATATGAAGCGGCAGTGCAGGCTTTTGACCAAGCAGTGCAGCGAAAACCAGATTTTTATCAGGCTTGGTATGCTCGCGGTTTGGCTTTGAAGGATTTAGAGAAGTATCCAGAGGCTATTGCTTCTTTTGAACAGGCGATTAAACACCGAGCCGACTTTTATCCCGCATGGCAGCAAAAAGCATTAGTATTGTCATTTTTAAAGAAGTTCTCGGAAGCTGTGACTGCCGTAGACCGGGCTATTGATATTAGTACCCAACAGGGAAAACCGGATGCGGTGCTTTATTGGGAAAAAGGTTTCTATCTGGGAGAGTTAAAGCGATATGAGGAAGCGGCTGCCGCTTATACCCAGGCAATTGAAATCAAACCTCATTCTTTTGCTTACAACAACCGAGGTAGTGCCTACTACAACCAAGGAAAATTAGACCAGGCGATCGCGGATTATAACCAAGCAATTAAGATTAATCCTGAATATGCCGAAGCTTACGTCGGTCGAGGTGCTGCCTACTCCGACCAAGGAAAATTAGACTCGGCGATCGCGGATTATAACCAAGCGATTAAGATTAATCCTGAAAATGCCGATGCTTACTATAACCGAGGTAATGTCTACTACAAGCAAGGAAAATTAGACCAGGCGATCGCGGATTATAACCAAGCGATTAAGATTAATCCTGAATATGCCCTTGCTTACATCAACCGAGGTAATGTCTACTACAAGCAAGGAAAATTAGACCAGGCGATCGCGGATTATAACGAATCTTTGCGGCTAAATAATCCTGAACCTTGGCTAGGTTACGTCGGTCGAGGTCTTGTCTACTACAAGCAAGGAAAATTAGACCAGGCGATCGCGGATTATAACCAAGCGATTAGGATTAATCCTGAAAATGCCGATGCTTACGTCGGTCGAGGTGCTGCCTACTCCGACCAAGGAAAATTAGACCAGGCGATCGCG
>JAABRM010000010.1 GCA_011390955.1 Oscillatoriales cyanobacterium | reverse complement strand
CTTCCGATCTGAATGGCCATTCGCCCTTACAAGGGCGAATGGCCATTCGCCCCTACGGAATGCTTCGCCCTACGGTGTTTCAGTAGAGGCGAAACCGCTGTAGGGTTAAGAAAAAAGCAAAAATCAGCGATTTTAGGATATAACTACTCTATAATAAAAATATCGAGATTATTTTGTTTATACATAATTACCTTGGCTATAAAAAATAATCGCGATCGCCAAAAATGGAAAAATTTGATATAATAATCATCAACCTGACAATGAGAGGTAATGCTTATGTTATCCAGTGAACTCAACCAAAAAGAATTAATGGTCAAGAGAATTGAACAAGTTGTTTCAACAATAATGGCCGAAGACCCTTTATTTGCCAGAGACTTAGATTATTTAACCATCGTAGAATATTTAGTGTCGATTTTTAACCAAGCTTTATCTGTGGAGGAATTTAATACCATATCAGATGCCAGCTTGAAAAACCGTTGTAGTAAAATTATGGCCGTACAGCTTTTGGCAAAAATAGGTGAAGACTTTACCCCCGAACAAATGACAATTTTTGAAGAAGCCATTAAGCGGAAATAGAAAATAGCATGATGAATTATTTACTAGATACTAATATTGTTTCTCTTGCGGCCAAGCAAAATCGTAAAATACTTCAAAATATTGCAATAATTGACGCCCAAGAATCAAATATCTGCATAAGTTGTATTACTTATTTTGAAGTGCGCCGAGGTTTTTTAGCGGTTGATGCTCCTCAACAACGAGAACGATTCAACAAATTTTGCCAAAAATATCCGATTATTTTGCTGGATGATTTGGCGATTTTAGAAAAAGCCGCAGTAATTCATGCGAATCTTCGGTTAAGAGGTTTACCCATCCAAACTGAAGATATTTTAATTGCGGCAACAGCAATTGAGAAAGGGTTAATTTTGGTTTCTAACGATCGCGATTTAGCCAGAGTCGAGGGATTGACTTTAGAGAATTGGGCAGAGTGATAATTCGATGTTGCCAAATATCCCAGAAACCCGGTTTCTTTTCGGGATATGTAGGGGGCGGGTTTAACAACCGCCACCTACTTTTTTTTGCCACCAAGAAACCGGGTTTCTCTATCCGTTGCCCACCAATATCCCTGATTTATCCTTATTTAAATTTAAAACTATTTAAAACTCCATTCCCCCAAATTCTTCAGACGCCAAACCTAATAAAATTTCTGCCTCCTCCTCCTCATCAATAGGCATAACATTATTAGCCGATTCCGCGAAGCTGATCCCTTGCGGGAATCGCCCATTTTCTGCCCAAGATAACGGTTGCGGCATTGCGGCTGTTTCTATAACCTCTTCGGCAATATCAGAAAAATCCTCAACTTCTAATGATATGTCGTTCATTGGCTCCGAAGATTGGTCTATTCTATCCCGATAAAAACTATCTGAATCCTCGAAATCTGCGACCACGGTTCCGCCAAACATATCCGCCAATTTTTGGGCAGCCGCGATCGCCTCTGACTCGTCCACATAAACTTTCGTGGTTTGCTGCGGTCGAGAAACTTGATAATTCGCGCTGGGATTAACCGTGGCAATTCCTGGTTTTGCCACTGCAACCGGCTGGGTTAACGGCACATTTCCTTGACCATTAGCCACCGTTACTGTTTGCACAGGTGGCGTAGTTTGAGTTGGCCTTTGCGCGGGCAAACTTTGACGCCCTGCTGACACAGGCGCCGGTTGAGTCGTAATTGATGCTGCCGGTGTCGCTGCCGGTGTCGCTGCCGGTGGCTGAACCGGGGCAGTGGGCAGTGACCTTTGTGCTTGACTGGTTGCCGGTGCTGGGGTCGCGCTGTCTCCAGAGACTTCGAGACGAACTTGGATCGCCCTTCCCAGGACTTGAGTAAAAGCAGCTTTAATTTGTGGCAATTTCGGTTCAGCCGCAATTTTAATCAGTTCTTGGGATCGAAAACCCAATCTAACTTCATGTTCTTGAACCGAAATCAAGGTTCCCTGTTGTTTTAATAGGGCTTGGCTGAGTGGAGGAAGATGGGCAAGTACCTGTTGCCATAAAGACTGCAAATCATTCAAATCAGCCGGACTATTCGGCACTTGTGGTGCCTGGGTTTCTGGGTTTGGCAGATGCCCCGAAGCGGATCCCGGTAGGGACACGGCATGCCGTGTCCCTACCCCCCGCGAAGGCGGGGGGGAATCGCTTTGTGGGGCCGAAGTTGCCGCCACCGCAGGGGTTTGACCGTAAGACCGCTCCCCAGTTTGGGGTTGACTGACTGGGGTTGCCGGAGTTGGAGTTGCCGCAACGGGCTGATAGCTGGGCGGTAGGGGCGATTCGCGAATCGCCCCTACCCCCGGTTGCGGGGAAACCGCCCGTGGACTGGGACTTGCGACAACTTGCTGCGTCACATTCAAAGCCGAAGGCAACAATCCTAATAACGCCACTTCCAACCAAAGACGGGGCTGCGTAGTATTTTTAATTTGCGCTTCACAAGCCCGCAAATGTTGTTGACCTTGTAATATTTTCCCCACATCTTGAGTTTGGGCAAATTGGCGTAATTCTGCCCAAGTTGCCGGGGTAATCGCCACCAAATCCGCGCGATCGCCCGCCGTTTTCGCAATCAATAAATCCCGGTAAAAACTGGTCAGGTTTTGCAACACCACCAAAGGTTCTCGACCCCGATCCATAATTGCCCGCACCCGGTCAAGAACCGCCTCTGGATGATCCGCAGCGATCGCCTGCAACAACTGCATCAAATCTTGCTCTGGAACAGCCCCAACCAAATTCCAAACTTGCGCGATCGTCACCTCACTGGGCAACAAACTAAGCTGATCCAGCATACTTTCCGCATCACGCAATCCCCCTTGGGAAATTTGCGCCACAGTCAGCAATGCTTCTGGGGTAATACTAATACTTTCTTTCCCCGCAATATGCTGTAAATGCTGCACCATTGCATCCAAAGGAATGCGCCGAAAATCAAAGCGCTGACACCGAGAAATAATCGTCGGCAAAACTCTTTGTGGGTCTGTCGTTGCCAACACAAACACCACATGACTGGGCGGTTCTTCCAAAGTTTTTAGCAACGCATTAAAAGAAGACGCACTCAAAGAATGGCATTCATCAATAATATAAACTTTGTGGCGACATTGTACCGGGGCAAATTGGGCTCGCTCAATCAACTCGCGAATATTATCAACTCCCGTATTACTTGCCGCATCAATTTCAATCACATCCAGCGATGAACCATTAGTAATACTGCGACAAACTTCGCAAATCCCACAAGGTTGATCTGTCGGACTATTACCCTTAAGACAGTTAAGAGATTTCGCTAAAATTCGCGCACTAGAAGTTTTGCCAGTGCCTCTTGGCCCCGCAAACAAATAAGCTGGAGCAATTTTATTCAATTGCAGCGCATTGCTCAAGGTGGTGGCGATCGCCTCTTGACCAACTAAATCGGCGAAAGTTTGTGGACGATACTTATGATGTAGTGGTTCGTAGGACATAATTAGCTCAAAGAAGGCGAAAACAACCGGAAAATCTATATATAGATCGACATATCGATCTATTAACCAGAGTTAAATTCTAGAAGATGCCGATTTATGCTACTTTATTTTTGAACGATTTAATCTTGCGCTCATCAATGATATAATTAAACTGCGCTGTCAATAATCCATGCAACTTTTTAGTAAAAATTAATCATCTCTCAGATTTCGATCTGGGTAGATAAACCATATTAAGGTTCAACGAACAGATATAACAGCAAACGCGATAAGATATTTAATATACAATTTGGACTAGAAAGCCGATCTTGGTGACAAAGCGTGCTAAATACCCTCTTAACTGACTTCCGCATTATATTCGATCGCGACCCAGCCGCTCGCAACTGGCTAGAGGTACTGTTTTGCTACCCTGGATTGCAAGCCCTACTATTTCACCGTTTCGCTCATTGGCTGTATGTGGTGGGAATTCCGTTTATCCCCCGCTTAATCTCTCACCTCTCTCGGTTTATCACCGGGATCGAAATTCACCCCGGCGCCCAAATTGGCCAAGGAGTATTTATTGACCACGGCATGGGGGTGGTGATTGGAGAAACGGCCATTGTGGGCGACTATTGCCTCATCTACCAAGGCGTCACCTTGGGAGGCACCGGCAAAGAAAGTGGCAAACGTCACCCCACTGTCGGAGAAAACGTAGTCGTCGGGGCTGGGGCAAAAGTGCTCGGTAACATTCAAATTGGCAACGATGTCCGCATTGGGGCTGGTTCCGTCGTCCTGCGGGACGTACCTTCTCATTGCACCGTGGTCGGAATTCCCGGTCGGGTTGTCTTTCGGTCTGGGGCCAAAGTTAGCCCCTTGGAACACGGGCAACTGCCTGATTCTGAGGCGAATGTGATTCGATCTTTAGTCGATCGCATTGAAGCCTTGGAAAAACAACTAGAAAGTTTACAAACACAAAAACCAGTGGCGATTCCGCCAAGCGGATCGCTTTCGCGAATCGCCTCGATTAAAGCAAATAAATTAGACATTTTAGACTCTAATCGAGAAGCCTTAGAAGCGGCAATGCAGTTGTCGCTCGATCCAGAAGTAGCCCCTAAATGTTTAATCAAAAATAAAGCGATCGAGCAGTTCTTAGATGGTGCGGGGATTTAATCAAAAACCCAGCATCGCTGCGGAAGATAAAATTGTTGTTGTTTGTTGTTTGTTGTTTGTTGTTTGTTGTTTGTTGTTTGTTGTTTGTTGTTTGTTGTTTGTTGTTTGTTGTTTGTTCGTTGTTGTTTGTTGGGTAGGGATTCCTTGGTTGTTGTTTGACCAGCAAATAACTAACAACAAATAACTAACAACGAATAACTAACAACAAATAACTAACAACAAATAACTAACAACAAATAACTAACAACAAATAACGAATATAGCAGTTAGGAGTCCCTCTCTTGCCTGCTATTTAATTTAATCTGATAATTTAATGTGACGCAATTAATTTTCACCAATTCGCTTTTATTGACACAATCGGGATGCTACCGTGGGCATTGCCTACCATCCTTTTTGGATCTAGTCGCTCATCCACTCTAAAATTTTGGGTAAATCCCCTGTTATTCCCCCTATTCTCCGCTTAAAAAGGTGAGTTCGGAAGATCAAAACCCAACCGTTTAGCTTGGACTGTCTACTCAGGTGAAATCTAACTTAATCACATCAATCTGCATCAATTTCTAATTCCCTCAGAATAGTCTGAACTGGCAAAAATAGAGAACGCTGAGTTTTTCTAAAAGGCACAAAACCTTGTTTTAACCAAAACGCTTTTGCCTCCTCGTTTCTAGTATCCACTCTAATTGCCTGAAATCCAATAATTTCTTGTTCAAATAGCAGACAAATTCGACGATATGCATCTGCCAAAAGTAGGCGGCTAATTCCTTGCCATTGCCACATCCGATCGATGGCAAATTGTCCTATCAAAATAGCAGGAATGGGGAAAGGAAGCGGTTGCCTATATTCATCGGGCAATTCTTTAACCGGAATTGTCGAGGCACTAAGAGTATAGAAGCCACAAATCTTTGCATCTCCAGGTTCTATAATCATCAAGAAAGTTCGAGAAAAACCAGATCGATCGGCAGTTTCCCCTAAAGTTTTTAGGTAGCGATTAATTTCCTCATCTCCACAGTCAAACTCCTCTCTTTGTAGATTAGAAACGTTTTTTAAGCTACAAAATCTCCATCCCACGGGTCACTCCTGTCATACTTATCTTTAAACTCAGCAACAGTCAACTTTAACTCTGCGGATGCTGGTGGTGGATTATCCCATAAATTCTTTGAACTTGCTCTTTGTTTCTCGGCTGTTTCCTCGGAAATGTGCAAGTCTTCACGAAATCCTAACCCCACGGGTAAGAGGTGGTAATCGCGGTAGAGAATGAGGCCGATTAATACAATCTGCAATATAATGACAATTGTTAACAGCAAAGTTTCCATATTTTAAGCCAATAATTAGTAAGTAATTAATATAGTATCGCACTTTCTCTGTGAAATATTTAAACGCTGGATCCTAAATATAGCTTGTGCAAATCATCAGCACAGAAAAGAGAGGGTGTAGGGTGTAGGGAATAATTAACAATTAACAATTAACAATTAACAATTAACAATTATCAATTATCAATTATCAATTATCAATTATCAATTATCAATTATCAATTACACCCCAACCAACAACCAACAACCAACAAACAACAAACAACAAATTTAATATTACCAAGAATCAGACTGATGCTCTACCTTCGTAATATGAAGGTCTGTATGCATAATTTCCACATCCGTGAGAGTACAAAAATACTCCTGATAACTATCTTGAGATTTATGCCAAGGCAATTTCACCGTAAATGTACTCCCCACACCTACGGTACTTTGGACAGACATATCCCCACCATGTAAATAAACACAGCTTTTGACAATAGATAGTCCCAACCCACTGCCGGGAATATTTTCTATATTATTACCTCGATAAAACATCTCGAAAATTTGAGTTTGTTCGGCGGTGGGAATGCCAATCCCACGATCTTTGACTTGCAAAATAATTTCCTCATCATCGGTGGCATCAATTTCCAAAACAATCGAACCACCCTGGGGAGAATACTTAATCGCATTCCATAATAAATGATTTAAAATTTGCTTCATTAAATCTTTATCAAATAAACCATAAATGTGGGTTTCTTCTAAATTATTATTTAAGTGAATTATTACATCAATTTGATGCTTTTTATTTTGAGCAATTACTTTAGTCCTATTAATAGAAAATTTTAAGTTTTTGACAAATTCATTAGAGAATTCACATAAATCTAACCAAACCGGATTAAAATTCAAATTTCCAGTTTTTGCATCTTCCATAAGTAGCACATCATTTAACATTTGGGTCATGTATTCCGCCGCGCTTTGGAGGCGTTCCACATGGTTTAAAGCATTTTCTTTTTGCAACTGTTCTACATAAAATTCTAGCAAATCTGCGGAGGATAAAATCGTCGCCAAAGGCGTCCTAAACTCATGGGAAACCATCGTTAAAAAGCGAGATTTTAAGTAATTAATTTCCTTTTCATTCTCTAGAGATTGACGCAAATAAGCTTCTAATTGCTTGCGTTCGGTGATATCGGTTTCCGAACCAGCCATCCGACAAGGCTGACCATTGCTATCTCTTAAAGTATCACCCCGCGACAGAAACCACCGCCAAGTTCCATCTTTATGCAGTCGGCGATATTCCACTTCATACTGACTGGTTAACCCGGCTAAATGATTCGCTAAAACCACCTTAACCGGTTCTTGATCGTCGGGATGAATCAGTTTTTGCCATTCTTCCCAATTGGGAATAATTTCATTATTAGTATAGCCCAGCATGGCTTTTAAATTCGTTGCCACATAAAGCTGGTTATTTTTGATATCCCAGTCCCAAACCCCCACTTCTCCCGCGCTTAAAGCCAAGGCATAGCGTTGTTCGCTTAATCGCAATGCTTGATTAATTTGTTGCTCTTTTAGGGCATAACGAATTGAGTGTTCTAAAAGGGTTACATTAAGTTCACTTTTATCGAAATAATCCGTGGCACCAGCCGCTGTAATTGCTTCGATTTCTCTGGATTTTAGATCGGATTCTGTGAGGATAAAAATTGGTTGAGTGCAGCCTTTTTGTCTAGATTCTTTTAAAAGCTGTAAGCCTGAATATGAATGAGATTCTAATTCGCGATCGATCAAATAAATATCCGCTTGATTAGTAATGGTATTTTCTAACCCTTCTGCATAATTATTTACCCAGTTTAAATTAAGTTGAAAAGTGGATATTTGAGCTAAAATATCTTTGAGTACCTGATAATCATGCAGTTCTCTATCTATGAGTAAAATCTTGACAAGATGTTGAGACATATTTGAGAAGTTTTTATTTGAGAATAACGGTTTCTTTAATTTTTTTTTAAAAATTTTGATGGAAAATTTTGATGGAAAATTTTGACGGAAAACGATGATTTCGATCGAAGCCGATGTTTCGGCTTGATTTCGGGGAAAGATAAAAAAAATTAAAGGATGAATTAAGCAAGTTTTAAGCTATTTCTAAACGATCGCCTATCTGGATATTGCCACCGCTGATGACTTCTGCTACCACCCCAGTTTGTAAATGACCAAATTGTTCGGTAAGGAGGCGACATAACGGCAAATCCCGATCGCCCGTTTCTGGATTTACCTCAATGTTGACACAGCGACCAATCCGGGCAGAAACCACAATTCGACTTTCCCCAAGATATAACTCTTTTCCTACCCAGTCAAACTCACTCCAAGGAGCAACCCCGTCTACTACAATATTCGGGCGAAATCGGCGAATATCTAATTCTGCACCCACGCAACGGCTAATTTCATCCACAGTGGCTTGACTGATAATAGAAATATGTCCAGACTGGCGATCGCTATAACGAGTTTCACCTGTACTTGTTCCCACCAACTGCACTGGAGAATACTGCGGATGACGGGCTTTTTCCGTAGGTTTTAATCCAGCTAAATAGCTAGTAAAAAAAGCACTAATTGCCGCCCGTCCCTGGGAGGTATTGGTGGCAGCCACCAACAGAGGCGAAGAACTTTGGCCAATGCTAACCCTGAGTTCGGCATTTTCTGGGTCATAAGTGCATTTTAACCGAGCTAAACCAGGCCAGTCATTCTGCACCGCAAAGTATTTTTTAGGCTTCCAGGGCAAGGTCTCCAGGGAGTCAATTCCCTCAGTATCCACAAACATTAAAGCCATAGCCCGATCGCCTTTAATTCCATGTCCAGGAAGTAGCACAGCGCGATGCCGCAAAGCGGATCCCTCACGGGAATCGCACGCTTGGGGAGTCAGACCTTTAATCGGGTGAATAAATAACTGTGTAACGGTTGCCTGGGACATATTTCCGGGGATATTTGACGATAGGATTTGGCATTTTCTTTCCCTAGAAGATCTGTGGCCTTTCAAAATTGAAAAAAACCGACAAACCCGCGCCAGAAGGAAGATACGCCAACGGAAATCATTGACGACTCACTGCCGAAGTTTGAGATTTACTGCGCTCTCCACCCAAGCTGGAAAAATAGAAAATACCTACGGTAAATAAAAATACCACATAGCCCACCGCTTGAGCCAAATATAAATGAGAGCGATAGCCAAATAAAGCCTTAAGAATCATACCAGGAAACTGGCGATCGGAAAGAAATTCGCTAGTATCCCAAACCATTGGGCCGAGGACGCAGGAACCAGAACCAGAAAAGCACAAGTCACTAAACCGAGCATCGATCTCCGATAAAATCATCCCCGCATTATCAACATTTTTTAACGCGGAAATCACCAATCCAGAGACAATCAAGAGTAACAAGATGCCCATGAGTTGAAAAAATAGCCGCAGATTAATCCTGACGCCTCCTTGAAACAGCAAAAATCCGATCGCCACGGCCCCCAGCAACCCTAACAATGCCCCGATCGCTGGTGTCCATCCTTGCTGAAACTGAGCCACAATAAATAAGACCGTTTCAAAACCTTCTCGTAACACCGCGATGAAAATTAAGGTGAATATGCCCCAACCGGCTTGCCCATGTTTCAGACCAGATTTTAGAGAGGGGACTGCGATCGCCGAACTCACCGCAGTTTCAATTTCACCTTTTAAAGATTTAGCTTGCTGAGTCATCCAAATCAGCATCCAACTCAGCATCGCGATCGCCACCAAACAAAATCCCGCCTTGAGCAAAGACTCCACCACTGGGGCATAAAGTTGCTCCGACTGACTCAGGGCGAATAAAATCCCACTAAATAGCCAACCCACTAAGGCACTGACCATAACCCCACTAACAACACCACTGTAAACCCAACGGTTCAAATCACTGGCTTGAGCTTTTTTCAAGCAAGCCAGGACAATTCCCACTACCAGGGCTGCTTCCACCCCTTCCCGTAGGGTAATCACAAAAGTCGGTAAGGCCGCACTAAAATCCATAGTTCGATCGTTTTGATTGATTAAGAAAATTCTAAGGCAACAGGCAAGTTTGTAAAGATTTATGGATCCTGAATCTGTGGATCCCAATTAAATGGTAAGATCGGCCCAATCACCACAATTCCGACCGGATTTGCGGAAATAATTGATAATTGATAGTTGATAATTGACAATTAAACAAAATTATCAATTATCAACTATCAATGATCAATTATCCATTTCGTGAGGACTTAGGGGTGGTTTACTGGAGATGGCGTGGCGACTTATTTATTGAAAGTTAGCCGCACGTCTCAATCGAAGTGTGTCAGAACGCACAGAAACCACAGTAGGAACCCCGAAGTGGTTGCCCAACAATCTTACACAAAAGATATGGACGGTGCGTAAATCCTGTGCATTTAATGATTCGGACAGAAAGCGAGTTTTTTTTTGAGATCAACGACTAATGTCTAACTCTACAACTATGACGGCTCCTGCCTCTGGAGATACGGAAAAAAAGCTATCGAAGCTGGAAGCACTCAAGGAGCGTAGTAACTTCTTGCGAGAACCTGTAGCCAGTGAGTTGCTTCAGGACACCAATTACTTTACAGAAGATGGAATTCAAATTCTGAAATTTCATGGATCGTATCAGCAAGACAATCGTGATAATCGGGTCAAAGGGCAAGAAAAAGATTATCAAATGATGCTGCGGACTCGATCGCCAGGTGGATTTATTCCCCCCCAACTTTATCTCACTTTGGATCGCTTATCGGATCGATATGGGAATCATACTCTGCGAGCCACCACTCGCCAGGGCTTTCAACTGCACGGCATTCTCAAGAAAAATCTGAAAAGCGCGATCGCGGAAATTGTCCGCAATATGGGGTCAACCCTAGGGGCTTGTGGCGATCTAAATCGCAACGTCATGGCACCTCCGGCTCCCTTTCACAATCGCCCAGAATATGACTATGCCTTGCGCTATGCCAACAATATCGCCGATTTACTCACCCCTCAAAGCGGCGCTTATTATGAGATTTGGCTAGATGGGGAAAAAGTTATTAGTGCGGAAGAAAATCCCGCTGTTAAAGAAGCCCGCCGCCATCAGAATAATGGGACTCTGTTTGAGGATAGTCCAGAACCCATCTATGGCACTCAATTTATGCCCCGCAAATTCAAAATTTGCGTGACCGTACCGGGAGATAATTCCGTAGATATCTATACCCAAGACCTGGGTTTAGTAGTCATTGCTGACGAACATAGTAAATTAATCGGATTTAACGTCCTCGCGGGCGGTGGGTTAGGTCGGACTCATAATAAAGAGGAAACCTTTGCCCGGTTAGCGGATCCCATTGGTTATGTAGCCAAAGAAGATGTCTATGAGTTGGTGAAAGCTGTGGTCGCCACTCAACGAGACTATGGCGATCGCCAAAACCGCCGTCATTCCCGGATGAAATATCTGATCAATGACTGGGGCGTGGAAAAATTCCGCGCCACCGTAGAAAGCTATTTTGGCAAAAAACTCGAACCCTTTAAGCCCTTACCCGAATGGAAGTATGAAGACTTTCTCGGTTGGCACGATCAAGGGGATGGGTTGATGTTTCTGGGCATATCCATCGATAATGGCCGAGTTTGCGATCGCGGTGATTTTAAACTCAAAACCGCTTTGCGGGAAATTGTCGAGAAGTTCAACATACCCATGTTGGTCAGTCCCCATCAAAATGTCATTCTCTACGATATTAAGCCCGCCAACCAGCAGGAAATTAAACAAATCCTCCAAGGCTATGGGATCAAAGCCGAAACGGAAATCGATCCCCTGGTGCGGACTGCAATGGCTTGTCCCGCGTTGCCCACTTGTGGATTAGCGGTGACAGAATCAGAACGCGCCATCCCTGGAATTTTAGAGCGAATTCGGGCGCTATTAAATAAACTAGGGCTATCCCAAGACCAATTTGTAGTCAGAATGACCGGCTGCCCAAATGGTTGTGCGCGTCCTTATGTGGCAGAATTAGGGTTTGTCGGCAGTGCCCCAGAGAGTTATCAAATTTGGCTCGGTGGTTCCCCCAGCCAAACCCGACTGGCTCAACCCGTAATTGAGAAGCTACATATTGATTACTTAGAGGCATTCCTAGAGCCGATTTTGGTCAATTTTAAGCAAAATCGACTTTCTGCCGGTGAGAGTTTTGGCGATTTTTGCGATCGCATTGGTCTGGATGCCATTCGTGAACTTACCGCCTCGTATAAGCAAAATACTCCTGTAACTAGCAACAAAATGACTACCGAATTATTGACCGCCCCCGTTGACACAGATTTGATTCCCAGCACCGAAACTATTTCCGAAGATATCGTCGATCGAGGTTCTGAAGAAGACGAAAAAGAACGTCGCCCCCGTCGTCGCGTCAACCTCAGCGAAGATATTTATCATCGCCTGAAAAATGAAGCCGCCCGTCAAGGCAAACCCATGAGCGAACTAGCCGCGAATGCCCTCGAAGCTTTCCTGGCTAGTCAACAATCGGCGGATTAGGTTGATTGTTGATGGTTGATTGTTGTTTGTTGGTTGTTGGTTGTTGGTTGTTGATGGTTGATTGTTGGTTGTTGGTTGTTGGTTGTTGTTTGTTGATGGTTGTTTTACCAACTAACAACGAATAACTAACAACAAATAACTAACAACTAACAACGAATAACTAACAACAAATAACTAACAACAAATAACCATCAACAATCAACAAACCTCCCCCGCTCCTCCGCTCCCCCGCTCCCCCGCTCCCCTGCCGACGGCGGGCCCCTTCATGTCTCAATTACAAAGAATCGCGATCGCACAAGCCCAAATTCAAGGTCAGCAAATATTGCTCACCGCCGAACAACAGCACTATCTGATGCGAGTGCTGCGGTTAAAAATAGGCGATCGCTTTATTGTCATCGATCCTCAAGGGGGTTGGTGGTTGTCGGTACTCCAAGAAAACAACGGCCAAATCCTCGAACCGATAGCCATTGCCACCGAATTACCTGGCGACGTTTGCTTAATTGTGGCTATGCCCAAAGGAAATGGCTTAGAAGAGATAGTGCGTCAAACTACGGAACTCGGTGTCAGTGCGATTTATCCGGTAATGAGCGATCGCAGCCTCCTCAAACCTAGTCCCCAAAAAATTCAACGGTGGCGTCGCATTGCCCAAGAAGCCGCCGAACAGTCAGAACGAGCAAAAGTCCCGACAATTTTTGAGCCAATTTCTTTCTCTGAATACTTATCACAAATTTCTCAGTTTTCAAATAGGGGCGAACAGCCGATCGCCCCTACCCTCATGCAGGAAACTTCGGGGGAATCCGACACCCCCCTTATTAAGGGGGGCGGGGGGGGATCCGACTCTCAGAAATATACTCAAAAATATATCTGTGTGGCTCGTGGGGATAGGCCACATTTACTCAAAACTTTGCAAGGATCTGACCTTAAATCTGAAGCAAATCCCCAAATCGCGATCGCCACGGGGCCCGAAGGCGGCTGGACAAATACAGAAGTAGAGCAAGCGACGATGGCCGGTTTTCAGCCAATTTCATTAGGCGATCGCGTCCTCAGAGCCGTGACCGCGCCCGTTGTCGCCTTATCCCTAGTCGCTGCTTACTTAGAAAGTGATATGGTTGGCAGCGGATGAGCCCTTCTATTTTATTTGAAGATAGTGGTTGGTGGGCAGTGGATGAGCCCTTCTATTTTATTTGAAGATAGTTATTTTATCCGCTGCCAAACCGCTGCCAATCCGTTGCCAATCCGCTGCCAATCCGTTGCCAATATCCGCTGCCAATCCGTTGCCAATCCGTTATCTATCCGCTGCCAAACAGTTATCTATCCGCTGCCAATCCGTTGCCAATCCGCTGCCAATATCCGCTGCCAATCCGTTGCCAATCCGCTGCCAACTAAACAAGAAACCGGGTTTCTTTTCCACCAAAGAAACCCGGTTTGCGATCGATATATTTCTGATTAATTAATTGTTTTACTTATTTCCCATTTGGCTGGCCATATCTAAGAAAGTTTTCATATTAGGACCAGGACGACGACGGGGGCCAGTGCTGGGCATTAAATATTGGGTCGCAAATCCACCCACGGGTTCCGCAGGTTTTGCCGGTGCTGGGGCTGGCTTGGCTGGGGCTGGGGCTGCTGCTGGGGCTGGGGCGGGTTCAGATTTTTTCGCTTTCGGTGCCGGGGCCTTCGGTGCCGGGGCTTTCTCAGTCTTTGCTGCTTCTACTTTTGCAGGGGCAGGGGCTTCAGCTTTTGGTGCAGGGGCTTCAGCTTTTGGTGCAGTTGTCGCTGACCCAGTGCCTTTAGCTTCGTCCAATTCTAAGAAATATTCAGATTTTTTGCCAAATAAATTTTTGAGTGCCATGATGCCTAACTCCTGTTGTGTTGTTTGTGTTTTCGTGGATATGGGATTATCTCGTTTAGGGCGGATGCCGCTTTACAAAGGATCCGTGACCGGACTCGCCACGTTATACCATTTCTGAGGAAAGAGGAAAGAGGAAAGAGGAAAGAGGAAAATTCTCTCTTCTATGCATCTCTCTTTGTGATATCTGGCTAGAAGATCGATAAAATTATGAGATTGATTATTAAGTTTTTATAACGCCAAAGGCAATAATTGCTTAAAATTCTTAATAAAACTTCACAAATTGATAATTGATAATTGATAATTGATAATTGATAATTGATAATTGATAATTGATAATTGATAATTGATAATTGATAATTGATAATTGATAATTGATAATTGATAATTGATAATTTTCTTAGTTGATTTTATGATTGAGGTTAATAGTCTTAAAAGTTCTATACAATCTTGATTAATGGAGTTGAAGCCTTTTAAGTCTATATAACCACCTTTGTGTAATAATTCTAGCCAATATTGAGTTTCGTTGGCTTCTTTGAGGGCGATCGCCAATTTATGAATGAAGTCGGCACGACTTTCGCCGTGTTCTGCTTCGCGAACTAATGCGCCAATTGCTGTACCACTCCGCAGAAGTTGCTTGGAGAGAACATACTCACGTTTTTCTTGATTAAGATACTGAAATAGTTTGACAATTCGCAATGCAAATGAAAATGATTTCTCCTTAATAACATTATCTTTCATAATTAACAATTGATAATTGATAATTGATAATTAAACATAATCAATAATTTTAAATTAAACATAATCAATAATTTTAAATTAAACATAATTATCAATTATCAATTGTTAATTATCAATTATCAATTGTTAATTATCAATTATCAATTATCAATTATCAATTATCAATTATCAAGGAATATTCCCAATCACTTCTTCCCGATTTTTCAGCCAAAGTGCTAACCGAGAGGGTATTTCCGTGTTTAAGCGCAAGGGCAAACCGTCCGTAGACAGTGATTGGGCATAAGCGGCGCTGAGAAAGGGTTTGTAGGTTTTGGCTTCGGAGGTCTGCTGCTGAATAAAGGCAAGGGTAATTCCCCGGACTAGCTGCCGTTCTGATGCGCTGTCAGTTTCGCTGATTTCGTTTTCAAAGGTACTGTCGTTTTTGATCGGGTTGGGGCTGTCTGGATCCGTGGCGCTGTAGTGGGTTCCATCGATCGCCGTCACCAGATATTTGGGTTCTGGCAAGTCTAAAAAGGGTCGCAGTTGATGGGTGACTGCCGGTGTCCAAGGATCGTTGGTGCCTGCTAGGAGTAAGGTGGGGGTGTTGACTTTTTTCAGTCCTTTTTCCCCAAAAATCTGCCCAATTACCGGGTTAAGCCCGATCGCGCCGACAATTCGCCGATCGCCTAAGTTTCTTTTTTTCGGGCCTTTGGGCAAGTTTTCCGCCACCGGCGCACATTGTAGCCAGTCCGCTGGGGCTCTACCGACTATCTGCCGACGTTGACAATATTTTTGTAAGTCTTCAAAGTTGATTTCTGCCCCAGCTAGGGCTAATGCGGTATAGCCACCCAGGGAATGTCCGATCGCGACTACTTTATTAGTATTAAAAGCTGGCAACGGTTGGGCAGAATTTGCCCCTCGTTGATTTTGGTTTAATTTTTCTAATTCGTTTAAGAGAAAAGTTACGTCTAAGGGGCGATTGATTAATTCATTGGCAGGCAAAAGTTGACTGGGGTTAATGGTAGTCGGTAAATTGGCTAACCATTCCCGGTTACTGCCTGGGTGTTCTAAACTGACTACGGTGATGCCATGACTGGCTAAGTGACGGGCTAAGTAAGTTAAGAAGGTGCGATCGCTGCCAAAGCCGTGAGACATGACTACTAAGGGGTAGTCGTTCGCTGGTGGACGGTTTCTCTCTAATAATAAGGTTTGGGTTCCCCAGTAAATATCCACGGCGATCGCACGTTGGCGATCGCGATCGACCAAATTCAGGGTTTGCTGTTGTGGGCTAAAGCTACCCACCGCCGCTGGATCGAAGTTGGGCAAAATATCCGAGGTTTCTACGGTCAGTTCTCGTTTTAATAGAGAACTCAAAATTTGGGTTTCCCAATAAGGAGTATTTAAGCGAGTGGCTACAGCGATCGCCCCAGTTAAGTCTACCGTGAGATTTTCAGCAGGAAATGCCTTGAAAATGCCGATCAGACTTAAGCCATTGACACTTTCAATTGCTAGTTTCAACGCTGCTTTAATTTCCTCAATAGTATTTTCCGGCAAAGCCAGCATTAAAGCTTTCAACAGGCGATCGCCAGCAGGAGTCGCCAACAGGTCATCAAAAATCGTATCCGCAATATTCGGGTCAATGTCCAAGCGACTCCCCAAAGCTTCTCGCAAACTGTCACCCAGCAAGGGTTCAAACAGTTCTAGGTCGTCGGAAAGTTTCCCGGTTTCCACAAATTTTTCCAAATGTGACACCTGGATCGACCGTTCAATCGGTCCGATCCGCACGGTCAAACGTTCTGCTGCCCAAACTGGGGCGATACTCAAATGAGAGGAGAGCATAACCCCCGCCCATAATACAGATTTAAATAAAATGGATTGATTAAATAGTCGGGACTGCCATCTCTTCATCCCAGTCCCATCAGATTTTATCCTAAATTTCATATTCGGCTATCCCTTCAGCGCCTACAGTGATCGAAGCTATCCCCGTCATCTTAGTTCCTTAGTACCAGTTCCTTCTTTTAGTAGGGTGTGTTAGGCTCGCAAAGAACTTAGGGGTAAAATCAAGGACGCTTTGATCGAGCCGTAACGCACCACAGTAGAGTTATTTCATGTAGGGTGGGCAAGATTTTGCCCACCCTCCCCCTTCAAAATTTTTGTTCAATATTTTTTTTGGGGAAAACATCCCCAAAAACAGGATCCATCGGCCAGCATATCCGCATAAATGCGGATAAAATTATCAAAACCATCCTATATATCAAAACTTTTGTAGATTGTCAAGTTTTTTTATTCACTACCAAAAAGAATTTATCCGTTCTTTAAAAAACACCAAAAAACCCGCCAAAAATCTTCACGGGAACTTTACAGACAATCCCAAAAAAGTAGGTTATATTAAAAACATGAAGAGAGGACAGGTTCCTGAGTGAGCCAAAAGCAACTGACGAATATAATTTTTTTTACCTCTCTTCAGAGAAGTCTGAGTTAACCCTCAACTTCTTATAAATTACTAAAAAAAACCAGAATACCATCTGGATTTATCCGTCAGGGAACTCAACAATAAAACGAAACTCACTCACAAAGGAGACATCTAAAACTATGAAAAACGCATTCGCAACCATCATCGGCACCTCTGTTTTGACCGCTGGTATCGTGTCCATGTCCGCTCTGAGCGCTTCCGCTGCTAGTTTGGTCGGTACTTATTCAGGCAACGACAATGCAGATCCCGTGACTTATAACGGCGTAGAGTACAATTTCTTCGGTAAGTATGACGTTTCTGGAACTCAAGTCAGCAGTGGCAAGTTTACGGGTAATCAGTTCGCTATCAATTTTACGAGCATAAGTGGGAATGAAGTAAAAGCCGGAACCGCATCTGCTGGAACTGGAGCCGGTTTGTTTTCCATCAAGGCTGGTAACGGATATGCCCTGTATTATACTGATGACCTGAGTTCAATTTCTTGGGATACATCAAACCGTCAAAACAAAGGTCTGTCTCACCTGAGCATTTGGCAAGGTCCTGGTGGCGGTCCGCAAAAAGAAGTTCCCGAACCTCTGACCTTGTTGGGTTCTGGTTTAGCCCTGGGATTTGGTGGAATGTTCCAGAAGAAGCGTAACGCCAAGAAATCTGCTAAGTAATTCGTAGGGATGAATCCTTTAAGATAACACTACGTTCTTAAACAAATTCATGCAGCCACATCTGATGATTCAGGTGTGGCTTTTTATTTGGTTGTTGGTTGTTGGTTGTTGGTTGTTGGTTGGTTGTTGGTTGTTGGTTGGGGTGTAATTGATAATTGATAATTGATAATTGATAATTGATAATTTTATTTAATTGTCAATTGTCAATTATCAATTGTTAATTGTTCTCCTCTGCTCCTCTGCTCCTCTGCCCCTCTGCTCCTCTGCTCCTCTGCTCCTCTGCCCCCGATGGCGGCCCCCGCTCCCCCTGGTTACGGGGTAGCTTTACACAATCTTTCAGTAAATTCTAGGAATTCTTCATCAAAAATTTATACTATATCCGTAAAACTACGGTATGATAGAGAGATGATAGGAAGAGAGAATCTATTCCTTGATGAGCCGAATGCAATTGACTACACATCATACTTTCATTCTCTCTTCAAATTCTGTAGAAGCCTGAGATCGATATTGAGCTTCTAGGTAAGTGAACATAATTGCACTTTTCTTTCCCTGCCGATAGAGTGTGGATTCCCGCCTGCGCGGGAATGACAGCCTTTCTTCTCATGGGGTCTGTAGTGCCTTTATTTCTGCCCGTAAACTTATAAAAACCAGGACTTATTTCACCGGGGAACGGATCGGTAAAAACGTTTCCTCAGAAACGCAACGAAAAACAAGTCATATTGGAGAGCAAGAACTATGAAAAACTTATTTGCAACGGCGATCGGCACCTCTTTATTAACCGCTGGTATCCTGTCCATGTCCGCTCTCGGTGCTTCTGCTGCTAGTTTGGTCGGTACTTACGGTGATAATGACTCCGCTGCCGCAATTTCCACTCTCACGGGAAAAAGCGTCGAATTCTATGGTAAATACGAATACGACGAAGAAGCATTTGAAGGCAACGAATTTTCGATAAATTTTACCGACTCAACCGCAGGAACAGTGTTGGCTGATATTGGAGGCGCTGGTTACTTCGCCGTTAAAGCTGGTAGCGGAAGAAGTGGCGCAGGATATGACCTGTATTACACTGACGACCTCAGCGAACTTTTCTCCTGGAATACTGCTAATCTAGGCAACAAAGATTTGTCTCACCTGAGTGTTTACAGAGCAGAAGTCCCCGAACCTCTGACGTTGATGGGTTCTGCGGTTGCCCTGGGATTCGGCGGTTACTTCCAAAGAAAGCGGAATGCTAAGAAATCTGCGTAGTTATTCTGCCTAGTTATTATTTGTTATTCACCGCAATAAATCAATGGTTTAATATCCCTAGGTTCTTAAACTTAGGTTATTAAACTGATGATTCAAAAGCAACATCCTTGAAGCAAAGCTGTCGCGTCAGCGAATCGCCCGGATGTTGCTTTTTTGATGGGAAACGGAGGGAGGGTATCTCGTAAGCGATCGCCAATTTGATGCTATTTAAGACTTAGATTTATGCGCCTTATGTTCTTTATATAAATGAAATAAGGAAGTGCTACAAGAGGTAGTAATAATTAATAAAATAATTGGCAATAAATAGCGATCGATATCCTCACCAATTAAATTGCCTAAAGAATATCCCAGTAAAGGCATCCCAAAGCCCCAAACCACTCCGCCCACTACGTTATAAATCAAAAACGTGCGGTAGTTCATCTCAGCCATCCCCGCCACAATACAGCCAAATGTTCTAATAATTGGCAGAAATCGCGCCATCAAAATAGTAGTTTTGCCATGTTTTTCATAGAAGTTATGGGCAGTGATTAAATGCTTTTTATGGAAAAACCAAGACTCCTCCTTGGTGAATAATTTTTTGCCAAAGCGATCGCCTGTGGCATATCCCACATTATTGCCCAGCACCGCACAAACAAAAACTCCCATTGTCAGTACCCCAATATTAAATAACCCTTGGGAAGCGAAAACCCCAGCGGTAAATAACATACTATTTCCCGGCAAGAATACCCCAAAAAATAGTCCAGTTTGGACAAAAACAATCGTCCAAACTCCTAACAAGCCAAAAGTTTTAATTACTGCGGGCAAGTCACTTAAAAGACGAATTAAATCTGATAGTTCAGATAGCATAATTGGGGTTCTCTGGTTGTTGGTTGTTGGTTGTTGGTTGTTGGTTGTTGTTGGTTGTTGGTTGTTGGTTGTTGGTTGTTGGTTGTTGGTTGTTGTTGGTTGCTCTCCCCCGCACCCCCGCACCCCCGATCCTCTGCCCCTACACCCTGTTGCCTGTGGGGTGTTGGGACACGACAGTTCCCCGTGTCCCTAGGGCTGATAGCTGATAGTTGATGGGTGATTATCTACCCAACATCTCTTTAATGATGTCGAGGAGATTGGAACCGCCAAGCCAAGCGGCAAAGAGGATCGAGGAAGTCAGAGTTAAGCCCATTAGACAAAGAACCAAACCTGCCAGGGTAATGGCACCATCGTCATCGAGTAAGCCAAAGCCGGTGAGAAAAACTCCCATTGCCGGTAGGGTGTTGGTGCCAGGGATGGGAATCATCATGGAAATGGCCATGAGGGAAATTCCCAAACCAATGATAATTCGCCCACTTAACCCCGTACAAATAAAAGTTAATCGAGGACGACAAACGATCTCAAGCTTTTTTAACCAAGGCATTCCGGCCTTTAAAAACCCTTGAACGGTTTTGAGTTCCAAGGGGCGATGCATAATCTTGTCCGGCAACCAAGGGGCTTTGCGACCGCTCATTAATTGTATCGCTAACAAGAATATTACCAGTCCAAACGGAGTCGAATAACCGGGCGCCGGCAGTGGCAATGCAGAAGGCCAAGATAGCAAGACAAAGAAAAAGCCAAAGGTTCTCTCCCCAGCTAATTGCAAAATATCTGCGAGGGTGACTTGGGGCGATCGCTCTTCTTCAAAAAAATACCGTTGTAATTCAGTGGAAAGTTTAGTCACAAATGACAGAAACCTAAAAGTTTAAATGAAAAGGCAAAAGGCAAACATCAATAAGTAGGTGAACATAATTAATTGCACTTTTCGTTCTCCACCGATAGGCTTTGGATTCCCGCCTGCGCGGGAATGACAGCCTTTCTTCTCGTGGGGTCTGTAGTGAATTTCTTTCTGCCCGTCTACTTAATATAGACAAAATAAACAACGGGTGGGCGATTCGCCCACCCGTTTAATCTGACCGGGTAAAATTAGGTGCCAGAAGTCCAAGAGTTCATATATGAAATCTGTTCGGCGGTCAAAGTATCAATAGTAATGCCCATTGCCTTCAACTTCAGGCTGGCAATTTCTCGATCTAATTCTTTGGGAATAGAGTGTAAACCCGGTTCTAACTTGCCTTTGTTCTTCACCAGATATTCGCAGGCTAAGGCTTGGTTAGCAAAACTCATATCCATCACCGCGCTGGGGTGTCCTTCTGCCGCTGCCAAGTTAATTAAGCGACCTTCCCCTAAGACAACGATGGATTTACCAGATTTGAGCACATATTCTTCGGTGAAAGGACGCACGATCCGTACTTCTGAGGACTTGGATTTCAAGGCTTCTAGGTCAATTTCAATGTCAAAGTGACCGGAGTTGCAGACGATCGCCCCATCTTTCATCACGTCAAAATGTTCGCCACGAATGACGTGCTTGTTGCCGGTGACGGTGATAAACATATCCCCATAAGTGGCAGCTTCGGCCATTGGCATGACTCGGAAACCGTCCATTGCCGCTTCGATCGCCTTCACCGGATCGATTTCCGTGACAATCACATTGGCACCCATGCCTTTAGCCCGCATAGCGGTGCCTTTGCCGCACCAACCGTATCCAACCACGACGATAGTTTTACCGGCAAGGAGAATATTGGTGGCGCGGATAATCCCATCGAGAGTAGACTGACCTGTACCGTAGCGATTATCAAAGAAATGCTTGGTGTCCGCATCATTCACGTTCATTGCGGGGAAAGAAAGCACCCCATCCTTGAACATAGCCTGCAAGCGGACAATGCCGGTGGTGGTTTCTTCGGTGGTGCCGATAATATCAGGGATTTGATTTTGCCGTTCTTGGATCAAAGTGGCGGTCACGTCGCTACCATCATCAATAATAATGTTGGGTTTATGATCCAGGGCGATATTCACATGACGGTGATAGGTGGCGTTGTCTTCCCCTTTGATGGCAAATACGGGAATCCCTTCATCAACCACTAAGCTTGCGGCTACGTCATCTTGGGTGCTCAGGGGGTTGCTGGCAATGAGGATCGCATCAGCACCACCGGCTTTGAGGGCGATCGCCAAATTAGCGGTTTCGGTGGTGACGTGGCAGCAAGCGACTAAGCGAATACCCGCAAAAGGCTTTTCTTGGGCAAAGCGTTCTTTGATGAGTTTGAGCACGGGCATTTCTCTGCCTGCCCAGGAAATCCGCTGTTTCCCCAGAGGTGCTAAGGACAGGTCTTTTACTTCGTGGTTGAGTTTAGCGATCGTTGCGGTCATAAAATTGTTCTGCTTTACAACTGAAATTGAATTAGTCAACCTTTCTAGTCTAATTCATAAAACCAGGATATTGCGAATACTTACGGTTATTTGTTATTTGTTATTTGTTATTTGTTGGTGGTTGTTGGTTGGTGGTTGTTGGTTGGTGGTTGGTGGTTGGGTGAATTGGAAGGCGAATAACCAATAACCAATAACGAACAACTAATAACTAATTTTTGTTAAATTTCGTAAAAATTAGGGGAGGAGTAACTAAAGAAGAATTATTATCAATAAAAACCTGTCATTCCCGCGAAGGCGGGAATCCAGAAAACCTCTGTACTTCAGTCCGACAATAACCGCTTTATCTCCAGAGACTTGAGAAGCGATCGCAATTTTCTGCGGATATTTGGCCTTGCGATCGCATCATGGCAGAATAAAGGCTTTCAATTAAAAAACACATCAAAATTAAAGGGTCTATTATGAACCAACAAAACGCGGCTAAATTATATACAGCCATCCAAGAACAACAAACTTTAACCGAACAAAAACAAGCGGAAGAAAAAATCAAAAATTTTCTAGAAATGGCTGAAAAACGCGGCTATCATTATACTGAAGAGGAAATTAAAACAGAACTCGGCCACTTATCAGCGGAAGAATTAGCATCTTTAATCAATCCGGGAGTCGGGCCAAGAAATCATTTGTTACCCCGATAAATGATTTTTACCCGTAGTCAGAGAAACCGGGTTTTTGTCGATTTTTTAGGTCTATTTTTGATAAAATTATGGGTCAACCAGATGTCAAAAAACCCGGTTTATTGCCGACAATTTTGCTAACTTCCGCCAACAATTTGCTATGACTCTGACCATTACTCCCAATTAAACGGCCCCATTGATTGACATCCTCGGAATCATAACTCAGGGGTTCCCCGTTGAGATGGGTTAATTTTCCCCCCGCTTCCGTGAGAATTAATTCTGGGGCTGCTAAGTCCCAATGTTTAGGGGCTGATTTTCCCGAAAAGGAAATATAAATATCTCCTTGTTGTTCCACGATCGCGGCAATGCGGCAACCAATACTGCCGATTTTATATTCTTGGCGACAGGGTAAAGTATGTAAGACTTTTTTAAATTCTGGGGTTTGCCGGTGTTTTGTGACTAAAATGGTTAAATCTTCTAGGCGATCGCGCTGAGAAACTTGCAATTGTTTCACTTCACCACTGCGAGTTTCTACAAATGCGCCCATCCCTCTTTGGGCATAATATAATTTCCTCGCTTCTGGAACCACGACCACCGCTATCATGGGTCTGCCTTTATAGACCAGGGCAATATGCACCGCATAGTAATCGTTATGCTGAATAAAACCCCCGGTCCCATCTAGGGGGTCGATAATCCACAACCAGGGATGTTCGGCGGTTTCAATACTTTTTTGGGGAGGTTGATGGTGATAAGTTTCTTCGCTGAGATAACTAAACTTTTCTTGCCCAAAGGCAATGCGTAATTTTCTCAGAATATATTCATTGGCCGCTAAATCCGCAGCGGTGACTACCCCATCTTTTTTTTGTTGAATTCCCAGGGTTAAATTCGCGGTTCCGTGATAGTAACCTTGCAGAATATCCGCCGCACCCCAACCCACTTGACGGGCGATCGCGCTGATTTTTTTTAGTTGTTCATCTGTCAAACCAAGCACGATATTATCCCTGTTAAAAATTTGGTGGTTTTTAGCAATGTCGGCTTCATTTATCAAATGAGCCGTTGGCTATTGGCTGTTTTTTTCGATAATTAGGTGGGCAGAAATAAATGCACCACAGCCCCCATGAGAAAAAAAACTGTCATTCCCGCCGATGGCGGCCTTCGCGGGGGTAAACTCCGACGGGAATCCAAGGATTTACGGTGGGGAACGAAAAGTGCAATTAATTATGTTCACCTACTTAATTGCACGGCTATTTTATCACAATTTATCCATAAAAAAAGCAGAGGGGCGATTGCTGTTGCGAATCGCCCCTCTGCTTTGATTTATTTAACCAAGCCGGTTATTTTCCACTGGCTATGGCTGAGGAATTAGCTGGCTTTGTTGGCTTTGCGTTTGCGAGCCGCAACTAAGGCACCACCACCGAGCATAGTTCCTAAGATAGTCAGAGGTTCTGGTGCAGCTTCGGAAACCATGCCGCCGCCTTCGTCACCACCACCGCTATATACTGGAGCGCTAGGAGTAGAAGGTTCTTCGACAACAGCCGGTGGTGTGCTGCCACCAGTGCTAGGGGTCGTGCTACTATCATTATTTCCAGGGATAGCAGCGCTGCCGGTTTTGCTGCTGTAACTGCGGTTCCCTTCTGGGCCAACACTCATCATCCGAGTCCCAATCATGTCAGAGCTAAAGTCAGCGAGGGAAACTCCAGAGAGTTTGAAGGTAGCAGATTGAAAATCGTCGCCCTTGCTGATGCCTTGAGAACCAATTTCAACCCCTAAGTTGAAGTCAGCTTTCATGCCGGTTAGCTCCCCACTGTTGCTAACTCCCTGCTTCGTGGCATTGCTGGCACCGGCGATCCCAGTGACAGGGCCACCACCAATACCACTGACACTAACTCCACCTGCGTTGGGAAGGTTGAACCAAACACCGCGCAGGTCGCCAGTCCATCCAGCGGCGCTAGGGACTACGTTAACGCTGACTTCTACGCCCCCGGCTACTTCTTTTAAGTTGACGCTGACGGTGGGATAGTCTTGGGTATTGGTGTTGGTCTTGTCGGTGAGGGTCAGGGTTTTTTCAGCGGCTTGGGCTGGCATGACTGATAACATGGCAGAGGCGATCGCCATAGTTCCGGCAAGTACAGCACTTTTGGATGCAAAAAGTTTAGTGGTCTTCATGGTCATTTCTCCTGTTCTTTGGTAGCGAATCTCAATGCGTGAGTAGTTTTCTAACGGTGGAGGGTGTTATTACCTAGTATCGGTGTTGTTGTAGAACTACCACATTGCCGAGAATCTATTTTTCACCCTGAGAACATCTGGAGCCTGATAGAGAAATCCCTGGAAATCTAAAATAATTAAAGAGCACACCCGTTAACAGTCACCTGGTTATTTTTATTTTAAGCAAACGCTCCAGATAGTTCGTGATTTATCTGATTTGCTTCATTTGTTTTAATCATAGCAAAATTCATCGGGTTTTGACAAGGGGTAATCTCGATTTTTACAAAGAAAATATAATTCCTTGATAATTGTAGAAATTTAGGAAAATTTTTAAGTATTGTACTCAGTAGCGATCGCCTTAATGCTTAATTAAATTTTCTGCCTTCGGTTTATAGATCGACTTTTTATTCCGTGAATATACGGAGATGATTTAAATTATTTATGGAGAAAATTTTTCATTGTTGACTAAAAAACATTTTGATAGCTTTTGTTTCACATAGCTGGCAATGAGGCACTCTGCCACAGTCATCCGCTTGTCCATCAAGGTAGGGACATGGGCTTTCGCCGTGTCCATAGGAAAGCTTTTCGTTCTTAGGGCGCAACCATTGCGCCCCTACGCCCAAATCCTTATTTTTACGGAGACGGTAAAAATAAAATCAGGCCAGACGATCGCTCCTGAGTAGCCCCTGAGTGGTCTGGCCCCCTAAGTAGGAAAATTACCGGCAAATTATCGCTAAATTACCGGCAAATTATTGGCAAACTATCGGTAAATTACCGGCAAATTATTGGCAAATTATTGGAGCAATTCCAGGCAAAGCTGCCGGAAATCATCCCCCCGTTGCTCAAAATTTTGATATTGGTCAAAACTGGCGCAAGCGGGAGAGAGTAATACTACCTTAGCCCCAAGTTCTTGAGCCAATTGAGCCGCCCTGGGAACTGCTCGCGCCATTGTTTCCACAATTTCATAGCGTTGATGGCCAACTTCTTGCAAGCGTTGGGCAAATTGCGCGGCGGCATCCCCAATTAATAACACTGCCACTGCTTTGGTTTGAATAATTCTGTACCACCCCGTATCATCCCCAGTTTTGGGATCCCCACCAGCAATCAGAATCACTGGCGCTTCAACGGATTTTAAGCCCACTTCCGCAGCGTCGTAGTTGGTGGCTTTACTATCATTAATAAACTCAATGCCTTGCCAAGTGACGATCGGTTCTAGGCGGTGGGGAACTCCGGGGAATTCCGCAATGGCTTGGGCGATCGCCTCTTTTTTGATCCCCGCCAAACTAGCGGTAGCCACTGCCATCAGCAAATTTTGTTGATTATGGTCGCCACACATTCGCAAAGCATCAGCCCGGACGATTTTTTCTCCTTTAAATATCACCCAGCCATTTTCCAGATAAGCGCCCTTTTCTGGATCGCCTAATAGGTGACTTTTTCCTTGGGTGCTAGTCCAACAAGCATCGGGCCAACGAGTTGCCAGGTGTTGCCGTAAATAGGGGTCATCGCCATTAATTACCCGATATTCAGACCGTTCTAATAGAGAAGCTTTGATGTTGAAATAGTTATCGATAGTATAGTGGCGACTCAGATGATCGGGAGTTAAGGTGGTAAAAATGCCTATTTTCGGGGCTAAAGAATTAGAAGATTCAATTTGATAACTGCTAATTTCCGCGATCGTCCAATCAATCGGTTTCAGTGGATCTGTTTGCTCTGGTTTTGAATATTCCCAGGCTAGTTCACAGGTGGCATAGCCGATATTGCCACAAGCCGGGGCATGAAATCCAGCGGTTTGGAAAATAGCCGCAATTAAAGCTGTTGTGGTGGTTTTGCCATTAGTGCCCGTGATACCCACCCAGGAGGCTTGATTCAAATGACGCCAAGCGAGTTCCATTTCGCCGATAGTTTCAATGCCCATTTCTCGCGCTTTCACCAGGGGAGGAATATCCCAAGGAACTCCGGGACTGGCTACGATTAATTCCAGGGATTCATCTGGGGCAAAAACATGGTCTAAATGCACTTCAATGCCAATGGCAGCGAGTTGTTGCTGTTGTTGGCGCAAACTGTCAGAATTGCCGCGATCGCTCACGGTGACTTGCCAACCGTTTTGCTGCAATAACTTGGCTGCGGCAATTCCTGATTTTCCTAAACCGATGATATGGGCTTTTGACATAGACGGGATATTGAGTGAAGATGAAATATAGGTTCGTAGGGTGGGCAATGCCCACTAGATATCATTCGTAGGGTGGGCATTGCCCACCATACATTTAGAGTGAGATTCGTAGGGTGGGCATTGCCCACCATACATTTACCAGATATCATTCGTAGGGTGGGCATTGCCCACCTTACATTTACAGTGAGTCCCAATACCTAACTTTTAACGATCGCGCCAAAATCTGCTAAAACACGAGCATGATTTCGCAATAATCCCAAAAGATTTAAGCGGTTGCGTTGAATTGCCGGATCTGAATCCATCACTAGGACACTTTCTGGGCCATCAAAAAAGTTGCTGACCACTGGGGCAATTTCTGCTAAAGCATCCACTAATTTTTGATAATCTCGCGCTGCGCGGGCAGCTTGGGTTTTGGGCACTAATTGCACCAGAGAATCATAAAAGTCTTGTTCAGAAGATTTTTGGAATAGTTTGGGATCGATCGCTTGACTCGGTGCTAATTCAATGGTATCGAGTTCTCCTTGTTTGGCTAAACGGGAGGAACGGTTTACGGTTTCATAGATATTATTGAGGATGCCATTATTGCGGATAGATTGCAAGAATAAGGCGCGATCGCGTAAATCCAGCAAATCTTTTAATCCCCGTTCCGTATATTCTGGGTCATCTTCCCCTAATACCGCATTCACCAAATCATAATCAACTCCCCGCTCCTCTTGCAACAAAGTTCTGACTCGTTGCCGGAAAAAGTCATATAATTGTGACAATAAATCAGGAGAAGTATCGGGGTAAATTGTGCTAAATTCACTGGCGGCTTGTTCTAGCAAATGATATAAATTTAGGGGTAAATCTGCCGCCCAAATAATATTGACGATCGCCGTAGCTGCCCGACGCAAAGCAAACGGGTCGGAAGAACCAGTGGGCAACATTCCCAAGCCAAAAATACTGACCAATGTATCCAGTTTATCCGCTAAAGCGATCGCTTGCCCAGCGATCGTATCTGGCAAAATATCACTAGCGCCCCGTGGCAAATAATGCTCAAAAATTGCCGTAGCTACGGCCTCGGTTTCCCCAGAAATGCGGGCATATTTTTCACCCATCACCCCTTGCAATTCGGGAAATTCATAAACCATCTGGCTGACTAAATCCGCTTTACAAAGTAATGCAGCCCGTTGGATATCTTTAGCTTTTTCGGCGCTGAGGGATAATTGGTCTGTAATGAAACTGGCAATTTTAATGATGCGGTTGACTTTCTCGCGCACCGAGCCTAATTTTTCTTGGAAAGTGACAGTTTCTAACTGGGCTACATAACTTTCTAAAGGTTTGGCGATATCTGCTTTGTAGAAAAACTGGCCATCGGCTAACCGTGCTCTAATTACTCGTTCGTTGCCATTGGCAATAATTGCGGATTTTGCCGGATCGCCGTTAGAAATAGTGATAAAATAAGGGAGTAATTCTGTAGTTTGCTTACCCGTTTTATCTCCATTTTGCTGATTTTTTAATACCGGAAAATACCGCTGGTGTGTCACCATGACCGTAGTAATTACTTCCGGCGGTAAAATTAAAAAGCCATCGTCAAATTTGCCCATTACCGCTGTGGGCCATTCGACTAAGTTAGTGACTTCGGTGAGTAAATCGGCGGAAATTTCCGCAATGCCACCGGCTTTTTTCGCAGTGGCTTTGACTTCCGCAATGATTTTTTCTTGGCGTTTTTCTGGGTTTACTTCAATATAAGCTTGCCGTAAAGTTTGGGCATAATCTGCGGCGTTAGCAATTTCCACGGGTTGCGGATGCAAAATCCGATGTCCGCTAGAAATGCGATCGCTTTTGAGAGTTTCTGAGCCATTTTCTATGGCGATCGGCAGAATTTCTCGGTCTAATAATGCGACCAACCAACGTAACGGGCGAGAAAATCTTAAATCCCCATTTGCCCAACGCATAAACCGTTTGCCTTCTAGTTTGTTAATCCATTGGGGCACGAGTTCCGTTAAGATTTCCGCTGTGGTGCGTCCGGTAATTTTTTTGTTGACAAAGACAAAATCGCCTTTGTCCGTGGGGCGAATTTCCAAGTCGCTTAACTCGACGCCCTGTTTCCGGGCAAATCCTTCGGCAGCTTTGGTGGGTTTACCATCTTTAAAGGCTGCTTGGGCTGGTGGGCCTTTGATTTCTTCTTCGCGATCGGGCTGCTGGGTGGGCAAACCAGAGATTAAAACGGCCAAACGACGCGGGGTGCCATAGACTTGGGTGGCTTTGGGGGTGAGAAAGTTTTCTGCCAGAGTCCCCGGAATGAGCGATCGCCACTGAGAAATCGCTGTTTCGACAAAGCTTGCGGGTAATTCTTCTGTACCGACTTCTAATAAAAATGTAGTCATATTCGATCGGGATAACCGCTTGGGGTTTAAGGTTCGTTAGAATAGTGTACCGTGGCTTGATGTTTCACAATTCTACAGGGACAAATTTTTCCTAGAAAATCAGGCGATCGAGATGTTATCAACAGGACGATAGCAGCTAATCTATATGTAGGGTGGGCATTGCCCACCATGCAATATATATAGTGATTAAATCCTAGATTTGCGTAAGTCCTAATCAATTTAGATCGGGGGTTTACTGAAACCTCTATCTTCCAAACACCCTTTCTGAACAACTAACCCAAACCTATGGGAAAGGTTGGAGTGAGAAACAACTCCGGCATTGTGTCCACTTTGCTGAAACTTTCCCAGACCTAGAGATTGTCTCCACACTGGGGAGACAATTAAGCTGGACACATCTCAAAACCCTTATGTTGCCGAGTATCTCACCGTCTTGCCTCCGAAAGAAGTGCTGCAAGCGAAACTCCAACAAGCGATCGTCGATGCCAGACTGCGACTTGCCAGCGAGGAGGAATCCCAATGAAGGAAGCCTAAACTTTGATTCGATCGGTCTTTTAAGCCTTTGAACATTTTGGCGAATTGTAGTTTGCTATTCTGTAACCCAGAATCATTAACCAGTAGTAGTAGAATATCATATTAATGCAGAAATTATCGAATATGCACAAAAGTATTCAGTTAAATTTATTCGAGCCTTTATTAGAGATTCCTTACTATTCTCCTGACATTCCATTTAAACCCAAAAAAACCGTGAATGCGATCGAACTGTTTGCCGGGGCAGGGGGTCTAGCATTAGGATTAGAAAAAGCTGGCTTAAAAACCCAGTGTTTAGTAGAAATCGATAAAGATGCCGTGGCTACTTTACGACACAATCGACCTCACTGGCATATTATCCATGATGATATTTCTCAAGTTTCGTTTAAACAAATGTCGGCGGATGTAGTTACCGGAGGATTTCCTTGTCAATCATTTAGTTATGCCGGTAAAAAGCTAGGGCTGGAAGATACCAGAGGAACTTTATTCTATGAATTTGCTCGATGCGTTCAAGAAATTCAACCCAAATTATTCTTAGCGGAAAATGTCCGGGGCTTAATCAGTCATCAACAAGGGGAAACTTTAAAAATTATTTTATCAATTTTAGAGTCTTTGGGTTATCAAGTTCAATATCGATTGCTGAATGCAGTGAATTATGATGTCCCCCAAAAGCGAGAAAGAATTATTATTGTGGGGACTCGTTCCGATCTAAATCTTCAGTTTTTTTATCCTGAACCTTCTCAAAAAAATCTCACCTTAAGAGATGCTTTAAACAATGTTCCGCCCTCGGCAGGAGTCAAATATAGTAAAAAGAAAGCAGAAGTGTTAAAATTAGTGCCACCGGGGGGATGCTGGAGAGATTTACCGGAAAATATCCAAAAAGAATATATGATGAAAAGTTATTATTTAGGTGGGGGAAAAACTGGGATGGCACGTCGTATTTCTTGGGATGAACCGAGTTTAACTTTGACCACTTCTCCTTCTCAAAAACAAACCGATCGCTGTCATCCCGATGAAACGCGACCTTTTACCGTCCGGGAATATGCCAGAATTCAAACTTTTCCTGATGATTGGGAATTTATGGGAGGGATTACATCACAATATAAACAAATCGGGAATGCGATTCCGGTAAATTTTGCCTATCATTTAGGACGCTCAATTATATCCGCTTTAACAGGATATTTTGTCGAATAAATTAATCGAGCATTTTTAAATTAATGCGAGTATAGACTATCAAAAAAAATAAACAACTATGAACATTGAACAAACTGTTTTAGAAAATCTCAAACAACTGCCATTAGCGCAACAGCAAGAAGTCTTAGACTTTAGTGAATTTCTTAAACAAAAGACTTCAACTGTGAACCCAGCCTCAGATTCTCATCTCACCCCTGAAGAAAAAGTAGCAAAATGGAATAAAGCGATCGCTAAATTACCTCAAACAAGCGCTAACTTACCTGATGAAGCCTTGCATCGTGACACCATGTACGAGGATTAATATTAATGCAGCAATACTTACTTGATACCAATATGTTACTTCGGGCTGCCGATACTTCATCGGCAAGTCATTCATTAGCTAATGAAGCAATTAATAAAATCTTCACCGATCGCAATGAATGTGTCATTACTGCTCAAGTTTTAATTGAATTTTGGGTAGTAGCAACCCGCCCAATAGATGTGAATGGGTTAGGTTGGAATACCCAACTAACCAAAGATTATGTCAATGATTTGTTAGATAATTTCAGATTAATTCCAGAAACGCCCGACATTTTTACTAACTGGTTGCAACTGGTGACGGACTACGATATTAAAGGTAAACGTAACCATGACATCAGGCTGTTAGCCGTAATGAAATCCAATAACATTACTCATTTATTAACCTTTAATCCTAAAGATTTCATTTTGATGCCAAATATTACTATCATTCACCCTCAAGATTTGTTAGGTAGGGAAGTGTAGGGCTTAGGGTGTAGTTTTGGAAAAATTATCTATAAAAGATTATTTTTTTAAATCATGGTTTTCAAAGCTGCGCGAGATGATCAAATTTTGTTTCTGTATAGGGTGGGCAAATTTTGCCCACCCTACGGACTATAAAATTAGGGTGAGCAAAATTTGCCCACCCTACGGGATCAACCGAATTTATTCATCGGAAGAAGTTTGATCGTGGTGTTCCCCATCACAATGTTCTTCACAGTTTTCGTGGCAGTTATTGCGAAGTTCAGTGTTAAAAGGATTGTCCTGTTTAGTTAAGGAAACTTGAGCGCTGACAGGTTCAACGACGAATCCGACTAAGCTAAACCCAGTTGCGATCGCGCCACTGACAGCCGTTAAAACGATTTTGCTTAAATTAACTTTCATCTTAGGAAACTCCTAAATCTGAGGATATCTTTAACGATACAGAACAAAAATGAAATCAGGATGAAATTGTTGATGATGGTTAAATAAAAAAATTTGGTTATTCGTTATTGCCTGAACAAATAACAAATAACCAACAACCAACAACTAACAACCAACAACCAATAACCGTTTAAAACATTAACCGCAGTCCCACAACTACAGCAAAATTATCCACCGCCTCCCCTTCTTCTTCGGCAAAATCCGCCGTTTTGCCAAATTTGCGCGTCCAGTTAATCCCCGTGTATGGAGCAAAACCCCGATTAATCTCATAGCGCAAGCGTAAGCCCAATTCCAGGTCATTAATTCCTGAACCGACCCCAAATTCTTCTACGTCTTGAATTGCCAAATGAGTTTCTAATTTTGGTTCTAAAATTAACCGTTGGGATAGGAGTAATTGTTGTTCGGCGGATAATTTCGCGGAAATATCCCCTTTGTGACTAATAAAAATAGCGGCATCGGTTTCAATCACATAAGGCAGCATTCCTTGGACTCCAACCACGCCAAAAGCACGTCCTTTGGAAGTATCGCCATACAATTGCTGATAGGCTAAACCCACTTGTCCATCAAAAAAAGGGGTGATTAATTGACCATAAAGCAGTTGAAGTTCGGCTTCACCATTGCCACTATCTAAACCGACTTCTCCTTCGGTTTTAATCCAGAGTCTTTCATAGTCTCCCCCCACCCAACTGACCGCATCCCAATTTAATGAATCTTCCCCTTCATTGGCTCGATATTCCAATTGCTCAAGCAATATTAAAGAATAGGTGTGATTATCATGGATGGGTTCGGGCCAATCATGTTCTCCTGAGTGATGATCTGAGTGATGATTAGAGTTACGATCGGAGTTACGATCGGAGTTACGATCGGAGTTACGATCGGAGCGATCGTGGGACTGGGAAAACTGCCAATCCGTTGACTCCAATGACTCTAAAGTTGGATAAAAATTATCCAATTCTTTAGCTGATTCACCGTAGCTTGACAGAGGATAAGCCAAAATATTGGCTAAAGTTAAAGTGCCGGTTATGCCGATTATTTTTAAGATTATATTCAAACAAATACTGATTTGTTTTCCCTTCACTTAGCGCACCTCCGCCGCACGGTCAACAACTGCGTTCGCGAAGCGTCTCGAAACGAGAATCGTTCTAAACATTCCCATTTCCATGTGATACATCAGATGGCAGTGAAATGCCCATTTGCCTCGCGCATCCACATTCACTTCCACAGACATTTTTTCCGCCGGTTTAACAATCACCGTATGTTTGCGCGGCTTATATTTTCCCGCCCCATTATCTAATTCCATCCACATCCCATGTAAATGAATCGGATGCTCCATCATAGTTTGATTTACAAAGGTTAAACGGAGTCGTTCCCCGTAATAAAAAGTAATTTCTTTTTCTTCTGAATATTTTTTGCCATTAAATGACCACATATACCGTTCCATATTGCCGGTCAAATGTAGCTCAAGTTCTCGTTCTGGCTGGCGTTGGTCTTCACGGGGCGCGAGGCTGCGGAGGTCTGTATAAACTAATACGCGAGTTCCGGTATTTTCTAAGCCAATTCCCGGTTCATTCAACCGATTTTTTACCATCATTGGTGTACCAGCTTGACCCCGACCATGATTCCTGGATTCATTTATTTGCCAGTCAAAATTGGGCATATCTTCACTAGACATATCATGTCCCGAATGTTCGGAATGTTCGGAATTTCCAGACATATCATGTCCCGAATGTTCGGAATTTCCAGACATATCATGTCCCGAATGTTCGGAATTTCCAGACATATCATGTCCCGAATGTTCGGAATGTTCGGAATGATCCATTCCCATATCTGCCATTGTTCTCAGAGGACGTTCGAGGCGATCGGGAATGGCTGCACTCAAACCTTGACTAATTGCTAAAGTTCCACGAGCATAGCCACTACGATCCATTGTTTCCGCAAAAATAGTGTAGGCTTGCTCATCTTGGGGTTCAACAATTACATCATAAGTTTCTGCTACACCAATCCGAAACTCATCTACGGTGACAGGTTGGACATTTTGACCATCAGCTTGGATGACCGTCATTTTTAAACCAGGAATGCGAATGTCAAAAAAAGTCATCGCTGAAGCATTAATAAATCTGAGTCGCACTTTTTCACCGGGTTTAAATAGTCCAGTCCAGTTTGATTCGGGGGGTAAACCATTCATTAAATAGGTATAGGTTGCACCTGTAACATCCGCAATATCTGTCGGATCCATTCGCATTTGTCGCCAATGGATATCTTCAAAGAAAGTGCTAACAGTTCGTCTTTGATAGTTGTAGTAAGCCCCCATTTTTTTCAGATTTTTCATAATCTGATGGGGATTTTCAAAGGTCCAGTCTGAGAGCAGAATTACATAGTCGCGATTCCCGCAAGGGATCCGCTTCGCGGAATCGCAGACAAAAGGTTCTGGTTCAATCGGATCGATAATAATCGCCCCATAGTGACCCAGTTGTTCTTGCATTCCGCTGTGACTGTGATACCAATATGTCCCACTTTGATTAAGAGGAAATTGGTAAGTAAAAGTTTGTCCCGGTTTAATTCCCGCAAAGCTAATCCCTGGCACCCCATCCATATTTTCCGGGAGGATAATACCATGCCAGTGAATTGAAGTATCTTCTTTGAGATTATTGGTGACTTTAATGGTGGCGGTTTGTCCTTCTTTCCAGCGGATAATTGGTGCGGGTAATACGTTATTAACCGTTACCGCTTTCCCGGTTTTTCTGCCAATAGTGAAAGGGGTTTCTTGAATAAAAAGTTCAATCAGATCGGGATATTCAGGGGTTGCGGATGATGGCTGGATATCACCGGGTTGTTGCCCATATACAGGCATCAGTTGTTTGTATCCTAATGCCATGCCCAACCCAGTAGTAAAATAAAGGAATTTACGTCTGTCGATCATATTTGATAAGTGACTATTGAGAATAACTGGTATTTAACGATGATTGGTGACTGGTTAGGGTTTGGATGTGCCAGGTATTATCTATGGTACGATCCAAATATGAAATCAGGATGAAATGGGTCATGGCTGGAATTTCTGCCGGACGATCGGATCGGGTTTTGAAATGCGATCGGGTAAATTTTAAAGCGGTTTTCTATGGAAAATACCAGAGATATCTGTAGGGTTTATGGGCTGTCGAAGCTTTCTTGTAGAGGTTTTTTTCGGGATGGGAAAAATCGTTATTTCATGCCCAGTAAAATTTTCGTGGGTAAAAATATTTAATTTATGATATTGACAAAAAGACGGTTTTATGTATGGAAAACCCAAGGCTGCCTAAATTCTTAGTTTTGAGCAAATTATTAAGAAAATATAAGCAATCTTGACGGTTGATAAATTTAAGGCTATATTGGCGAAAGTTCACCCAGGGAACGAGAAACAGGGAACGAGAAACAGGGAACTAAGAACAGGGAAGGGTGAATGGAAAGACTCTGGAAATTTTTCAGAGTAGATATTAAGTATTTTTGTGTAGATACCAGCGCGAAGCAGTATCTAACGCAAATATCATCTATGCAGAATTGCTGGCGAGGCATTAATGGGAAAGCAAGTTATCCCAATAATGGCCGTTAAATTTTGCGTGGATAGAAGATAGACAAAAGCGCGATTCCCTTAAGGGATTCGCTCTAAGCGAAATCGCACGCAACCAGGGATATTTTTAGCGATTCGCCATGATTTTGCAATGCATCCAAATATATTTGAGTCATCTTCGATACCAGGGAACCTAGCTAGATGCCTCCGATGATTTGGCTCGCTTTGCTTCACGCACAAACCCAAGACCACCTTGGGCGATCGCGATCTTTGTCAGAAATGCGGCATCAGCCGATGTTCCAAACAATAGGAATCTATGTACCTAACGAAAGAAAAACTCCAACATATCAATACCATCTCCCATGAAGGCAAAGTGGTCATTGTGGCTACCGATGCCGATGGGAAAATTTGGTACAGCGTCAAACAAGACGGCTTTGAAGACAGCTACCTCAACACCCCACCGGATCAAAGAACCGGCTGGGAAAATTGGCAAGAACTAGAATTTCCCAATGAAACCGATGACCAGTCGGTCATCGACCAAGAAACAGCAGAATTGACCGATATGGCCAATTCTAGTAGTTTTGCTTTACGTTCTCGCTACAAAACCTTTGACCAAACGGCAGTTGCACCCGTACAAATGATTTCTGCCTTGGGTCATGTGTATGTGTTTCGCCAATCTAAAAGCAACACTTTACTGTGCGATCGCTTTGTGTTAGATGGAATGACCAATAAACTGAACCGTAAGCTAGAAGTGCGGTTTAAGCGGAGTCGCCAGAAGCACGAAGCCAGTAAAAACATGAAAAAAGGAGCCAGTGGACTCACTAATATAGACACCCTGGACTTCCGCGACATCAATGGTAACTTTTTCTACGAACCCACCACCGAATTAAGTTTAATCAATAACCTGCAAAGCGGGTGGTTTTCTGTAGTCTTAGTTCCCACCATTGAAAATGATGTCCATCGCTGGCATATTTTTGCCTACAACAGCCAAACCAAAAAAGTCGAACTAACAACCCTGTTAATGTCCGATGAAGGGCTGTTTGATGTGCAAGATTATACTGCCTTTGAAGAGTCAAACGATCATCTGATTTCTCGTAGTCTTGCAGGGATTATCAAACGTACCTTAGATTTAGGAAATCTGACCGTTGTTAACGGTTTAAGTGCTACCAAATACGACGTACAACGAGAACAGCTAACCGACGAAGGAATGCAACTCCTGCGGGATAGTACCAAAGTCATGTTAGCCATTCCCATGAGTACGGGGAATGTGGCAGCCTTCAGTTTTGCCATAGCTGCTGATGGTACATTGTCCCAAATTTCTGCCAACGCCACCGAGAAAATTTGGCGTAATACGGCGCGTCAAGTGTTATTACCGCTAAACACCTTAGATAACGTCAAAATCATTGACGCAAACACTCCACCTCCCCAAGGGCAAATTGCTAGTTTGGAACAGGGAGAAGATGATGGAGTCAATGTTGTTTCTTCAACAGAGACAAACCTCGATCCCACAAAAATTAACCAGGTTAAAATTACTGGTACTCGCCATTACAATAGTTTCCAACAAGGCATCACCAAAATTAATGAAGATGTCTTTGAAGTGACACCACCAAGTCCGGTGTTAGGAAACTGGGAAGTTATCCCCGAAGAACAAACTGGGTTAGTCTTTAATGGTGCGGTGACAGGTTGTGAAATCACTTCTACAGGGAAACTCAGTATTACCGCCAAAAATCATGGTTTAAATACTGGGGAAGCCGTACAAATTGTTGATACCCGCGATTATAACGGCACTTACACCGTCAAGAAACTTGACAATAACACCTTCAGTCTCGATGACATTAAATGGCAAACCGGAACCGCCGTTAACCTAAAAATGGAATCGATGAAACGGCGGGGTTTGGTGTTTGATGGAGTGAATGATTATGTGGCTTTGCCGGATAATCCTGATTTCCACATTACCACCTACACCGTAGAAGTTTGGATTAAACCTGATAATCCGATCGCTGGTTGGCAAGGAGTCATCGGTAAACCCGGTCGTAGTTTTAATATCTGGTTAAACAGTAATGGTTTGATTCACCATCGTTTCCATAATTCGTTATCAACAAATGCTGGACCTCCTGATACCCCAAATGGTTCGATCGTTTGGAATCAATGGAATCACGTTGCTATTACCAACGATGGTACTACTGCCAAAACTTACATCAATGGCAAACTGATGGCAGAAGGAGCCACAGGTGGCAGTTTGGTTGTAGATAAAACACCTCTGTACATGGGTTGTTTAGATTCTGCTGGCCGTAATTGTTACAAAGGTCAAATCGCCGATGCTCGTCTCTGGAAAATTGCTCGCACAGAAGCACAAATCAAAGATTCCATGTATCTGCAACTGACAGGTAAAGAAGTCGGTTTAATGGGTTACTGGCGATTAGGTGCGGTGGTTGAAGAAGGGAAAGAACGTCGAGTCCTCGATTTTTCCGTCAATGGCAATGATGCTGTTGTTTATGGCGGTGCTTATGTCAGTGCAGTGTCTCTATCCCGCAACCTGCCCGGGACACAAAATCCCACAGTTAAATACGAAAATGAGGAAGTTTTTGCGGTTTCTGAAGGGGCGACATACTCGGAAGAATTTGAGTTTAAAGTTACTCCTGCGGTAGACCCCAATAACGTTGATGGGCTGGGTGGAAAGATTTTTGCCATTACCTACAAGGGCAAAAATAATCGCAGTTCTTTAGATTGGATTAATATTACCCCCAATGCCACCGAATTTATTGATATCGGTGGCGGATGGTATCAAGCAAAATGTCGCTTTGTAGTCCCCGAAGGAGTGTCTTTAGTCCGTTCTTTTGGCATTGGTAATCTCAAGGGTTCCTGGACAACTTTAGATGTTCGCAAACAAACCATTCAGTTAATATCTGAAGTCATTACCGAAGCCCGATATACTGACACCGTTAGCTTGGCAACTTTGGCGGACAATCAATTGTCATTAGAAGGCAAAGTGGCAATGTTGGGAGTCAAAGAGCAACAAGAAGGGACGATTCTTGTCGAAAAACGGGATTTAGAAAGCAAACTTGCGGCTATTGTAGCTCAAGAACAAATTTCAGCCACCCAAATTCCCCTGTTAATTAGTACCAAAAAAACTGACATCAGCGACCAACAAACTCGCGTCAATAGTCTCCAAAGTCAACTAACTCAATGTCAGACCAATTACCAGACACAAGTTAATAACTTGTTTAACTATTGGTGTAAATTTGTCTCTCCGTGGAGTGAACAATCGACAACCTATTGGGATTATCAGACTGAAAAGTTGTTGGGGACTACTAATATTAGCGGTAAGTCCATTGACCTAAAATTTGAACTTACTGACTCCGGCTATTATCGGATTATTGCTGCCGCCAACAATCGCACCGCAAAAGTTCCCCTCCGCAATCAACCCCTAATATGGGATCTTAATGCTGACCCTAGCTCTCCGAGTTACCATTGGAAAGTGGAGAAAAATTCTAGCGGTTACTGGATTATTCGGAGTCGGATTGGCGATAATCTATGGGAGATGTACGGTACTGCCGATCGCTTTGTTGGGGTTCACGAACTCACTGGGCAATTGTATCAACAGTGGAAAATTGTCAGCCTTGGCAAACCCAGCAATAATAACATTGCCAATGCTAAACAAGCCCTGGACAATAAAGCGATTGAGTTACAACGAGCGCAAGAAAAATTAACTCAGTTGCAAAATGAACTGAAAATCCTAGAAACTCCTAGCACTGACCTCTCAGCACAGAAAACCCAACTGCAAAATCGTCTGCAACAAGTCATTGCTGTACTCAACGCCATTCAAACGGAGATCAACACCTTAAACACTGACTTTCTCAACGGGGTGAGAACCATTCAGCAAACCCCCCAAACCATGCCTCAGATTGCTAAAGATGCCAAGGGTTTGATCACACAGGCAGCGTTATTAGGGTTTGTGCGTCCCGCTAGTGGACTTAATGCCATTGAAACCTGCGAAGGTAATGTGCAACTGAGTTACTTTGACAAAGAAGGACGGATGCGCCGCACGAACTATGATGCGACTGCGGATAGTCTGAATACTGCTTTTGAGCAGTGGATTCCCAATCCTCTACGCCCCTGTTTGAATTTTAGCAGTGACAATAGCATTGTTAAATTGAATCAACCTCTGTCTTTAACAGAAGACTGGAGTATCGAAGCTTGGTTCTGTTATCCTTTGCCACAAACCGCAAAATGGAATACTCTGATTCGGGGACAAAATGCCGATCAACATATTGTTGTTAGCCGCGATCAAAAGTTAGGAATTTACCTGACCGATGACCCACTGAAACAATATTTTTACGATTGTGGTTTTAGTATAGGAGCATTGTCCGCCGGTTGGCATCATCTGACCGTTGTGGGTGATGGAAGCACAACTCGCTTCTATATTGATGGTAAAGAAGTCGGTGATACCAAAGCTAAAGCCTTAGTCGATGCTCAGGTTAATCTCAGTATCGATCCCAATAATGCCACCTTCAAGCAAAAGCTAGAAGATATCAAGCTGGCGATGTTGAAACCCATTGGCGATGTTTATGCGATCGGTAATAATCATCTAGTCCCTAACCAGCCCCCCGACTATGGGGTGATGAAGTTTGATGGAAGTGGCGATTATATTCAGACTGCCGCTAAATTGCCTATTGGTGACGAAATCACCATCGAATACTGGTTCAAGGGCACCTATTTACAATCGGCTGTCCGACAACAAGATGCTTCAAATTATATTGTTGCTGGCTGGAGTAATCGACATATTATTTCTGTGGATGGAGCCACTACGGGCATCAGTGTGGGAGCTAACGCCACCAATGGCAGTTGGCACCATATTGCGATGACTTGGAAACGGAACACTACTAACGGATTTGTTAGCTATTTGGACGGAGTGCTTGTTGACCAAAGAAATAGTGTCAACGTAGCCTTACCTGCGATGAGCACCTGTGTTTTTATCGGCTCTTTCAACGGTGGTTCAGAGTTTACCAATGGTCAAATTGCTGAAGTCCGCATCTGGAACAAAGCCCGGACTCAGGCAGAACTTCAGGCGAATATGAATAAACGCTTGACAGGTAAAGAAGCAAATTTAGTCGCTTATTTTCCCTTGAATAAAGTGGAAAGCGGAAAAGTTTTAGACCTGGTGAGTGGGAATTCTGGCACTGTAGTGAATGCCACAAACCTTACCGATCAAACTCTTCCACTCACTGCGTTATCCCAAAGCGAACAATTTGGTAAAGTCGCAGAAGTCCGTATTTGGGGAATGGCTCTGAGTGATGAGGAAATTGAAGCCAATAGTCGCACCCTGATTAGTGGGAATGAGTCGGGTTTGTTAGCTTACTATCCCCTGAATGAAGCCACTGGGACTAACATCCGTGACAATTCCGGTAATGGTCAACATGGGACGCTGACAAATCCGATTTGGTGGGCTTGCGCTGCTCCTATGGGTCAACCGAGTAGTGACACACCGAATAATCAGGTAATGAAGTTTGATGGGGTCAACGATCACATCACCTTACCCGCAATGAACATCAACTACTCCCAAGGATTGAGTGTAGAAGTCTGGGTGCGTTACAACAGCTTTAAAAATTGGTCAAGAATCATCGATTTCGCCAATGGAGCGCCCGCAGATAACATTATCTTAGCCAATCCAGGCACGGGTAATACACTGGGATTCTTCGTCAACCGGGGAACTTCTGGCCAGAATATACAAGCTGCCAATTTCCTAGAAGCTGGAAAATGGATTCACATTGCTGTCACCGTTGAACCTTCTGGGAGTTGCAAAATTTACAAGAACGGTCAGCTATTCCAATCAGGTACTTGTCATCTGCCCAATAATGTAAACCGCACGATTAATTACATCGGACGGAGTAATTGGGGCCAAGATGCCTATTTTGACGGGCAAATGGCTGAATTCCGCTTGTGGAACAAAGCCCGTACTGAAGAGGAAATTAAAGCTGACCTGAATAAACGGCTGACGGGTCAAGAGTCAGGTTTGGCACTCTATTTACCTTTAGATGGGATTTTGACCAACAAAGTCTTAGACTACGCCGGAGTTAATGATGGCACTGTCACCGAAGCGACCATTGTTGAAGACATGACTGCCCCTTGGTTAAGCATTGGCTCTTCTGTGGTGAGTGCAGAATATAGCACGATTACCATCGACCCAACGACGGGGCTAAAAACGGCGATGATGCGGCGGATGTTTGCTTCTCCGACTCTCAATGGCGTGAATCTATTCCCCGACAAACCCCTGGAAACCTTGGAGTTAAAATGGATTGGCAATGCCCAATTTGCTCCCACCTTGCTCGGTTACATCGAAGGAGCGCCACCTGTACCCAGTGAAAACCTCACCTTAGCCGACGATTATAACTGTGCAACTTCAGTGGAATTAACCATGACTGAAGATGTGGAGTTTAATTGGACGCGATCGCAAGATAGTGGCTTGGGTGCTGCGGTTGAGACGTTCATTGGTGGCGATGTGGAAATGGAAGCGGGTGTCGGTTTAGCAACCCGAATTGGAGCGGCTCGTGCTGGTTTTAAAGGCAACTTGGACTTCAGCTACCAATTCCAGAACGAGAGCAGTATCACCTCTAGCTCATCCTTGAGCATGACCGACAAACTGGAATTGCGCGGTACATTTGAAGACGATCCGAAATTCCCCCATTTAGGCAACCGATTTATTCCCAAAAATGTCGGCTATGCGTTGGTGGTTTCAGCATTGGCAGATGTGTTTGTCAGCCGACTGGCTCGTAGTAAGAAAATGGTGGGCTACCAAGTTCTCCCTGTGGATGGCATTCCCCCGGATATCAACACCATCACTTTTTTGATGAATCCGGCTTACACGATGAATGGTAGTTTGGATGGTATGACCGGAAGCTCTGCCACTAGCCAACGCTTCTTTAAGCACGTTCCTGAAATGCGGGCGCAGTATGGTTCTCTCTATCCTGCCAGTTACTATCGTTTGCAAGAAGCTTACGATCTCAAACGCCAAATCGAAGCAGAGGACAAGCGCCGGGAATCTTACTTCTCTAACTTTAATGTGGGCCTTATTGATGAAATCTCTCTGAATCGGAACATCAACAGTGGTGATGCACCCACCACTGTTGGAGTTCAACGGGAAGAAGACAAACCGACTACCGAGATGACTACGGAGGAACAAACGGCACAGGCTGAAGAATTTCAAGCTCAAACTGCTGCTGCTTCTCAGGACACCAGTGTCGGTAGTAAGGCTAAACAGGCAGAAATTCAAAGTAAAATTACCGACCAAAATAAACAAGTACACGCCATGGCAAGTTTTGATGGCTGGCAGCGGAACATGGAAAATATCCAAGTTCGCGCCGGGAAACGTAACATTGTCAACACCTACGTTTGGGATGCTGACGGTGGACTGCGAACTGAAGCTCAAAGCTTTGCCAATACCGTCGAACATACTATTGGTGGCTCTTTTGTCATGAATGCAGCTTTGGGGTTTGAAGGGCAGTTTAAAGCGACGGCGGCGGCTGTAGAACTAACCGCCCAAGCTACCGTTAATATGACTCAAACCATGAGTAAAACCGAAACTCGTAGCAAGGGTTTCGAGTTGAATATCGACTTGAGTGGCATGGAAAATAAAGGGGTGACGGACTACAACGATAACCCCCTCCTACCAGGGGAAAAAGTCGATCGCTATCGGTTTATGAGTTTCTATCTCGAAGGCAGTACCCAACATTTCCAAGACTTCTTTAACTATGTGGTTGACCCAGAATGGCTGCGTAGCAATGATGAAGAAGCACGAGCTCTGCGTCAAGCCCAAGGGGGTAAACCGAATAAAACCTGGCGGGTATTGCATCGCGTTACTTATGTGGAACGTCCGTCTCTGATGGGCTTTGGGCGTGATGTGCGTCAGTTTAAAGTTCGGGATGAAAATGTGGGGATTGGTAAGATCATTGTTGATGTTGCCAGTTTACAACAAAAAGTCGATCAAATTCTGGAATGGATTAGCTCACAACCATAATCAGTTAGGGCTATTTTAGTCATAACTAAATTCCTGATTATAGAGGTGAACTCCAACTTCCTGGAGATAACCCAGAAACCGGGTTTCTTTCCTGAAAGAAACCCGGTTTCTTACGCAAATAACCACCTGGAGATAACCCAGAAACCGGGTTTCTTTCGTGAACATCACAGTGCATCTGTGGGTGGCGAAAAAGAAACCCGGTTTCTTACGCAAATAATACCAATTTCAATAAATTATGCAACAAACGAAATCTTCAGCCCCCCTTTTTAAGGGGGGTTGGGGGGATCTATGCTCTTTAATGTGTCGCAATGATTTTTCGGGCTTGGTATAACCAATGACAAATGACAATTTTATTGTTGACTCCGGGCTTGTTGAATCAATTCTTCGGCTTTTCTCACCCATTCCCGGGCGCCTTGCTGACTGTAGAGATCCCTGGCGTATTCTAAGACCCGAACCGCATCACTATATAGGTTTTGCCGTAAAAACACTAAACCAGCACCGTAGTAGGCATTGGCATAGTTGGGGTTTGATTCGGCAGCGCGGCGGAATGCATCTAAGGCGTCATCAAGCCGATCGCTGCTAAAGAAGATAAAGCCAAGATGATAGTGAGATGGGGCGTGGTTTGGGGCAATTTGTAGCGCTTTTTTGAAGGAGTTTTCCGCTTCCCGCAGTTGGTTTTGTTGTAAATAAAGCAGTCCGAGATAGTAGGAGGGTTCTGGGACGTTGGGGCTATGTCGCATGGCTTGGCGATATGACCCGATCGCCTCCTCAATTTTTCCCTGCTGTTGTTGTACCAGTCCCAGGTTGTAGTAAGCAATACCCATTTTCGGGTCAAGGGCGATCGCCCGTTGCAAGTAATCATTCGCTTGTTGCAGGTTGTTGCCTTCGAGGAGGGCGGCGCCTAAGTTGGCATAAGCTAAGGCAAACCCCGGATCGTTTTGAATTGCTTGATAAAAGGCATCCGCAGCCGCCTGTAAATCCCCAGACTGTCGCAGGGCTAATCCCAAATTATAATAAGCCGGTGCCAGAGACCGATCGATCGCGATCGCTTGCCGAAAAGCGGCGATCGCCTCAGTTAAATTTCCTGCCTGGACTAACTGCAATCCGCGAGTCATCCACTCGATCGCCTGGTCTTGCGGACTAAACTGAGCATATAATATCGGCGAAGTTTCACTAGGGAACACTTCACGAGAGAGCACTGTCGAGAACGAACCCCACAACAGCCAGTTTAAGCCGATTAAGATTGGACAGATTTTGATTTGCAATTGCATATATTATTTGCGCTTGGGGCTTACCTCTCAGTATTTTAAACCATATTCTCCAAACATAAGACTGGGTTTACCAAATCAAAAAATCAAAAAATCAAAAAATACCCCTCCTTTAACCTAATCGGAAGCTGGGTCAATTTTATCCCATTTCTAATTACCAAATATGCAACATTAGGGGCGCAAGCATTGCGCCCCTACAACATAAATTGATTTCCTTCTTTGGGCGCAAGCATTGCGCCCAAATTAATACCATTTCCCAAAATTTATGCCTCTTTAGGGGCGCAAGCATTGCGTCCAAATTAACCTCGAAATCGTCGCAATAATTTTTTTAATTAATATTACAATTATACAAGAGAACAAAATTATCAAAATACCCCCTTTTTAAAGGTAGTGGTGGCAGCGATTTTTTATCAAAGTATTTATCTTGTAGGGTGGGCAAAACTCCACCATCATATAATAAATATGGTAGGGTGAGTATTTTTGCCCACCCTACGAATCTCTGAAAATTTCTCTAAATATAGAAAAGGCTTTTAATAGCGCAAAATTAACCCTTTTTAAGGGGAATTGAGGGGAGTGAGCCGCGATCGAAGCCAGAATTGGCTATTGTTGACAAATATACCACAAATTATCGACAAATATACCAAAAAAATAAGTGACTTTTGCGCTATCTGGCGGAAAAGTCTCTTTTCTTAAGGTTAATTAACATTCTGCCATTTTTTTTAATAAAAATTTATATCTTTTCCTGACATTTAACTTTATAATGTAATCAGTTAAACTACAGGTAATCTAAGAGTTGAATTTTCGCCAAGGTAGATCAAAAATACTAAGTTAAATGTAAGTTAATGGTAGACCGATCGCTATTTTAACCTCATTTTCACCTAAATGGCTGAAATTTCAATCTTTCTTAAGTTTTCGAGAAGAAGGAGCAAGCTATGACTGATAAAGTTGCATCGGGCGTGCGGAATGTGGCAATTGTTGGCCCTTATTTAAGTGGCAAAACCTCATTTTTGGAAAGTGTCCTCTATGTCACCAATGCCATTGCCCGCAAAGGGACAGTGAAAGATGGCAACACCGTTGGCGACAGTTCCCCTGAAGCTCGCGCCCGTCAAATGAGTGTAGAAGTATCCGCCGCCAGCACCGTTTACAAGGATATTCGCTTCAACTTCCTTGACTGCCCTGGTTCGGTAGAATTCGCCCAAGAAACTTATAATGCGCTGATGGGTGCCGGAGCCGCGATCGTGGTTTGCGAAGCGGAAGTCAGCCGCGTTCTCACCCTCTCACCGATCTTTAAGTTCCTAGATGACTGGGAAATTCCCCACATCGTTTTTATCAACAAAATGGATCGGTCAAAAAACAGCTTCATGGATGTACTCCATGCCCTGAAAACTGTTTCCAGCCGTCCTTTGGTCCCGCATCAATATCCCATTCGCAAAGGCGATGACCTGGTGGGCTTTATCGACCTCGTAACCGAGCAAGCCTATCATTATCATGCGGGGGCTGAGGCGGATCCAGTGCCGATGCCTGAAGAATTGAAAGACGAAGAACACGCCGCTCGTCAGGAAATGCTCGAAGAGTTGGCCAATTTTGACGACCATCTCCTCGAAGAACTCTTAGAGGAAATCGAACCGTCCCAAGACGAAATTGTTAAAGACCTGAAAATGGAGTTAGGGGCGGATTTGATTGTGCCGGTGTTCATGGGCATTGCGGAACAAGACTACGGGGTACGACCGCTGTTAGATGCCCTGGTTCGGGAAGCCCCAGAACCCAGCTTAACCGCAGAACGCCGAGGATTGAAGCCCAATGCCCAGGATACGGTGGCACAAGTGGTGAAAACCTATTACACCCCTCAAGGCGGTAAACTCTCTCTGGCGCGGGTTTGGCAAGGGGAACTCACTGATGGTATGAGCTTAAATGGCGTGCGCGTTGGTGGGATGTATCTTATGATGGGTCAGCAAACCCAAAGCGTGCAGACTGCTGCTGCCGGGGATTTGGTGGCGTTGGCTCGCATGGAAGGAATTGCTACCGGGGATATTTTGACGACGAGTAATGCCAAGTTAAAAGTAGATTTACCCAAAGCACCAATGATTCCGCCAGTGTTTGCTTTGGCGGTGACGACGGAAAAACGCAGTGATGAGGTAAAAATCAGTGCGGCGATGAGTAAACTGCTGGAAGAAGACCCATCTTTAACTTGGGAACAAAATGCGGATACCCACGAGATTGTTCTTTGGGGTCAGGGGGATGTTCATCTGAAAGTAGCACTCGATCGCCTACAGCGGAAGTATAATTTGCCGATGACCACTCATGTGCCCCATGTTCCTTATAAGGAAACGATTCGCAAAGCAGCGGAAAAAGTACATGGACGTTATAAGCACCAAAGTGGCGGACATGGGATGTTTGGGGATGTGTATCTGAGTATTCACCCACAAGAGCGCGGGCAAGGCTTTGAATTTAAAGAGAAGATTGTGGGCGGTGTGGTGCCGAAGCAGTATATCCCTGGGGTGGAAATTGGGGTGCGCGAGTCCCTGGTGAAAGGTCTGTTGGGCTTCCCGGTGGTGGATGTGGCGGTGACTTTAACCGATGGTTCTTATCACTCGGTGGATAGTAATGAACAGTCGTTTAAGTTGGCAGCCCGGACAGCAATGCAGGAAGGGATGGCGAAATGCAGCCCTACGTTGCTGGAACCCATTGCCTCAGTGGAGATTTGTGCTCCCAGTGATTTTACTTCCAATATGATGCAGATTATTAGTGGGCGTCGCGGCCAAATCCTCGGCTATGAACCCATGAGTGATTGGAAGGGCTGGGATAAGGTTTCGGCGTATTTGCCCCAAGCGGAAATGCAGGATTTGATTGTGGAGTTGCGATCGCTCACAATGGGTGTCGGCTTCTTTAACTGGAAGTTTGACCACCTCCAAGAAGTCCCCGACAAATTAGCCGAACGAGTTCTGGCTACCCAAAGCAGTGATAATGGCAAGAGTTAGCGATCGCTAGGGCAGAGGGAGCAGAGGAGCAGAGGAGCAGAGGAGCAGAGGAGCAGAGGAGCAGAGGAGCAGAGGGGCAGGGGGGGGCCTGCCATCGGCCCGCCGTCGGATGAGGGGCAGAGGAGCAGAGGAGATGAGGTGAAAAATATCTCCCCCGCTCCCCCGCACCCCCGCTCCCCCGCACCCCCGCTCCCCTGCACCAGAAGCTCCGGGGCGACCACCGCCATCGGATCGCCCCTGCACCCCTGCACCCCTGCACCCCCGACGCAAGGCGCTATAGCTGCAATTCCCCAGTGCCTTGATGGACGGTTTTGACCCATTTCAACTGCTTGGGACGGACGGAAATTCGCATTCCCACACTGGCAACAATGACAAACCAGTGCAACATATATAATGTGCCGCGTAAGGTTTTGACCAAGTTGCCGAAGAAGGTCGCCACAGTTAATTTCTGCTGCGGATTGCCCCGACGCAGACCTGTAAACATTCCCACCAAAGAGAGGGAAATGGCCAAAGTGGTCAGAGGACTCATTACCGGCAAATGTTTGAGATAAATCGCCATGAGTAAATCTGGGACTGCGGCATTGGGTAAGAAATACTGCATGATCCAAAACCCAAACATATCCCAAGTTTTGAGCAAGTCAATTCGGTTGGTGAAAATCAACCGCCAGTAATCTAGATAGCGTTGATAGCCCCCTTCTCCCCAACGGTTGCGCTGATGCCACAGGGCTTTGAGGCTGGTGACACCCTCTTCGATCGCTGCCGGAAAAGCGATCGCCTCAATATCCCAGCCATCTAAATGTAACCGCATGGTCAGATCCAGGTCATCGGTAATGGTCAATTCATTCCATCCCCCACAACTGTCTAAAGCGCTGCGTCTGACAAACTGACCATTTCCGCGCAGTTCCCCAATGCCGTTAACCGCTATGCGTTGTTGCTGGAAATACAGGTCTAAAGCCATTTCCGCTTCTTGGCCCCGCGTCCAGAAATTTAGCGGCGCATTGGCAATCACCTTTTGCATTTGCACGGCGCCGACTCGTGCTGCGTTGAACATGGGCAGCAACCGTCGCAGCATATCCGGGGGGACTTGGGCATCCGCATCAAAGACTCCTAAGAAATCCCCTTGGGTTTTTAACAAAACTTCATTTAGGGCGCCGGATTTGCCCCCCTTGGCATTGGCAGGCCGCCGGAGTATCTTGAGGTTAGGATATTCTTGGGTCAGGGCTTGCAAGATTTCCGGGGTGCGATCGCTACTGCAATCATCAATCACCCACACTTCATATTTTTCCGTGGGATAATCTTGATGACAAAGCATTTTCACCAGTCGGGCAATCACTGCCTCCTCATTTTTCGCCGCCACCAGCAGGGACACCGAAGGCCATTGGCTTCGATCCCCCTCCGCTAACGGTTCTGGAGTTGCATGGGGACGTGCCAGCAAAATCCGCAATGCCTGAAAGCAAAGCAGTCCCGTAAAGCCCACCACTAACCAGAACCCCCAGGAAACTAAATGAAGGGCAATGGTGCCAGTCCAGGCGACGATCAAAAGAATGGCAGCTTTAGCCCGACGACCTTCATATCCTGAATAAGAATAGGCGATCGCCGGATCTATTTCGGCCTCCTCGGAATCCGACAGGTTATACAAAATCGCTCTAAGGGGCGGAAAATTTCTGTAAGAATGGTTTTCAGGCCAGGAATTTGCTGGCATAGGTAATCACAGTTAAATACTAATAACGATCGTGTTTGCTTAAAACGAGAGATAAATTTTATCATCTCTCGCTTCCATAAAAACTCTAAATGAGTTATTGTAGCTAAAAATACCACATCCTTATTGCCTGCCAGTTTTGGGGAAAAATTAAGGGTTCTTGCCTAGATCCCCGCTCGTGCCAGGATTAAAACAGAAAGTTTCTCTAAGTTGGTCTATTGGCGATCGGGGCAACGATAATTTTTTCCTTTTGGGCGATCGCGGCGATCGCTGGGTCTCTCTAACTCCTAGGGGTGTCAGGATCGGTCGTCAGGTCAGTCCCATCATTTCCGGGAAAATGCTGACAGCTTACCCACGGACAAAAAATGCTGGAAAACGATTCATGGGAACCGACTCACGGTCAGCCATGAATTCCTTTGATTTTATACTCATTCAGTTATTGAAACCTTTAACCTTGATTTTTGATGAAGAATCTTGAATTTTATGAAAAACTAACGGGTGTCAGTCAACGCCGTTAGACAAATTTAATAATTTCTTGAGGTTAAAATAAGTCATAGTAAAAATCCTATGGTAAATTAATTGAAGATAAATTTACTATGAAACATCAAACAACCAAGATTGGGGAACCATTGACCAAAAATCAGCAATTATTCAGCAATTATAATGATTTGCGCGAAATTGAGCCACTCATTATCATTAATGAGAGCGAGATATTTTGGCTCAAAACAATCGATCCAGCCAAGTAAAGGAGGGTACAGATGGCAACAAATTTAGAGCAGTTACAACCCGCCGATAAAAGAATTGTCGGCATCTATTTACCTTATTATACCCAAGAGAAAAAACGGGTGTTATTACCCAGAGCAATCACCCTTTATCGCCAAGGGCATCTAGAAGGGGAAAGAAAAATTGAAGGGGGAGAAAATATTAAGTTTGTGGCTACTTGGCAAGTTTCTTCACTTCCCGCTGACCCCACACGCTGCCGAGTTCAGTTTGATGGCAATGCGGATTTAAGTTATCAACTAAACATGACCAATGTTGATTTTATTAATTTTTTAATTGAATTAATTGAAAATCACCGGCGTCATCATATAGTGGATTTTAGTAAAGGATTTTATAAAAGATTACTCCAACGGCATGACTAAAGCAATGACTAAGGCAATGACTAATGACTAATAAAATAACTAATGTAATGACTAATGAATCAGGCAATGCATAAACAATTATAGCAATTGTCAGAGTTATGAACTACAAAAAAAATGTGTCATTCCCGCGCCCGCTAGAATCCAGAAAACCTCTGTACTTCATCCGAATAATAACCGCTGTAAATATTTAAGCAGCAGGAATATCTGGCAAAGATGGGTGAACAGATATAAGTTAGGCGGGGCTTTTTTTGCCAAAATCGAGAGGAATTTCCCTGGCTACCTCTAATGGTTCAAAAAAATGACCATTCAAGAACTGTAAAGGCAGCAATTTGCCCGGAATTATTGTTTACTAAATAAAAGGAAATCAATCGTGCAAAATCTTAATTCAACCAAAAAAAAACCGCAGTCAAAGTATTTGTTGATTGGGTCAACAGAAGCCTATAGTGGTAAATCAACTACTATTCTGGGAATTAGTCAACAACTCCAGGAACGCGGCCTGGAAATTGCTTACACAAAACCTGTGGGCAGATGCGACCGTGAATGCGATCCAAGTCCCGTGGATGAAGATTTAAAGTTTTTGGCCAAAACCTTAAATTTGTCCGATAAAAATCTAGGGAAAACCGTACTATTTTTAGGAAATCAACTCTTTAAAGAACGCTTAGTCGCCAATCAAGACTTACTCAAATATCAAAATTCTCTGCAAGAGTCTTTGGCTAAGATCGACGGCGATATTGTGATTATGGAAGGGCCAGCGACTTTAGATGAGGGCTATATTTATCACTTATCTTTGCCAGATATCGCCGAATTGGTTGATGCTTCTGTGTTGTTGGTGACGCGGTTTGAGTCCCCAGAAGCGGTGGAGATGTTATTATCGGCTAAACAACGATTGGGCGATCGCCCGATCGGTGTGGTTTTGAATGATATTCCCCCGGAATATTTAGCGGAAACAGAGACTTTAATTAAGCCATTTCTGGAAGAACAAAATATTCCAGTTTTTGCTATGTTACCGAAAATTCCTTTCTTAGGTGGTGTCAGTGTCGGAGAATTAGCAGAACGGTTGAATGCCCAAGTGCTTTGCCGATCTGACCGTTTGAACTTAATCGTAGAAAGCCTGAAAATTGGCGCCATGAATGTTAACTCGGCGTTGAAGTATTTATCGACGGGAATTAATATGGCCGTAGTGACTGGGGGTGGTCGGACGGATATTCAGTTAGCGGCTTTGGAAACTTCCACCCATTGTCTGATTGTCACGGGAAATCTTCGTCCTTCTCCGGTTATTTTAGCTCGCGCTGAGGAAGCGGAGGTGCCAGTTTTATCCGTAGACCTGGATACTTTGACCACTGTAGAAATTATTAGCGGCAGTTTGGGTAAAGTGCGACTGCACGAGGCGATGAAAGTTGACTATATTCGTCAATTATTCCAAGAGCATTTTCTGGTCGATCGCTTGTTAGACTCCCTAAAAATCGCCCGACCAATGTTGGTGAATCGTTAAGGGTTGTTGTTTGTTGTTTGTTGTTTGTTGGTTGTTGTTTGTTGGTTGTTGTTGGTTGTTTGTTGTTTGTTGGTTGCCCCCCCTTGAAGGGGGGGTTGGGGGGGGTGTTGTTGATTGTTGTTTGTTGGTTGTTGTTTGTTGGGTAGGGATTCTTTGTTTGTTGGTTGTTGATGGAATCCCTAAAAACTAATAACCAACAACTAATAACCAACAACTAATAACCAACAACTAATAACCAACAACTAATAACAACCAACCAACAACTAATAACTAATAACCAGCAACTAACAACCAATAACCAACAACCAACAACCAACAACTAATAACTAACAACAAACAACCAACAACTAACAACCAATAACAACCAACAACCAACAACCAACAACCAACAACTAATAACCAATAATTCTCGTCACTTCTTGCAGCTTGGCGTTGACTTTACCGGAAGTCAGTAAGTTTTCCGCTGTGTCAAAGGCGGTTTCTATGTCTGGACATAAGCCGCAATGCCAGAGGTAAAATCCTCCGTTCCAAATCGCCGAATGCATCAATTCTGATGATTTACCTTGTAAGACATTTTGCATTTGAGCCACCAGTTCAGTAGTTGTTTCCGAGATGGTGGGGTTTTTTCCGCCAAAGTCATAGTCGTATGGATTTAAATGTAGGCGCTGCAATTCACCATTTTTGAAGATCCCGATGATGGCTGTGCGATCGCGGGATAAATCACAACTGCCTTCTAAACCTTTGACGGTGGTAAAGTCTTGGATTCCTCGCAAAACTAAGGCATCTTGAAACATTTTTTCGGTTGGGGGATGGACAAAACCGGCGACTAAATGATAGTCACTGACGACGGGGGACCAAATTAATTCTACAGTGGCGATCGGGGGACGTTTGCCCAGTTGATCTCGGTAGGGAACTAAACCCGCAGCGAGAGGGAAATGATTTGGCAGATAAATAAATCCCAGACCTGTGGTTTCGATGAATTGCTGCACTTGAACCAGGGAAAGCGTTGACCAATTAATCCCCAACCCTTGCCAAATGTCGATTAAGGGAATGCCGTATTTGGTGGGCATTTTGTCCCCACCGTGCATGATTACCGGCTGACCGACGCTGGCGAGAATTAGGGCGGTGATGGGGAGAATGGGAGTGGTGCGCGATCGCCCATCATAAGGACAACCGAACACCATTGGTTTTACCCCGGAAAGCCTTAACTGCGGGCCGAGTGCTTCATAAGCATCCAACATTCCGGCCAATTCTTCACCCGTGGGCCGTTTAATTCGATGGGCAATCAAAAAAGCCCCGATTTGAGCCGGAGTAGCTTCTTCCTGTAACATCATCCCCATGGCTTCTGCGGCTTCTTGGCGATTTAAGTTTTCCCCCGTGTGGGGGCCACTGCCAATTTTTTGGATAAATTCTCGAAAACGAATACTCATAATGATGACTACTCACAAGTAAATTAATATAAATTAATCCTGCTGAATTTGCCCGGTGATTGATTCCCGGACTAGCTGCCAAAATTTTTGGATTGGGGGAATTTGTAAGCGATCGCGAGTTGTCACCATCACCACTTGGCGGATCCATGTTTCGTTGCCCTGAGAGTCGATTTCGGACAAGAGCGATCGCACCGCCAAAGTTGGATCGTGGTACGCATCTAATAATGCAGTTTCTGGCAACAAAGCAATCATTTCCCCTTGGCGAACTACACCGCGAAAAGCTTCAGGACTATTTAACTCTAAAGCTGCCTTGAGATTAAGTCCTTGCTGGGTAAATTTTTCTTGGACTAAGCGTTGCATCCCATAGCCATCTTTAAATACGACCTGGGGATATTTTGCTAGTTCGGTCCAAGGCACTTGTTCATATTTTGCCAAAGGATGATTCGCGGCCATTAACAGTTTAATGGATTCCTGGTATAAAGTTTCCACGACAATTTCTGGACTGGTGGTTAAAAAGCGATTATGCATCACAATGGCTAAGTCAACTAAGCCATCTTTGAGCACTTTCAATGCGCGATCGCTGCCCAGAGTTGTCACCCGCAGTTGTACCTCTGGATAATTCTGGCAAAATTTTTGTAAAATTGGCGGTAAATAATAAGTACAAACGGAATGAATTGCGGCTACACATAATTCGGGCTGTTTCCCGTCCAGAAGTTCGGCTAATTCTTCTAAAGCTTTTTGCCATTCCTGACAAATTCTCCGCGCCCTGGGCAAGAAACATTCGCCTCCCACAGTTAGTTTCGCTTGAGCCGTCCGATGAAATAAAGGCAATCCAACTTCCGCTTCTAATGCTTGAATTTGCCGACTAATAGTGGATTGGGTGAACCCACAGAGTCGGGCCGCTTGTTGAAAACTGCCCGTTTCCGCAACCGAGAGAAAAGCTTGCAACTGCTCGACACGCATATATGAAGAAATTTCTAGGGAGGTGGTAATAATTTATTTATATTAGACTTTATATTTGGCTGGATTTATGCAATTAATCAATTAAAATTCGCTCGAACTAATTTACGATCTAACTAATTTCTGCTATAAATAAATTCATGGTGACAATTATTGGGCAAAAATATAAATAAGCAGGACACGATATTCGTGTCCCTGCTTTAATTTTTCATGGTTGTTTTTTTTGCCGATCGCGCCCCATTAAAAATTAAATGTAGTTCTGAAAGTGCCAATTATGATATCATTGTTTTCTGAATTTTGATTGGGAGATAGCAGCCAAATAAAACCCGGAGTAATGGCAACATTCTTGTTGATTTGATACTGGTAAAACCCTTCAACGTGCCAAGGAATATCATTAGCAAAAGCTGGATTTCCGGGTACATCTAAATCCGTTAAATAAGGTTCAGCACCAACAACTAAACCGCCCATACTTCCTGGACTACCTAAATTCGGCAAAGCCAGAGTGACGGCATAATTTAAAATATCCGCATCTCCCAAGCCAATTAACCGCGCACTGGTTTTGCCAATCCAGCCACTCAAGATCGCATTCGGGGTAATTTCCAGTGAAGTTTGTAATCCGTAAGAATTACTCGAAACTGGAGTATTTTTTACCCCCAAGGGAGAAAGATTTAGATTCCCCAAGCCAGTGCCAGTTCCGCCTAATCCAAAGCGGGTATTTTCTTGCCCATCATAGCCATGAAGATAGGTTAATCCTACCTTAAATCGGCTACCGAATACCACTTGACCTAAAGCAGAGTAGTTGCCATTAAATAGACCGTTGCCCGGATTTGACGATCCAGCTTCATTGCCTAAATAGCCGAAATTGGCTTGTAAGTTGGGGCTTAATTGATATTTAAACCCAACTCCTCGCCCGCCCAGGTGCTTCCGAAATATGGGGTTTCGCTCGCCAAAACGAGACAAGGAGCCTGTACCTCCACCGCCCGCATCAAGGGGATTTAGTGTGGGCGCATAAAAGTGGTGGCCTCCGGCATTGGCGTAAATGGTTGCTTGGAGGCGATCGCTGACGGGAAAAATATAATGTAATCGGTTTAAGCCGACCACATTCCCGTCTGACCCATCATAAGCATAGCGCCCTTCATTGGTGCCAGTTGGGTTTCTGAAGGATAAGCCAATATTACCAAATTCTAGCCTGGTAATTAAGCTATCTTTTCCGGTAAAACTGGTGATAAAGTTTAATCGAGTCCGGTGATTAAATACCATTTCCGCATCAACATCTGACCCGAAAGCATCGGCGATCGTGAAAATAGATTCCCCAACCAGTTTAGTCGTGGTAGAAAATTGATTTGCTTCCAGTTCAGCGGTGCGGACTTCCAAAGCATCAACTCGACGACGCAAAACTGTTAACTCTCCCGAAAATTCCTCTTGTAAGCGTCGCAAAGTCTCTAAATCGGCGGCGGCAACTCCCACATCTAGCTGAGAGAGTTGTCGTTGAATTTGTTCTAGACAAGCGTCTAAACCGGCAGCAAACTCATAACGAGTTAGCCCCCGATTGCCGCGATATGTGCTATCAGGATAGGCTAACAAACAGCCGTGGCGTTGTGCCAGATTTTGCAAAGCGGTATATGCCCAATCTGTCGGTTTGACATCGGTTAGTTGATTGACAAAATTGACTTGTTCCAGGGGTTCTTCTCCCCCTTGGGATAGGTTGAGGGGATGATATTGTTCGACTTGTTCGAGAATATTCGCCCGGGGATCTACCGATAATTCACTCTGGTGAGGTGCAGCAGTTTTTAACTCTGAGGCGATCGCATTTCCTCCGGTCGCATTTCCCATGGTCATCGTCAGCAATACTGATGTACTCGCGAGCAGACTTACTGCTAAATTACCTGGCGCGATCGACCAGAAAGACTTTAATTTTTGAGACATAATTTTTACTCTTCCTCACCCTCTGAACCACAGTTAAACTGAGAACAACATTTTGTTGATTGCCGACTTAAGAAAATCTGGTGTTTGGTGAAATTTCTCGGTTATTTCCCGTCAGCTTTCCCTTAACTTTACTCACAATTTCCCTGATTATTTTGCAGCCATTGATACAAAAACACAGGTTAAGATGCAGAAATTGCATCAAATCATGCAATTTCTGCAATCTAAGTTTGAGGAAAATGCCGGTCATGGCTATCATGTCTTTTCCCAAAGCATTCTAATCTTTGCCGGTGTATTTTTTGCCTGGGTAATCTTTGCCGCTGACTAGCAAGCCTGTTTTGGGAAAAAAATCTGCCTTTTAGGATAATTTTTAATCGGACATTTTTCATTAATTTTGGTTTTATTTTGGCCACAATCTTGCTAGTTCTTCTCCTAGCTTTTCTAACAATGCTCTCAAATCAGATTTAATCAGTTCTGCCCCAATGCTTAAGAATGTTTGAGCAATTCCCGCCGCAATTGAGAGCAGAAAAATCAAGATTCCATAACCAAAAACCGCATCTTCATAACCGCCTAAGAGTCCATGAATGTCACTAGGGGGTAGCTGGTTTCTCAATTCGCTGCCACTATGACCCATACTGATAATATTTTCTACGAGGGGGATGGATTTCGCACCTTCGATCGAAGTCCAGATGATTTGGATGACTTCCCAAGCGATCGCTATGCCGAATAATAGTAAAATTGTCCCAACAATGGTCTTAAAAAAGAAAACTAATTTAACGGTTTCTTTGAGAGACTTAAAATCGTTTGAGTCTCGATCGTACATGATACCCCCCTGGTTTGGTTAACGTAGCGACATTTCTCAGCGATATTTCCCTATGATAGCAAACCTTTAAGGCGATCGCCTCTGGTACGGCAGAATATTGCCGAATATTGCGGCGATTGGGTAATTATCCTCACCGTAAAGTGATTGACTTTTATCGCAGTTGTCAGAGTTATGACTTACAAAAAAACCTGTCATTCCCGCGAATGCGGGAATCCAGAAAAACTCTGTATTTCATTCGGACAATAAACGCTATAAGTAGGTGGGCAGAAATAAATGCAGACCATATCAGAAGAAAAACTGTCATTCCCGCGAATGCGGGAATCCAGAAAACCTCTGTATTTCATTCGGACAATAAACGCTATATCTGAAAGCGATCGCAATTATCTGGCAATTTTCTGGTTTTTTTGGCAAGTTTTTATTTTTTTAGCAATTTTCTGGCAATTTTCTGGCAATTTTTCTGACTATTTATCAGCGATCGCCCGCAATATTATCGCAATATTGACGCAATATTACTGCAATATTATCGAAAAATAGATTAAAATTTAATAGTCGATCGATTAGCAAAAAACGTAACATCGGAGCACCTATGGAAATTCACACCCCAAATTGGGTCAAACAAGCGGTTTTCTATCAAATATTTCCCGATCGCTTTGCCAAAAGTGATCCCCCCAATGGGGTCAAATTTTGCCGTCAACCGGGGGGAGGTTGGCAACCGGAACAATTAGAACCCTGGGATGCACCTCCCACCCTCCAAGGATATAAAGGGGGGAATCTTTGGGGCGTCATAGAAAAACTTGATTACTTGCAAGATTTAGGCATTAATGCCATTTATTTTACCCCGATTTTTCAATCAGCTTGCAATCACCGCTACCACACCCATGATTATTATCAAGTTGACCCGATTCTGGGGGGGAATGAAGCATTTCTGGCATTGCTAGATGCCGCCCATCAACGAGAGATTAAGGTGGTACTCGATGGGGTATTTAATCACGCTAGTCGGGGCTTTTTCTTTTTCAACGATATTTTAGAAAATGGCCCAAATTCTCCTTGGGTCGATTGGTTTTTAATTGAAGATTGGCCTCTATCTGCTTATGATGGCAGTAAACCCGCTAATTATACAAGTTGGGCAAATAATCGATCGCTGCCTAAGTTTAATCACGAAAATCCTGCCGCCAGAGAATATATTATGCAGATTGCTGAATATTGGCTGCAACAAGGCATTGATGGCTGGCGTTTGGATGTGCCTTATTGTGTAGAAACCCCCGGATTTTGGCAGGAATTTCGCCAACGGGTGAAAGCCATAAACCCCGATGCTTATATTGTCGGAGAAGTCTGGACAGATTCTCGGCAATGGTTAGATGGCACCCAGTTTGATGGGGTGATGAATTATTTATTTACCGGGCCAACAATTGCCTTTACCGCAGGCGATCGCGTCAAAATGGAACTGGTAGAACATCACCCATATTTCCCTTATCCCGCTTTAGATGCCCCTGGATATGCCCAAAAAATTACCGACCTTCTCAACTTGTATCCCTGGGAAATTCAACTAACCCAATTAAACTTATTAGATAGTCACGATACGGCCAGATTATTAACCATTTGTGGCGATGATTTCGCCACCATAGAATTAGCCACCGTATTATTAATGACCAGTGTCGGCGCACCGAGTATTTACTATGGGGATGAAGTGGGTTTACCGGGAGGCGATGACCCTGATTGTCGTCGGGCTTTTCCCCCAGAAAATCAATGGAATCAAGCGGTTTTACACCAGCATAAACAGTTAATTCAGATCCGGCGAAATCATCCAGCTTTACAGACAGGCAAATATCAAGTAATTGGCAGTCAGGGAATGGTTTATGCGTTTGCCCGAACCTTGCCCGAAGAAACGATTATTGTGGCTATTAATGCGGGGTTAGAATCAGCCAAAGAAACTTTTGATGTCAGTTTTGATGTCAGTTGTAATTTAAAGTTAAATCAGCAATTATATGGCCAAGGTGAAATATCTTGGCAGGATGGTCAGCTTACTTTAAATTTACCGCGTCGTAGCGCGATTATTTTGGGTAGTTCTGGTTGAGTTAAATCTGCCATGAATTAGGACAGGGGATTGAAAATTAGAGGTAAAATTAGGACACGGCATTGCCGTGTCCTACAATTTTATTGACTAACTGTTAATCCTTTTTCCCGCAGTTCTTGGACAAAAAACTCCTCTAAGGACGCACTGGATAAACTCAGAGAAATTAGTTTAGCTTCCATGAGTTGTAAGCTGGCTAAAAAGTCTTGGGTATTTCCTTGTAATGTTCCTGCCCAAGTTTCATCTTCAAATTCTAGATTTTTCAGCCATTGTTTTAACACCTCTACATTTCCCCCTTGACCTTTGACGTGGTAGGTTTCGGCGGTGCCAATCATTTCTTTAATTGTCCCCTCAGCAATGATTTCTCCTCGCGCCAGAATAGCTACGCGATCGCAGATTTTCTCCACATCGGCTAGAATATGGCTATTAAAGAAAATTGTCTTGCCTTGCTGTTTTAAGGATAAAATAATTTCCCGCATTTGATATCTTCCCAAGGGGTCAAGACCGGACATAGGTTCATCTAATAACACTAATTCTGGGTCATTGATTAACGCTTGCGCCATGCCAATTCTTTGTAACATTCCTTTAGAATATTGGCGGAGTTGTTTATTTTTGGCGCTGGATTTGGCTAATCCAACTAAATCTAATAGATCGATAATCCGATGTTCTCTAGTGGCGGCGGAAATTTGAAATAAATTGGCGGTAAATTCTAAACATTCCCAGCCGGTGAGATAATCATAAAAGTAAGCATTTTCTGGTAAGTAACCGATGCGTTCTTTAACAGCGCGATCGCCTAGGGGACGACCGAAAATTACCCCTCGACCACTGGTAGGTTTAACAATTCCCAAAAGAGTTTTGAGCAATGTGGTTTTTCCGGCACCATTCTGCCCTAATAAGCCAAAGGTTTCACCGGGATAAATGGTTAAGTTACAGTTTTTTAAGGACAGAATTTGTTGATTCAGCCAAAACCCAGTGCGATAAAATTTACTCAGTTCCCAGGTTTGGACTACAGCCTCGTTTTCTGTATTCATTGGTTGAGTAGATAAACCAGCTACCGATTCCATATCAGACTCTCCGCTTTTGCGCTTTTTAACGACCTAATCTTGAGATGCCTTTAAGGGATTGTCTCTAGATTTATTTTTTCTCTGTTTTTAGCTATTTTATACCAATTTAAAAAATTCATCTAACAGTCACTAACATTCTTCAGGTGGGCAAAAAATTTTACCCACCCTACTATATATGATAGGTACACTTTTGCCCACCCTACAATATAAATACTATTTTTTCTCTGTTTTTAGCTATTTTAGATCAATTTTGGTGGAAAAATGAGCAGAATTATGGCAGATGGGTAGCAGATGGGTCTAAAATTTGTTAAGAAAATTTTACAAGAGGTAAATTATGGATCGTGGCAAAATTGTGGCGATCGTGACTGGGGCGATTTCTTTGCTGTTGGCAGTGGGATATCTGATGCTGGTGCAATTTCTGGATTTCCGGGGGGAAATGATTCCCGCACCGATCGATCCGGGGATGATTAAGGCATTTTTCATCTAGTTATTTTACCTAGTTATTGGTTATTAGTTACTAGACAAGAGTGCAAAATTCTAAAAAGCCCCCCTTTTTAAGGGGGGTTGGGGGGATCTCTACGGTATAAAAGCCAGAATTGTCTATTGGTTATTTGAAGCATCTGCCTCATCAAGAATAACAAACAACAAATAACCACTACCAATCATCTCTCGATCGCGATCGCGGACTGTCCCAGTCGGAATATTCTCCCTGATTTACTTCATCTGACTGCGGATATTCGGGTTGATATTCGGGCGGATATTCTTGCTCATATTCGGGCTGATATTCGGGATTTTCGGCAACCCAATCTGGGGAAAAACTTGGTGGCAGGGTTTCTGATAAGTTATCTTTAATCGGATCGACTACACGCGCGATCGCATCTTTGACAAAACCTTGGACAAATTCATCTTTTTTAGTTAATTCAAATTGCCGTTGCACTACTTCCATCATGCCGCCATCTCCCCAATCTTGATCTTGTCGGAAATATTCAATAAAACTTTTTCCGGCAATTCGAGTTAAATAGGCGGCGGTAATTCCTTGAATCGCTTTACCAATAATTAAGGTACTCAGATTTAATTGTAACGCGGTGGTCAGTAAATTTAAAGCCCCTTTAACAATGCCTAAACTGGCCAAAGTTTTGGCCAAAGACAAGGCCATTTCTCTGCCTCGTTCCACATTAATTTCACAGTCGTAAATTTTGCCAATTTCTACCACCATTTGAGCATTAACGGCGGCAGTCGCTAACAGATCCACTACGGGCACAGGAGTACAGGCAATCACTCCAGCCCCAATCCATTGGAACCGTTCGACAATTTTATCCGCTTGCCGTCGGCGTTGATTATCAATTAGTTTGCGAGCTTCTTCTCCTAACTGTTGAGATTGCAATAAAATATTATCCGCGAGTAAATCTTCTCCTTCTGCCCGTAAAATTAACGCCATGCGACGAATTAGGGGCATAATATCCGGTTCCATTTCAAATAGACCGCCCCCTTCCAAATTCACGGGTTTGGGGTTAGCCGCTACAGCCACTAAATCCATCGAGGCGATATATCCGCGCACTCTTTCTCGCAGTCTAGCCAAGATAATTTCTTGTTCCGTTTCGGTGTAAAGATCGGTTTTATTTAAAACTAAGAGCGATCGCTTACCAATTTGAATTAAAGTTTGGAGGGATTCATATTCTGACCGACTTAGATCGTTATCGACCACAAATAAAAGTAAATCCGCTTCTGTAGCGAGTCTGCGGGCAATTTCCTCTCGTTGAGATCCGGCCAAACCTGCTTCGGAAATCCCCGGTGTATCCGTAATTAAAATATGCCGATCTAATCCTTTCAAATTCAAAGTATAAGTTTCTCCTACTTCCGTAGTGCCCATCGGCGCCTCGACTCGACCGACCATTCGCCCTAAAAGGGCATTGACCACAGAAGTTTTGCCAGCGGCGCCGGTGCCAAATACGACCACTTGTAAATCTCCTCTGGCTAAATTAGCCTCAATTTCCCGCGTGCGACGTAACATGGCTTGACGGGCAACTTCATCTTGAATTTGCGTCACCTGTTCCCGAATCGCTTGCAAAGTTTCCGCAGCAGCAGCGGTTTTTTGCACGGGGATTTGGCGTTTTTTGGCGCGGCGTCCCGGTTTCGCGGGCAGGGGGTATCCGGGCAGGAGTCCCATGTAATATAAAAAAGTACCTACGAATAAGCCCAACAGCGCGATCGCCAGTAATACCAGCAATAACGCCAAAAATGGAGCCGTATAAGATACCTGAATATATAGCTGGTAAAGAGAATTCACCAGCCACAGAATCAGCCCTAAAATCAGGGCCAAACCGATATAGATAGTTAAAAGACGGGTAGGGCGCATGGAAATATCACCAATACGATCGGTAGGGAAAAACAGGGCAATCGCGGCTGACGCTTAACCAGTCATTATATTATGTTTAAATGAATTAAGAGGATTGATTCCGGGTGCGTCGAGGCTGATGGATATTTTTGATGGATATTTTTGATATTTTTACATTACGATCGCCAATCTTGCCTAAAATTTTTCTTTGATAACTTATTATAGTATTAAATGATAAAAATCAACAACTAAAACCCAGAAATTCCCTCGGATTAAATCATTCTGCCCGATTCTGCCCGAAAATCCCCACAATCCAGGAAAATCCAGAGCATATTTCCTGGCTCAAAAAATCCTGACATACAGAAATTGGGTCAGACACCTAATTAGATAAAAATCTGTCATTCCCGCGAAGGCGGGAATCCAATGATTTACGCCGGGAGACGAAAATTGCCATTAATTATTTTCACCTGCTTAAATATCAAATTACCGAACATCAATCATGGGTAATTTTAAGTAATTAAAGCGAGGGATATTTTTCGTTAAATTATCATGTTATTATATGCTACAATATGCGTTAGGGTTTTCCAATTGTGAAATATTTATTGTAAAATATTTATTGTGAAATATTTTCACTCAGACCCCAGCCAACCCTTCCCGGCGATCGCGGAAAGCGATTGACTGCGGAAAAGTTTGGTTTACATCTCATCAAAAAGTGATATAATCGAAAAAATGGAGGAAAAATATGGGACTATTTAATCAAATTTTACAAGCGGTCAACAATCCTAATCAGCAAGCAAATTTAGGTGAATTGGGGAATATTTTGACCACAATTCAACAAACCGGCAGTATTTATGGCGCTGACCCCGCAAAAAGTCAAATGCTGTTGTCAACAGTCAGCGGATATGTGCGTTCTGCATTGCAGGAAAAACAAAGTACCGAAGGACCGGATACGGTCAACAATTTGGTGAATCAATTTAGCGGTACTTCGGCCAATCCGCAAGCAGTTTTTGCTCTGTTTAGTCAGACTAAATTGGCGGAAATGGTGCCAGAAATTGCTCAAAAAAGTGGGCTAAATGCGGCGACAATTCAAGCCATGTTGCCGGTAGTGGTTCCTGCCTTTTTGAGTATGTTAAAAGCTGGTGCGAGCACCGACAATCCTCAAGCCGCAGCAAATCCAGTGCTGAATGCTTTTTTAGATGCGGATGGTGATGGCAAAATCGATATGAATGATGTGATGAATTTAGCGGGCAGATTTTTGAAGTAGTTGGTTAATTGTTGATGGTTGATTGTTGATGGTTGGTGGTTGATTGTTGGTGGTTGATGGTTGATTGTTGATGGTTGGTGGTTGATTGTTGATTGTTGATGGTTGATAGACCTTCGTTCCCAGGGTTCAGCCTGGGAATGAGACTACCCTAATTTTTATTTTTCTGAATTTGCCACAGCGGGAAAATTTGGGCAGGATTTAAGTTGACTCCCGTGATATTTTTTTGAGCAAAGGCATAATCCTTATTTTGAAATAAGGGAATATAAGGAATATCTTCTGCGACTAATTCTTGAATTTCTGTAAACAGGCGATCGCGCTTTTGGGGATTGCGTTCTTGCCGCTGTTGATTAATCAGTTCATTGGCGCGATCGCTATAATAAAATGACCCTTGAGATTGACTTGCCCCATTTTCACAACCCTTATCGGGAGAACCTTGAACGCAACTCAAAAACGGATGGGTAAAATTGTCAGGATCGAGAAAATCGGGAATCCAAGTATATAAAACAGTTTGATAAATTCCCTTATCTAAATTTGCCGTATAAGTGGTAAACTCAACGCTTTGAATTTGCAGTTCTAAAAGTCCCGCTAATTTTTGTTGGGCGATCGCTTTTAAAGCCGTAGCCACCGCATTTCTCACCGGGGAACTAGACGGATACCAAACCTCGATTTGTAAGGGCTTTGCTTGACTATAGCCCGCTTGTTTTAACCAATCTTGGGCTTTAACTAAACTATCCCCTTGATTAAATTTTTCAAACACAGGTTGATACACCGGAAAGGTACTGGGAATTAAACTATACAGAGGTTCAGCTTGACCCTGACTGACCCGTTCAATTAACAATTTGCGATCGACCAGTGACGCTAAAATTCGCCGTATTTCTGGATTATTTAACGGGGCTTGCCGATTATTAATCATCCAATAGGTGACGGAATTGCCCTCGGTAGAAATAACTTGCCATCCTTGTTTCTCTGCCTGGGTTTCTAAACTTTTAATTTGATTCGGATCTAGGACTTCGTATGCGATATCTACCGCCCCAGTCGTAAAGGCATTATATAAGTTAACCGAATTAGATAACCGTTGAATATCCACCCCTTGATTTAGGGGTTTTTCGCCCCAATATTCGGGAAAAATATCTAATTTTAAGGAGTCGGTGCCATAGTTGGCTAATTGATAGCGACCTGTACCAATAAAAGTATCGGGTTTAAATTGACCAGGGCCAATTTTATAGTAGGTTGGGGATACCGCACAAGTACCCGCAAATGTGAGCAGGGCAGTAAAGGCAGCAAAGGGTTGTTTGAGGGTAATGGTCAGTTCATATTCTCCGGTAGCAGTGATGGATTTTACTACGTCAGAAAGGAGAAAAGAAGGTTGTCCTTGATTTTCCATAAATCGGCGCAGCGAAAACACCATTGCTGAAGCATTAAATGGGGTGCGATCGTGAAAAATTACCCCTTGACGGAGAGGAATTGTATAAGTTAATCCATCTGCGCTAATTTTCGGCAATTCCGTGGCTAGTTGGGGGATAATTTCCCCTTGTTCGTTGTAGCGATAAAGGGGATCGCCTAAGTTATTCAGTAAATAACCGGCAGTTAAATCATAAGCATCAGCAGGGTCAATGGTGCGTAATTTGGCAGTAGTGCCCAAAGTGATGCGATTTTCACCACTTAAATTACCAGAATTACCGGAATTGTTGGGGGAATTTTGTAATCCTTGCCCACAACTAACCGTTAAAAATAAACAGACCGCAAATAAGCCGAGAAAACGTTGCCAATGAATCATTTAAATTACTCCTTTTTTGGGGTTAATTGACTTCGGCAAAGAAGAAACCGGGTTTCTATGATATTTGTTCGTTGGTGGCAAAGATGGTCTAAAGAAACCCGGTTTCTGGGGGGACAAGAAACCGGGTTTCTCTAAGAAATGTCTGCCACCCCACCTACCCTGACATAGAAACCCGGTTTCTAACCGTTTTAGATGTTGGGGCCATTCGACTTCGGCAAAGAAGAAACCGGGTTTCTATTTTAAATCCGTAAAAATCAGCGTAAAACCTTCTTGAGCAAAATGTCGATCGTGAGTCAGAACTTCTGTGATGCCCATTTGTTTCATAACTATCATGGAAATGCAATCCGTTAGACTATAGCCTTTGTCTAAACGCTGACCATATAAGTTGAGTCCTAACTCTCGGATTTCTGGTGTATAAGTAATCACTTCTATGGTTGGCTCTCGCCGCATTTGTAAACACATAGCGAGTCCTTTTTCTCGCATTAGGCTGCCTTTAGAGGCGGCGTAGGCTAAAATCTCATCAATTACACCATCGGTTGTAATTATTGGTATCTCTGGATAGTTTTTGGCATAATTTAGAGCGACTTTATGCCAGTTATCTCGTGGGTTCAACAGAGCTATCCAGTAAAAAGTATCCCCAAAAACTCGCTTCATAATTCACGCTTGGGAGTTCCATAGATGTAATGATCGTGTTGTTCAGATCCATCGGTCGGTAAAGTTGCTAAAATATCTGGAGGAATATCAGAAACAAGCTCTTGAATAAATGAGCAAAATGGCTTAGATTGTTCCTGTTGGCGGTGATATTTTAATTTGGCCAATAATAAAAAGTCAAAAACCTCTTCAATGACGATATCAGGAGATTGTTCAATTTCGTGAATCAGTTGTTCTTTTATGGTCATAAATTTGCGTTTTTTGATTTAAGAGTTAGTTATCTTCTCAGATAGTATAACCTATAAAGAAACCCGGTTTCTGGGCGCCCCAGGGGCAAGAAACCGGGTTTCTTGAGTCAACCTCTGCCACCCCACCTACCCTGACATAGAAACCCGGTTTCTAACCGCTTCAGGTTTCTAGACCTAGGTTTTGGGGTTAACTGACTTCGGCAAAAAAGAAACCGGGTTTCTATAAGAGTTGTTCGTTGGTGGCAAAGATGGTCTAAAGAAACCCGGTTTCTGGGGGGGGGACAAGAAACCGGGTTTCTCTCAGAAATGTCTGCCTCCCCACCTACCCTTACATAGAAACCCGGTTTCTAACCGCTTCAGGTTTCTAGACCTAGGTGTTGGGGTTAACTGACTTCAAACCAGAAGAAACCGCTTTTCTATGATATTTGTTGGTTGGTGGCAAAGGTTAACGCCAGAAACCCGTTTTCTGGGTTGGCGAACATTGCCCACTGGTCTTATTTTATTTGTGAGTTTAAATTGAGTCAGCTATTTAATGAATTTCAACCTATAGCCGCGATCGCCACTACTCCGAATGGGGTTAAGCGTCTCCAGTCCCTTTGCCCAACCCTCGGCGCTACTCTTTGGGTTTCAGCCGCTTGTGCCACTCCTGGGGCTCAAGTTTACCAGGGTGCTTTAAAAGAACAGGTTGCCGAACTTTGGCCCAAGCATCGTGCTTTGATTTTTTGTCTGGCAACTGGGGCCGTTGTGCGCCTGATTTCGCCGTTACTCCAGGATAAGTCAGTAGATCCCGCCGTGGTGGTGGTGGATGAAGCGGGCAAATTTGCGATTAGTCTTTGCAGTGGACACCAGGGAGGGGCCGATCGCCTGACTCGGTTAATTGCCGCCCAAATTGGGGCAACTCCCGTGATTACTGGGGCAGCGAATGCATTGGGCTATCCTGGTGTGGATGTTTTGGGTCTTCCCTTTGGCTGGGTTCGCGGCGCCGGGGACTGGACGGGGGTCAGTGCTACCATTGCCAGAGGTGAACCTGTGCAAGTCCGGCAAGAGGTGGGTTCGACCCTCTGGCAACAACACCTCCCGGAAGGGCATCCGTTTTTATTTGACTTAGGGGAGTCGGCGGCTAAAGCCCGAATTTGGATTAGCTATAGTCAAGGTCAATTTGCCCCAAACCCGGAAATGCCGCAGGTGCAATGGCATCCGCGAGTTTTGTGGGTGGGTGTGGGTTGCGAACGGGGTACACCGAAAACGGCGATCGCAGCGGCAATTTTACAAGTGTTTCAAGCTAACGATCTGGCGGTGGAGGCGATCGCCGGTATTGCCACTATTGATATTAAAGCGGATGAAGTGGGATTACTGGAACTTTGCGGCGATCGCCAATGGCCCTTAAGAACTTTTTCCGCCGAAAAATTGCGATCGCAGCCAGTCCCCAATCCTTCTCAAATAGTTGAACAAGAAGTGGGCACCCCTAGCGTTGCGGAAGCTGCCGCTATTTCTGCGGTTAATCCTGCGGTTAATCCCAATAACAATACCGGGGAAAAAACAGGGCGATCGCTGTTAGTTGCCAAACAAATTTTTCGCTTAGAAGGACAACCCGGCGCCGTCACCGTTGCGATCGCGGTGGCTGACACTGAATATACTGGGCGCAATGGTCAACTATTATTAGTCGGAACCGGACCCGGTGATTTAACCCTGATGACTCCTGGGGCGCAAATGTCCGTGACCAGTGCCGATGTAGTGATTGGTTATGGTCTATATATCGATCTAATTAAACCCCTATTTCGTCCCGGTCAAATTATCGAATCATTGCCGATTACCCAAGAACGACAACGGGCAAAACGGGCGATCGAATTAGCCAATTGGGGCTTAACTGTAGCGGTAATTTCTTCCGGTGATTCTGGCATTTATGGCATGGCTGGTTTAGTCATGGAAGAACTTCGCGCCCAAAATTGGGATGGTCAAATTCCTGGGGTGCAAGTGTTTCCCGGAATTACGGCTTTGCAAGCTATTGCCTCTCGTGTCGGTACGCCATTAATGCATGATTTTTGTGCCATTAGTTTGAGCGATTTGCTCACACCTTGGCCGGTGATTTCCCAGCGGCTAATTGCCGCAGCCCAGGCAGATTTTGTCACCGCGCTTTATAATCCCAAATCCCAAACTCGCACGGAGCAAATTGTCAAAGCCCAAGAGATTTTTCTCCAATATCGTCATCCAGAAACCCCAGTGGCGATCGCGCGGTCTGTTTACCGAGAAGACGAACAAATCACCGTAACTACTCTAGAAAAAATGCTGGAAACCCCGATTGATATGCTAACAATTATCTTAATTGGGAATCAAAGCACCGGCGTTTATCATCAGTGGATGATGACCCCTAGAGGCTATTTAGGATTTGAACGTTAGTCCCAGTTATGCGGTAGCCATCAGTGCTTTTGTTATTTGTTATTCCTCATTTTAAAAGCTGGCAAATAACAAATAACAAACAACCCACAACAAACAACAAATAATCACCCAGAAATGAACCAATTAACTCAGGCGATCGCGACCCTTGCTTTAACCATAGTCACTCAGAAAATTATCGCTCAACCTATATTAGCTCAAACCGCTGAATATGCCGAATTACAAGAATATAAACAATTGTGCTTTACCAATCCTGTCACCTGTCAAAAAATTGCTCAAGCGGCGGAAATTTCCATGAAAACGGTTTATGATTCAGCGGAAATGAATAACCAGTTGGCAAGCTGCCCCTCATTTTATGAGTCTTGCCAGGAGGTAAAAGTGCAAATAATTGATTCTACTTTAAGTAATCAACAAATTTTGAGCAACCTGGTCGAAACCATTGAACCGACGGATGCAGAAAATCAGGTAAAATTTCAGATTAATATCAATAATTTAGTCAATGTGTTTAACAATGCGTTTAACAATTTAGGGGGCTATGCAATGGTTTTTGAACGGGAAACTGTTCAACGCAATGGCCGCCCCAAGGTATCATATATAATTACCTTTAAGGGGACGATTCCCTCCCAAATTAATGATTTATTTACTAATGCTTATGTCCGGTCTACTTCGCTTTCTAAACAGCACCCAGATATTTTAGTTCATTCAGGGTTTCGCCAATACGCTAAAACGGTGGCGATCGCTACTGAAAAAACCGTTAAAGAAATGTTATCTGCCCAAGCAGATCCTAATTTAGATTTAGAAATTTTGCTGGCGGGACATAGCCTGGGTGGGGCAGCAGCCACAATTTATGGGATGCTGTTACAAGACCAAGGAATTTTGGCCGAAAATATGCAAATTATTACCTTTGCTGCTCCCCCATTTATCCGCGAAGAATCTATTAATTTGTTTGCACAAACTTATGGATATTTGCCGATTATAGCAATTGAAAATCGCGGTGATTTAATCTTAGATACGCCTTTATTTGAAAATGGCTATAAAGCGAAGGATTATCAGTTTCCGCCGCTGCGTCAGTTAATCGAAGGCAATTTATCGCGATCGCTGGAAAACCTCTATAAACAAAGAGAAATTATTCAGCAAAGGGACTACAATATCAGTAGAGATGAGCAGTCTACTAATTCACAACAATTTGCCCTAGAATCAAAAATTAAAGCCGAACAGACTAATATTCATGTTAACTCGTATCATCAATATTATCAATATTATTTAGACATTCTCGCAGGCGATCGCGAATTTAATCGCCGTCTTACTGGTACTGTATCCCCAACATTTTCCGGGGCAATGGCACCAACTAATCCAGATTTATTCAGCCCAAGGGCAACAAATATCACCCCTAACTATACCTTAACTGATACCCTGAATACTCCAGGCAGAGGCATTGGTATTAATCCCTTAGCCATTACCCCCGATGGGCAAATTTTAGTCAGTGGCCACCAGGATGGTAGCCTAAGCTTTTGGCACCTAAAAAATCGAGAAAAAATTGCTGAATTATCAGCCCACGAACGGACGGTAACGGCTTTAGCAATTAGTGGAGATGGCCAAACCTTAGTCAGTAGCAGTAAAAATGGATCTTTTAAAGTTTGGCATCTAAGCGATCGCCAAGAAAAGTATCAAATTAATGTTGATGCTTATCCAATTAATGCTTTAGCAATTAGTCCCAACAGCCAATATTTAGTCACCGGACATGGGAATGGCAAACTGAGAATCTGGAACTTAGCCACCGGGGAAGAATTACGCACGATCGCAGCCCATTCTCAAGGGATAAATTCGCTAATTTTTAGTCCCAATGGCCAAATTATTGCCAGTGGGACGGGAAATGAACCGATCAAATTTTGGCAGACAGAAACCGGAGAAGCGATCGGCAATAATCGGCGACATCTGGGCCAAGTTTGGGGCATATTCCCCGGCAGTGAGGAAGAATTACTCGTAATTAGTAGTTTCGATCGCACCCTAAAAATATGGAACCTATATAGTGGGGAAGAAATCAGAACTTTTACCGATAATTCAGGAACTATTTGGACAGTCGCCACTCCTGATTATTATCACCAAAACTTATCCCAGAGAAATCAACCTTTTTTACTTTATACGGGCAGTTGGGATGGCCAAATTAAAGTTTGGAGTTTTTCCACAGGTGGCGCAATTTTCACCGGGTCTGGTGATTCCCGTCCGGTGACGAGTCTTTTATTAAGTCCTGATGGTCAAACTTTAATCAGCAGTAGTTGGGACGGAAAAATTAGAATTTGGCAGCAAAATTAATCATCATAAATTGCCAGTCTGCCTGACCTGGGGGGAACCGCCCCGCCAAATCAGGACGTAATATTGTTTTTAATTGTTGTTACTAAAAAATGCAACATTATTAGGGGCGCAATACTTGCGCCCAAAGAAACTTTATAATTTTAGCCAAAATTTTTAAAATTAAAATAACTTAATTCTAGCTGATGGCAATCAGACTCCGGCCATGTCTGCCCAAACACAACCGGAGTCTTTGAGTTAACCTGATTTTGAGTTAACTTGATGCTGATTTATTCTCAGTCACATCTGCCAGCAATTGTTCAAATTCCGCGATCGAGGTAATTTTTACTGCCCGCACTAACAGAGTTTTCAGCAACGCCGCATCTTCTAAACTATTAATCGTTTCCCCCAAAGAATTCGGGATAGTTTCAAACCGAGTCACTAAGATATCAATCACATCCTCGCGACCCCGTTCTATAATTCCCTTGACCATTCCTTCTTCTATAGCAAAACGCTCCAATGGCGTAATATATGGCATTTTTGTTTCCTCCTCATAACTAGAAATTTCGGTATTAAACGATCGCTCCAATTCCTTCGGTAGAGTCATCATCCAATTGACTAATCGGAATAATTCCAGAATATCTTGGCGAGTATAACCTCGTTGATAAAGGCTTTTTGTCACCATCAGCTTCCATTGTAGCCGTTCGTTTGGTTCTTGTCGGGTGGACTGGGTTTTTAAATGAGCCATGACCATCACCGCAAAGGGATTGGGATTTTGCTCTAGGGACAACCACTGTCCTTCATAATCTAATAGTTTCACAGTAGGAAACTGTAAACTGGTTTGGCTACCCCAAAGTTGATAACTAAAATTATTGGGAATCCAAGAAGGGCGATCGTCGGCTAACACTACTAAAGTGGCTACGGGCAATTCATAGCGGTCAAAAGTCCGATAATTATAGACAAACATTCTCTGGGCAAAATCGGCTTCATATTGGCTTTGGACTTCAATATGTGCCAAGACCAGCGAGGGTTTGCCATCACGTCTCCAGACTTTAACTAATTTATCAGCCAGACGTTTTCCCAATTCGGCATCCCGAACAATTTGCTGAAATTCTGTATCCAGAAATTCGTATTCTCGTGACCAATCAATGTTGGCGTAAGCTTCAGGAAAAAAGAACGCCATGAATTCGGGAAAGTATTTTTCTAGGGCTTCTTTCCACGGGCTGTCATATTCGGCTGGTTCCGCTGGTGTCATCGCTTCAATTGTTTAGCAATTTTACTTTTATTATTTTACCATAATTTTGATTATTTGACTCGACAAAATTTATTTATAGTTAAATTATTTAAAATCAAGAATAAATTATGGTTTAATTATGATAAATATTATTCAAATTTGTTGATTTACACTAATCTTAATTATCATAGCAATTGTGATGGTTATGAAGGACAAAAAAACTGTCATTCCCGCGAATGCGGGAATCCAGAAAACCTCTGTACTTCATCTAGATAATAACCCCTTTATTGCTAAAATTACTAAGTCTCGTTCCGAGGCTCCAGCCTGGGAACGAGGGCAAATTAATCATCATAAATTGCCCGTCTGCCTGACCTGGGGGGAACCGCCCCGCCAAATCAAGACTTAATCTGATTTCCCACGGCAAACACCCAGTGAAGGATGCAGATTTTTTTTGTCTCAGAAAAATTTAAGATTTAATTTTTCGGATTAAGGCATTTCACCCCTGTATTTATCATCAATATTCGCGATCGCTTCCCCAATAACCAACGCGATCGCCTGAATTTTCAGCCTAGGGCGAAAACTCCGCCGGTAAATATTTCCCTGACAAATGGCCATCCGCAAAATTTCGGCAAAATTTCGGCAAAATTTCGGCAAAATTTCGGCGATCGCCCCATACTGGATCCTCATTACCCCCCTGATGTAGCGACATATTCAAAAACAGGGTATGTTCAGATAAGTATAAACTCACAAGGGTTGCTGCTTTAATCAATTGGCCGTAACTCCCCCGGAAAAACTCTCCGATCGGCAAGTGCCCTATTGGGTCTGATGGTTGATGTTCTCTCCTTATCGCTAACTCAAAAGATTACAAAAATCGCAAAACTTCAGTATGCAGACTTTTCTTTTTATTTGCTTTGGACAACTGATATCCCTAGTGGGGTCTGGTCTAACCAGTTTTGCCCTGGGGGTTTGGGTATATCAAACCACCGGATCGGTGACACAGTTTGCCTTGATTTCCTTGTTCATTCATCTACCAAACATCATCATCTCACCCGTAGTCGGTGCGATCGTCGATCGCTGGGATCGTCGCTGGGCGATGATTCTCAGTGACTCCGTAGCGGGAATTGGCACCCTAGCGATCTGGATGTTGCTATTTTTCGATCGCCTAGAAATCTGGCATATATATGTAGCGGTAGGCTTTAACTCCATCTTCAACGCCTTTCAATGGCCTGCTTACTCCGCCACGATCGGCTTACTGGTGCCCAAACAACATCTCGCTAGGGCAAATGGTGCAGTGCAAATATCCCGCGCTACGGCCAAAATTTTATCTCCGGCATTGGCTGGGGTACTCGTTGCCATAATTCACTTAGAAGGCATCCTGGCTATTGACTTTGCTACTTTTTTGGTGGCCTTAGCCATCATGCTGATGGTTCGCTTTCCGCAACCGGAAAAAACCACTAAAAAATCGGCTAAATGGCGCGACCTATCCCGTGACCTATCCCAAGAAATTGTCTCTGGTTGGAATTACATTACCTTCCGTCCCGGTTTGCGAGGTTTGCTAACTTTCTTCACCGTTGTTTACTTCACAATGGGGATTTTAGAGGTACTATTCTGGCCTTTAATGCTGAATTTTTCCTCTAGTCAAGAACTAGGAATGGTTCTGTCTATTGGCGGTTTTGGCTGGTTACTGGGCAGTATCACCATGAGTGCTTGGGGTGGACCAAGACGGAAGATTTCTGGGGTTTATTTCTTTGTTCCATTCCAAGGACTTTTATTATGTCTTGGTGTGTTTAACAGTTCTGTGGCTTTGGCTGGTTTAGCCGTATTTGGTTTCCTCTTTGCCTATCCTATTGTGATTAGTTGTAATCAAACCATTTGGCAAACAAAAGTCCCCGTCGATTTACAAGGACGAGTGTTTGCTTTACAACAAGCGGTGGAAAAATCCGCCTCGATTTTGGCTTACATTATCACCGGGCCGATCGTAGATCGGATCTTTGAACCGTTACTGTTAAGTGATGGATTGTTAGCCGGAACTATTGGTCGGGCGATCGGCACTGGCCCTGGTCGGGGTAGCGCTTTCTTCTTAATCTTGATGGGTCTGATCAATATTTTAGCTACTTTCATTGCTTATCAAAATCGTCAGATTCGCCGTGTCGAGGTGATGGTTCGCGACCCGATTCTGTCTGCATCAAATTCGACTGACAGCAGTTCTGGTAAAACTCTTTGTGAGTCTGGTTCTAAAGATTAAGCGATCGATTATTGGGAAAAACCCCCGGTTTCTTGAAGAAACCGGGTTTTTTCCTGGTTTCTGAATTGATGGTATTCACGGCTTTTTGGCTATCCTGAAGATATTCCTTCAAGTATTTATAGATAAATCACCTCAGCTAATAGCAACTTTAAAAATTATTGCTACAATTATCAGGTCTCGGTTTCTAGGTGGTTTCTGGGTTGGTTGGTGGGGGGCGACGGAGATGTGGGGGTGTGATAAAATATCTAAACCGGATCAAGTGAGGGAAATCACCGATGCAAATTACAATCGACCTACCGCCAGACCTCGAACAAGACCTCATCCGTCAAGCGACACAATCTAATATTCCCCTGCCAACATTGATTCTGCAAGTTTTACGCCATCAAATGCAACCGCCATCGACTTCAGTTTCCCAATGGTCAGAGGCGATTTTGTCTTATCAAGGGGTCTCTGATTTCCCCGCTTTCGAGTCCTATCGGAATGAATTCCCCCTCGCGAACAGGAACTATTTTAATGCAAAAAAACCTACAGTTTTAGATCGCAATAAAAGCGGTTCAAAATAGCATGGGCGGCCATAAAATTTTAACGTTTCCAGAGTTTCACTTGCAGGCCAGAACGCGGGTGAAGGGTGGGAATTGGCTCCATTGTTAAGTCTTGATTGGGCAACAATTCCCAATGATAATTTTGCAGTAAGCGGGCGGCAAATTCAATCTAAGCTAAAAGTTGATCTCTGGCTTTCAGGGCTTTGGGATAGGTTGCCCAAGGGAAAGGAATGGGCAAGGCAAATAAACCCTGGGTAAGTTGGGTAAAAAGCTTTGATAAGCGTTCCGTTTCCTGACCTGGTTCACTTCCTAGTAATAATACACTGGCGATCGCAAATGTCATTTGTTTCATTAAAGGAAACCAGGTAAATTCTCCTAATTCTGACCATTTTTCCAGAGAGCGATCGCAGATTTCCACCATTGTTTGAAAATAATTTTGTAATGCCGGCCCATGAAATGCGGGCATCAGTAATTTGCGATTCCGGCGGTGTTCTTCTCCCTCCGGCAAAAACAGAGACTCTCCTAACAATTCGCGAAAATTAGCTGGCCAACCTTCCCGCCAAGAAAAATAGTCAAAATGGCTAGACAGAATAAATTCATTCGCCTCTGTCCCGGACATGACCACCGTAGGCTGCCCTAAAATATGGGTGCGGAAAATATTGCCATATTTTTTAATCCGCTTATCGGCAAAATTTTTATCCAACACAAAAGAAATCGTTTCGCCAATCAAAGGCAAACCAGAACTGCCCGGAGGTAAAGGTAAATTTTGTGTCATAGTTATCCCTCAAACTTAGATATATTTTTTGGCGGCAAAAAAATCAACCGTTTTTGTTTGTTTATATTTAATTAAGTAGGTGAACATAATTAATTGCACTTTTCGTTCTCCGCCGTAAATCCTTGGATTCCCGCCGGAGTTTACCCCCGCGAAGGCCGCCATCGGCGGGAATGACAGTTTTTCTTCTGATATGGTCTGTGGTGCATTTATTTCTGCCCACCTACTTAGTATATTTATTATATATTATTTTAGCTTAAGTCATTAATTACTCACATTTTTATGAAATAAAAATAATTTTAGCTTGTTAACATTTAAATTAGTAAATTAGCATAACTACTGCTATTGTCAAATTATACAAAATTTTAAAAATGCTATTTTAAATTAGGGGATCGGCGATCGCCATACCCCCAAATCAGATAGGATGCAATCAGCATTAATATTAAAATATACTGAATGTAGAAGCAAAAAGTATTATTTTTCCAGAGAAAAATCAGGGGCATCGCCAATTAATTTATCAAACTCCAGCAATTTGGGATTAGGAGATAAACCATGATCGGGGAAAGCAAGAGTGCCAGTGAATTGATCAAATCTTACACCAGTGGCCAACGCAGTTTTCGCAATGCCAATTTAAGTGGCTTAGAACTAACACGCGCCCAATTGCCAGAAATTGACCTCCAAGGAGCCTACCTGCGTTGGGCTGATTTCCAAGGTGCGAACTTAAAACTGGCGAACCTTTCCTGGGCAGACTTGCAAAAAGCGAATCTATCTGATGCCACCTTACAACGGGCAGTGCTCAAAGAGGCCAACCTGAGAAAAGCAAATTTACAATGGGCTGATTTACAAGAAGCGCAACTTCAGGGAGCAAATCTTTTTCAAAGTCACTTAATGTGTGCCAACTTTCGCGGGGCTAGTCTGCGTTTGGCGAATTTAGAAGCCGCAGACTTGGACAAGGCAGAGTTGTCTGGAGTAGATTTGCGAGTTGCCAATTTGGTTGAAGCGCAGTTACGCAATGCGGATCTTAAACAGGGAAAACTACAAGGGGCTAACCTGTCAAAAGCCAACCTGACTGGAGCGAATTTAGAAGGGGTAAATCTTCAAGGAGCGAATTTGCGCGGGGCCAAGCTGTTTGGGGCGAATTTGCAAAACGCCAACCTACAACAAGCCAATCTGGAAGACGCTGATTTAACCGAAGCCAAGCTATTTGGGGCCAATTTTCAAGGGGCGAATCGGCAAAAAGCCACCTTGCCCTCTCAGGGAAATATGCCCGGATCGTCCCCGAAATCCGCACAATTGCTGAGTCCTGCATTGCCCACAGGAGAAATATTAGAAGAGGCAGTTGTTGATAATGGTTTAGCTTCAGACTATTTTAATGTGGTGAAAAGTTTGCCGCAAGGTTCTCAGACGGAATCACCCGTTTTATTGTCGTTGCTGCCAGATACTCAAGAAGCGATCGCCAGCGATCGATCCGAAGCGGTGCTGGCTAATTTGACATTAGATCGGCCCTTGATTTTACTCGGTGAAAATAATGATGCCGAGATCGATGCTGACTTAACCGTAACTTTGGGTGAGTCATCCGGCGAACCGGAGCCAATTTCTGAGAAAGTTGATGTTCAGATTTCTCAGGCAAAATCTCCGGATCTACCTTTAGAGTTTGGGGCAAGGGATCGGGGTCAACCGAATCTGAATCGGACTAATCATTACCAAACTAACCATTACCAGATTAATCATTCCCAGACTAATAATTATCGAACCAGGAGCAATGCTGAACCGGAAGAATTTTTGGAGTTGATTAAACAGCGGATGGGGGAGAATGGCCATTTTACCTCTGTGAGTTTGGCGATCGCCAAGCGAAGAGGTCCTTCCACATTGCGAAAACGATTATTAGAAGCTTATCAAGGGCGTTGTTCGATGACGGGTTGCGAAGTAGAACCGATTTTAGAAGTTGCGTTTCTGCAACCCAATCAACCGACACAAAATAGCGACCCTTCTCATGGTTTACTGTTGCGGGCTGATGTTCATACTCTATTCGATCTGCATTTGATTGCGATCGATCCAGAAACTCTCAATATTATTGTCGCGCCAACTTTACGGAATACGACCTATGGATCGCTTCATCAAAAACCGCTGCGTCAAGCAACTTTAGCGGGATTTCAACCCAACCAGGAATTGCTGAAATTACGCTTACAGTGGTCGAGTTGGTTTAATGCTTCCTCGTGAGCGATCGCCATCCCATAATCCGGCATCATTCACAATAATAAGGCGATCGCTTCTTCACAACGTTCCAGAAGCGATCGCCCATCAATTTGACTGATAATTAATCATGTTTCACTGTGGAGATTGTGCCGCCACGGGAATCAAATCTAGGTCCAGTCTTTACCGAGATAATTGCCTGAGATCCCTTTCTGTTTCCTGGTGTTCATCCCACAAAAAGATCGATCGCTAACAATTTTTGCGCTTAAGGTTCAGCTTGAACCACTGAAGGGCTAGAATAGCCACTGTGGGAAGGAATCTGTGCTCCTTGGAGTTGCACATATCGCATATCCGTATTCTCCAACTTAGCATTGGTTAAATCGGACCAACTCAAATTGGCTCCCATCAGATTAGCATTGGTTAAATCCGCATCCCGCAGGTTCACTCCAGCCATTTCCACGCCAAACGGAGTCCCCTCTCTGAGGCTGACTTCCCTTAAGCTGAAGATTGACTGAGATGCCAGACGAAGATTGGCTCCCACTAAATCAGCACTTTCTAGATTAGCGCCCACCAGATTTGCCGAGGTCAGGTTGGCATGATTCAACCTCACAATCACCAAACCAGCCAAAGATAGATTGGCGGCGATTAAATTAGCCCGTTCCATGTTAGCACCATGCAGTTTAGCTGCAATCAGGGTGGCCCGGATCAATTTCGCCTCGGTCAAGTTGGCTCGGATCAAATTCGCTTCATTCAGGTTCGCCCCTTCCAAGTTCGTCCCCGTCAGATTCGCCTCTTCCAAGTTGGCTCCCTGTAAATCCGCCCCCGCTAAATTAGCCCCACTTAAATCACATCGGCTACATTGCTTAGTTTCCAATAATTGTTGCAGATGTGCTGGATTTTCCGCTTTAGCCGGATTCGCTATCGAGATTGTGCCGAGTAGTGCCACGATCGCCCAGTTCCCAAACTTCATATTCCCTCCCGCTCAACTCCTAATATTATTAGTTTAAAACATTTTTCGCATCACGGAGGATATCCATCTATTTATATTAAGATTCTGCTAATCTACCGATAGTTGTTTGGTGATTTTTTCGGGCAAAGGTGATCCAGATCAATTCTGCCGGTGGTTTAAATCACTCAGATGATTGACTTGATATCTTGTTATGTTCCAATTGTAAAAAAAATCAGCGCAAAATGATCTAAATTTTTGCCACAAATTTTTTGGCCTGGTGAAATAGAGAACCGTTATGAAGCCCGGACACAATTCAGCGGATGGATCGATGAGTAACCGCGAGTGACCGCTTTTTTTATTGAACCAGGGGAATGAATCTGTCGCCAAATTTTTCCCGCTCCGGGGCGATCGCTTTTGCCAAAGAATTGGGTGACTACCGGACAATCCGACCATGCGAGGGCAAATCCATCAAAAAACCCTCCATCAATTCTGCCTTGGAGGGGAACGTTGCTAATTTTCGACTCTTATGCAATTAGCCGAATTTACATCCGAGAATCGATCAGGGATTCAAAGGTGTACTTTAAGCCTTGAATATCACCAACTCGTGCCACCAAAAGATTTTCCGAACCAGCATCTTGTAAGCGTTCTGTCCAATACTCAATACTTTCCGCGTTTTTCATCCAAAAATTAATCACCGTATCCAAGACGCGATCGCGGTGCCAGTTTTTATGGGCAGAAACTGTTTCCACAGAACAGAGGAAACTATCGAGGGTGCAGGTATAGCTACCTAAATATTCCAAATCCAGATGAGCGGTTTTTTCCTTAATTTTTTCTTGCTGGGTGAAAAAATCTAATAGGGGAGAAACTCCTAAAATGTCGAATGTGTATGACATAGCCACCTCCCAAAGGAATTTATTATTTTTGATTTAAGTAGGTGGGCAGAAATAAATGCACCACGGACCATATCAGAAGAAAAACTGTCATTCCCGCGAAGGCGGGAATCCAAGGATTTACGGTGGGGAACGAAAAGTGCAATTAATTATGTTCACCTACTTATATTTATTTGATAGCACTTTTTCCCCAAGGGACTGTCACATAGCTTACATCTTCGGCCAAAGTGAACCCGTGGCTGGTACTGCCAATGGCCGATCCTAGGCTTGAATTTCAGGCATATTTCAGCCCTAGCCCCCCGTGACCTTTCTACTCGATCGCGTCCGAGCTAAATAAAAATTAACAAAATAAAAATTAACAAATTTGTCAGGATCCATAAATTCCGGTGAGGCGATTCCGCGCAGCGGATCCAGAGACGGGAATCGCGCCCGTGTAATGACATCTTTCACCGCCAACGCTCAACCCCAACCTCTAGTATCTGGTGACATCTTGGGGACATCTTGGGGACATATTGTGAGATGATATAGAGACATTGTTGGCATCACCGAAATGCCAAACCTTTTGGAGCCAAATTTTTAGACAAGTTAGCTAATGGTTTTGTTTATGGAAGTAGGCGTTCGTGTTCGCGTTCAAGAATCTGTGATTGTTTATCATCATCCTGCATCTCGGAATCAAGCCTTTGACCTCAAAGGTTTGGAAGGAGAAGTCGTGGCTTTGGCCAACGAGTGGCAAGGCAAACCCATCAGCGCCAACTTGCCAGTACAAGTCCAATTTGACAAAAAGTTCAAAGCTCATTTTCGGGAAGAAGAACTGGAAATTTTGTCATAATTAACGGACATAGATACCGGAAAAAATCGGGGCGATAAATTTCTTCTTTGTGAATTTACCCCCGGTAAACTTCAGAAATATGCAGAAATATTTGCTTATTTTGGCCAAAGCAAGCATCGCCATTGAAAATCATGGAAAATCATGGAAAATCATGGTTTTTCAATATTTTTCAATATTTTTGCCGAAAAAACCAACGGAATAAGTTCAGATCGCCCCGCATTTTCTGCAACTCTTGACGATGTGACTCTGCCGTCTCGTAATACCATTGGCAATAAACTTCAAACTCTTGACGATATTTCACCTCCTGGTAAAATTCCTGAGTCACCTGGTGGGTTTCCAGGATTTCTAGTTCCGGCTGTAAGTAAGGGATAAGTTGTGAAAAATTGTTAGGTAGCATAATTTTTTAATAAAAATCATCCAGAATCATCCAGAATCATCCGGTTAATCGGGTTTTTTCAGCGACTTTGACAGAAAACGGAGACATTTATCTGCGTTATAGCAACATTTGGCAGAATATTACCCGGTTTTATATAATTCTTAACAAATAGCCTGGTAATTTACCCTTGCTGCTGATTTCAATTCAGAAATTTTCTCCAGCTTCAGTTCAAGATAATGATGTAGAAATTGACGGTTGGGGGGTTTTTTGACTCAGTTTTGACTCAGACTTGCCCAAAACATCGGAAACCATCCAGTTTCTAGAGTCAGATTTTTTGATTAATTTGTTTTCGCATCGGTTCAGTAATAATATCTGAGCCAATTTTAATGTCCTGGAGATTTACCCGAATAAACCGGGTGTCGTCCTTTTCGTCAAACTTTTGATCCTGGTTAGAATCTTCGATTACTTTGAACAAGAGAAAACCCAGAGTGTTATCTAAATGCCAACTGACTACTGTGGTGTTGCTGGGGGTAATTTGGGTGACATTTTTGCCAGAAGCATCGGCTAAATAGGCAGCGATCGCATCTTTTCTATCGATATTTTCACCAGCATTGGTATCTTTCGAGATAATCTCTAGTAAAATGAATTGATTTTTGGGGTTAGTTGGCTTGGCGGTCTTTTCTGCTGGGGGATTCACCTCAATAAAACTAAAGGATGAAATCAAGGCATTTTCCGCCAATAAAAGGTGAGATTCACCGGTTTTTTTGTGGTGAAAAATCATATTATACATTGTCATCGGGTTGCCTCTAACTGAATCGTAAGCTATGGAAAGATCGGTAGTGGGGAAAATATTTGACGACATATTGAGCTTTCGATTGTCTTGATAAAAACCCACGGGAATGATTAAATAATCAGATTTTTCGGGAACAATTAGTTCCCCATAAATAGGGGTGACTGAAGATTCATTGGCGTTAGGGGTTGTGGAATTAGTCAATTTGCCTAGGCTGCGAGTACAAGATAAAGAAAAAAAGCCAAGTAAGCAGGCGATCGCCCCTGCTTGGAAAATTTGAGATATTTTCATTACTCATTACTCCCGGTTAAATTATGATAATTTTGCTTCAATTAATCAAAGCGAGCGTCTGATGATACCAAATCGGCTTTTCATAGACTGACTATTACAATCCCCTAAAATGCTCGTGGATTCCCGCTTTCGCGGGAATGACGTATGACGAATATAAGTGGATTTTGAGAACCGGATTTGGGATGATTTCCTAAAATTATAGCGATTTTCAACTAGACAGCATAAACCAGTTTCCTTGAATCAACAATGGTTTTTAGTATATTTACTCTCCAATGAGACAATTAGCCCAAGAATTTACCCAAAGCGATCGCCGCATTTTGACCGCCAAAACCAAAACTTAAACACAAAACATTTTGTAAGTCATGGGTTGAGGAATTAGTCACAAAATTTAAATCAAATTCTGGCTCGGTTAAGCCCACACAAGGGGGCAAAAATCCATCTTTTAAAGCCATGAGACTAAAGGCGATCCCCAGGGCACCGGATGCTCCCAAAGTATGACCTGTAGCCCCTTTTGTCGAACTAACCGCCACTTTTTGAGAAAATAACTTTTGAATTAAATTAGCTTCAAATCGATCGTTGAGCAGAGTGCTGGTGCCGTGACAGTGGATATAGTCGATATCAGAAGCAACTAAATCACTGCGATTTAAACATTGAGCGATCGCTCTTTGGGCAATGGTTCCCTCCGGTTCAGAAGAATTCAAAGCACAAGCATCATTGGTCAGTCCAACACCCAAAATTTGCCCATAAATTTTCGCGCCTCGATGTTTGGCCAATTCCGCTGTTTCCAACACAAAAACCGCTCCCCCTTCCGCTAAAACCAATCCTTCTCGGTAGCGATCGAAAGGATAGCAACCTGTTTTTGCCAAAGCCCCCATTTGGGTAAACCCGGCCAAACTTAAAGGGGTCACGGGGGCTTCCACTGCACCGGCTAAGACCCGGTTTGATTCCCCGGTTTGAATCAGTTGAAAAGCACGAGCGACACTCCATATCCCGGTGGCACATGATGCCATTGGCCCTAATACGGTGCCAGTTGCTCCCACCAGTTTAGCAGCGGCGATCGCCCCGGCATGAGGCAGGCTGCTCAACCAATCTTCTAGGTGTGCTTCTGGGCAATAATTTGGGTCAATGGCTTGATGTCGCAAATAATTTACTAAATATTGTTCCCACCGGGCTTGCTGACTGCGGGAAGAACCGATCGCCACCCCACAGTCAGGCAGAGGTGGGGTTAAACCGGCATCTTTCAACGCGGCAGGGACAACCTGCTCAATTAAAGGAATCAACTGAGCAGGGGTTTCCCCAATTAACCCCAAGGGTCGGGGGGGTAATTCTGAGAATGGTTGCCCGATCTGAATCGCCGATTCACCAGCAATTAAACGCAACCAGCTTGTCTCCAGGCTGGGGCCTAAAGCTGAAAGCAAACCAATCCCAGTGACGACAACTTGCACAAAAAACCTGAGAAATAAAAGTTAAAAATTTAGGCAATTTTTAGCTATTTTTAGCAACTTTTGATTATAACCTAAATTTGATTACTTTTTCAAGTTTTCTGCACCTTGTGTCACCTTCGCCGACTCAATGCGATCGCCTTGTTGAATTTGATCGACCACATTCATGCCGTCGGTGACATAGCCAAACACCGCATAATTCCCATCTAAGAAAGACAAATCATCCAAAGCAAAGTAGAACTGGGAAGAAGCGGAATCAGGGGGTTGAGATCGGGCCATCGCCACAGCGCCCTTGGTATGGGGCAATGCCGGTGGCTGGGAAATCCGCGCCATCTGGAAAGTTTTACTATAAATGGGACTCTCGGCCCCTTCGGGGGTAATTTCTAGGGGAATAAAGCGACGATTTCCTTGTTCATCAATAAAACCACCTGTTCCCATCTGCCCCACAGGAAACTTGGGATCTTTCCCTTGGGGGTCGCCACCTTGAACCACAAATGGCTGGGGTTCACGGACGACCCGGTGAAATGCCAACCCATCATACACACCTCGTTGTACGAGGTCTACAAAATTTCCGGCAGTGATGGGTGCCTTAGTGCCATCCACTTCAATAGTAATTGGCTGACCTTTCACCGTCATCACTACGGTCGCTTTTCCTTCTAACTGGGGTAAATTACTCATATTCGTACCTAATGTTTGACTGATTGGCGCAGCAGTGGCATTGTCGGTTGGGGGATTGGATGTGGCAGTATTTGCCGCACATCCAGCGGTCAGCAAGGTGCCGATCATCAACAGAGACATAAACCAATGCTTAATTTGAAAATTCATAGGGGAACCATTATCGCAACAGCATTTTTCCGAAATCATCTTATCTACAGACCGGGTAATTTCCGGCGATCGGCCTTGAAATCACCAGGAACTCAGATTTGGGCGTCATCCTGATTGGATCGGATCGATGGAAAATTTTCTATAAACCTTCCAGGGGAACTCGCAAAAATTGCGCCAGTTCAGCCCCTTGATTTTCTAATTCTGAGAGCGCTAACGGTTGTCCCACCCGACTCAGAGGGATGGGATTATGTCCTTTTACTCGCAAATAAAGCTCCCGACGGGGATTTAACCCTTCTTTAATATCCACACGCACCGCTTGGACATCTTCCGTGGAGTAGGTAATATCCACCCGGCGATTTTTGCCCGGATATCCCCAGCGGAAAATCCGAATCTGGCCAGTTTCTTGGTTAAATTCGTTGTAACCGCCGCCAACATCCCAGATAATCACCAGCCACAGGTACAATCCCAGGAGATTACCCGCGACTCCATAAAGTCCCATGACTAAGCCTTGAGGGACGAAAATCAGTTGGGTGGCATCAGAAACCGGCAATAAATTGATTTGCAAATAGCTGGAAATTCCCGCTAACAGAAAGCCAGTGGCTCCCAGGGTGACAACCGTAGCCCAAAAGTAGTTACTGGGCCGACGAGAGCCAATAATTTGCTGACTAAGGACGCGATCGCTTTTGGAGATAGTTTTTGTGGTCATGGAAATCTTAGAGTTTTGTAGAAAGCGTGAGCACCTTAAATTGCATGGGCTGAACAGAAGTCCGATCTGATTTCAGCACGGTACAATTGGGTTAACCTAAGCCAATCTCAAATCATAACTCTCTAAGCTACTCACATTTAAGTAATTTTAGGGATCGATGCTCCGCTGATTCCCCCCTCACTGGCAGGTATCGATCCAGGGCAAAGCGCGATCGGGTCATTTTCTCAGCGTTTTTCGCCATTTATTTAAGGTTTGATCTATTTAAGAAGGCATTTTTTCCCCAAATCCGTTTGATGTAGTGAAAAAATTTATCAAAACAATAAGAATTTTCTGGTTTCTTCATATTTTCCTCCCTAGAGCCGCGATCGCCCTCGACGCTGCTGCCTACGAGCGCTGATTTTAATGAGTATTTTTAACGACTGAAGCCAAGCTACCAGGGAAACTCAGGCAGATTTTGTGGCGATCGCGGTGTTTGGCCAAATATTTGACCAAATATTTGGCCAAAAAAAGGGTTTACTAAATTTTTGTAAATATTCTATAGTTATGTTAAGTTAATGAGAACGCTTGCGATTCTTGTCCACCAAGCAGATTAGATAAAAGATAAAAGTTATGACAATCGCCATTGGACGCAGCCAAGAGCGAGGATGGTTTGACGTACTCGACGACTGGCTGAAACGCGATCGATTTGTATTCGTAGGTTGGTCTGGAATTCTGCTATTCCCCTGCGCCTTCCTGGCGGTTGGGGGCTGGCTGACCGGCACCACCTTTGTGACTTCCTGGTACACCCACGGATTAGCTTCTTCCTACCTGGAAGGTTGCAACTTCCTGACCGTGGCCGTTTCCACCCCCCCGAACAGCTTAGGACATTCCTTACTGTTCCTCTGGGGCCCAGAAGCCCAAGGCTCCTTTGCTCGTTGGTGCCAATTGGGTGGACTGTGGGCATTCGTCGCCCTGCATGGAGCCTTCGGTCTGATTGGCTTCTGCTTGCGTCAGTTGGAAATTGCTCGACTGGTGGGAATTCGCCCTTATAATGCGATCGCCTTCACCGGCCCGATTGCCGTATTCGTCAGCGTCTTCCTGATGTACCCCTTGGGTCAGTCTGGCTGGTTCTTTGCCCCTAGCTTCGGTGTCGCTGGCATCTTCCGTTTCATCCTCTTCTTCCAAGGTTTCCACAACTGGACTCTCAACCCCTTCCACATGATGGGAGTTGCAGGCATCCTCGGTGGAGCCCTGCTGTGCGCCATTCACGGTGCCACGGTGGAAAACACCTTGTTTGAAGATGGCGAAGGAGCCAACACCTTCCGGGCATTTGAACCCACCCAGTCGGAAGAAACCTACTCAATGGTGACTGCCAACCGTTACTGGTCGCAAATCTTCGGGATTGCCTTCTCTAACAAACGCTGGTTACACTTCTTCATGCTGTTTGTGCCTGTCACCGGCTTGTGGATGTGCTCTATCGGTGTGGTGGGCTTAGGTCTGAACCTGCGGGCTTATGACTTCGTTTCCCAAGAACTGCGGGCGGCTGAAGACCCCGAATTTGAAACCTTCTACACCAAGAACCAATTGTTGAACGAAGGTCTAAGAGCTTGGATGGCCCCCGTTGACCAACCCCATGAAACCTTTGTGTTCCCCGAGGAAGTTCTGCCTCGCGGTAACGCTCTGTAATAGTATTCTATTTATCCGGCTTTGAGTGTTAAGTCATTCGGACTGACCCAACACTCAAAACCAAAAACCCCCTAATTGTTGAGTCGATCGCAAAAGAGGTCGTAGCCTGTGCAAAGCACTTTTAATACGTCAATGATCGGCGGACGTGACCAAGCCACTACCGGCTTTGCCTGGTGGGCTGGTAACGCTCGTCTAATCAATCTATCTGGTAAACTCCTGGGTGCTCACGTTGCCCACGCTGGCCTGATTGTCTTCTGGGCTGGAGCCATGACCCTGTTTGAAGTGGCTCACTTCGTACCAGAAAAACCCATGTACGAACAGGGCTTAATCCTCCTGCCTCACTTGGGTACTCTGGGCTTTGGTGTTGGCCCTGGTGGGGAAGTAATTGATACCTTCCCTTACTTCGTGGTAGGTGTTCTGCACTTAATCTCATCTGCTGTTCTCGGTTTAGGCGGGATTTATCACGCCGTCCGCGGTCCGGAAACCCTCGAAGAATATTCTTCTTTCTTTGGGTATGACTGGAAAGATAAGAACCAGATGACCAACATCATCGGCTATCACCTGATCCTGCTCGGATGCGGTGCGCTGCTGTTGGTGTTCAAAGCCATGTTCTTTGGCGGTGTCTACGACACTTGGGCTCCCGGTGGTGGTGATGTCCGCGTGATTACTAACCCCACTCTGAACCCCGCTGTGATCTTCGGTTATCTGCTGAAAGCTCCTTTTGGGGGCGAAGGCTGGATGATCAGTGTCGGCAACATGGAAGACATCATCGGCGGTCACATCTGGATTGGCCTGATCTGCATTTTTGGTGGCATCTGGCACATTCTGACTCAGCCCTTTGGTTGGGTACGTCGTGCCTTCATCTGGAATGGAGAAGCTTACCTGTCTTACAGCTTGGGCGCTCTGTCCCTGATGGCTTTCATCGCCACCTCTTTCGTTTGGTTTAACAACACTGCTTATCCCAGCGAATTCTACGGGCCAACCAACGCCGAAGCTTCTCAAGCACAAGCGTTCACCTTCCTGGTTCGCGACCAACGCTTAGGTGCCAACATTGGTACGGCTCAAGGTCCCACTGGTCTTGGTAAATACCTGATGCGCTCTCCCACTGGTGAAATTATCTTCGGTGGTGAAACCATGCGCTTCTGGGATTTCCGTGGCCCCTGGGTTGAACCCCTCCGTGGTCCTAATGGTTTGGATCTCAAAAAGCTCAAGAATGACATTCAGCCCTGGCAAATTCGTCGCGCTGCTGAATACATGACCCATGCTCCCAACGGTTCGATTAACTCCGTCGGTGGCATTATCACTGAAGCCAATGGCTTCAACTATGTGAACCCCCGCGCTTGGCTGGCTGGTTCTCACTTTATTCTCGCTTTCTTCTTCTTGGTCGGACACCTCTGGCACGCTGGTCGCGCTCGCGCTGCCGCTGCTGGCTTTGAAAAAGGTATCGATCGCGAGAACGAGGCAGTTATGTCGATGGATTACCTCGACTAATCCGATATCAGTGTTGAATTAACTCTTCACTGAGGATTAAAAAACCCCCGTACTTCGGTACAGGGGTTTTTTATTTTGTTCAGGTTTGCTCTATTCATGTCAAAAACTATAGCGCTACGCGCAGGGTGTGGGGTGTAGGGTGTAGGGTGTAGGGGAGCGGGGTTCGTCTTTAAAAAAGGATTTATTGGTGAGCAACCTCGAACGAAAGTTACTGCGCTCATTGCTATATTCATCTAAAAAACGCTGTAATTGAGCCACTTTAGGCATTACTCAAATGGTCTAAAAAATCTTGCACAATGCGATCGCTTTCTTCTAGACATTCTATAACATTGTAATCAGCAATCAGGTGAATTCCCTGAGATTTCAATGATTGAAAAATGCGCGATCGCTCATCATCTCCGGGCATAATTTCGGCGACATTTTCCGGCATAATTTCGGCGACATTTTCCGCCGATATCCTCTTTTTTACCGCTAATAATCCCCACTTGCCTCGATCGCAGATTAAAAACCCTGGCACCGAATTTTCTCGACCTGTTGCCGAAGTTAGTCTGCCTTGAGCATTGGGGAAAAATAACACCCCGGTTTGGTCTAATGCTTCTGCTATTTTTACCTCAGCTTCCGAGTCAAACTCCCACCCATGCCATTGATAAGTTTTCTCTGGAAATCTATCAATTTTTTCCGATGAATCAAAGTGTCTGTGGCGAAATTTTGACCGAGGTGGGGGTTTTTCCTGAGAAGTTTTTTGTGGCCGAGAATCATGCAAACAAAAATTAGCTTCACTCAAATCACCCAGGATATTTTCTCCACCAATATTGTCTCCACTAATACTCGCCCCACTGAGATTAACTTCAATGACTAAATTGCGCGGTAATTTTAAAGGATGTTCCTGTGCGTAGCGCCGAATTACTGATTTAAGATTACTTTTTTTCACCTTTTCTCCAAAAGCGTCTGATAATTGTTGCCAAAGTTTCGACCCAGCGCATTTTAAATATTCCTTATCATAGCCTGAAACATGAGCGATCGCCTCATAAGAAGTGCGTCCTTGCCAACATTCCCGAAAAATAATTTCTTGAACATCGTTCAGCGGTTCTTCTTCTGCTTCTAAAACTATTTCTGCGAGGGTCAATGCTTCGTCAACACTCATCATAATTTTTGGGATTTATATATAGATATAGATGTGAACAGACAAATCTCAATTATCCCATTAGCTATGGGTAGGGGATTAACCTAAATAAACTTAACTAAAACATAGCAAAACTCATTGCCTAATTACTCAGTTGGGTCAGGGATCCTAGGAATAGAGATTATGGTCAGGATCTAACCAAACGATATAACACATATTCTGAATAAAAAAACCATGAACTCTCCCATGCTCATTAGACGACAACTGAAAAAGCTGATATGGTGTATCTACTAACTGTTTTTCATTAGGAATCCCAAAACTTTTTTCAGTCACTCGACTATCATTCCAGTCGATCGGATGACATCGTAAACTTTTCGCATTCTGTACCGTCATCTCTGTCACCGTCATAGTAGAAAGACTTTTTAATCTTTCCAGTAAAGCAGTAAAATACCTCACATCTTGCTGATTATATGAAAATTTTGGGTTTTGTTGTTGTAAATAAACAAAGGAAAAGCTAATATTGGGCGTAGACTTAAGCTGAGTTGGAGAAATATCAGATGACAGCTTGTTTCGAGAGACTTTCGTTTTCTGCGGCTTCTTGGGCATGATTCGCGTAATATTCTTTCATCCATTGTTTCTGAATCACGGAATTTGATGGGGCATCAATCGGAAGATTACCCCTAGCTATATTCCAAGGTGATTCCTGTTGAGTCATCCGCTCTAGTTCATAACTATTACAGCAAAAATAAACATCAGCGATTTCATCCAAAAAACTGATGACAGACTGGGATAAATTGAGTTTTGTCACCTCTTTTTGAATGGGTTTCCAACTAAAAGCTTGATACTGTTCATATAACTCAGGAATCACCGGGCCGTGAACCCATGCCTCAAAGTCTTCTGGAAACAACGGCTCCCCATGAATTGCCAAATGCCAAGCTTGAGCATAATAGACTAATTTTTGTAATTGAAGATTACTGACAAAAGAGCCAGTGTCATTGGCTAACTTGATAAAATAGTCAGCCACATCATCACAACTCCACATCTGTCACCTCCTGGTTTCAAATTGACTATCGTACCCTGATAGTTGCCCTGTATTCGCGGATGATTAATTTAACTAAGCCAACCAAGCGGCTAAATCATCTTGAGTAGAAAAATCCAACCAAGCCATAGACTGCCGTAAAGATTCTACCATTCATCCGTCCGGCGGAAGATCGGGAACCGGGTTTTTTTCCTGGGGTTAACCCAAAATTTCCGCAAAAAACCCCAAAAACCCGGTTTCTGGGGCGCCCTGAATAGATTAAGATTAAGTGGCGATCGCTCAAATTCGGGATATCCGCGATCGCCTCTAACAACACTTCCACATTACAAGCGATCGCTCATTATTCCCACGCTATTTTTCGATTTCATTCAAAAATAAAAATTATGCAATAAAAATTATGCAAATAAAGCAATTATAATCTACAGTTTCCTCGCTGGTTACTTCATATTTAGTCCGTTCTAAATTAGGAAATCTCAACAGTTTACGGTACTCCAATCTACCACTCATAGCCGTGTTCTTTTCCCCATTGTATCCAAGCTTCCGCCATAAGCTTCATGCGATCGCGGTGTTCAGATTTTACCGGATTATCACCAGTAATTGCCCTCAATGCCCAAAACCAATGGTCTGGTTTTTGTTCCAGATCGCGCAAAATTAATGGAACCACAGGCTGTCCCATGCCAATAATTCTCTGGTAGGCTGGGTGCATTGACTTCTGTGTCACCAATGACAGCATCCCTGTATCGATTCGCCATTCTTCTGCGAGTCTCTTAAACTCTGTTTCCAATTCTGTCTGACTTTTAATGGGGTATTTATAAGCGGTATTTGGCTCTGTTTGCATTTTTTTTATTCAGCGATCGCCGATGATAATTTATTAATTAATCTTTTTTCATCATTATAACATAATTAAAGAGCGATCGCTCAAATATTCCTTTGATAAAATTACCTCGATAAAATTACGGCTAATTTAACGATATTTCCCGTTTTTACCTATTTTTAAAACAGCCAAATCAACCAGTTAACCATAAAGCTAAGACCCAGACTAGGTAATACCAAGTCCGTTCGATCGGTTACAAAAACAATCCTCTCTCATTAAGATGGATTCCCGCATTCGCGGGAATGACAGAGCTTTGTAGATAATCAGCGAATACATGGATTCCCGCATTCGCGGGAATGACAGAGCTTTGTAGATAATCAACGAATACATGGATTCCCGCATTCGCGGGAATGACAGAGCTTTGTAGATAATCAACGAATACATGGATTCCCGCATTCGCGGGAATGACAGAGCTTTGTAGATAATCAGCGAATACACGGATTCCCGCATATAGCCCTTTGGGCATGGGCTTCGCCTAACGCGGGAATGACAGAGCGTTGTAGATAATCAGCGAATACACGGACTTGATATAATTCGCGATCGCCAACCAGCCCACCCCCCAAAATCCCAACAAAACCCCAAAAACCCGGTTTCTGGGGCGCCCTGAGAAAGGCTGAGAAACCGGGTTTTTTTCCCCAAAAATCCCAAAACCTGGCTTCTGGGGCGACCTCTCTCTGCCCATCATGCTTGAATCACCGACCGATTCAGTCTTAGAATAAGACGATTAAACGCCTAATTTCTGAAATTTTTCCCCATGTCAATAGCGATCGACTTCGGAACCAGTAACACGGTCATTACTCGCTGGAATCAAGCCACCCAGCAAGCAGAAACCATTAAATTACCGGGTTTATCATCCCAGTTAGGGCAAAATCCGCCGTTAATTCCCAGTTTAGTTTACGTGCAAAATGCCGCCGAAAATCAGGTAATTGTGGGTCAAGCGGTTCTCGACCAAGGCTTTGATGTTAAATCTGACCCCCGATTTTTTCGGTCTTTTAAACGGGGAATTGGGGCCGATATCCAAGGTTTTCTCCCGGAACTTGACGGTCAAATAATCAGCTTTGAAAAAGTCGGTGAATGGTTCTTTTCAGAACTCCTAAATTCATTGCGTCAAGTGCCGTTGCCCGTAGATTCTTTAATCCTGACGGTTCCAGTAGATAGTTTTGAAGCTTATCGCCATTGGTTAGGAAAAGTTTGCCAATCTTTGCAAGTGGAACAAGTCCGAATGCTGGATGAACCGACCGCTGCGGCGTTAGGTTATGGGATGGCAGAACAAGAACTTTTGCTAGTGGTAGATTTTGGCGGCGGTACGCTGGATTTATCTTTGGTGCGTTTGGATAGTAGCAGTGGTAAGAAACCTTTGGGATTTATTCTCAAATGGGGCGAAAAACTGTTTAGCGAAAGTTCTGGACAAACCGTGAAAACCGCCAGAGTTTTGGCGAAATCAGGGCAAAATTTAGGGGGAACGGATTTAGATAATTGGTTGCTAGATTATTTTGTGCAGACGAAAAAAATTCCCAAAACTTCTTTGACGACTCGGTTAGCTGAACGCTTGAAGATTCAGTTATCCCTACAAAAGCAGGCAAGTGAGGTTTATTTTAATGATGAAACTTTTGCAAGTATTGAACTGGGTTTAAGTCGAGATGAGTTTGAGAATATTCTGCAAAAAAATCAGTTTTTTGAGAAGTTAGATGAGTCGATGAAGCAAGTGCTTCAGCAAGCCCGACGCCAAGGGATTGAAGTGTCAGATATTGATGCGGTTTTGCTGGTGGGAGGTACGGTGCAAATTCCAGCGGTGCAAAGTTGGATTGGCCAATATTTCGATCGCAGTAAAATTCGCTGCGATCGCCCCTTTGAAGCGATCGCCCAAGGTGCTTTACAACTGAACCAAGGCATTGAAATTAAAGATTTTCTCTATCATAGTTATGGGATTCGCTATTGGGATCGGCGTAATTCTCGCCATAATTGGCATAAATTAATTCAAGCGGGGCAACCGTATCCGATGGAAAAGCCGGTAGAATTAGTGTTAGGGGCGTCCTTAGAAAATCAGCCCAGTATTGAGTTAATTATTGGTGAGTTGGGGGCGGAAACTGGCGGAACGGAGGTCTATTTTGATGGCGATCGCCTAGTAACTCGTAGCCTCATGTCCGGTCAAACTGCCGTACAACCGTTAAATGACCGAGACGGGGCTCGCAGTATTGCCCAGCTAAACCCGCAGGGAAATCCCGGAAGCGATCGCATTAAAGTATTCTTTGAAGTAGACGATCGCCGCTTTCTCCGAATCACCGTAGAAGACCTATTTACCAATCAAATCCTGTTAGATAATCAAGTGGTTGTCCAATTAAGTTAGGAAAATAATTAACAATTGATAATTGATAATTAACAATTAATAATTAATAATTGATAATTGATAATTGATAATTGCTATAGCAATCCTAAATCAATCGTGAAATAAGCCCTCACCCCTAACCGTCGGCGGCCATCCCCCCTACCCCCCTTTCAAAGGGGGGCTGGGAGAGGGGATGGGGGTGAGGTGTAAATCATTTAGGAGTGCTATAGTATTTGTCTATATTCAATTATCAATTATCAATTGTTAATTATCAATTATCAATTATCCATTTTTTCTGATTGTCTAACCGTATTCTCGGATAAAAATGCGGACTCATTTTGAGCATTGTACTGATAAGAATAATCGTACCAACTCACACTGCGAGGCTTGACTCCGTTGGCGATCGTTCCTAACACTTTAATCCCACAAGTTTTCAACTCTGCGATCGCTTCCATAATCGTATTGCGATTAGTTTGGCGCATACTCACCACTAAGACCACCCCATCGGTATAACCAGCCAGTACCCGACCATCTACCACATTCTTTAAAGGCGGTGTATCCAAAATTACTAAGTCAAATTCCTGCGACCACTGCTGCATCAGTTTTTGCATTTTCTGGGAAGATAACAAGCGAATCGGGTCAGGAGGCAGCGTCCCAGCGGTTAAGATAAATAAGTTTTCTTCAATGGGCGATCGCTGAATCGCGTCTTTTGCCTGCAAATCCGTGGCCAAAACATTGCTTAACCCTTGTCGGTTGAGAATCCCCAACTTAGCATGGACTTGGGGCCGACGCAAATCCCCATCCACCAGCAAAACTCGCTGACCCATTGTTGCCGCTGCCTGGGCTAAATTCACCGCTGCCGTAGACTTGCCCTCCCCTGCCACCGCAGAAGCAACGGCGATCGCCCGAATCGGCCGATCCGCACTCAAAAACCGAATATTGGTATTCAACGCCCGAAAAGCTTCCAAAAAGCCAAAATCGCGATCGTCTTGTAGCCGTTCTCGGCCATGAGAATCGGCGATCCACGAAGAACTTGCCAACTGTTTGGCGCGATCGCTAATGGGAATTAGCCCCAACAAAGGCTTATCCGTCGCTTGTTTTAAATCTTCTGGATTATGGAACACATACTCCAATCGTTCCACCAACAATGCCGCCCCAAAACCCAACATTAAACCCAACATCGCCCCTAATACCAAATTCCGGAGCAAATTCGGCGAAAATGGAATCACTTCTCCATCTTCATCACGGGGAATTTCCGGCAGGGCAATAATTTCCCACGGAATTTCTGACTGGGCGGCTTCTAGGCGTAACTGTTCCCGTTGACCCAAAAGTTGATTCAAGGTTTGGCTGGCAACTTCTAACTCCCGCATTAAATCGGTGTACTGGCGAATCACAATCGGAAATTGTTCTCGATATTCGCTCAACATTCCCGCAGCTTGAGCCAGCACTTGATTTCTCATATTTAACACTTCAATTTGGCTGGCGGCAGCGACCATTTGTTGAATCAGTCCTAAGCGCACGGAGTTTTGGTAAGCCTGGGCTTCGGGGACTCTGGCCACGGTGACAATTTCTTTGCCCAGGGCCCGTTGGGCTTCTTGACTCAACATCCCTTCGAGTTGTTGGCGTTGTTCCAGCATCGCCTGGATCTGGGGACTATTAATCGTAAACCGAGTTAATTCCTTGGCAATCTGATTTTCTAAGTCCCTAAGTTTACTGAGTTGGCTTTGATAGCTCGGTGCTTCACTTAAGACCGAAGAAGCGATCGCCACATCCGGATCTAAGCCCACCTGTTGCCGCAATACGGTATAAAGTTTTTGCTGCTGAATCAATGCAGATTGGGCTTCTAAAAGCTGATCGTCAATTTTAGTAATTTGTCCCGCTAGTTGTTCCCCTTGAATTTTCGGATCGATTAAATTGTAATCTTGGCGAAATTTTTGTAACTGTCCTTGCAGCGTATCCACTCTCTGCCTTAATTGCGGCAATTGTTCTTCAATAAATTGAATACCTTTCCGAGTATTTGTTTGCCGGTCTTCAAAACTATATCTCAGATAATTTTCGGCTAATTTTTTTAAAATAAAGTCTATTTTTTCCGGATCTTCATCTTGATAGCGAACTTCAATAATTTTAGTAGCTTCTTTCTTTTGCTCAATAATTAATGGGGGTTTTTCTCCTGTAACCAGAGTTTTATATTCAACTTCTGGATATTTAGGTTTCAATTGTTGAATAATCGGTTCCATCAGTTTGGGACTTCTTAACAAAGCAATTTGGCTTTGGTAATCCACTCCCGAACTACCGCCAGGAATCCCCATGCCTAAACCACCGGCTAATGCACCCAACCGGGATGACAGTGAACTACTTCCCTCCCCAGTCACGGGCTCTACCAATAGTTGAAACTTCCCTTCATACTGGGGGATTTGGTTATCGGTCCAGACCCAGACTGCCCCTGTCACCGCGATCGCCACTCCTAAAATCACAAAAGCTCGGCGACGAATCACCGCAAACAACTGCCCCAGATCCAATTCTTCCTCATCCGCATCTGGGACTTCTGCCAAATATGACAAAGGCACGATTTGAGGCTGTTTACCATTTTGATCGAATGATGACGGTTGAGAATTTGGTGCAGTTTGCATTGTTACCTCATATAGCCCATAAATAACTTTTGGTTAACCCCTATCCTAAAAGATACTCGATCGAGATTGCGAGCGATATAGCGATCGCCTGGGATGGCTTTGTGGATTTTAGACCGATCCAAAACAGCCGAAACAATCCACAAGCCAAAAATTTGGCGTTTTTTAGAGCCAATTAATTGTTTCCATCTCCACTAAACATCTGGAAAAAGTTTAAGAAGCCGAAGAAAGACAGCACCGGATTAGTCACCGCGCCAATGGTTCCGCCGATTTCTCCCAGAGTATCTCTGGTTTTAGCCAATCCAGAACGCCCCACCACAATCACATCACCATTACGCAGAGTCGGATTGGTTTGTTCATCCAGTCCTTGACTGAAATCTACGGGCACCACGTCTTTACTCACCGTGCCATTCGGGTTCAACCGAATCAACTCCACGTCTTGCTTACGAGCACGGCTATTGTTAAAGCCGCCCGATGCTAACAATGCTTGGTTCAAAGAAGTATTCGGTGGCAACTCCAACGTCCCCGGGCTTAAAACTTCCCCAACAATATTGACTCGGATCGCACCAGGAGAAAAACTGGCTAATGCCACTTGAGGGGCTTCCGCTAAATCGATACTGGTAGCGGTGGGCACCACAATCGTATCTCCTTGTTGCAGAATGATATCGTTACTGAGTGCGCCAGTTTCCAGCAGTTGCCAGAGATCCAAAGCGATTAATTGTTGAGTCCCATCTTTTCTTTGCCGACGTACCTCAATTTGACGAATATCCGCTAAAGGTGTAATGCCACCGGCAGTTTGAATCGCACGAGTCACCGTGGTCAAGCCAATGATTCCACCGCCGGTGCCACCACTGCCTCCGGCTCCCACCGTATAGGTTCCGGGGCGGTTGACTTCACCGACCACGGCAATATTTAAGGATTGAGAGGTATCTGCCGCAAAGTTGGCTGTGGCTAATTGTATAGAACGGGCTGGGTCAAAATTCTCTGCGGATACCGTGGGCACCATAATGGTATCTCCTTGTTGCAAGATAATATCTTGGGTGAGATTTCCTCGCTCTACCATATCCCAGAGGTTGACGGAGACGGTTTGCTCGGCACCGGCTCTCGGTCGCCGAATCACTTGGATATTGCCAATATCGGCGGATTGAGTTACGCCCCCGGCAGTTTGCAAGGCGAGGGTCAGCCTGGTGAGTCCAATCAAACCTCCCGCCATCCCCGTATTCGGATCGGCGCCACCTCCTCCACCGCCTCCTACGGTATAGGTTCCCGGACGGGTGACTTCCCCAACGATCGCAATCTTCAAAGGTTGTGAGGTATCAGCGGCAAAGTTTGATGTGGCTAGTTTCACCAATCGGGCTTCGGTCATAGTCTCTGGGGCTGCCGTGGGGACGACAATAGTATCTCCCTCTTGCAGGATCAGGTCTTGCAGCAGATTTCCTCTTTCTACCATCTCCCAGAGGTTCACCGAGATGCTCTGGGGGGCGCCCGCTCTGGGTCGGCGAATTAGTTGGATCTGGCCGATATCAGCAGATAAGCTGACTCCGCCAGCGGTTTGCAGGGCGCGGCTAACGGTGAGAGTGCCGCCGGTGCCATCCACCCTGGTGACAGTGTAGGAACCGGGGCGAGACACTTCCCCGACGACGACAATATTGATCGGTGCGGTGGCTTCCCCGGATAAGGTGGCACTGGCTAATTGACTGGCCTCAAAGGGATTAAAAGTGGTTGCCGTGGGGATAAAGATTGTGTCACCATCCCGCAAGGAAATGTCCTGACTGAGGTCTCCTAGTTGAATTAAGCCTGCTAAATCAAGAATGGTTAGCTGATCCGGTCTGCCCAGTTGACGCCGCCGGATTTGGATTTGACGAATATCCGCTGATTGGGTAATGCCCCCAGCGAGTTGAATCACTTGGGCGATGGTTGCCGGTCCGCTCTGCGGGCCGCCCATTGTGTAGGAACCGGGACGTCTGACTTCTCCGGCAATCCCAATTTGTAAGGGACGTTTTGCCAGCAGTTTGACGGTGAGTAATTCTGGGCGTTGTAAATAAGGCCGATATGCTTGCTGTAGCAAGCCGGTAAGTTGACTAATGGTTAAGCCTTCTACTCTCACCGTACCAATCAAAGCCATGTTGATGGTGCCATCGACCAGCACTTCATACTGACCGTTAGCGCCACTATATTCAGGGACGTTGAAAATATCCACCTGAATGGCATCTCCGGGACCGAGGGTATAAGCGGTTTCTACCGGGGGCGGGTTTGAGATTCGGGCTGCCGGGGGAAAGCCTTGTGGTGGGGGTGGACTGATGACGGTTCTGGGGGGATTGGTCTGGGCGGGATTGGTGGGCGCGGGATTGGTGGGCGCGGGATTGGTGGGCGCGGGATTGGTGGGCGCGGGATTTGTCTGAGCCGCGTTTGGTTCCGTTGGTTTTGGGGAGGGCATCTGCTGCGCGATCGCTCCTCGTTGCGGATACAACATCGCTGGTAATGAGACTATCAGAGCCATCCAAGCAGACAGAGCGATCCGTGCGATCGGCAGATTTAGGGATGAAATCAACGGGCTGTTTCCCTGACCGGGGATGAAAAGTTTCTGATTCTTAGAATATGTTGGCATCATTGTCAAGTTTTACTTATCGGTTATTCAGTATTAGTTTATATATACAGAAGCAGCCGGAACTATCGGCCAAGGGAAATATCCCATAAGTTGCTCATCACTTAAAATTTTTAAACTACAGGGGGCGCCGTGTCTATACTTTAACAATAATTAGGCTGGAAGTGGGATTCAGTTTAACCAATCCCCGTCCATTCTAGTTTTCTCCCTCGGTGGCAGTATGTCTAATCTAGGTTGAACATAAGTATAGTCGTTAGCTTAAGCTGTTTGTTTCCTCTAGGATATACTTATCAATCGGATTAAGCATAATCCAATTGACTTATGCGATCGCCGCTCGGATAGTTGCATTATTCTATTTCAGCCCATTTGATTGGGCGATCGCTTTTTCTGGTAATTTTTATTTAGACACAAAATATTGAAATATTTTTTTTACCTAAATTAAATACTATGGAATAATACTATTATTGTATCATAACACATTAGTCTCTTAATTACAACAACAATGGCTAAAATTTTAATAACTGGAGTCGCTGGTTTCATTGGTTTTTATGTCGCCAAAAATCTCTTAAAGCAAGGGATTAATATTATTGGTATTGACAATTTAAATGATTATTATGATGTGGCATTAAAAGAAGCCAGATTATCCCAATTAAATCAGTTGGATAATTTTCAATTTGAGCAATTAGATTTAAGCGATCGCGCAGGAATGGCGGATTTATTTGCCCGTCATCAACCAGAAAAAGTCGTACATTTAGCCGCTCAAGCCGGAGTCCGCCATTCCCTAACCAATCCCCATGCTTATGTGGATAGCAATTTAGTTGGCTTTGTCAATATTTTAGAAGGTTGTCGGCACAATCAAGTAAAACATCTCGTATTTGCTTCCTCCAGTTCTGTCTATGGTGCCAACACCAAAATGCCCTTTTCCGTAAATGACAATGTAGACCATCCAGTCAGCCTTTATGCTGCTACCAAAAAAGCCAATGAACTCATGGCCCATACTTACAGTCATCTGTATGGTTTACCCACCACAGGATTACGATTTTTTACGGTTTATGGGCCTTGGGGACGGCCAGATATGGCCTATTTTTCATTTACCAAAGCAATTCTAGAAGGACAGCCAATTAAAGTATTTAACCAAGGGAAAATGCGCCGGGATTTTACTTATATTGATGATATTGTGGAGGGAATTATTAGAGTATTAGATCGGATTCCTCAACCGAATCCAGCTTATGATTTTGATTCCGGTTCGGCTGGAATTAGTGCAGCGCCTTATAAAATTTATAATATTGGCAATCATCAGCCGGTGGAATTACTTCGGTTTATTGAAGTTTTGGAAGATTGTTTAGGAGTAAAAGCCCAAAAACAAATGATGCCTATGCAGCCCGGAGATGTCCCAGCCACTTATGCGGATATTGAGGATTTATGCAAAGATGTGGGCTTTAAGCCAAGTACACCCATTGAAGTAGGAATTCGCCACTTTGTCGATTGGTATCGGTCTTATTATCAAGTGTGAACAGATCCAAATAAGTAGGTGGGCAGAAATAAATGCACCATAGACCCCATTAAAATAAAAACTGTCATTCCCGCCCCACGCATTCGCGGGGGTAAACTCCGACGGGAATCCACGGATTTACGGCGGGGAACGAAAAGTGCAATTAATTATCTTCTCCTACTTAGGTTGAAATTGCGATCTCCAAGAACAAGCGCAACAGGCTGAACAACGGGCGGCAAAATTATTGGCTCAACTCCGAGCAATGGGGGTTGAGCCAATAGAGTTTAATGATGAATAAAATAGGCGAGAGGGCAGGAGACTGACGCTGACCGATCTGACCGAAATTGCTGGGATATCAGAAGTTATCGCAGATTTCTAACACTTGCGCTGTACTGATTCTGATTCAAGCCATCTCCCATATTGGGGTTAATTTGGGCTTGTTGGAGCATTTGCTCTAAATTAGCAATCCGATCTTCGGTGTGGGGGTGGGTTGTCAAGAAGGTAGGCATAGAACCGCCACCGGCATTGAGCAGTTTTTGGAAGAATGCAATCATTCCTGACGGGGCGTAGCCACTGCGGATCAGGTTTTCTAAGCCGTTTTGATCCGCTTCATATTCGTCCCGGCGACTTCTTGGCAGATTTAAACCCACTTCAACCCCGACTGCTACGAGGACATTGTTATCTACTCCGGCAGCGTCCGCTAACCCACCGGCAATAATGCGCTGACGCATTTGTTTGAGGGCGTGTTTGTTGGTGATGTGGGCAATTTCATGGGCCATGACTCCGGCGACTTCTGCTTCAGTTTCGGCGGCTTTTAAGAGTCCGGTGTGAACATAGACATAGCCTCCCATTGTGGCAAAGGCGTTGATGCTGTCATCGTTGACGACTTGAAAGGTGAAGGGCAGGTTAGGCCGATCGCTCTGTGGGACTAATCTAGCGCCAATTTGTTTGACGTAGTTGTTAATCTCTGGGTCGTCGTATAGCTCAACTTGCTTGAGGATTTCATCGTTAATTTGGCCACCCAGTGCGACTTCTTGTTTATCAGAAAGACTGGTTAACTGGATGACTTGAATTCCGGGCAGAATTAAATCTCGCCAATTAAAGGCGGCGGAAATATTCGCGTTTCCCCCGATTAAGCCTAATGTGACGAACAGAGAAATTAAGGGGTAAACCCAACGTCGAGAAGAACGACGGGATATAGAGGGAGAAGAAATTTTAGACATAGTTATTGTGAAGAACGCATCATTTTAAAGTAAATTTTTTTGGTTTGGCCTTATGGTGGCGATGACACCTATTTGCTAACCCTGGGTTTAAGGGGGGCAGAGGACAAAGGGACCGGTGGCCGCCAATCGAGCCGCCCTTCTGCTTCGCTTAGGGCAAGGAGTATATGCACCTTATCTATATTTTAATCTAGGCTGTTGGTATCGAGGACATCGACCTCTTAGTTTTTCAGACGTGGTTGTTGTGCTCGATGTTGCGGTGAATTATCAGAATCCTTTGATTTGCCCGGTTGTGTCCTAAAATTTGATTTGGGGGGTTTGGGATGCCCGGTTGAGGAATGCCAGTTGCCTAGGGGTGAAGCGAAGCCCCAAAGAGCTTAGGGGCGATCGCCTGACTAGAATTTTTTCTACCATTTCTAATTAAATATGCAATCATTTGGGGCGCAAGCCGAAGCGCCCCTACAATATATGGTGATTTATCTGTAGGGGCGCAATGCTTGCGCCCAAATTAACCTCGAAATCGTAGCAATAATTTTTGAAATTGGGATTAATTTTAGCCGGAGAAATTTTATCGAGTCTGCCCCAGCTTTTCGGTAATTTTTGTTTTTTTCTGTTCTATTTACAGCAGATTCCATACTTATGAAGTGTGGTAGGGACACGGCTGGCCCAAGTCCCTACGAGGGAGGTTCGATCGATAAGTTGGTGTATCTTATAACAGCGGTTTCCGCTGTATCTTTTCGATGCTTGATAATATCCCTAATTTTTATTAATCAAAGTAAGATATTTTTTATTTTACTATCAAAAATATAGCCAAAAATGAGTATTTTGGCCATGTTTTTGATAGTAATTTTTCTGAAAAATATCCATAATTTTCTAACAGTAGTTACGGATATCTTCCTGACATTCATCGGCTAAGTAGCAGAGGGCACGAAACCGTAGACCAATTAGTTCTTCATACAAGGGATTGAGTTTGCACAATGGCGGAATCTTCAAGTTGTAACCCAATAAGGAAATAGTTCTGGCAAAGGGACATTGGGTGGGAATGACCTGACAGATTAAATGGGCGATTTTTGCATTGTCAATTTTCAGTTGATTTAGCCAGTGCCGCATGGGATTTAAGGCTTTAAACGGTTTATGGTTAGAGATGGTTTGAGTGGCGATGATTTTTTGGCCAATTTTGATGAGGTTTAACATGGTTTTGGGTAATTTTGTGTAGTTAAAGGTTGTTATAGCGGTCTTAAGTTATTTCTCCCAGAACGGGAGAATAGGACTCATATAGTCCATGAATGTTGTCCGGATTGCGATATATTCCTATTTAAACATAAATCCAGCAAATGTAAACACTGAATATATATAAATATTTTTTATGTCATATTATTTCTGCTTAAGTTTGAGCGGGTTTTTATTTGAATAAAAAATCAACCCATCCCGAATAATGAAGGGAAAAGAGTTAGGACTGATTTATCTACAGTCGGAGGTCAAAGGAGGCGAATCGCTATCTCCGAAAAAATACGGATAGAAATGTGGGTTATGCGGTGGTTTGATTTAAGTTTTCTATAAATAAACTTAATTGTTAACTAACAATAATGGCTGGTATAATATCGACATATACCAAAGATTAGGCTATTTAAATATGCCATACAAACAAAGTGCCAAGCAAGGTTTACGGGATAGTATTGCCAAGGCGAAAATTCGGGTGTTGTTAGGACTGTGGGATTTGGACGCGACGAAAAACCCGGTGAAGAAGGGCGAAGTGATTAAGTGGGTGAAGAATTCTAATGAGCGATCGGCTGATTACGATCCGGTGTTAAAGGAGTTGGTCGCGAAAGGCGCGATCGCCGTGGCAGGTAATCAGATATCTTTGACCGATCGCGGTTTGGGGATGCTAGACGAAAGTTTGACCAGTGCGGAGTTGTCTCTGGGTGAGGGAGAAAACGGCCCGTTTGAGTTTCCCGGCAGTATTATTGGGACAAAAGTGGCGAATGCGTTGCTGAAGTGGATTCGCGATCGCGCCCGGTTGTCCACGGTTGCCGCTTCTGCAACCCCCGGAACTCCCGACGCAACCAAATCTCAGGCTAAACCCGCAAAATCCGTAAAGGCGATCGCTTCTTATCAGCAGTTTACCAAGGTGGTTCTGGAAGTTTATGACCAACTGAACCGCGATTATAACTACGATCATTTAGTGCCGATTTATCATTTGCGCCGAGAAATAGGCGATCGGGTGTCTCGTTCCCAGTTCACCGACTGGCTAATCGAAATGCAAGCCAACGATATTTTTCAACTGATGGCAGGGGAAATGCCTGATATGACCCCGGACAAACGGGAAGATTCTGTGATTATTCCCGATGTGGGATTGCGCTATTACGCCAAGCGCATCGATCATGAAGACAATTAACCCAGACAGTTAACCCAAATTCTTCACTCACATCTGGTTTTCACTGGTTTTCCTCACACATAAGAATCGCTATGGACAACTTGCCCGTCTCTGCAATAGAAGACATAAATGCCGCCATCCAAGCGGACAATCCTTTCAAATATGCCGGAATTTTTAAAGAACAGAATGTTTGGGGTAAAGGTTTTCCTGATTTGACCTCCCTGAACCAAAAAGTTTCGGACACGATTTTACAAGCACTGGAAAAAGTCAAAACCAGTGAGAAAAGTCACGAAAAAGTGGCTTCTCTGGCGATCGTGTCCGATCCGGGGGTGGGCAAAACTCACCTCCTGAGTCGCATTCGCCATCACTTGCAACAGCAAGGTGGGGGTTTATTTGTCTATGCCAGTGTAGACACTTATACGGATTTAAATCTGATCAAGTACAACTTTCAGCAAACGTTAGCCGAAAGTCTTAGCTATACCGGCAGTCAAGGGGTGATGCAATGGCAGGGAGTTGCCGGAGCGTTGGCTAATGATGGGTTTCAAGCCCTGAATCCGAATCACAAAAAACAATCCCCTGCCAATTTGATCAAAAAGTTTGACCAAGCATATCAGCATACCTTGGCAAAACGGCAAAATTTAGTCGATCTTTTGCAACAAAAAATCTGCAAAAACAAACCCCAAGCCGATCCTTATATTGTGCGGGCATTATTATGGCTATTGTCCAAAAGTAAAGCCCCGTTTGCAATTAAATGGTTATCCGGGGATGAACTCGATCCCGCCACTGCCAAGGAAATGGGTTTATCTGCCAATGCCAACAAAACCAATGAGCAAAAAGAAAATGATGCTTTAAATACGGCATTGCAAATTTTAAACTTGGTCACGGTGTATAGCCCAGTGATTATTTGTTTTGATGAAATTGAATCATTAAAAGTGAATGATGCTGGGTTTACTGCGCCTCAAGTGGTTGCTGATTTAGTCCGCACTCTTTACAATCACCTAGAAAGTGAACTCACGGGTCAAGGGGTAGTTATTCTGACCATGATTATTCCTGATACTTGGCGGAACACAGTTAAGGTTATGCCAGCAGGAATTCCCGATCGCCTTTCAACTTATACCGACAAAAAACCCCTGGAACTTAAGCCTCTCAATGGGGATTCTTTGGTAGAATTGGTGAAGTTATGGCTTCAGGAATTTTATCAAAAACAAAACTTAGTTCCTCCTCACCCACTTTACCCATTTGAAGAAAGTGAATTGTTCACCTATGGTCAAAATAAACCCACGGTTAGAGTAGCCTTACAATGGTGTGCCAAAAACTTTAAAGCCCCAGAAAAACCGCCATTGCCATCGGATCCAGCGGAGCGATTTCAATTGGCGTTGACAAATATCAGACATAGCAATAAAACTGCTACGTTAGATACTTTAGATGATAGTGAAACCAGTCAATTAATTGCTGCGGCTTTAGCATTTGGTTTTCAAAGTTTAATCGGGGAAACTTTAACTGGAGAAACTGCCAGTGGCGAACCCTTAAACAATGTGCAAATTAAGGCTATTGAGGAAATTACGCCGAAGTATAAAAATCAAGGCTGGATTAATTTTAAAGTGGTGGGTCAAGAAAATGGTCAACCATTAAAACTTGGGGTGGCAGTGCTGGAACACACTCATGGGTTATCCTTGGGCGCTGGAATGCAACGGTTAATTGACTATGACACTTTTGATTTGACTCGTGGTTGTTTGGTGCGATCGGCTCAGAAAAAAATTAAGAAATATTGGCATTCTTGGGGCTATTTGCAAACGCTTTTAGACCGCAATGGCGAATGCGTTGATTTAAAACCAGAGGAACTTAACCCCCTCCTGGAATTTTATTTTGTGAATGAGCAACGGGAAAACTACGATCTGACTGAAGATCAAGTGATTTCCTTTAGCAAACCTGATACGATTCAGAATCCTTTGCTTTTAGAAATCTTAAGTAGTGCGAGTTCGATGATTTCGGAAATCGTCAGTATTTTTGATCAAGATGATGATACCGAAGATGTACTCGATGATTTGTTTGGTGAGGATGAACTAGAGGAGGAACAAGAATATGAGGGTATCCCTGGGTTGGGATATCAAGAAAATGAGGAGGGCGAAAGTGCAAAGCAACGAAAGACCGAGAAAATCCTTAATTCTGCGGGGTTTGGTGAAGATGAACTAGATAATTTTAATGGTAAACATATCAAAGCTTTTACCCTAGCTAATCAACGGCATGAGGTGAAATATTGGAAAGAATTTTTGGTGAAATCCTGCGAGTTAATTTACCAAAACCATGCTAATGAGTTTGAGAAAGTCTTACAGGTTGTCTCCAAAAAGAAATGGCCATATTTCAGTCGCAACTCAGACGATTTACGCATCCCTAGTCAAATTGGCAACAGTCAATTTTATGTTGATACAAATTTCACCGCCAATCAAATTGTCAAGCTGGTTAAACGGGTAATTGCTTTATTTGGTTATGGCGAAGATAGTCTAACCATTGAAACTAGAGATTAACCGTAGGTTGGGTCCGCCATCGACGAAACCCAACTAGGGCGAAGCATTCGGGTAAGAAATTTTTGGCTTTATCCGATAAATAATCTGCCCGAATGCTTCGCCCCTACCCCGCTTTTTGTTGGGTTGAGGAACGAAACCCAACCTACAATAGATTAACTAAAAAACGATTAAGCCCATGAAACCTACCACAATTTATTTACCAGAAGAAACAGAAGCAACCCTTCAAGAATTGGCTAATCAAACTGGAAAATCGATTTCCGAAATTATCCAAGAATTAGTAAGCGATTATTTCACTCAACCTCCCAAAAAATTACCCAAATCAATTGGAATGGGAGCCAGTGGAAGAGCCGATTTGTCATCTAAAACCGAACAACTATTGTGGACATAAGAGTAATCGCAGATACCATTTGATCCGATAAATCCTTTGCCCGGTAAGCGAAGCTATGCCGCTAGGCTATATCCTTCGCCCCTACCCCGCTTTTTGTTGGGTTTCGTTCCTCAACCCAACCTACAATAGATCAACCTATTAACATTTTCTATGAGTAACTATTTTTCTATCCCGATCGCCTTACCGATACCTGCCCCAGAGGTGGATGCTTTAATTGAAGGTAAAATCATCGCTATTATTACCAAAATATTTCTCAACCCAGGGCGGCAATTTTCTCTTTACCCTGGGGATATTTCTCTTAATCCACTGCCCCCAGAGGAATATTATCATGCAGATTTTTTAGAGGCTGCCCAAACTGCCCAAAAAAATATTGAACATGGCTTAAATGATGACACCGTTTTAATTAAAGCATGGGCAAGATGCGAATTCTGTGAAATGGTGAATGATGTAAATGCGATTCCGCGAAGCGGATCCCTTACGGGAATCGCGTCATTATCAGAAGCAACGATTTGGACACCGGCAGGACTGCAAGCAATCCTGAATCAACGTCGGCATATTTTTTTAGCTTATTTACGAGTCTATCATCTAGAAAATCCCACCGTAGCCCCGACAAATTCTAGGGAAAAGTTTATCAGTGTCCAGTTAAATGTATCCAGCGATCGCCCCGTATTAACTGATGACCAGTTTAGCCAATATTACCAAAACTTGCAAGAACGAAAACCGAGGCAACCATTCACCCCACCGCCCCCGATAATTCCGCCATTACCTCCACCGTTCGATCGCTTATACCCTGCATTAACTCAATTAGTCACCACCAACTCGGCGGCTAATTCATTCTATCAGCAACTTTTAAAGTTTTTAGGCTTAAATCAACCTGCCCCAGTTATTCCCGAAAATCCCGATTTAGCCTGGATTAAAACTATCACCGATTTAGGATATCGCAGCCAAGCAGAAGATACGGGCAAAAGTAACTATCAAGCGGGGACAGACTTTGAAAATATTGTCCGCCAAAGCCTAGAATTTTTAGGCTTTACGATTGATTATAGTCATAAAGGTGGCGCAGGAGGATTAGATTTACTCTGTTCTGCCCCTTATCTCTTGGTCGGGGAATGTAAGTCTGGGAAAAGTATTCCTAATGATACCGCAGTCCAATTATTAAATTTAGCAACTCTTCGCCTCCAAGACTCTAAGTTACGGGACCAAGCTGTCAAACTGATTATCGGCCCTGGCAAACCAACTAAACAACTATTACAAGCCGCAGAGGTTCATAAAATGTCTATTATTAGCCCCGAAACCCTGGAAAAATTAGTCACCTTGGAAAGTCAATGTCCCCGTTGCATTGACTTATTTAAACTGAAAGAATACCTGGAACCCGGACAAAGTGACCAGGCGATCGCCCAATATATCGATCGAGTGAAACAACAACTTAAGGTGCGATCGCATATAGTCCAACTGGTGAAAAATCATCTCAGCAAAACCAATGATAAATTTATTGGACTGCAAACGATTTATGGGGCTTATCCCTACTCAAATCCTCCCGAAAATTTAGACCAACAACAATTATACCAAATTTTACTAGAACTTTCTTCTTATTTTGCCGGATATTTAGGCCGGATTCCTGGGAATCATGGCCCAAATAGCGATCGCTTTTACTTTTTACGAGATGTAGCGATCGATGTTTAATTAATTAATATCACCACGGATTAGACAATTCTGGCAAAATCAATATATCAATCCCCCCAACCCCCCTTTTTAAGGGGGGCTTTTTGGAAGTTTGCCAGAATTGTCTAATCCGTGGCGATTGGCTGGCTATTTAATTTGATTCCCATTCATATTCTAATTCTCCCGATTGAATTTTACGCCAAATTAATTTTTGACATAAATCTAACTCTTCGGGTGTGACTTTCCCATCAGACTGCATAAAAGTTTTAATTGAGTCCATTTCATCTTGAGAAACCATTCCATCAGCGGTGGCTTTTTCAATCAGCCGTTTCAGCTTATCTAGGTCTGTTAATTCCGCTGGAGATAGGGGTTGGCTATTAGGTCGAGATACTTTCATAACGATCGCTGACTATTTTTTTCTTTTTTTAACGATATTATTATACTAAAATAATCGCGGGCGATCGATTATTGGTTGAACTGTGATGATTTCTTGATAAAAACCATTGCTATATGAGGATAATTATGATAGGATGAATAAAGAGATTATAAATCGTTGTATAGTTTCTGAGAAATCAATTTAAGATTTTGAGATTTTCTCTCCTTGACGGTGTTAGATCGTTAGAATAATTAGAGATTTCGCGGCTGATTGCTGTTTGTGAGAGAACGGTCGCGGATTTTGTTATCATTAATGAGCAAGAATTCAACCGAAAGGTGACTTGATTATGCCAAAAGGATTTCGATCGCCGGTAGTGCTAATTATTTTAGATGGCTGGGGCTACCGCGAATCAAAAGATGGAAACGCTATTGCCACTGGTCATACTCCGGTGATGGATAGCCTTTGGGAAACCTATCCCCGAACCTTAATTCATACTTCGGGAAAAGCAGTGGGTTTGCCCGCAGGTCAAATGGGAAATTCCGAAGTGGGTCATATCAATATCGGTGCGGGAAGAGTCGTTAAACAAGAGTTAATGCGAATCACCGATGCGGTGGAGGATGGTTCTCTGCTACAAAACCCCGCATTGGTGAAATTATGCGCTGAAGTGCGATCGCGCCAGGGCAAACTGCATTTAATTGGCTTATGTTCCGATGGCGGCGTGCATTCCCATTTGAGCCACCTGTTCGGATTGCTCCGACTAGCCAAAGCGGAAAACATTTCTGATGTCTGCATTCACGCGATCACCGATGGACGGGATACGAACCCGAATTCTGGGGTTTCATATATTGGACAAATCGATCGGGCGATCGCGGAGATAGGCGTCGGTAAAATTGCCACAATTACGGGTCGTTATTATGCAATGGATCGCGATCGCCGTTGGGATCGGGTCAAACGGGCTTACGATGTCTTAACCATTGATGGACCTGGCAATGGAATGTCGGCGGCTGAAGTCCTCAAAGCATCTTACGCCGAAGATATCACCGATGAGTTTATCAACCCCACCCGGATTACCAATGGGGCAGTAGAACCGGGAGACGGAATTATTTTCTACAACTTCCGGCCCGATCGCTCCAGACAACTGTCTTGGGCGTTTATGACCCCTAATTTTAACGGCTTTGAACGGGAGCAAATTCAACCCCTATCATTTGCCACCTTCACCCAATACGATCACGATTTGCCGGTGATGGTCGCCTTTGAACCGCAGAACTTGAACAATATTTTAGGCCAAGTGATTGCCGATCGCGGTCTGCGTCAGCTACGCACGGCGGAAACGGAAAAATATGCTCATGTGACTTATTTCTTTAATGGCGGTTTAGAAGAACCCTTTGAGGGGGAAGACCGCGAACTCGTTCCGTCCCCAATGGTGGCTACTTATGACCAGCAGCCAGAAATGTCCGCCGAAGCAGTCACCGATACGGCGATCGCTGCTATGCAAAAAGGCATCTATTCCTTAGTGGTGATGAACTATGCCAACGCAGACATGGTGGGTCACACGGGAATGATGGATGCGGCGATTAAAGCGGTGGAAACCGTAGACCGTTGTCTGGGAAGGCTACTAGAGGCGATCGGCAAAGTGGGCGGTACGGTACTGGCCACCGCTGACCACGGCAATGCGGAGTTAATGTGGGATGAAAACGGTCAACCCTGGACAGCCCACACCACCAATCCCGTGCCCTTCATCCTGATCGAAGGAGAAGGGGTGAAAATCTCTGGACATGGCAACCAAGTCAAACTCCGAGAAAACGGCTGTCTGGCAGATATTGCTCCCACCATCCTGGATATTTTGCAAATCCCCCAACCGCCAGAAATGACAGGTCGATCTTTAATTGAAGCGGCTGAGGTGGAAATAATGCCCCCACGTCAACCTGTCCCCTTATCTGTCTAGGTTGTGTCTAGATCGATCCCGCCGGGAATCATGCGATCGCTTCCCCATAATCTTCCCATAATCGTATAATGCGATCGCCCCGGGTTTTCATAAACATAAATTTCGTTAGGTTTTCTCCATGACGGTTAACTCTCTTCTAGAAGTGATTTGGACGATTTCGGCATTTGGGCTGATGGTCTTGGTTCTGCTACATAGCCCCAAAGGTGATGGCATTGGTGGAATTGGCGGACAAGCCCAACTTTTTACCAGCAGCAAAAGCGCCGAAACTACCTTAAATCGGGTTACTTGGACCTTTGCCATCCTGTTTATGGGTTTGACGATTATTCTCAGTGCCGGTTGGCTTGGTTAAAGCGATCGCTTTACTGGCCCTGGGAGTTTGACCCCTTTGGTGACAAAACTGGGCAGTTCCAGAGAAAAGATTTCCCCTTTGCCGTTGTGGTGAGGGGGTATTTTTTGGCTCGATCGCGATCGCATTGATCTCGATCGCATCAAGAGCGATCGCCCTGTCACCTCTGCACTTCGATCCCTATCATCCCTGGATGGGGTAAAATTCACTCCCGTTGCCAATGGATATCACGGTGAAATGTACCCCTAGGGGTGAAAATAAGATTATCAGAGCAGAGGAAAACCGTTATGTCCCTAAATTCCATGAGTCCACGCTTAGGCAATTCAGACAAACCCCGCCAAAAGCATTACAGCGATCGGGAAATTCTGCAAAGTCTTGCCCAAGTTAAAACCACGAATCTGACGCAACTCTGTAACGAAACTTTCCCCAAATCTGAACCGTCTGATGGAAAAATTTTATCCGCCGATCGTGGATTAGGATTCACTGCACAGCCCCCGAAAGAGCAAATTTTTGTCATTGCTTTAGCCAGCCTTCTTTCAGTAGCGATCGGGCTATCTCCTATATTTATGGTGGCCAAATCCAGAGACATCTTCATCGGCTTTAGTTGTCAAACCCCGTTAAACTTTCAGTTGAATTGTGAATGAAAAAAACTAACTTACCGAAAACCTTGAGGCAACCCCTAGTTATAGCAATTTTGACTTGGTTAACTTTTTTGTCTGTAATCTTGACAACCGATCCCATCATCGCCAAAAATTCATTCAACAATTCACCCATTCAAACCAACCTAATAAACCATTTACCAAAAACTGCATCAGAGGCAGCATCAGACGCAGAAAATATCCTGCCCAAACCGCATCCTTTGCCAGAAACCTTACAGCAGTGGCAAGACTCCAGCGGCGATTATTTCTCAGAAATTGAATCGATTTCATCCGTAGGCTATCTGATTTGGTCGCAATTTCCCGTCACCGTCTATATTCAAACCCCAACACCGGAACAGTTAGAAACTTTTGAAGGCAAAAGTCTGCAAACCTGGGTGACTTTTGTCTCCCAAGCCGTTGCGGAATGGAGCGTTTACTTTCCCTTAAAAATCATTGACGATCCAGAAACCGCCGATATCGCCATTTGGCGGCGTCGCCCCGGTCTACGGCTTTCAGAAACCGGGGAAATTCTGCCAGCGCGATCGGCGGAAGCCCATTATCAATTATATCATATATCTCAGGAAAAATCAGATAATTCACCAGAAGAATTAACAGGAATTTTAGCTCATAAATTTACTATTTTACTGAGTCCCACTCAAACAGGTTCCTATATTCAATCAGCGGCAAAACATGAACTTGGTCATGCCTTGGGAATTTGGGGACATAGCCCCCTAGAAACCGATGTGATGTATTTGGCTCAAGTGAGAAATTCGCCGCCAATTTCCCCGCGAGATATCAATACCTTACAGCGAATTTATCAGCAACCAACTTATTTAGGCTGGCCGATTAAATAAAATCAGGTTATTTTTTCATTGTTTCCTTAATTATTTACTTATTATTTATATTTACTTATTATTTATAAATTGCTGTCTCGAACCGCGCCATTGCCAAGCATTAGCCCTTTGGACTATATAATTAATCTTAAGATTGCGAATATTTTTTATCAGCAATTTTATCATTTTTTGAACTTAAATTGCTTAATTTTAAATAAAAAAAGTGGGCTTTTAGCCCACCAGATTTTCTACTCAGGTAATTCGCCAAATTGTTGCCGATAGCGAGCTAATTGGGCTTCAATTTCTTCCCGCCGTTGGCGTTCTTGTTCCGCCCATTGGCGTTCTTGTTCCGCCCGTTGGCGTTCTTGTTCTGCCCGTTGGCGTTCTTGTTCCGCTCGTTGGCGTTCGTGTTCCGCTTGGGATTGGGCTTGCTCAAGTGCTGCGGTTAATTCCGAGGGAATTAACAATTTTTCTCCGGTATCAAGGCGATAGAAACCAATCAATTTATCTTCTACCGCTAACCGTAGTTTTAATGATTCACTCAGATTATCGGTAATCAGTTCATAAGTTTCTCCCCGAAGCCGATAACCTTGTAATTTTTCGGTAATCCATTGTCCTTTGGGGTCAAATAACCAGTATTCTTTCACCTCTAATTGGGCATACAAGTCTTTTTTGGAAATTAGATCTCGATCTTTTGTCCCCGGAGAAGTAATTTCAAAAATTACCGCCGGAACTTGTCCTTCTTCCCAGATTTTATAGTTATCTCTGCCTCCAGGTTGTACGTCAAAAATTACCATCACATCTGGGGCGATGCGTAGTTTGGGAAATCCTTGGGAGTAGTAAAGAAATTGGTTGCCTAATACGGTGGCTTGTTGACCTGTGAGGTATTGTCTTAATACTTCTAAGGTCATCATAATTGCATATAAGTGGTCGTAAGTTTCTGCCACGGGTTTACCATCTGAACTAGGATAAATGATTTCCGGGGTTGATTCGCTGGTTGATTCGCTGGTGGGCTTGGTACTGGGTTGGGTCGCTAAAATTGCTGTCATATTTTTGGCCGCTCCTGATGATGGGCGATGATTTCGCTTTTATACTCTTTTAAAGGAATCATCTAACATTATATATCGATTTTTTATAGATTATTTTTTTGTGCCGCAATGCTGGCATAAAAAAATATTAACTTAATTTAAATTCGATTAATATTAGTTTTTTTAGGATTTTATTTTTGGTTGTATGTTGTATAATTGATAGAGATAATCTCGATCTACAAATTACCGCAGTAGGGGCGATTCGCGAATCGCCCGTACAAGGAGTTAGAAGCAATGTTTGGTTTAGAGGATTTAAAAAAGACCCGCTATTTTCAAGATGTAGCAGCGGACTATAAGGTAGAAGGCAAGCTAGAAGGCAAGCTAGAAAGTATCCCCTTATTATTAGAAGCGGGATTGACTGTAGAACGTATCGCACAAAGTCTAGGGCTAGACCTTGAGTTAGTAAAAACAGTGGCTAAAAATCAGTCCGGTGCTAATCCTAATCAAAACTAAATGAAAACTAATCAACCGAGAGGATAAAAGCCAGAATGAAATGCGATCGCTTCCTGAAATAAAAAACCTGAGATGGGAAACCGGGTTTATGCGATCGCATTTCCATCAACACCGAGATTAATTAAACAAACCCGGTTTCTGTCTGTGAGATAATAAATGGGCACATATATTGATCGATTGATTCGGATATGTCTTCATCTTCAGGCAAAACAGAACAGCCCGAAATGCTCTATTTACCGCGCACCAGCGAGTCTGAGCAACTCAAGAAAATTCGCCACACCACGTCTCACGTGATGGCAATGGCGGTGCAAAAGCTATTTCCCCAGGCCCAAGTCACCATTGGGCCTTGGATTGATTACGGTTTCTATTATGATTTTGACAATCCCGAAGCCTTCACGGAAGCTGACCTGAAGGCGATCAAACAAGAAATGACCAAGATTATTAAGAAAAAATTGCCGGTCATTAGGGAAGAAGTCAGCCGGGAAGAAGCCCAACGCCGAATTGAAGCAATTAACGAGCCATATAAGTTAGAAATTCTCGCGGATTTAAAAGAACCGATTACCCTCTACCACCTGGGTGACGAATGGTGGGATTTATGCGCGGGTCCCCATGTGGAAAGTACCGCCGAACTGAACCCAAAAGCGATCGCCCTGGAAAGTGTGGCGGGGGCTTATTGGCGTGGGGATGCGAATAAGCAACAGTTACAGCGGATTTATGGCACCGCTTGGGAAACTCCAGAGCAATTACAAGAATATCACCGCCGCAAGGAAGAAGCCCTGAAACGGGACCATCGTAAATTAGGCAAAGAATTAGGCTTATTTATTTTCTCTGATTCTGTCGGTCCTGGTTTGCCAATGTGGACGCCAAAAGGGACGATTTTGCGATCGCTTTTGGAAGATTTCCTCAAACAAGAACAACTGAAACGCGGTTATTTGTCGGTGGTCAGTCCCCATATTGCCCGTGTAGATTTATTCAAAACTTCGGGACATTGGCAAAATTATAAACAGGATATGTTCCCGATGATGGCGGAAGACGAAGAAGCCGCGATCGCCGAACAAGGTTTTGTCCTCAAACCGATGAACTGCCCCTTCCATATTCAAATATATAAGAGTGAATTGCGGTCTTATCGGGATTTGCCCATGCGGTTAGCGGAATTTGGCACAGTTTACCGCTATGAACAATCGGGAGAATTAGGCGGTTTAACGCGGGTACGGGGCTTTACCCAAGACGACTCCCACTTATTTGTCACTCCGGATCAACTGGAAACCGAATTTCTCCAAGTAGTTGATTTGATTTTATCCGTGTTCGAGAGTTTGAACTTGCGTCAGTTTAAGGCCCGGTTGAGTACCCGCGATCGCGATTCTGACAAATATATCGGTTCTGACGAAGCTTGGGATCGGGCAGAAAATGCCATTCGTCATGCGATGAATACCAAGGGAATGTCATATTTTGAAGCCCCAGGGGAAGCGGCATTTTATGGGCCAAAATTAGACTTTATTTTCCGGGATGCCCTCGATCGCGAATGGCAATTAGGCACGGTGCAAGTAGATTATAATTTGCCCGAACGATTTGGTTTAGAATATACCGCCGCCGATGGTTCTCGGCAACGTCCGGTAATGATTCATCGTGCCCCATTTGGGTCTTTGGAACGCTTAATCGGGATTTTAATTGAAGAATATACCGGCGATTTTCCGCTCTGGTTAGCCCCAATTCAAGCCCGTTTGTTGCCGGTCAGCGATGAATATTTGCCCTTTGCTCACGACGTGGTTAAGCAAATGCAAGGGTTAGGAATTCGCGCCGAAGTGGATAAAAGCGGCGATCGCTTGGGCAAGTTAATTCGCAATGCGGAAAAGCTAAAAATTCCCGTGATGGCGGTAGTTGGTGCCAAAGAAGTTGAGGCCAATTCCCTCAGTATTCGCACTCGTGCTAATGGGGAATTAGGCACTATTTCCGTAGCAGAAGTATTGGAAAAAATGCAGACTGCGATCGCGAATCGGGAGAATTTCTAGATAGCCTAGTAGCAAAATGTAGCAAAATGTAGGGTGTGTTAGGCTGGCAGATAACTGTGATATAAACAATTAACTTTTATGCCAGCCGTAACGCACCACAATCTGCACAAATGTAGCAAAATGTAGGGTGTGTTAGGCTGGCAGATAAATTTGACATAAACAATTAACTTTTATGCCAGCCGTAACGCACCACAATCTGCACAAATGTAGCAAAATGTAGGGTGTGTTAGGCTGGCAGATAACTGTGATATAAACAATTAACTTTTATGCCAGCCGTAACGCACCACAATCTGCACAAATGTAGCAAAATGTAGGGTGTGTTAGGCTGGCAGATAAATTTGACATAAACAATTAACTTTTATGCCAGCCGTAACGCACCACAATCTGCACAAATGTAGCAAAATGTAGGGTGTGTTAGGCTGGCAGATAACTGTGATATAAACAATTAACTTTTATGCCAGCCGTAACGCACCATGCGGAGGGTGTAGGGTGTAGGGTGTAGGGTGTGTTAGGCTGGCAGATAACTTTGACATAAACAATTAACTTTTATGCCAGCCGTAACGCACCACAGGCTGGCAATTAATATAACATATTTTTCCCGGCGAAATCATCAATAGTTAAAACGGACTAAAAAAGCTTTTATAATAATTATGAATATTAGTAGGTTATCGTTACGAATCTCGCGGAATTGTGTTCTATTGTGGCTTTAGCCTCCAGAGTAAAGCAAAGGCGCGATCGCGTCAGGGCTGAACCCTTACCTCATGGGGGTCGTGAGCGATCGAGCAAATAAACCAGCCTCGTTGCTTAAAGAAATTTAATAAAAATTATTACTGATTCGACTTTAAAAAAATTAAAATAGCCTTTTGTCAGCATCATTAAAATTATTATGAGCAGAAATCCGAGTATTGTCCAGACTTATGAGCAGTATCGATCGCAGATGAAAACCGGAGACCTAATTGCTTTCTCCGGGAATGCGGGATTTTCTAATGTGATTAAGTGGGCAACCAAATCTCACTATTCTCATGTGGGCATTGTCTTAAAAGCAGACCTAGGCAATGGTTTCGGGGATAGCATATTAGTTGTGGAATCGACCCTAGAAACTCAATTATTAGATGCTAACAACAAACAAGCGATTAAGGGAGTGCAAATGCACTGGCTTTCTAAACGCATTGAATCCTACAATGGGTCATTGTACTGGTTAGAGCTTACCACCCCAATGGCTCCAGAAAACAAAGCCAAAATGGAAGCCTGGTTAAGAGACACTCATAACCAAAAAGTGCCTTATGATTACTTACAAATTTATGGAGCGGCAATTGATTGGTTCGATCGACTAGGATGGACGAGTCGGCAAGATTTTTCTACCCTATTTTGTTCTGAATTAGTTGCCAAAGCCATGCGAATTGCCGGAGTCATCGATCCGAATCTGAATCCCTCAGAAAAAACCCCGGATGATGTGGTAAAATTTGGTTGTTTTGGGGAACCCGTAGTCCTCAAACCAATGGACTTTAGCAAACCACAAGAACCATCGGGACTATGGGGTTATGTTCAGCTATTTTTTAACCGACTTTTAGAGTTATTTAACCCCGAACCTGTAACCGAGGCAAACCCCCCCGCAATTTTGCCTGAATCAAGAGTTATTCAGCCATCTGAAGAACATATAATTCCCAGAATTGAGAGTAATTTAGCAAGTTATGAACAATATCGATCGCAGATGCAAACTGGCGATGTAATTGCTTTTTCTGGTAATGCGGGATTTTCTAATGTGATCAAATGGGCAACTAAATCTCCGTATTCTCATGTAGGAATTGTGGTTAAAGCTGACCTGGGTAGTGGGTTTGGAGATAGTATATTAATCATTGAATCTACCTTAGAAACCAATGTCTTAGATGCCCGGGGAAAACAAGCGATTAAAGGGATGCAAATGCACTGGCTTTCTAAGCGAATTGAAGTTTATAATGGCTCGGTTTATTGGTTAGGTTTAAAAAATCCCCTGCATCCAGAGAAACAAGCGGAAATGGAAGCGTGGTTACGCGAAACTCATAACAAGAAAGTTCGCTATGATTATCTGCAAATTTATAATGCGGCAATTGATTGGTTTGATGAGTTGGGATTAAGCAATCAGCCAGAGTTTTCTAACCTATTTTGTTCTGAGTTAGTGGCAAAAGCCCTGCAAATTGCTGGTGCGATCGATCCGACTCTGAATCCTTCGGAAAAAACCCCTGGGGATGTGGTGAATTTTCCCTGTTTTCAAGACCCGGTGGTGCTGAAAGCGTAGTATTTTTTGGACACCGCAATGCGGTGTCTATTGTCTATTGTCTATTGTCTATTGTCTATTGTCTATTGTCTATTGTCTATTGTCTATTGACTATTAAGAGTATTCTGAACCAATATTGCTTTATGAGTCACTCCAAATTTAACCCAAAAGATATCAAAAATATCCGGGAAATTGCCTTAATTATTGCCATTGCCGGTTGTACCCTTTTTTCTCTAGCCGGTTATTTTGGCCGCTGGCACCTTTTCTTAGAACTCACTTCCCATTTTCGCCTGCAATATTTGATTGTGTCTGTGGGGATCATGGGTCTGTTTTTATTGTTAGCCCGCCAGTCAAAAATCGGTCTAGCAATTTGTGCTTTTTGCCTAGTGATTAATCTCGCTGAAATTCTGCCTTGGTATCTGCCAGTACCGGACAATAACCCCAGCATCGCTGCCCAAAATCTGCGGGTTTTATCCGCCAACGTGCTTCGGACGAATAAAAACTACGATCGCGTCATATCTTTGGTACGCGAAGAACAGCCAGACTTGGCCTTATTTATGGAAGTGAATGATACCTGGTCGTCTGCATTAGAAGAGCTAAAAGATATTCTGCCTTATGCTTTATCCTATCCCCAGGATAATTATCATGGCATCGCTTTATATAGCAAGTTTCCCCTAGAAAATGGGGTTTTTCAAGAGTTTGGAGTTAAGGGAATTGTCAGTATTGTGGCTCAGGTCGCGGTGGGCGGAGAAAAACTGAGCGTTATCGGCACTCATACTTTTCCACCGATCAGTTTCGGTCTGGAGAAGGGGCGGAATAAACAATTAGCAGAAATCAGCGGCTATCTGCAAACAATCACTACGCCGAAAATCGTTTTCGGGGATTTAAATATTACGATGTGGTCTCCTTATTATAAAGATTTTGTGGCAATTACGGGAATGCGAAATGCTCGCGCTGGTTTTGGGGTGCAGCCCACATGGTACAAGAAATTACCGATTTTTTATATTCCCATTGACCATTGTTTGGTCAGCCCGGATATTCAGGTGCAAAATAGTCGCGTTGGCGATCCGGTGGGGTCAGATCATTTGCCGATTATTGTGGATTTGACTATTCCCCAGAAAAGCGATCGCGCTTTTCTTAATGCGACTTCGGACTAACCAAGAGACTTGGGGCAAAAACCAGGACAAGGCATTGCGGTGTCCGGGGATTGATTTGGCGCAAATTAGCCGCGATCGCTTCCCAGGAAAGCAAAAGCAACCCGTTTTTTGATTTTCAGGCTATGATTGAATTAAGGGAAACCGGCTAAATTTAGACAAAAACTAAATAGGGATCGTGGTTAACCCCATTGTTAATCATTTGAGTATTAATACTTATTTTGGGCGATCGCTTCTTCCCAGGACAAATCCCAACATTTTTGGATTCATCCGTATTTCTACGGACATTTTGAGCCAATACATACAACTTGATGATGAATTGTTACGATTTATACTAATGTCATCATTTTTTGACATTTTGAGTTAAGCTAAAAGTATAGCAACTGATTAGACAAGAGCGAAAAATTCTAAAAAGCCCCACTTTTTAAGGGGGGTTGGGGGGATCAATCCATTAAGTAGGTGAACATAATTAATTGCACTTTTCGTTCCCCGCCGATAAGCTGTGGATTCCCGCATTCGCGGGAATGACAGTTTTTCTTCTGATATGGTCTGCGGTGCATTTATTTCTGCTCGTCTACTTATGAAAGCACTCTTGTCTATTTAAAACTTCTCATCAAGGTTTAGCAAACTATGCTTTTAACAAAAACAGTCCCCAATGCGGCCCCGTCTCCTGCGTATATTTGTCCAATGGCTCGCACTTGTAGCTACTTGGGACAAGCAGCGATAGATTTGCAAATGGATCCGAACATATTGCGGATGTTGGAACAGCCCCGCAAGGTGATTACAGTGGCTATTCCGGTGCAACTGGACAACGGGGAAGTGCAAGTTTTAGCGGGGCATCGAGTTCAACATTGCGACGTGCTTGGCCCGTACAAAGGGGGCATTCGCTATCATCCCGCTGTCACCCTGGAAGAAGTCTCATCTCTGGCAATGTTGATGACTTGGAAATGTGCATTGCTGGGAATTCCCTACGGTGGGGCGAAAGGGGGCATTGCCATTGACCCGAATCAATATAGTGTCCGGGAATTGGAGAGAATTACCCGCCGCTATACCAGCGAATTAGTTAAAGATATTGGCCCATCAATTGATATTCCCGCCCCCGATATCGGCACCTCCGAACGGGAAATGGCCTGGATGATGGATACTTATTCGATGAATAAGGGTTATGCGGTGCCGGGAGTGGTCACGGGAAAACCCTTGTCTATTGGCGGTTCCAAGGGTCGTAAGTTGGCTACCGGACGCGGGGTGACGATCGTGGTTCGCGAAGCTTTGGCGGAACGAGGACAATCATATAAAGATGTGACGGTGGCGATCCAAGGGTTCGGCAAAGTGGGCAATGCGACAGCCTATTTGATGTATGAAGAAGGCGCGAAAATTTTGGCGGTTTCTGATGTGTCTGGGGGACTTTTTGACCCCAATGGCTTGGATATTCCCGCCGTGATGGACTATGCGGCCCATAACCGAGGCAGTCTCGCTGGTTTTATGGGGGCGCAACGGATTACTAATGAAGAATTGCTAAACCTGCCTTGTGATGTGTTGGTTCCGGCAGCGTTGGAAGACCAAATTACTGAGGATAATTGCGATCGCATCCAAGCAAAAATTGTGGCGGAAGCGGCGAATGGCCCGGTGACTTTGGTGGCAGACCAAATGCTACATTCTCGCGGAGTTATGGTGTTGCCGGATATTCTGGCGAATGCGGGCGGTGTGGTGGTTAGCTATCTGGAATGGGTGCAAGGTCAGTCCTATGTATTTTGGGATGAAGACCGGGTGAACCGGGAAATGGAAGGTTTGATGGTGAAAGCCTATCAAAAAGTTAGCGAAAATGCGCGGAAAATGAGTGTTCCTATGCGTCGCGCTGCCTATATGTTGGGCGTGGGTCGCGTTGCCGAAGCTTTGAGCGATCGCGGTTTGTATCCATAAGTTAGTTATTGGTTGTTCGTTGGTTGTTGGTTGTTGGTTGTTGGTTGTTGGTTGTTGGTTGTTGGTTGTTGGTTGTTGGTTGTTCGTTGTTCGTTGTTGGTTGTTGGTTGTTGGTTGTTGATTGTTGGTTGTTGGTTGTTGGTTGTTGGTTGTTGGTTGTTCGTTGTTGGTGGTAGGGTGGGCAAAATTTGCCCACCCTACATATAAGTAGTTGGGCAGAAATAAATGCACTACAGACCATATCACAAGAAAAACTGTCATTCCCGCCGATGGCGGCCTTCGCGGGGGTAAACTCCGACGGGAATCCACAGCCTATCGGCGGGGAACGAAAAGTGCAATTAATTATCTGTCATACCCGCCGATGGCGGCCTTCGCGGGGGTAAACTCCGACGGGAATCCACAGCCTATCGGCGGGGAACGAAAAGTGCAATTAATTATGTTCACCTACATATAGCTATAACTAGAAAAAAACGAAAGTCAAAAAAAACTTAGTAGAATGTTGTCCCATCTGCGGTGGAGAGGTTGCGGAACGTAATGTCTCTGAAGTTGTCCAAGGGGGCAATCATACAGCTACTTTAAAAATTGATGTTCTCGTTTGTCTGTCTTGTAATGAACGCTTATATTCATTAAGCGATATTCAAAAGATGGAAGAATTGAAGTTATTCTACATATAGCTAGAAAAAAATAAAAGTTGGTTGTTGATTGTTGGTTGTTGATTGTTGGTTGTTGGTTGTTGGGTGGGCAAAATTTGCCCACCCTACATACCCTACATATTATTCTTTGGGGGTAATTGCAATATCAATTAAATTTTCAATTCGTTTAATATTCTGATCTCCAGCGAGATAGCCAATACCCCGATGTAAATGTAGGCGAAATTGCGTTGCCAGGGTTTCGGGATCGGTTCCTAACCCGTCTTGTTGGCAACGCTGTTTTAAGGCAATGGTGAAAATATCCGCCATTTCTCCCCCAAATACTTGCCAAGTAATTTCTACATTACTATCTAAAGGAATGGGAATGGGTGAGGGAATAGAAGGTTCCGCAAGCGATCGACAAAATGCCCAGCGACAAAGAATATTCCATTGGTCAATTTTGGTATAGCGTTTGAGTTTGACAAGTTGGTCTTTGGCGCTTTGTGAGAGTTTAATTTGTTTGACTGGTGGTTCCATATTTTAATGTTTTTTTGTAGGGTGGGCAAAAGCCCACCTATTTTTATTTTTAACTGCCGTTTATTTTACCAAAAATAACCGGGTTCAATGTTGGTTTGGCGGGTGTCTCCATCATATTTGAGGAGATATTCACGGGCGATCGCTTTTTGTTTGCGGAGTTGTTTGACCTCTTCTTTGCCCAATTCCGTATCCGTGGATAGGAGAATTACTTGATGGGAAGCAGAGGGAAAATAACGTTGAATTAGGTTTTGCCGGTGTTCGGAGTCGAGACGACCTAAAGGGGTGTCAATGGCAACGGGTAGCTGTCGGCCCGAAACTCGCGCAAGTCCCCAAAGAAAGGCGATCGCTAATAGTTGTTTTTCCCCGGCAGAAATCCGGTGTTTGGGTACAGGTTCCCCTTGAAGATCGAACAAAGAAAGGCTGAAGGTTTTGGTGTCAATGGCAACCCGGTGAACTAAGTCGGATTTATGCAGTAAATAGCGGAAACAGTCGGTGACTTCTTTTTCTAGTTTACTGAGTTTTTTGATGGTTAATTTTTCCCGGAATAGCCTTAAAGTTTCTTGGACTTTGGCCGCTGTTTTAATTGTATGTTCATCTTGTTGCCGTTCGATGGTATGATCTACATAGTTGCCTAATTCTTTTTTGGCTTTGTTAATTTCTGCTTCCAGTTGGGCGACGAGACGCTGGGCGTTTTCATAGTTAATTCTGGCTTTGACAAATGCGGTTTGGGTTTTCTCGACGCCGGTTTTTAACTGTTCGTAAATTTCCGGCGGTGGGGCAACCGCTAATTGTTTATCGATCGCCTCAACTTGGTGCAATAGCCGGTCGATTTCGCTGCGAATACTTTGGGCAGTTTTGACGCGATCGCCTAAATCAGAGTGGACTAAAATAGTCAGACTTTCTAGGGCTTTTTCATTGGCATTTAACCAGACATTTTCCTCTGACCCAATTTGGTCTAAAAGTTGTTGGTTTTCTGCCCCTAAAAATTGGTCAATTTTTTTTATTTGGTCTGGTTTTAAGCCCAAGTTTTTGATATAATCTAAGAGGCGATCGCTTGTTTGTTGGACTAGAGTTTGAGCACTTTGGGCTTGTTGCCGCTTGATTTCTCGGTCTGCTTGGACGCGGGCAGCCACCAGCAACCGTTGAATTAATCCTAACGGTAACTTTTCCGCTGCTAAGTCTCTTAAAACTTGCCGCGATCGCTCAATATTTTCTTCTAATTCGGCTTTTTGGCGGTCGAGTTCCGCTTCTCTGGAGGCAATTTTACCCCCTTCCGAGAGAAAGCGATCGCTGGCTTCTTTGGCTTTCTTTTCGGCTTTTTCTAACTGAATTTTCTGGGCAGCTTCTTCTTCCTTAGCTGCCTCTAACTCAGCGCGATATTTTTTCAGTCTTGCGTCAATTTCATCTAAATTTACTTTTTGCTGAAAATTCGCCAGCTTCTTTTGTTTTCGCTTAACTAAAATATCGATATCAATCGATAGCCTTTCGATTAACTCTAAACCTAACAACGCCTCGATCGCATCTACCACCACTGGGGGCGGGACTTCTTGTTCTGCTAACTCTTTGACCTGTTCACCGTCAAATAAGAATAAATTAGAAATTCCCAGGGGCAGGAGATTTTCAATATACTCGTCCCAAGTCTCGGTTAAATAATCTTCTTTCCAATAATCTTGCTGAATTTCATCCCACTCTAAAATCCCTAAAATGTCTTTGCCGTCTTTGGGGCTTTTCGTCCAATAGCGGACAATTCTTAACTCCACCCAGCGATCGCGATCGATATGTTTAAAAGCCAACTCCAAGCGGCTTTTATCCGTAAAGGGAGATTGACGGTTAACGCATTGAGACAAAAAATCTCCATAACTCAAATTTCCCCGCGTAGAACATTGGGCCCGCGACCCATATAAAGCGAGGCGAATTGCATCCATCAGGGTAGTTTTTCCGCCCCCATTCATGCCACCAAATAGGATAATGGGGCGGGTTTCACCAGCTTCCGACTCCGGGTGAAAATTGATAACTTGTTTGCCCGCGTAGGGGCCAAAGTTTTCTAATACAAGTTCAGTGAGAATCATAGTTAATTATATATGTGGTTATGGGTTGGGAATCAGTGATATAAGCAGGTGGGCAGAAATAAATGCACCAAAGACCATATCAGAAGAAAAACTGTCATTCCCGCGAAGGCGGGAATCCAAGGATTTACGGCGGGGAACGAAAAGTGCAATTAATTATGTTCACCTACTTATCTGTTGCCCAAATTAATCATCATCATCCAATTGATCCGCTGCTTGCTTTCCATACTTATTGATCGACCAAGTATCTAACTCAAGCTGTTTCACCTCATCAACAACCCCGCCCCCTGCGGCAATCTTTAAATCCCGCTGTAAATGTGCATTGCCGATCGCATCATCTCGATCGCGAGAACTACTTTCAAAGCAACTATCCAACGCTTCAAAAATGCCGCGCCTTTTCACATAATAGTGAGATTCTGTACCAATGAGTTTTGACATTAGTTCTAGATACATCGGGTCTTCAAAGCACATTTCTTTCAGCAGTTCCCACTCATCGCTGCCTAAAAGTTTTTTGCTGACAGCTACTCGCGGGTCATTAAAAGGTTGCCCGGTGACTTCTTCATAGATTTTGGGCAAACTGTCATCTAACTCGTGTTTTTCCTCAACCCAGATCCGGCGAATTTCGCTGAGTTCCTCATCAGAAATCAGGGTAATATCCCTCATATCTTCCGGGGCTGTTGCGCGAATTTGCGTTTGTGCTGTCAGAAGTTTTTTAAGCAAATATTCTCGATATTCTTTTTTATATGGCCCAGGAATAGGTTCTACAGAAATTTCACCATCAACATTGCGCTCAAAGAGTTGAACCGCACCCCAGATCCGGCGAAAATCTCTCTTATCGTAATCTCTCATAACATCTAATTCGAGACGAAAATCAACCAAAGGTTGTAACCATTCTTTTTCCTCATCATTTTGGATCATAGCGTTTAACGATTTATCGCTGTCTACTAAGGTGCAAACCCAGCAACCAAACCGAGAACTACCACAACTGGGGGTTGAGGTATCTACTACTAAAGGACATTCATTATCCGCAGTAGCACCGCGATACATAGAAAATAAATCTTTATTGCTATGTCCCCAGGGATTTTCCCATTGCATGAGATATAGCCAAACTTCATCAGTGCGCCAATCTTCAATTGGGCTATAAACTAGAGAGTTCAACAGATTTGCATTTGGACTTAGGCGATCGCGCACTCGCTTTTCTTCAAGTTTGATCATTCTTTTAGCTCGTGCTGAACTTTCAGCTTTACGAGTTCCTAAAACTAGAATTACCTCTCCATTATCTCTAACAATGTTACGAACAAATCGATTAGATGGATCAATTTTTAATCGTCCAGTACACCATCGAAATTTCATACGAGGAGCCGGATAACCTTTGCCAATTAAACCAACCCAATAAGTAAGAGACACTTCTGGCTGCAATAAATGCGGTTCAAAAGGTAGATTTTCTTTTTGTGCTGTAATTTTAATTTTATCTATAGACTTTTTGACCCAAGCAGCAACAATCGGATTTTCAACTAATGTATCGGTCGTAATTACATAAATCTTTTTTTGGCGTTTTTCTTCAGGCAATTCAGCGATCGCATTCCAAATCAACTGTAAAGTTGCCGTAGAATCTTTACCCCCAGAATAACCAATGACCCAAGGAATCTCATCCAAGCAGTATAAATATTTAATTTCTTCATTAAGTTTTTCAATATCTTCAACTAATTGACTAACTGTTCGCGATGGAAATAGTGAAATTTGGGTTGTGGTCATTTTTTGAGTTGCTCCCTTTGATGGTAAATATATTGTCATGTAGTTATTCAACTATAAAATATGGTATAATATGTTTGATTCTTGCATTGTTCAGCTATAACCGAAAAATTTTAATTTGTCATGGAATCATATTTTATCTCTAAAGATAATGAGCGTTGTTATCCCGGATTGATTTTTCATCACGGTAAACGAACTTTGTTGCAAATTAATGTTCCTGCTTTAGATTTGCCGAATTTATTACAAGCAAAGCCCGCTAATTCTAATAATCCAGAATCAGGTAAAGACCGTCCAGAAATTCCCGGTCATGCGGAGGAGATTAAACAATATATTATTGATCGTGTGAGATCAAATAAATCCTGGATACTGGGTACATTAACGGCGAATGTAGCACCAGAGATGATTACAGTCAATGAACTAGATAGAGGATTTTGCATTGTTCGGGTTCCGCAAGGAATTAAACTAGATTTAACTGATGGACAACATAGACTTAAGGCTATTACAGAATTGATTAAAAATGGTCAAAACCATCTTGTTGCCGATCAAAATTTACCAATCACTGTTATTTTAGAGGATCGGTTTCAGCAATGTCAAACTGATTTTAAAGATTTAGCTGAAGCCAAACCTGTTGAGCGCTCATTACTCTTGTCATTTAGTTCATCATCTGCGAGAAGTGGAATCATTAAAAATTTAATAGAACAAGTTTCTATGTTTCGAGGCAAAACAGATAAGGTTAACAAACAACCAAACAAAAATAGTAAATTAATCTACACATCGAATTATATAGCCAGAGCAGTCAGTTCTGCTTTAACGGATCAATCAGACGATAGCTTAGAGGGCTTTGCAGTCGATCTATATTCACAAAAATTATCTGAATGCTTTAACTATTTTTTTTCAGCCTGTAAACAAACTCAATATATTTCTCAAACAAGCGTCGAAAAGCTGACGGTTGAAGAAATTAAGGATTTCAAACAAAATTGTTTGCTAGGAGTCAGTGTTGGAATAGAAATTTTAGGTCGTTTGTTATATTGTACCTATGATGATAATCAATCTCGATTTAATTTTTCTAAGGTTTTACAGATTACTAAATTAGATTGGTCGAGAAATAATCCTATTTGGCATAGAAATGTCGTAAGACTGAATACAAAAAATAATGAAACAACTTTAAACATAGCATGGGGTGCTGGTGCGATTTCAGATGCAGTTAAAGCAGCTAAAAGCGAATTAAGATGGATGTAATCGATCGCAGACTAAATTTTTTTTAGTCTGAAACATAGCTACACCCTAAAATATTGACAAAAAAATCAAAATGTGCATAAAAATTTTCGCCCTAGGTAGTTTTTATTCAGGGCGCAGAATTTTTTAAAAACAACAAAAATATCGTACCATATTAAACAGCGATTTTAAAAAACGTTACAAATTTCACTCCTCCCACTATGAACAGCGACCCCAAACACCCCCCCAACATTGCCAGCCAAATTCTCGAACAAGATCGACAAGACCGAGAAGCCCTAGCCCTCCTATTAGATCGCCATCTTTCCAGAAGCGATCGCCTCCTCGTCCAGCAAACCCAAATGGGCAGCACCGAAGCCTTCATTGGATCCGTAACCTTAGAATGGCTAGATAGTCGGGTGCGCTTCGCCTCGCAACTGCCCCTGTTCCGCAAAAAATTCGACCCAGAAACCGACAACGTAATCCGGGACGAAGAAACCATCGATGAAATCCTCCAAAGACCTCTGGACTGGTCGCGGCAAGCAGCCCTTGCGGTGTACCTGGTTGCCCGCAAAGCCCACAAATTCCCCGCCGTCCTGGTGGTCCTCAGCGCCGACTGGGTAGACGACCCCCAAGCAGACGAATGGGACGAACAAGGTCGAGCCCGCGAGTCTGCTGCGGACTTCACCCCCTTAGACAAAGATGGCACCGTGGGACTCTTGGAAATCAGCGACCGTGTTTCCCTATTTACCCTCGACGGTCAACATCGACTCATGGGGGTTCAGGGTTTAATGCAACTAATCAAAACCGGCAAACTCCAGGGCTACAACAAACAGAAAAAAGCGATCGGTCATCACATCACCATCGAAGACCTACAAAAGCAATATCAAGTAGACCCCAGCCACGTGCAAACTTTAGCCAAAGAAAAAATCGGCATCGAATTTATCCCCGCAGTAGTCAAAGGGGAAACTCGCGAAGAAGCCCGCTTAAGAATCCGGTCTATTTTTGTCCATGTCAACCTCATGGCGGTCAACCTCAGCAAAGGACAATTAGCCGTATTAAATGAAGATGACGGATTTTCCATTGTCGCCCGGAAAATTGCCGTGCAACATCCTCTATTTAAAGAAGCCAAATATCGCAAACCTCGCGTTAATTGGGACAGCGCCACCGTCGCCAGCAAATCCACCGTTTTAACCACCTTACAAGCCCTCAAAGATATGTCTGAGCGTTACTTATCCGCTCGTTTTCCCAGTTGGAAACCCTCAGACAATAAAGGGTTAATTCCCATGCGCCCAGAAGACGACGAAATCGCCGCCGGATTCAAGGAATTTAGCCAATTTTTCGACTATTTAAGCCGCTTATTAAGTTATGAACGCCTAGAATATGAAACCGAAACCCCCAGAATGCGGCGATTCAGCCACGAAAAAGGCGGGGGCGAAGGAAATTTTCTTTTCCGTCCCGTGGGTCAAGTTGCCTTTGCTCAAGCAATGGGCATTTTAGTCTATGAAAAAAAATTATCTCTAGAAAAATTATTTGAAAAATTAGCCCGCTTTGATGCGGATGGGGGCTTTAGTGGCATGGAAAATCCCCAGTCTATTTGGTATGGGGTACTTTACGATCCCAATCGCAAACGGATATTAGTTGCCGGTCGGGATTTAGCCGCTAAATTATTAATTTATATTCTAGGGGGAATTAATGATAATTACGATCGCGCTAACCTGCGAAAAGAACTAGCGAAAGCCCGCACTTTTGGCAATCAAGCCATGAACTTTGATGGTAAATTTGTCGATCCGAAAAAAATCGATTTACCCCCGGTTTTGCATTAGGGAATTAGCAGCGGATAAGATGGCGGATTGGCAGCGGATAAGATGGCGGATTGGCAGCGGATAATATGGCGGATTGGCAGCGGATAATATGGCGGATTGGCAGCGGATAATATGGCGGATTGGCAGCGGATAAGATGGCGGGCCGTGTCCCTACTTATCGATCGACCCTCGTAGGGACACGGCATTGCCGTGTCCCTACAACAATTCATAAGACACGGCTGGCCCAGGTCCCTACAACAATTCATAAGTATGGAATCTGCTGTATCGACGAGATCGGATTTCCTGAGATGACCGGGGATCGGTTGTAAATTATGATAAAAATGAGGCAGCCGATCGCGCTGTTCTCAAATTTCACCGCTCCTCTATCACACAAAAATCTGATTATGTTTCGCCGATGTTTAATTCTGCTATTAACCCTCTCTTTGGGGGCAAGTCCCCAAGGAGTGATGGCTCAATCCAGAGAAATTTTACCGGAAAATTCATCCCTTGAAAGTTTATTAGAACAAGGGAAAGTCGCGCAAGAAGCCGGAAATTATTTACAAGCTGAGGCGCTGTGGCGTCAAGCCATTGAACTAAATCCGAATCATGCGATCGCTTATTATAATTTGGGCAATACCCTTTATTCCCAAAAGAAAATTGACCAAGCGATCGCCGCTTATCGGGAAACGATTAAACTAGACCCGAATTATGCCCCCGGTTATTATAACTTAGGCAATGCGCTCTATAATTTGGGGGAATTAGATGAAGCGATCGCGAATTATCGCCAAGCCATTGCCCAAGACCCAAATCATGCTCGGGCTTATAATAACTTAGGCAATGCCCTGAAACGAAAAGGGGAATTAGATGAAGCGATCGCCACTTATCGCCAAGCCATTGCCCAAGATCCAAATTATGCCGCAGCTTACTATAATCTGGGCAATGCTTTGTATAACAGCACCAAAATTGAAGAGGCGATCGCGGCTTATCAGCAAGCTTTAGAATTAGCCCCAAATCATGCAGGGGCTTATTTAAATCTCGGTAATGCGCTGTATAATCTTGGCCGAATGCCAGAAGCAATTGTCGCTTACCGAGAAGGCTTAAAATTAGACCCCAATCATACCTCCGCTTATTATAATTTAGGCAATGCCTTGAGACAACAAGGGCAATTAAATGAAGCCCTGGCAGCTTATCAGCAAATACTGGAAATTAATCCCAATTTACCGCAAGCATATCTAGGGTTAGGAATTACTTGGAATGCTCGGGGACAATTGGATGAAGCGATCGCGGCTTATCAAAAAGCCATTGAATTAGATCCCAATGAAGGATTCGCCTATTATCATTTAGGCATAGCTTATAGTCAAACCGGAAAAATTACCGAAGCGATCGCCGCTTATCGTCGGGCAACTCAAATAAATCCGAATAATGCTGGCGCCTATGGAAACTTGGGGTTACTGCTCAGACAACAAGGCAATCTTTCCGAAGCAGAAACCGCATTTCGAGAGCTAGTTTTACTCAGACCAAGACTGCCTCAAGCCTACAATGATTTAGGCGAAACCTTAAAATTGCAGGGAAAATTATCCGAAGCGCGGCAACAGTTTGAGCAAGCTTTAGAAATCGATCCAAATTTTCAGTCAGCCCAAAGAAATCTCGCCAGCCTTCAGCGGTAAATTGTCCGTAAGGACAAGGCAATGCCCTGTCCTTAATGTTATATAAATTCCAAAGTAAATTGCCCGTAGGGACACGGCATTGCCGTGTCCCTACCAATTTCAAAAATTGGGATAAATTTTTATTTTGTAGGGGCAAAGCATTCCGGCGGTTGATTTAATATATAAACGACAATTTATCTACCGGAATGCTTCGCCCTTGCTGTAGGAGGAGGGCAAAGCATTCCGGTAATTAATTTAATATTTTCAGCAATAATTTATCCGCCGGAATGCTTTGCCCCTACAGCCATTTACGGCATTGCCGCGTCCTTAATGTTATATAAATTCCGTTGGGATGCAATTATTTTTGTCCCCTTGCTTACTCGTAGGGACACGGCATTGCCGTGTCCCTACTATTATACTAATTCCAAAAATTATTGCTACGATTTCGAGGTTAATTTGGGCGCAAGCATTGCGCCCCTACAGATGCCAAATCACCAGAGATTGTAGGGGCGCAATGCTTGCGCCCCTAGATAATTGTATTAATCTTGATTAAAACAATTATATTACAATAGAGATGAGTCACCGAGACTCCAGATCAACTTACATCAAATTCTGATTATGCGACAACTCTACCGACTTTTGTTAACCTTATCTCTCACATTCACCCCTACGGCGATCGCGGCCCAATCCCTGGATCAACTTTGGCAACAGGGTCTTGATGCCTCTAATGCGGGAAATCATGCTCAAGCGGAATTAATTTGGCGACAGATGAGCCAAAGTCGTCCCGCAGATCCAGGGGTTTATAATAATTTAGGATTGGCGTTGATGAACCAGCAAAAATTAGATGAAGCGATCGCGGTTTTTACCCAAGCAATTCAACGCGATCGCAACTTGATAGCTGCTTACAATAACTTAGGTTTAGCACTAGCTGAACAGGGAAAATTGAATGAAGCGGGGGCTGTTTATATGCAAGGAATTCAACGCAATCCTAACCTAGCGGCACCTTATACAAATGTGGGAGATGTACTCCGTAAACTCGATAGAATTGAAGAGGCAATGTCTGCTTATCAACTGGCACTGAATTTACCAGACATGATGGGAATCCCCGCAAGTTCTCATACTTTGGCTCATTATGGTTTAGGCTTATTGTATCAAAAACAAGGGCAATCCCCACAGGCGATCGCGGAATTTCAGGCAGCCTTAAAAATTAATCCCAACTATCAACCAGCCCAAGCAAGTTTGCGGCAATTGCAACCATCAGGTAATTCTCAGTAATTACCGGGCAAATCAATCGGTAAGGTTCAATAATTTGCATCGGAGTTTCCGTGAGAACAGGGCAAAATCTTCGGCATTGGCTAAAAGTTGTTCTCCAATGGTTAGGAGGACAACTTTGGCAAATGCTCGTGTTAACTTTTTGGCTAACCATTCAAATTTTAGAACTCTTAATTTGGGTAATTGCTGAACTCAAAGCCAGAATTAAATCAGCTTTAACAGCCATCAAAAGAGAGATTAAACAGAAAAAACTTAAGATATTATTGTGGCCATTCCAGGTAATCTTACGCGCTGCTTGGGAAATCCTGGTTCAAGGGGTGTGGCTGTTGGTTCAACTTGTTGAGTTGATTTTCTGGTGTCTGGAAATCTGGCAAAAAGCGGGTAAACCCAAAAAACCCGATAGCCCAGAAAATGAGCCAAAGAATAAAAAGCGATCGGCCAAAAAATAGGCTTGAATCTGTTAAGTCTATTTCCGTATTCGATCTGAAAAAATTCAAAAATTTTTGCTAACTTTTTTGGCAAAAATTATTGACAAATTATTTGGTTTATATTAGGACTTACGCAACGACTCTATATCTGGGGTCTTGGTGCGTTACGCTTCGCTAACACACCCTACGAATAGCGTTTATGCGTAAGTCCTATATATGATAAGATAATTTACAAAAAATCATCCAACAGCCCCTAAGATTCGTAGGGTGGGCAAAAAATTTTACCCACCCTACCATATATGATGGTGGAATTTTGCCCACCCTACAATATAAATACTTGTGTAAAGACCCCCCGAAACAAAGAAACCGGGTTTCTTCTGCGGACATCAGAGTTAACGATCGCCAACAGAAAAGAAACCTGGTTTCTCAATTCCCGCTGATGCCCAAGAAAGGCGATCGCACCGCGATCGCTACCGAGGACTTTACCGAGGACTTTGGGGGGTTAAAATACCATCTTCCAGATAAAGAATGCGATCGGCCACATCCAGGATCCGAGGGTCGTGAGTCACCATCAGCACAGTGCAACCCTCTTCTTTGGCAAGCTTACGCAGCAGTTCAATTACGGCATGACCGCTGTGGGAGTCGAGGGCAGCAGTGGGTTCATCAGCCATGATGAACTGAGGATGTCCAGCTAGAGCACGCGCGATCGCCACCCGTTGTTTTTGACCTCCAGAAAGATCCCTAGGGCGGAGTTTGGCTTTATCCGCTAACCCGACTTGTTCGAGTAAATTTTCCGCCTGGGTTCGGGCTTGGCGCCCGCCAATTCCTTTCACTTTTAGTGCCATTTCCACATTCTCAGCCGCAGTGAGGGCGGGAAATAAGTTAAACCCCTGAAAAATGAAACCAATATTGTCCCGACGAAACTTGGAAAGCTTAGACCGAGACATTCGGGTAATGTCTTGTCCGAGGATAGTGACTTGTCCCACCGAAGGAGTTAACAAGCCTGCCAAAATTGAAAGTAAGGTGGTTTTCCCTGAACCAGAAGGACCCATTAACAGTTCAATATCACCGCGATGCACATCCAGGTCAACTCCTTTGAGGGCTTCATAGTACCCCGAACCGGATTGATAAACCATTTTGACACCCCGGGCTTTCAAGGCAATGGTTTTCGCAGTTGCCATTTCCTGGGTAGCTTCAGCCACTGGAATGAGTATATTGCGATAAGACTGATCGATGGTAATAGAAGAAGCAATCATTCCCAATTTATTTGTATTGATAAGGGTTATACGGCCAGTGGTGTGAGGAAGCACCAAAGTGAACGGATCGTGTTGTCCCAATGCCAAGTACCGATATGGTAATCTCGGTTTTTCGCCTTCGTGTGGCTGTCGATCGAGAACCGGGTTCATGGTTATGAACATTCTTCGCCAGAGAAAATACTCGATCCGTAAGATATGCCACCAGAATTATTGCAAGTTAAGCTTTAAAAACAATTGCTGGATCCACGCGATTCACTTTTTGAATAGCAAATAAGGCGGAACCGACACACATCAACACGGTAATACCAAAAACACCGGCAGCGGTGCTCGGGACAATTAAAATGACCAGTCCTTGTGCCGCGAATGCCCAAGCTTTGACCGCGAAACAGAGTGCCATACCGGGAATATAACCGAGTACCGCCATCCAGAGGGATTGTTCGATAATGACACTATAAATCATGTAATTCGATGCACCCATTGCTTTAAGAGTTCCAAATTCTTTGAGGTGGTCAGCCACAGAAGAATAAAGGATTTGACCAACTACCACGATGCCCACGATGACACCAACAACTGCCCCCAGTCCCAAGACAAAGCCGATGCCAGTGCGCTTTTGCCAGTAGGTGCGAGTCATTTGGGCAAATTCGGCCTTGGTAAATGCTCGACTGTATGGTAAAGCTTTTTCCAGTCTTTGTTTGAGTTCTTCTAGGTCTTGTCCGGGTTTTGCCCGAATTAAGACATAAGTAATCAGATCGTCAGATTCTAAGGGTTCGGGATCCGGTGCCAATAATTTAGACGGTTCTTCGGTCATGGGTGAGGTGACGATCGCATGGGCATTTTCTAAAGACGTGAAAACAAAAGGACTGGATATGATTGACTGGGTATTTCGGGTAAACCCCACCAGTCTGGCTTGAAATATGCCCATTTCTACCCGATCGCCAATCCATTCCGCATTCAGAGACCGAGTGTTTTTTCGATCGATAAAGAAGGTGTACGGTTCTTTAAGGGAACTGAGATTTCCTTTGGTAATCTCACCAGGGACAAAGAGTTGGCTGTCAGGATTGAATCCGATGACTCGGACATGATTGATTTGCCCGGAAAAAGATCGCCAACTGCCCCCATTGAAAATCACGGGTTCGGCTAACTCTACTCCTTCGACTTCTTTGGCTTGGGTAAAGCGCTCATATGGAATTTGCAAGGTTAATTCTAAGGAAGCAGTGTTTTGGGAACCGACCCAGATATCGGCTTTTGAGTAGTCAATCAATAGGGCGATCGAGCGAATCACTCCTTGCAAGATTCCGGTTTGAATGGTAATTAAGCTAACCGCAAACATGATCCCCGCTTGAGCAACGAGGAAACGCGGCAGGTCTTCAAATAGGTTCTTGCGGGCAATTGAGGGCATGGCCGATGTTTTAGACGGTAAACGGTCTTTCCTTTTATTATAATATAATAAAATAAATTAAGTGGTGATTAGCCACGGGCAAAAGTGGGTAAATCGGTAAGTTTTCTCAATAAATTAAAGCCGCATTGCCTGACAATGAGCCTTAAGAATATTTTCAAAATTACTCTATGGTTTTAAGTGACGCTGATAGAATCAGCAAATTATCAAAAATTGTTTAATTTTTCGGGGCGATCGGACGGGTGCCTAGATTCCCTATATTCATTTTACCTGGTTCGTCGAATTGATGTGGGCAGGGGAGGGATCCAGAGAAGAAAGAGTGGCGCCCCCAGTTGGGTGACATGGGGAGGATTTACGATTCACTCCGGCAGATTTTTCGCCTCTGGAGTAGGGGTAGAGAAGCCGCGAATTGCCCGTGAATCGTCAGCTTCGGATCGATGAAAAAAAATTTTTGCCCAAGGGGTTGACAAATTCCGGTGGTAAGATGTTATTATATTTAAGGCTGAGTCAATGGGGCGTCGCCAAGCGGTAAGGCACCTGGTTTTGGTCCAGGCATTTCGGAGGTTCGAATCCTTCCGCCCCAGTTAGTTAAACTAAAATAAGTTAAGCATGAGGCGTTTGCCTTCAGGGTTCAGTGATTTACTCGCAAAGGGTGGGCATGATGTCCACCCTTTTTGCGATCTATGGCTATGGCGATCTATGGCAGAATTGAGGATGCTGCAATTTATGCGATCGCTTATTTATGTCTTCCAAACCTTTGCCAACGATTCTAGCCCTTGATTTTGATGGTGTCCTCTGTGATGGAATGCTGGAATATTTCCAATCGACTTGGCGGACTTATTGTCAAATTTGGCAACCAGTAGGGGCGAAGAGCGAATCGCCCGTACATCCCCCGGAAGGGTTGGAACCGAGTTTTGCCCGGTTGCGACCGACGATCGAAACGGGCTGGGAAATGCCGGTTTTGATGCGATCGCTGCTTCTGGGAATGTCTGAGTCGGAAATTTTAGCGGATTGGCATTCCGTTGCCCAAAGAATTGTCGAACAAGAACATTTAAACCCAGGGGAACTGGGGAAAAAATTAGACCAAAACCGAGATAAATGGATCGCGGAAGATTTATCCGGCTGGTTGAGTTTGCATCGCTTTTATCCGGGAGTGCTGGAAACTTTGAAAATTGCGATCGCCTCTCCCATAGAAACGGTGATTATTACCACCAAAGAGGGTCGATTTGTCAAACAACTCTTACAGCAACAAGGGGTTGATTTAGGGGCAACAGAAATTTTTGGTAAAGAATGTCAACGACCGAAACATCAAATTCTCCGGGAATTAATTAGTCAGAGTCAGAGTGAACCAGTGGTTTGGTTTGTGGAAGATCGGGTGAATACTTTGCGATCGGTGCAACAACAACCAGACTTAACTACGGTGAAACTATATTTAGCGGATTGGGGATATAACACCGAAAGCGATCGCCTTTTAGCCCAGGAAAATCCGGGAATTCACCTAATTTCTCTGGCGGAATTTGCTGCCGATTTATCTAATTGGCCCTAATCCAATAAACAACAAGAAACCGGGTGGTTTTCCCTAAAAAACCCGGTTTTTGTTATTTCTGTTGATTATTTATAGCACTTCTCAGATTTATCAAGTACAAAAAAAACTGTCATTCCCGCGAATGCGGGAATCCAGAAAACCTCTGTAATCACGATAATAACCTCTATATTACAAAATTACAAAATTTTTCCCAAGGATATGGCGGAAATTCCCCCGATCGTTAAACCAATTCCCATCCATTGAATAAAAGTAACTTTCTCCTGTAAAAAAAACATACCGGATACAGTTGTCGCGATCAAAGTTAATCCAATCACCGTGGGATAGGCGACGGATAAATTAAACTTACCAAGAACTAAAATATAAAAGACTGTACCGATCGCATACAGCCCCAATCCACCAATTAAGTAAAGATTCAAGGGATTTTGACCCGTTCCCATTTTTAAGAGAACTTGACCGCCAGTATTCAGTCCAACGGCCAGCAGGATAAACAGGCTAAAAATTAAATTATTTACCATGAGACAACTCTAATTATGCTCAATATTTTCATAGATTTGATCCATTTGCCAAAGTTCATAGTTTGATGGATATGGTTTTTGAACCCATTTGCCGATTAATTTTTCCCACCAGCGAGGAGGGTGAGGCAAACTGGCTACTTGAATACTCGGACAACCGACGATCCATGCACCGATTATATCCGTATGCAGACTATCTCCGATGACTAAAACTTGCTTTGCTTTCAGTTGCATTTGGGCGAAAGCTTTAAGAAAAGCAAAAGGAAAGGGCTTTTTCGCGGGACTAATGGCCGGAATATCCAGTCTTGCCGACCAGGTTTTGACTCGATAACGCCGTTTACCATTGGATAAGATAAAAAACTTCAGTCCTTGTAATTTAGCTTTCTGAATCCATGCTTCTGCTTCGGGAGATAAATAGCGATCGTCTTCGGAAACGATGGTATTATCTAAATCCAGGATAATCCCTTTGATGCCGCGATCGATCAATAAATCAAGCTCAATGGCAGCCACTATCGGAGATGATTTTCGGGGAAACTGATTTTTCCTCATGGTTGATTTAATTGGTTTTTGCTTTCATGGGTCGAAATCGACAATTATGTAATGATTCCCTGGCGGTTTAAATACATAATGATAAAAGTGGTCATTACCCAACTTAAAACCGTTAATCTAATCGGGAAGTCTTTTAATAAGACTTCTTCGGGGCGCTCGGTTTCCCCACCTGTTTCCGCCTGATGTTCGTCGATAGTAGAAATTTCTCTAGGGTCACTGAGTAATTGATAACGAAACATTCCATAAAGCACAAAGGGTAATGTTAACATCATCCAAGGAGTTGATGCTCCCTTGACAATCGGGCCAGCGCTCCAAATCGCATAGGTAATAATCGCTCCGTTGGTGACGACACTTTCCATGCGGAGCAACAAACTTAATGAATAACGTCGCAATACGGCGCGGGTTTTTCCGCCTTTAATTCTGAGTAATCGTAGTTCGGCTTTGCGCTTTTCTATGCCTAAAAATAACGCCAGCATCGCGGTACATAACATAAACCAAGGAGATAAAACAATTCCCGTGGCTGCTGCCCCAGCACAAGCACGCAGGACGAACCCAGCAGCGATCGCCATGACATCAAGAATTACTGTGTGTTTTAGCTTGAGGTTGTAAGCAATTTGCAGGATGGCGTAGGATAAGATGGTTGCGCCCAATAAAGGCGATCGCAACCAGCCTAAGATTAAGGCACCTCCTAACAGAATTACTGCCATAGCGATCGCTACGGGAATCTTCACTAAACCAGCCGCAATAGGTCGATTACATTTTACGGGATGGCGTCGGTCTGCTTCTACATCGGCAATATCATTGAGTAAATAGAAACTACTTGATGCGGCACAAAACAACCCTAGTGCCAGCAAGCTACCCAGGAGGGATTGCTGATTAATACTAAACGCAAACAGTGGAGCAGCAAAAACGATCAGATTTTTTGTCCATTGTCTTGGTCGTAGCGCCTTTAAATATGCTGCAATTTTCATCTTGATTCATCTTGAAAGCATCAATTGTATTCATGGATTCAATGGGATTTGGCTAATTATTACCATTACCGGAAATTTGCCTATTTTATGCTTTTTTTATTCTTTTTCGCATACGAGCAAATAATGAGCGTATAGGGGATGGTTAAACTTGGTTGATAATTGCACGGCAAAGCCCATTTGCTCTATTTTTTTTGTCAAATTATTGGCGCCAATAAAATGCAATTTATCAAACTTGGTCATTAACTTATCGTGAACTAAGTTCCAGTAATATTTAAACGCGGGGCGATCGTCCATATCTTTAATCACCAGTTTGCCGCCTTGGGGCAGAATATTATGGATGGTTTTAATTAACTCATCTTGTTGTTCATAAGTCACATGATGCAGTAAATCCATCAGAATTATACAGTCAATTTGATCGACATTGGCCACATCACTTTCTGCGAGTAAGTTTTTCTCAAAAAATTTGACATTGGGGATATTTTGGGAAATTGTTTGAGCGATTCTCACTCTTTTGCCATTTAATTCGCTACCAATCACATTTCGATTCGAGCCTATTTTGGCTAGGTACATATCCAACAGACCATAACCGCATCCCACATCCACAATATTTCCCGATGTTGGGACAAATTTAGCAATTTCTTCTAAAGGTAAGATCAGAATTCTGAGGTAATTGTACAAACGAGGCAGGATTAGGGGGTAGCTATTGATAATAGAGATTAGTTGTTGATTCATTTTGGCTTCTCCTAAAATATACCATTAATTAGTTAAAAATTAGCGCTAGAGTTATATTAATAGAAATAAATCAAACCATGATTCATTTCTATTAATATTTTTCTGGCAAAATTATTCTTGATTCACTGATTCCCCTTGCGGCAATTTTGCTTTTAGATCCAACCCGTAAGCTAGAGCTAATGCCGCTAATATGGCAATCATGGGGACACTGGGAAAATGATAACGGTCTTGGGAAATAATTACTGCATGAACTCCAGCCAAGTAGCCCCATATTACCACGGTTGGATGAGTCAGCATGGTCAACCATCCATATTGTTTTCCTAAGATGACAATGCCGATTAATCCCAAACCTAAAGCGGGCAGCCAATATAATTGGTTAATAATCTTTAGGGGCAATAAAATGCCGGAACCATAACGAGAAACTAAGCCTTTTTCATTCCAAGCCACGCCAATACTTTCCCGATTATGGGTGTCAATTAGCCTGATGATGCAACGTTGAATAAATAGTAGGGGTTTTTCTTTGATATGCTCTCTAGCCAGAGACTTTAAGTATTGATTTTTTTGGGCTTGATTCATTCCCTCTACTTCTTCTGGTAATTGCATATATCCGCCGGTAGAATTGGGATTGTTGCCCATCCATAATACGGCACCGGAATTAGTTGAAAGCAAGGTAAATTGTCCGAAAAGTTGGGTATTGCGATACGACCAGGGGGCAATAATTATGGCCATGATTAGAAACATGACCAGGGTCGCTGTAACGGTTTTAAAGATTTCTCTGGTTTTGATGACGCGAAAAAATAATAGCAGGAAAGGAATTAATAAGGCAGTGGGTCTGACATAGCAAGCTGCTGCCATAATCACTCCTACGCCAATGGCTCGCGATCGCAGAGTAAATTTTTCTTCCAGCCATAGCCACAAACCTACCATAAGTAAAATAGTAAAGATTAATTCGCTGGCTAAGACGGTGGTAAACTGGATTTGGGCAGGCCAAAATGCTAGGATAAAACCAGTTAAAATAGCAATGCGGCGATCGAACCACTTTTCGGCTAAATACATCGTAACCCAGATGGTTCCAGCCGCTACCAAGAGGTTGAAAAGAATAATTGGCCAGTAACTATGACCCAGTATTTTGTAAAATATCGCATAGATAAATGAAGTTCCCGGCGGCCAGTATGCGGTTAATTCGTTGACGCCCCAGCCAAAGCCGTTGCCCTTGGCCAAGTTTTGGGCAAACACATCGTAAGCATTGCTATCGGATACGGGGACTACGGGAACTGCGATCGCCCATAATAACCGCAGGAACAATCCAATTAATATAATTCCTCGGTAGGGATTTTTTAGCGGATTTTTTAGCATATAAGGAATCCTGACATATTTCAAGAAATTTAATTTGCCGATATGACCAATAGGTGTTTGTGGATCAACAGAAATTATTATGCTAGTCAATTTATCTCGAATAATCAATGACTAGACTGGGAAAATCGCCTCTTTTCGATCGGATAAATTTCCCGAACCATCAAATCTATTTCTATGCTTATTTGATTTAGTTAAATCGAACCATAAAACTCCTTGCTTTAGATTAGGCCATTTGATCTATTAAATATACAGGTTCATCATCCACCATCTTCACCCATGAATAGATCGACTAATATTGATTAATATAACCGGATCCGGAGTAAAAAATGAACTAGGTTAAATTGCGTTAGTAACAAGGATCCCTAATGTCAAAAAAAGCACAAATTTTGCATTTTTTTGAATGCAACCTAGCTCGACCCAGGCGCATATATGCCTGGTCGATTTTAACTGATTATTTTGGGATCGTGGGAGTTGTTTAAAAAACTTTACATATTGAAATAAGTCAGCGAAAGAAGCCGATAAAAAATTGGTGCCTCTAGCTACCCAAGATCGGCAAATATCATCAACCTGACGATCTAATCTGGAGAGTCATAAAACTACTTTGGAAGAAAAATCAGCGGATCGTGTATTGTAGATTCAGCTTCCTGGTCAGCGAAAAGAGCCAAAATATTTATAAATAGTTATAAATAGTTATAAATAGTCATAAAGTCTTGATGACTCGATCGAACATCATGCTAGATTTAACCCAATTAGCCAAGCAAATGCAGGGAATTAGTCAGCATTTGCAGAAGGAGGCGGAAGCATCCCGGCAACGGTTGGAAGTTGCCCAAAAACTCTTGGATAAAGCCCAGTGGCGGCAGGCAGAGTTGATTAAACGCCGGGAAAGTTTGTGCGATCGCATGGTATTTTCCCCGCCCGTCCCCGTGGAACCCCTGCATATTCGTCCGGCGATCGCAGTCCCGCCGAAAGTGCATACAATTTTGGCCACCGATGGATCGCAAATTGCCCCCAGCCACCATGAAATTGCCTATTGTTATCTAATTAATATTGGGCGGGTGGTGTTGCACTATGGGGAAAGTCGTCATCCATTATTAGATAGTATTCCAGAAGTATTTTATCGCCCGGAAGATTTATATGTGTCGCGGCAATGGGGCATTAAAACTGAGGAATGGATGGGACACCGCCGAACGGCAGCAGAGGCAAAGGCTTTAGCAGAGTTGGCGACGGCGGTGAGAACTGGACTGAAACCCGAAAAAACCGCGATGCCCATGTTGGCAATGGTAGATGGTTCGTTGATTTATTGGGTGCTGGAACCGTTGCCCAATGATGCCCGCGACATTATTTTATCGATTATTTTTGCCGCTTGGGAGGAAATGCGCCGTTGTCGGGTGCCTTTGGTGGGCTATTTGAGTGCGTCTCGCAGTAGTGAGTCTTTGAGTTTTCTGCGGTTGCAAGCTTGTCCTTATCCAGAACCGGACTGTTATACTCATTGCCCGATCGCTCCGGATACGGTACATCGTGCTTATAACGATAAAACCCCTTGTCAAATTTTTGACCCGCTACGGGATACTACCTTTTGGGCTTCGGTGTTGCAACCAGGGCAACGCAGTCCCCTATGGCGCAGCAGGGCAAGAATTTTGGACTTGTACGGGGCAGAAAACGCGGTCTATTTTTGTTATGTCCATGTGGGACCAGAAATTGCCCGGATCGATCTGCCTGCTTGGGTGGCAGAAGATGACGATATGCGCGAGTCGGCTTTTAGTCTGATATTGGCCCAGGTAAATAAAGGCTATGGCTATCCGGTGGCTTTGGCAGAAGCCCATAATCAGGCAGTGGTTCGGGGAGGCGATCGCGCCCGGTTTTTTGCCCTGTTAGAACAGCTTATGATTAAAGCTGGGTTGCCCAATGTGGGTACTTCTTATAAGGAAGCCCGCAAACGGGGCTCTATTGCCTAGGCTGAGAAACCGGGTTTCTTGCCCAAATTTTCGCGTTTAAGCCAAAATTGTCATAGAAACCCGGTTTCTTGTCCACTGCTTCTTGGTTGCTGCGTAACTTTTATAAAATGGTGAAATATGCTGAAAAAAATAACTCTGGAAAACTTCAAAAGTCATCAACTAACCGAACTCACTTTAGATGATTCCCGCTTACACGCATTGGTGGGACAAAACAGTTCAGGAAAAACATCAGTCTTGCAAGCATTACATTATCTGTGTCTGTTAGCGAACACGCCCTTTAGCAAAGTTTTCCAGTATGAAAGACACCCTGAACATCTTACAAGAATTACAGCAGAATCGATGTCTGTGACTGTCAATGGTTTCTGGGGATATCAAAATCCCCAGTATTGGGAAGCTGCCTATCGTTGGCAGAAAATAAGCGATAAAAAAAGTGATAGTTATTGGCAGCCGATCGCATCATGGAAAATAGATCAAGATTCAGAGAATTGTCAACAGGGATGGTCAAGTTCTCTAAAGGATGCGCCATATCCAATATCTCCGGCACTAAGATATGCAGTTTACCTAAAATTAATCGCCAATAATCTCGCTAAACCTGCTTTGAGTGAGGACATCAAACCACGAGTTGAGTACGATGGTTCAGGTCTAGCACCTACCCTAGATTATCTACGTGACGCGGATCCTGATAACTTTGAAAAATTACAAGAAATGTTGAAACGAATTGTACCAGGTGTAGAAAAAGTCGGATTCCAACTAGCCAAAGTTACGGTCAATCGTCAGCGGACTATTAAAGTTGATGACCAATCATCGATTCCTTATCAAGAAACCCAAGAACTTATGGGTAAAGAAGTTGTCCTAGATATGAATAGTGGCGAACGAATTCCCGGTCATGCAATTAGTGAAGGAACGATGCTGACTTTGGGGCTGCTTACGGTATTGATGAATCCGAATCAACCGAATCTAGTGTTATTGGACGATCTGGAACAAGGTCTGCATCCTTATGCTCAAAGAGAATTAATGAATGCTTTAAAAGAAATTATTGCAGATAATCCAAATTTGCAGATTATTTTTTCCACTCATTCCTCATATATTGTGGATGAGTTGCAGCCTTCTCAAGTCCATGTTTTACATAATAGCCAGACTGGTTTTACTGTTGCTAAACGCTTAGACGAACATCCCGATATGGAATGGGCAATAGAATCTTTAATGACTGGTGAGTTTTGGGATTCAGTGGGTGAAGATTGGGTAAGGAGCAGTCAATGATTGAGTTTATTGTCATCGGGGAAAGTCGGGCAGATGCAGATATCGCTACCAAGTTAGCGGAACGCATTTTGGTAGAAAAAATTGATTGGCTAGAACCGGAATATTTGCAATATAGTTTTTGCTGGAGTGGCTTACAGGAAAATACCGATCATTCTTGTTGGCGAGATATTGAGAAAATTATCGGTGATTTTGAGCAAACCTCACTCTTGCGTATTCCCAAGTATAAAAGAAGTAGAGAAACCCAGGCAAGAGAGCCATTAAAACCTGATGCTGCCAGAGCAATTAAAGTTCTAAATTTAGTGCGGTTTTTGCAAAGAACGCGAGATATTAAAGCGGTCGTATTTATTCGCGATTTAGATAATGAACCGGAACGGAGAGAAGGTCTGGAACAAGCAAGACGGCAACACCTTAATCAAAGCCCGAAATTAGAAATTGCGATCGGGACAGCGAATGGCAAGCGAGAGGCATGGGTTCTGAATGGATTTCTGCCATTAAATGAAGAAGAACAACGAATTTTAGATGAGATTAAGACTGAATTAAATTTTGATCCCTGCTTAGAATCACATCGATTGCGTTCTATCCGAACCGAACCAGATCCAAAAAAACGCATCAGGGATCCGAAGTTTGTGGTTGCCCGTTTAACGGGAGAAAATTGGGAACGAGAATGCAAATGTTGGGCAGAAACAGATTTGCAAATTCTCCGAGAAAGAGGTGTGGAAACGGGATTAACTGATTATTTGAACGAAATCGAAGCCGGATTAGTGCCAATTGTTTCTGCGGGTAGATGAAAATATTCCAGCCATGAGAAACCGGGTTTCTTGCCCAAATCTGGGGATGGAGATGAGAAACCGGGTTTCTTGCCCAAATCTGGGGGATTTAAGCCAAAATTTTCAGAGAAACCCGGTTTCTTGTCCGCTGCCTTACATATCAGGATCAATTCCCAGTTCTTTCAACCGTGCAGCCAATTTTTCTGCCCGTTGTCGTTCGCGATCGGCTTGTTCTTGGGCGCGATCGCCCCGTTCTTGTTCCAGCTTAAGATTGGACTCAGCGCGATCGGCCCGTTCTCGTTCTTGTTGAGCAATTGCTCGTTCTTCTTCCGCCAACTCGAAGGATAATTTAACTAAATTACCCGCCGCATCATAAAAGCGTAACCAAGTGGCTGTCTCTCGCAGGATAGTTCCTGACCAAGTACCCAACCATAGTCCTAAACTTTCGCACCACAGCCATCCCCGTTCGTCAGGAGTTATTTCTTCATAACGGAAATCTTGGCCAAGTTTCCAACCTTGTAGCGACTCCGGGACAAATGGGTCATAGACAAAATAATGTCCGGTTTTGAAAGTTTGCTCATAAAGTAACTTTTTCTTTCCCTTGTCCACTGCCGCAGTGGAGGGGGACATTAACTCGACAATTACGTCGGGATAACGTCCGTGTTCTTGCCAAACTACCCACCCTTGACGCTCTTTGGTGCCATCGACATTTAAGGTGACAAAGAAATCCGGGCCTTTAAAGTCTCGATTTCTGGCTTGTTCTACCGAGTAGTAAACAAACATATTGCCACCAGTAAAATAATCTTCCCGTCCTTGATAAGCTAGGGTCACAGCAGAAATCAAGGCATTCATGGCGATGCGATGTCGATTGCTTTCCAAGGGTTCTCCGTCGTCAAATATCAAATCGGTTGGGGGGAGTTCGGGAGTCCACTCTTCTTCGAGTGGGAGATTTTCCGTTGCTTGTTCTTGCTCGCGAGTTAGTTCCACAGGCATTTTTTGATTCCCCAATTTTGACCTGAGAAACCGGGTTTCTTGCCCAACTCTTCGGGTTTAAACCAAAATTGTCAGAGAAACCCGGTTTCTGCCCAATTCTAGCTTAATCGAGCGGGGCGCCCGTGGAGATGAGAAACCGGGTTTCTTGCCCAAATCTGGGGATTTAAGCCAAAATTGTCATAGAAGCCCGGTTTCTGGAAATTAGGAGGAATCAATTGTGACCGCAACAAATCGCGCTAAATGGGATGCAGGCAGGTTTTGGCGAACTTTGGCCTATTTCCGGGTTATTCCGTTTATTGGTAGCCTGGATAAGTTTAAACGCCAACCGAAAAAAGCCCCAACGGAAAATAAAGGCACGATTCTGGTAGCGGGGGCTACAGGGGGCGTGGGTAAACGAGTGGTAAGACGTTTGTTAGAACAAGGTTATCAGGTGCGATCGCTGGTTCGGGATAGCAAAAAAGCCCGAGAACTGCTGGGCGATCGCCTGGAACTGGTGGAAGGAGACATTACCCTACCGCAAACTTTGACCGCGCAAGTGACAAAAGATATTCAAGCGGTAATTTGCTGTACGGGCACCCGCGTGCAACCCAAAGAAGGCGATACTCCCAATCGGGAAAAATACTATCAAGGCATTAAATTTTATCTACCAGAAGTGGTAGATGTGCCGGAAATTGTCGAATATCAGGGCATGAAAAACCTGGTACAAGCAGTGGTAAATCAAGCCAAAGAACCAGTAATTTTTGACTTCAGCCAACCGACCAAAGATATCCAAGAAACTTGGGGCGCTTTGGATGATATTGTCATGGGTGGCGTGAGTGAAAGTGGCATTCGTCTAGGCAATGAAGCCGCTATTTTTTCCGGCAATGTTTCCACCGCCAATTCTGGGGGATTTGCCTCGGTGCGATCGCGCAATTTTGACCCAATTTTAGACTTATCTAATTATACTGGCATCGATTTGCGGCTTGTAGGGGACGGAAATCGGTATAAATTTATTATTCGGAATGAAACAAAATGGGATAGTATTTGTTATTGCTATTCTTTTGACACGGTGGCTAATATCGAGTTTACCGTGCGAATTCCTTTTGCAGAATTGATCCCCGTCTTCCGGGCTAAAACTTTAAAAGATGCGACTCCGTTCGATCCCGGTCAAATTACCTCATTTCAACTAATGCTGAGTAAGTTTGAATATGATGGGCAATTAAACCCGAAATTTACCCCAGGTTTGTTTCAAATTCAGGTCAAATCGATTAAAGCTTATGGAGGCACGAAATTACCTCAATTTATTCAGATTAGTTCTGCCGGAGTAACTCGTCCCGGTCGCCCTGGGTTAAATTTAGATGAAGAACCACCAGCAGTGCGATTAAATGACCAATTGGGGGGGATTCTTACCTGGAAATTACGCGGGGAAGAGGTGATTCGCAATAGTGGTTTGCCTTATACAATTATTCGACCTTGTGCTTTAACGGAAGAACCCGGAGGTAAGCGTTTAATTTTTGACCAAGGGGATAATATTAAAGGTAAAGTAAGCCGAGAAGATATTGCCGAACTTTGTCTAAATTCTTTGCAAGAACCGCAGTCACGGTTTGTCACTTTTGAAGTGAAAGAAAGCGATCGGGGTCAAGCCCCTGGGGATTGGGTTAGCCTGTTTTCCACGGTTAAGGCTGACCGTTAAAATTGATTGATTTTGGAGATAAATGGGGGTAATTCCCCCATTCTTTATTTTTTTTTAAGAAATACCAAGAAATAATAAAGAATCGTAAAGCTCTAGCTTTTTTCCGCAAGGCACGTTACAATCGTAGGAAAAAATTAATAAAACAAATATGTTAGCCAGACTAAAGCCGCAACTCCGCATTATTACCGCTTTAAAGCCCGTCGAAAAAATAAAAAATCTGCCTCTGGAACCGCTGCTGCAACCGCTGCATAACCTAAACAAATGGTTATTGCCCCGCGATCGCTATGGTCGGCGACTTTTCTGGGGGTCACTGAGTTTTATCGTTTTCCTCTTGGCGATCGCGCAAATGGATCGGGGGCTGGGGTTCTTTCTGCTGTTAGGCCCTTTGTTGCCAGTATTTATTTTAGCGATCGTCGGCGGATGTATTTGTTTCATTTTATCAGTCGGTCATGCCTTTAAACCCAGTGGCCATCCTGCCCCCTTAATCGTAATGGTACTAGGCTTATACTTAGTATTTAAACCTTCAACACCGCCAAGTGCAGAACAAGTATATTTTCAGAGACATCAAGCCAAATACCAGGAAGTCGTGGAACTAATAAGGCAGGAAAAGTTAACCCACAACGAACAATGCAAAGAATCATTATTTGCCGTCCCGTCTGCGTATCAACATCTAACCGCAACTTGTGTATCTGTGAATCGCGACCCCGCTGGATTAATCGTAGAATTTATTCCTTTTAATGAGGATAAACCATTGGTTTACAGTGAAACCCACCACGGCATTCAATCAGTCAAGAATTGTCATCAAGAAGGCAGAATTTCCAAACAAATGGATCGACACTGGTACATTTGCCAGGGCAATTAGTAGTCCCAGAAACTCAGAAACCCGGTTTCTAGACCTCCAGGGATAACCTCAGAAACCGGGTTTCTTGTTCGCTTCCACCGTTAACTTTGATATTCACCACAGAAACCCGGTTTCTAAACCCCCAGGGATCACCCCAGAAACCCGGTTTCTTTTCTTCCAAGTCAGGGCGAAGCATACTCTTAGAGAAAAGGCTTCGCCTCCGAGTCATAAATTCTCTATTTTTTTTTACCCAAAATTAACGGCCCGGTAAGCGAAGCCATGCCCGGAGGGCTTTATGCTTCGCCCCTACGCCCCTACAAATAGCGCAGTATTTGCCCATTATATCGTTAATATTATGATAAACTTAATTTGAGTAATTGTCAATAAATTTGACAAAAAAAATGGCATATTTTATAACTTTTTTACCCCCAGAAACAAAGGACAAAAAGATATCTTGACTGTTATCTCCTCTGCCCCTCCGCACCCCTGCCCCTCCGCACCCCTGCCGACGGCGGGATCCTCTGCTTTCTCTGTGTCTCTGTGGTGCAAAAACCATCCGATTAATCCGGTTATGGTATATATTTTAGCCTAATGAGGTATAATAACATATAACAATAAAAGTTAAGTAGCGTTGAAACTATGAAGCCTTATTCTGTTGACTTGAGACAAAAAATTATCGATGTTTACCAGGAAGGAAATATATCGCAACGTCAGTTAGCGCGACAATTTCGGGTAGCTTTAAGCTTTATCCAAAAACTGATTAAACAATATAAAGAAACGGGCAATATTGCCCCCAAGGTGAGAACCAAACAAACCCCCACCAAATTGACCGATGAACAGTTACAAGTGCTTAAAGAATTAGTGGCAGAAAACCCAGAAGCCACTTTACAAGAGCTTAGGCAAAAATTAGCCGCGATCGCCGGAGTAACCATTAGTATTTCTACGGTTCATCGAATGTTACGACGCATAGATTTATGTACTCCAAAGAACCGGAAAATGGCCAATAAGTAATTAATCACCCATAATGGTTGATTATTGTTATATGATTCTTACATCGATTTGAGGTTTAAACACCAATCATAAGAATTAACCTCTTTTAAACTGGCTAAAAGCTGTTTAGCGGACTCAGTTTGTAAGGCTTTGGCCACATTATCAATCCAGCGTTGGGCGGCCACATAGCCTTTTTCTAAATATTCTTTAGCCATCACCGCTTGTTCTAAAAGATCCGCATCTTTGGCAATGATTCCAGCTAAATTTTCTTGGGTTTCTACTTCATTCCATCGCTGAAAAATATCATCTCCCAATTCACCTAATGCCTCTAATTGTTCTTGGGTGGCTTTAGCCTCATCAACGGTAATATATCGTTTGGCTAATTTGTGAATATCCCCCACTCTGGCTTCTCCAATATCGTGAAATACGATCGCAGTACAAACGCGATCGGGATTAGGGTAATTTTCCAATTTCGCCAGGATAAAACCGATTTGGGCAGCGCGTAATGAATGTTCGGCGACACTTTCAGGATTTTCAATCCCAATTACCCGCCATCCTTCATGTTTAATCCGTCTGAGTTGTCCTAATTCAAAGACGAAGTTTAAGATATCTTTGTTAGTCGCTTTGTTAGTCATAGGATTGAATAATTATGTTTATTGGTCAGCTAAGTAGGTGAACATAATTAATTGCACTTTTCGTTCCCCAGCGATAGGCTGTGGATTCCCGCATTCGCGGGAATGACAATGCATCTAATGGGGTCTGTGGTGAATTTATTTACGCACATCTACTTAGCTTATTTTAGCTAAATTTGGCAATTATCGATCGCCTTTAATTCGGTTTAAATAAAATTCAATGGTTAAATCTAAGGGATTTACTTCAAGACATTTTTGGCACAAATCCTCAGCTTCATTATAAGATCCCAGGTGATAAAGCGAGATGGCTTGTTCAAATTGAGTTCTAGTGGCCAATTTTCCTTGGATAACTTCCGGATCGTCCCCATCAAAAACTTCATAAACGGTGACAGGTTTTGATTTGCCCTTAACTTTAACGCGATCGATTAAGCGAATATGGTAATGACTGGGATCGGCTAACTCTAATAAAGTATATTGGGTAATTAAAACAGACACCCGATAAGTTTTGGTCAAGGCTTCTACTCGCGAACATAAGTTGACGGCATCACTAATTACGGTACTATCCATGCGATTAATTCCCCCAACAGTTCCCAGCATCATCGATCCGGTGTTGATGCCAATGCCAATTTTAACCGGATGGATGCCTAGGGGCTGTTTTTGATTGTAAATTTTAAGTTGCTGTAACATGGCAATGGCGGCTTTGACCGCATCATCAGGACTTACAGGAAATAAGGCCATAATTGCATCGCCGATATATTTATCAATAAAGCCATTATTTTGATTAATGGTCGGTTCCATGCAAGATAAATAAGCATTAATAAATTGAAAATTTTGTTCGGGAGATAGATGTTCTGATAATGCGGTAAAATCTCGAATATCAGAAAATAATGTGGTCATGTTTCGCTGGACGGCTTCACCTAATTCAACCTCAGTGATGCTATTTTTATGCAATATTTGTAAAAATTGATTGGGGACAAAGCGCTGGTATGCTTTGTTTAATCTCAGGAGTTCTTCGGTAAAAGCTTTGCGGTCAGCTTCGGATTTTTTCCGTTCGCTAATATCTTGAAAAGCGACCATTGCATAAGCAATATTTCCCAGTTCATCATAGATCGGAGTACCCCAGACTTCCAGGGGAATCATCTGGCGATCGCGATGAATTTCCATGTCGTCAATACTGGTAGATTCTCCCTGCAATGCTCGAAACAGGGGCAATTTTTCCGTAGGATAAAGGCGATCGCTTCCGGCAATGTAACTTTGGTAAACCGTTGAAAGTTCCTCAAAAGTTGCCTGGAAAATAATACCCTTTCCTAAAATTTCTTTGGCTTTTTGATTCACAAAATAAGGGTGTCCGGTGGGATCGACCACCGTAATTCCCACCGGAACCGCTTCTAGAAATTGGGCGAGTTTTTTTTCATTTTCTCGTTGTACCTGTTTTTGATGATAGAAAATCATCACCATCGCCGAACCAGTTAAAGAGAGTAAAGGGCGAACAATCGGAATCCACCAACTCGCCAAAAATGCCCCATATCCACTAATAAGAATACTACTCCCAGCTAAAATTAAACTCACAATTAGTCTACCCGGTAATCCTCGTTTTTTTCCGGGGCGACGCTGGCGGAAAAGCCAAACTAAACTGGCGCCAATAAAAGACCAAAAAAATATCCAAATTCCCTCAATTATTTGACTCCAAACTTGAATTAAAGGACGCCCGTCTAAAGCGGCGCTAATGACTTGACTAATCAAATTAGCATGGATGATAATTCCTGGGGTGGGTTCAGGGTTGCCTAACAAACTGCTATTATAGGGAGTAAAGAAAAAATCTTTCAGACTAGGGGCGATCGGGCCTATTAACACAATGCGATCGCGCAGAGGATAGTCAGGATCGGCACCGGGAATTAAATTTGGAGGGATCTGATTATTCAGCACATCAGTCAGAGAAACCGTGTAAAAATCTTCCAGGTCGCCGCGATAATTCATAATCAATTGATACCCGCCCGGATTAGCACCCATATAGCCGCCATCATTAGCACTAAATGGAACAAATACAGCTTTGCCTAACCCCAAGTGCATCTTGTCAGGATTAATCATCTCTAAAGCAACCCCTCGATCTTTTAAATACATCAAACTCAGCATTGCCCCGAAGCTTAACCGAGTTTGATTATGCCGATCTTTATGGGACATTAAAATCCGCCGCACCTTGCCATCGATATCCAGAATTAAATCAGAAATTCCGACTCGATCTCGTTCCGCTAAAGTCGGAGGAGGATCGACCACATCGCCAATAATTTTATCAACCCCAATCAAATTCGGCGTCGATTTAAAGGTTTCGACTAACTGCTGATGCCCCGGTTCATTGGGTAAATCTCGATAGAAGTCTAGGCCGATCGCCCGGGGTTGCTGTTGTTTAATCTGTTCAATTAATTGTGAAAGCAAGGCATCGGACATCGGCCATTTTCCCAAATACCGAATATCCGGTTCATCAATAGTAATAATCACAATTCGGGGGTCTGGTGCTTCCCTCGGACGCAAAGAAAACAAGATATCCAAAGTCGCCAATTCCAGAATTTGTAACCATCCCGTAGCATTAATCGCCATCACAAAAGCAGCAATGGTAGGAGTTGCGATCCATACTGCCCGCCATTGCCATAATTTACGAATTTGACGATTTATTTTTAGCAAGGCAGATCCTCTCAAATTCAGAATTAATTTCAGGAGGCATAATTTCCGATCCGTTTGGGCATCAGCAATCCGGGCATCTTTGCCAGAAACCGATCCGCCACATCACCCCGATTGATTTGCGATCGCCTGCTTGGTTTTAACGGTTTATCTGAGGTTAATTCCATATTCAGACATTAGATTTAGCCTATCAGGATTAATGAATCACCAGCTAAAGGAAATCTATGTATTGCTTGAATCGGGGCTAAAGCTACCGCCACTCTATTCTATGATCTAGCCATAATTTAGCCATAAAAAATCCGGCTGGTGTCACCACAAGCCGGATTAGCTTGAAATTAATGATTAACTTCCGCACCATCATCGATCGCTCACAATTGAGCGATCGTTGAGCGATCGATGATTAATTTTCTTCAAGAATCAGCGGTTTAGTCGCGATCGCCTCTAAGCCCGCAGAAGTTAAAAACTGTTCCCAGGTAGCGGTATAGCTTTCTGGTTGTTGCTGACGCAACCGAGCCAAAGTGGTTAGCGCATCAAACCAAACCCCGGCAGATGCATAAGATTTTGCCATTTCCAGAGAGGGGGTAGGGTCAAGCTGAGTCAGTCCCACCTCACTGGGGGACACCCGCTTCACCCAACCAGTCACCATTGGGCTATCTGGTCCCACAGGCACTTGGCAAGCTAGAGCAAAAGTCCAGCGATAATTTTTTCCCACCTCTAAAGCAGGGGCATCTTCGGGAAGCTCAATGCTAATAATACTGGCGCCTTCAGGAACGGACAACATTTTCTGGTAGTAATAATCTTCAGTTTGGTCTTTCAGAGTAAAAAATATTTGTTGCGCCGAAGTGGAAGGCACATACATAAAAAAAGTGGGGCGATCGCTCACCGTAAACTCTTGCCGACTATTCTGAGGCATCAAGGGCAGCACCGATTGAGTCGAACTCGAACTATCAGTGGGACAATACCCACTATCACGAGTCGCTCCTCCTTGGGAACGATCCAGAGTTCGGTCCCCAGGAGGCTCAAATGTCACTCCAGCAATAATTTGACTTTCTATCATGGCTTCAGACGGCATCTGGGCCTGGGCTGATAAACCACCCAGAAGCATGGTTAAGGAGAAACTCGCCAGGGAACAGCCTGCGAGACGAATTGGAGATTTATTCAAAGTCATAACCTAAAAACAATAATGAAAATTGTGACTTAAGTAGGTGGGCAGAAATAAATGCACCAAAGACCATATCAGAAGAAAAACTGTCATTCCCGCCGATGGCGGCATTCGCGGGGGTAAACTCCGACGGGAATCCAAAGCCTATCGGCGGGGAACGAAAAGTGCAATTAATTATGTTCACCTACTCAGTTGTTTCAATATTGATGCTTGTATATAATCAACACATATCGACATAGCATCCAGACCGATCCGATCCCCTCAGAAGATAGATCGGGAATGACGCATCACCTGAATATCTGGGAAGAGGCATCGATCGATTTTCCTTATTTATGACGCCTTTTCTACTTATTATACTGTGAGTTTATCTATGAACGGCAAAAAACCACCTGGTGTACGGATGCCCCAACCCAGAGTAATATCAGATAAAGATTGGCCAAATTTTTTTCTTTCTTAAAGATTTAAGCATCATCCTAATTAGTATTTATGTTGTAGCGTGGGCATGCATTCCACACTGAGGATGCTGATGATGCTGATGAAAGAGTGAATAGTGAAAAGTGAATAGTGATATTTCATTTGTAGGGGCGAATGCGAGAACGCCCCTACCACTTTTCACTTTTCACTTTTCACTATTCACTATTCACTATTCACTATTCACTATTCACTTTTCACTTTTCACTTGCTAGGGTCTGTTGGATGAATTTTTGTAACTGGTATTGAAGCGCCTCTACTGCTCGGCACCGGCACTCTCCTGCACGATGGCGGATCCCCGGCAACTAGGCAACCGCAACCCAAACCCAGAGGGCGTGACGTGAGGCGATTCGCGCTGACGCGATAGCTTCGCTTCACGCGCCACCAAAACCACCGTCCCCGACTCCCTCACCAGCCACCCTTGAGCCTCCACAATGGGCAAATCATCGGACAGCAGAGGGCTTTGTGACTCTACCTGTGAACTGCCCCTTGGCACCTCGTTGGGGCGATCGCCAAAAAATTGTAAATCGTCCCATACCAAAGGGGAGTCAATCACCTCACTGGGAGAACGGGGGAACCCGCCGCGACCAGTCACGGTAAATTGACTGGTATCGCCTGGGTCACATAAATTTTTGCTAATCAAGCGGGCTACATCAACGGGACTTTCTGCCAACTCCAACAACCCAGCAGCAGCATCAATATCTGGAGTATTAATATCCACGGTGCCACTAAACTGGGGGCCGAGGTCAGAAGTGGCGGTAATATCGCTCAAGGGCGTCTCGAAGGAGCGAAATTCGGTGCCAAAAATCCCTTGAGCATTAATTCTGACCTGACCCCCACGACCCGCCAAGGCATTTGCCGTAATATCGCTATTGTCCAGGGCGACTAAATTCTCAGTGGCGATCGCAATATTCCCGCCATTAGTATTCGCCGCATTGGTATTAATATTGCCCGTTTGCCGCAACAGCAAATCTTGACTTTGCAAGCGAATATTGCCACCCTGACCGGAACTGGTAGCCCCAGTAATTTCCCCGGTATTGGCAACCTCGATTTCGCGAGCCACTACTTCTAGATTTCCCGCATCACCCAGACTCACACTGCTCACCGCCAGTTGCGCCCCATCACTGACAATCAACTTATCCGTAACAATGCTCACGTCGCCCCCCGCTCCACTGGCGGGAATTGGCGATCCGGCCAAGCCCGAAGACGCCGATATCCCACTAGGAATCAAAGTCCCAGCCCGACGACCAGTAACTTCGATCGACTCGGAAGCATTCACCGTCACGCTGCCCCCAGCCCCCGGTCCAAAAAAAGTCCCAGCGGCGATCGTCCCGCCATCGCGGACAAGCAGTTTCCCGGTATTAATCACAATGTCACCAGCCTCACTGGTCGGGCCACTAGACGTGGCTAATAAAGAACTAGCCAACAGGCCATCCCCAGAAACCCCGACGACTTCCACTGACTCCGAAGCATCAATCAACATTGTCCCCCCTTTTCCCGCACTGGTACTGGCAGCGGAAAGAGAACCACCATCTCTAACAATTAACCGGCCAGTATTAATAATTAAATCTCCAGCATTCCCAGTCCCGGTTTCTTCGCGACCGACACTGCCACTGAGAATGCTGGTGGGCAGGAGGGTAATTAAGCGACTGACCCCAAAAGTTCTGCCTAAAACATTGGCCGGAGCACCAACTAATTCTACTTGCTCCGCAGCGTTGACGATGACACTGGCTCCCTGACCGGGGCCAAAGGTGGTACTGGAAACAACGGAACCATCTTGGACTCTCAATTGCCGCGTATCAATGGTCAAGTTGTTGGCGCTGCCGGTGCCCGCAGTCCCAGCCATCACCAGGGAGCCGCCAGTGATATCAATGAAATCAGCCTTAATTGCCAAATTTCCGCCGTTACCGGGGCCAAAGGTAGAAGCCAAGATGCCGATACCATTGTTGACGATTAACTGGTTCGTCTCCAGAGTCAGATCCCCTGCCATCCCATTGCTGGCAGTCAAGGCATATAAACCACTATTTATATTCAGGGGGTCAAAGGTTCCGGCTAAAATCTGTTCGGATATAACTAATCGCTGGGTGCCACTAAGGTTAACCTGCTCCGTAGCGCGGAGGGTGAGGTTGCCGCCGTCCCCACTGCCAAAGGTTGATGCAGAAATAAAGGCGCCGTTATTGAGCACAAATTGATTAGCGTCAACGGTAATATTGCTGCCGTTTTCGCTGCCTAGGGTATGGGAAATAATGCTGGAGCCATTGGTCAAAGTGAGATTACCGCCCCGGACAGCGATCGCGCCACCACCATTCCCACTGGCATTCACCACGGCATTTTGGGTCAATTGAATATCGCCGAAATTCTCCACCCCGGCATATCCTGGGGCAAAGCCAAGATCGGGACCAGATAAACTCACTCTGGCATTACTGCCCACACTACCGAGGTAAATTTGTCCTTGGGGACTGGTCAGTTTTCCCCCATCCAAAAGCAAGCTACCGCCAATTAATGCCAAACTTTGCCCTGGTTGTGTTGCCAGACCGATCGCGTTTCCTTGATTATCTGTCCCCTGAGACTGGTTAACAATGGCACCGGGATCCCTGCCAAACTGTAAGCCCACTGGCAGATTAATTGTGAGCAATGGCGGGGCTTCGGGATTGGTCGCACTAAACAAACTACCATCGGCCATCACCAAACTTTCGGCACTACTGGCAAAAAATGAACCGCCAATATTTAACTGAGCATTTGGGCCAAAGATAATGCCATTGGGGTTGAGGAAAAATAAACTCGCTGTCCCGTTAGCGCGAATTAAGCCATCAATATTAGAAATATTGCCACCAGTGACGCGAGTGAAAATATGGCTAATCTCTGAAGCATTGTTAAAAAATGCCTCGGCACCAGTCGGCAAAGAAAATTCCCGAAAACTATGAAATAGATTAGCTCCGGCAGCAGTTCCCCCGGTAATTGTTTGCAGGTTGCCATCCGGATTCACCACGGAATCGATCGGTAAGGTGCGATCGGGAATAATCTGACCTTGGGCAATTGATGGCGCGATCGCATAGCCAAAGCAGTAGCTACACAGAGTGACAGTCCAGGGTATTGGGGATTTACCTAACATATTATCTATTATTTATCATTCGTTATTATTTAACTGTTATTAGTTATTTGTGATTTTGACGCGGGTCAAATAACGAATAACCAATAACAATCAATCAATGCTTGCTTGTAGTATGCCAAAAAAACCGCAAAAAAGCTGAAATATCCTCTTAAAAGCCATCAAAAAATCCTGACGCCCGCGCCAGCATCAAACAGGTTCAGCCGAAGATGAAAATCTATTTGTAAACCTCTTGCAAAGAATTGCTACTTCCTGTAATCTTTTGCAATATTACTTCATCTAATTTCTATGATAAAACTTACGCATCAACCCTAAACTGTGAGTGAGTCATGCTCACTCCACTATATATAGTCATTTCAATTGTGATTGATATCACTATACAGCCGTTGGGAGATTTGTGAGGTTGCATAACAGTACAAATTCAACACTTGTCATTCCCGCTCAGGGGGGTTGGGGGGGATCGAGATCGGTATTTTGCGAGAATTGTCTAATATGTCAGACCTGAAATAAAATCATTCAATTAAACTAGCAAAACCCCGGTTTTTTAATAAGAATAAATCCGGGGTTTTCATTAACTGAATTTTCCGCAAATTCACCAATTAACCATCGGCGTTAATCTGACGAATCAACTCCTGTTTCACCGCTTCCGCTTGGTCATTATCCACTTGGCAAGTTCCCGCATTGGCATGACCACCGCCGTTGTGTTTCAGCATTAATTTGCCGATATTTGTATTGGAAGAACGGTTAAAGATTGACTTGCCCACGGCAAACACAGTATTTTGCTGTTTTAATCCCCACATCAGATGGATGGAAATATTACACTGAGGATATAACGCATAAATCATAAAGCGGTTGCCCGCATAAATGATCTCCTCATTTCTTAAATCTAGAATGACTAAATTTTTATAAACTTTTGAGCATCGTTTTAATTGTTCTTTAAAAGGTACGGATTGCTCAAAATAAAGGTCGATTCTTTCTTTGACATCAGGGAGAGCTAAAATTTCCTGAATGCTATGATTTTTGCAATAGTCGATTAACTCCATCATTAATTGATAGTTGGAAATCCGGAAAGTCTTAAAGCGACCCAACCCGGTTCGGGCATCCATAATAAAGTTCAAAAGCACCCAATTTTCTGGATCTAAAACTTCGTGTTTTTCAAATTTAGCCGAATCAGATTTATCAACGGCCTCCATCATTTCATCGGAAATATTCGTAAAGGTTTCTTTACCGCCATAATAGTTGTAAACGACTCGGGCGGCTGAGGGGGCGTTGGGTTCAATAATGTGATTATCTTGAATTTGTTCGTTTCTAATCGTTTCACTGGCGTGGTGGTCGAAGGCTAAATGGACGCCTTCTACATAAGGCAAGTTAGTGGTAATATCCCGATCCGTGACTTCAATTTTTCCATCCTGCATATCTTTAGGATGAACAAATTTAATGTCATCAATCATGTCTAGTTCCTTGAAGAGCACGGCGCAAACTAGACCATCAAAGTCACTCCGCGTGACTAATCGATATTTTGTTTCATTCGTAGACATAGAAAAACCTCTTGGCGATCGGGCCGAATTTAACTTCTATTGAAACTCATGTACTCTGATCTGTCTAGGGCGATCGCGCCAAGTCATACCAAATACAGTTCTCATAGACTGACTATGGTAATCCCCTAAAACACTTGTGGATTCCCGCAGGAGTTTACCCCCGCGAAGGCCGCCATCGGCGGGAATGACAGATGCCTTTATAGACGGGTTTTGACAACCGTATTTGGTATCAGATCCGATCGCCAGCAAACCTGCAACAATATATTGTTGCTCCTCTATCCTCTATCCTCTATCCTCTATCCTTTATCCTTTATCCTTTATCCTCTCTGTTGAGCACCTAGTTAGTTAGAGGGAGGTTAGAGGGAGTCCCGGAACTCAACCGCCAAATTTGAATCGTGTTATTGTCGCCCCCAGTAGCCAGCATGGTGCCATCGGGACTAAAAGCCACCGCTTGCACCGCATCCACCGTGGCGGAAATCCGGTGGAGGACTTCACCCGATCGCAAACTCCAAAGCCTCAGCCCATCCCGACTAGCACTGGCGAGGGTTTGACCATCAGGGGCGATCGCCAAAGTATGAATCGGGCCAAGATGCTCTCCCAAAGACCTCATTTCCCCAGTATCCAGATGCCACAGTTTGATAGTGCGATCGTAACTGCCACTGACTAAATATTCTCCATTCGGGGTAAATGCCAGCGCACTAATGGCATCCGTATGTCCTTTAAACGTGCCGTCATTCGGGTTATGACGGGGGACAAAACAACCCAGAGTCTCGGTACAGTCTGGTTGGGCATCCCAAAGAGTAATTTCGCCGTTTTTGCCCCCTGTAACTAACAGCCTGCCGCGAGGATCGACCGCCACGGAGTAAATCGGATTCAGCCGTAATAAAGTTTCAATAAATAGTTGTTGCTGAAGATTCCAGATTTTCAGCCCATCCAACCCCCCACTAATCAAATTTTGGCCATTAGGAGTAATCGCCAAAGACATCACATGAGACGAATGGGAAGCAAAGGTGCGGATTAACTCGCGTTGTTCCAAATCCCAGAGATTAATCAGGGAATCTTCTCCCCCACTGACTAAGGTTTTACCATCAGGGGCGATCGCCATTGACAGCACCCTGGTTTGATGTCCTTTCAACTGTCCCCGATGTTTGCCATCTCGCACAGTCCACAAATGAATAATCGGATCGTTGCGACCCCCACCACTGACTAACATTTCGCCATTGGGGGTAAACACCAACGACTCAACCGCCGTTTTATGGCGAATTTCCAGAGTTCTGACTAGCTGAAGATTCCCCCACGAAGATTCCTGGGTCAACGTCTGAGGGGGGAAACCCGCAAACAAAGGAAGTTGACCCAAGGAGATGGGGATTAAACTACAAAACAAAGAAAAAGAAAACAGAATGAGTATGTTGCGTCCGGTTCTGATTTTCTTTTTCAGGTAATTGGTCATTAGTCTAATTGAATATTAGGGCAAATTGTCCGGGCGATGCGGTCAGCACTTGGGCGGTCTTGCCAACCGGAAAGTAAGCCTTGGAGTTCCCCGCGTAAAGTTTCTAAGGCTTCTATTCGATCGGCGATCTCAACTAATTTCTGCTGAACCATAAGTTTCACTTCACCACAAGGCAACTGACCTTGGTCGTGCAGGTGGAGAATTGTTTTAATTTCATTTAAACTTAACCCAAAAGATTGCGATCGCTTAATAAAAGCCAAACGATTAAGTACCTGGTTGTCAAACAAACGATAACCAGATTCAGAACGTTTGACCGTGGGCGCAAGTAAACCAATTTCTTCGTAATAACGAATAGTTTTTACCGGCAAACCACTTTGACTGGCGACTTCGCCAATCTTTAACCGCTGAACATCGGGGATGATTAGGGAGTTCATGGGTCAAGCCTCAAGCCAGGGAATAGCCACTTTCTCAGGATTGCTGGGTCTTCTGTTTTGGCGTCTGTTTTGGCGGCTGGTAAATTCCTGGTAAATTCCTGGTAAATTCCTGGTAAATTCCTGGTAAATTTAACAATTTAACAGCTAATTTTCCCGATCGATTTCATGTCAATTATCTGAATAATTTACCAAAATAATTACCCAATCCGCAGAAAAGTTAGAAACTCGGTGGATGTTTTTTCTGAGCCATTAACATCGGCATTTGGGGTCGAGAAGAACTTGGGGGAAGATAACGTTCTGGCAATTGTTCGGGGATTTCTTCCGGTTCATTTCTAATAATTTGCCATAAGCGTAAAAATAGCGCTAAACCAACCATACTCACGCCAAAACCAAACAAAGACGCGCTATTTTCCACTCCACCAATTACCGCATCTACCGCTCCCACCGTAATAATAAAACTAGAGATGGGTTCTTGACGGTAGGCTGACTTAATAAATCTAAATAAAGCAGCGTTCATCACAGACTTTTGCCTTCCTATTTCTTTCTAAATTGATCGATTCGGTGTTTTAGTCGTCAGGAATAAATTCTTAATTGATTTATCCTGGAATAGAAACCTGAACGGTTGATGGTTTTCTTGGCAGACTGTCCAGAATCCTTAAACAAGGGAGTTCTCCTATTCTGGGGTTCCATTGGCTCACGGTCAAGATGGACTGGGGAATGGAACCGAAACAAATCTTATCAGCATATTTCTGGATTGACTACATATAGGCTACATATAGTTCAGGGATTCTGAGCACAGTTTTAAAGTTTTTGCGCGATCGCTTTAATCTTAGCAGAACTTTTTCCGGCGATTAACTTAATCATAGCGCGAACGTCTGGGCTTTTGAGGATCCGCAGACTCTCCTGGGAGCAGTTTAAATTGTCGAGCAATAATGAGCAATAATATTTAATCTACATTTCCGTGACTGATGTTCCAGGAATTATATGCCTTACCATACAGGCAAATCTTGTTAACTTCTGACCTTGCAGATAGAGAAACAGCGATCGCCTCTGGGACTGTTTTGATATTCCCGGTCATCACATCCCAAAGACTCACAAAGGGCTGGACAGGTTTCTAGCTGACCCCTCAGACCAGGAGAAGGCACAGCCCTCTCCTAAAGTCATCGGATCCATCGGTCAATTAATTTAAACCTAGCCAAGATAAGACACCTTGACCTGTTAAATATTCGATCGCCACGGTCAAAACAAAGCCAATCATCGCCGCTCGACCATTCAAGCGTTCGGCATACTCATTAAAACCAAATTTCGGATCGGCCAATTTGGGAGTGGTAGTGGGTTGGGGTTGTGTCATGGTGTTTAAATAAATTTACAATTCTTTACGTTCTCCTGTCATCCATTTTAAATACCACAGGCAGAACGTCAACTACTTTTGACCAAAAGAAGGGCAGGGTGTAGGGGTGCGGGGGCCGCCATCGGGAGCAGGGGAAAATAATTAACAATTAACAATTGACAATTGACAATTAAACAGATTGATTATCAATCATCAATCATCAATTATCAATTATCAATTATCAATTATCAATTATCAATTATCAATTATTCCCTCTCCCCTCCGCTCCTCTGCCTCCCCAGCGCTAACCCGATGCTTTCTTCCGGGTGCTGGACTTGCTGCTGGACTTGCTGGTGGACTTGCTCGTGGACTTGCTGGTGGACTTGCTCTTACCTTTACTGTTACTGGCTTTTGATTCAGCGGCTTTGCTGGCTAACAATTCCACCGCTTGAGCGAGGGTCACATTTTCCATCGGTTGATCTTTCGGGACGGAAACATTGATTTTCCCGTGGTTGATATAGGCACCATAGAAGCCGTCATAGATATTCACGGGTTCGCCGTCAGCCGGATGTTCTCCCAGTTCCCGCAACGGTTTTTTGCTGGTGCTGGTTTTACTGCTTTTGCTGCGTTTTGGCTCCGCCAACAGTTCTAAAGCGCGGTTGAGGTCAATGGTTAAGACATCATCTCCGGCTTTGAGGGAGCGATAATCTTTTTCTTTTCCTTGGTCGTGAACCACATAAGGGCCAAATCTGCCTAATGCCGCTTTAATTTTGGCTCCAGTTTCTGGGTGGTTGCCCAAATGTCGGGGCAGAGACAGCAAATTTAAAGCATCTTCTAGGGTGAGGTTTTCTACAGTCATGCCTTTGAACAAAGAACTGCGCTTGGGCTTTTTGTTGTCCTCACTGGCTTCCCCAAGTTGCACATAAGGCCCATACTTGCCCAGCATCACATAGATGGGTAAGCCGGTGGTGGGGTCAATGCCCAACTGTTCAGGGCCGACGGTTTTTTGCCGCAACAATATCTCAATTTGTTCAGGATTGAGGTCAGCGGGGGTTAATTCCGTGGGCAGTGAAGCGGTGACGACGCCATCGCCATTTTCCGCTTCGATGTAAGGCCCGTAGCGACCAATCCGGATTTTGGCATTGATGCTTTCTAGTTCTATGGTGCGAGCACTTTGGGGTTCAATTTGATCTTCTTGCTGTTTGACTTGGGTGGATAGTCCCTGTTCGCCACAGTAAAATTCCCGCAAGTAGGGCACCCAGTCCGCGACCCCGGTGGAAATTTCATCCAGGGTTTGTTCCATGCGGGCGGTGAATTTGGTATCGACTAATTCGGGAAAATATTTTTCCAGCAAATTTGTCACCGCAAAGGCGGTGAAGGTGGGGACTAGGGCGTTGTTTTTCAGTTGGGCATAGCCTCGGTCAATGATGGTGCCGATGATGCTGGCGTAGGTACTGGGACGGCCAATGCCTTCGCTTTCTAAGGTTTTGACCAGGGCGGCTTCGGTATAACGGGCGGGGGGCTGGGTTTCATGCCCGATCGCCTCTAGGTTTTGGCACTCTGGGCGATCGCCCACTTTCAGGTTGGGCAAGATGATTTCCTGATTTTCCAACGCCGCATCCGGGTCATCGGATCCTTCCACATAGGCTCGCAAAAAGCCGGGAAAAGAAATCCGTTTTCCGGTAGCGCGAAATACCGCGTCATCCACTTGTAAATCTACGGTGACAAAGGTTTGGCGAGCATCGGCCATTTGAGAGGCTACGGTACGCTTCCAAATTAAGTCATAGAGTCTCAGTTCGCGATCGCTCAACCCCGTTTCTTGGGGGGTGCGGAAATAGCTGCCAGCGGGACGGATCGCTTCGTGGGCTTCTTGGGCGCCTTTGGTATTAGTAGCGTATTGCCGAGGTTTAGGACTGAGATATTCTTTACCGTATTTCTGGTTGACACAATCACGGGCAGCCGCGATCGCTTGCTCCGATAAGTGTACGGAGTCCGTCCGCATATAAGTAATATAACCCTGCTCATATAAATTCTGGGCTGTCCGCATGGTTTCCCGGGCGGAAAGCCTTAATTTGCGGTTGGCTTCTTGTTGCAAGGTAGAAGTGGTAAACGGCGGCGAGGGCTTGCGGATCGTCGGTCGTTCGTCCACATTAATCACCGTCCAAGGCTGTTGCCTCAGTCGGGCTTGCAAATCTAAAGCTTCCTGTTCATTCAGCAGCACCACTTTACGGCCAGCGGCAATTTGGCCGGTGGCTTCATCAAAATCGCTGCCTGTGGCCAGTTTCGTCCCTTTCAGGCTGATTAACTTGGCCTCAAAGGGACTATTTGCTTGCACCAAGAAGGCTTTTAAGTCCCAGTAGGTTCCCTGGCGAAAGGCTAACCGTTGCCGTTCGCGCACCACCAGCAACCGCACGGATACCGATTGCACCCGGCCTGCGGACAAGCCACTGGTAATTTTTCTCCAGAGTAAAGGAGATAGGGTATAACCCACGAGGCGATCGAGGATCCGTCTGGTTTCTTGAGCATGAACCAGTTGATCGTCGATGTCTCGACAATTTTTCAGGGCTTCCCGGATTGCCTCTTGGGTGATCTCGTGAAAGACCATCCGCTTGACGGGGACTTTGGGCTGGAGTAGCTGGAGTAAATGCCAGCTAATACTCTCCCCTTCTCGGTCTTCGTCCGTGGCCAGAATCAATTCTGAAGCGCCTTTGAGGGCTTCTTTGAGTTCTTTGACGATTTTCTTTTTGTCTTTCGGAACCACATAAATGGGTTCAAAATCACCATCCACATTCACCCCAAGTGCTGCCCAGGGTTGACCTTTCACTGAGGCGGGAATTTCGCTTGCGGACTGGGGAAGATCCCGGACGTGCCCCATAGAAGCCTCCACCACATAGTTTGATGGAAGGTAATTGCGAATGGTACGAGCTTTGGTGGGAGATTCCACAATGACCAGAGTTGACATGGGCTCTTTATTTTCGCGAACAATAGCTATATTAGTAAAACCAAGGAAAAGGCAACTACTGCTACAAGCAACAGCCAACAGGCAACAGGGAAGGGGGGTGTGGGGAACGGGAAACGGGGAACGGGCAACGGGGAACGGGCAACGGGGAACGGGCAACGGGGAACGGGCAACGGAAAACGGAGAATATTGCCTGTTGCAATAGTGCCTGTTGCAGTAGTTGCCTTTCCCTACACCCTACACCCTACACCCTACACCCTACACCCTACACCCTATTCCCCGTTCCCTGTTCCCCGTTCCCCGTTCCCTTTTACTTATATATATCGATTTGTCTTTACCTCGAAATTACACCCTAACTTAATTTATCCACCCTTGACCGTTGAACATTAACCGAAATCCACGGAAAAATTCAATGATTTGACCGCCAAAATCCAATGTAAAGTATTTTTACAGTCTGATTGGATACAGTTGGGCGGGATTCGCTAAAGCGAATCGCGGTTCAGATTACTGAGGCAAAAACGCTCAACTGTCCCTAAAGACAGTTCAACCTAATTTACAGACTATGGACTTTGCTAATCTTGCAGCCGAACTGAATACCGGGGCGATCTTGCCAGAGGGAATTGTCATTGTCACCCTCGTTGTGGTAGCGATCGCGGATCTGATTGTCGGACGGTCTTCTCCTCTTGATGAGAGTAGCAACGCCGAACGCGCCTGGATTCCTTATGTAGCGATCGCCGGTTTATTGGCGACCGAGGTCGCCCTGTACTATCAATGGGATAGTACCACTCCCGAAGCCTTTTTAGGGGCTTTTAATGGCGATGCCCTCAGTGTGGTCTTTAGAGGCATCATTGCTTTGTCCACAGCGGTGACAATTCTGATGTCGATTCGCTATGTGAATCAATCAGGCACCGCTTTGGCTGAGTTTATTATGATATTGCTCACCGCCACCATTGGGGCAATGTTCCTCTGTGCCGCTAATGAACTGGTGACGATCTTTATCTCCCTGGAAACCCTGAGTATCTCCTCTTATTTGTTAACGGGATACATGAAACGGGATCCTCGTTCCAATGAAGCGGCTTTAAAATATTTGCTGATTGGCGCTTCCGCGTCGGCGGTTTTCCTCTATGGCACCTCCTTGCTTTATGGCTTGTCCGGTGGCGAAACCAACCTGGAAGCGATCGCCGCTGGTTTAGCCAAAGGCAATACGGGAGAGTCGATTACCTTGCTCATTGCCTTGGTATTTGCGATCGCCGGGATTTCCTTTAAAATTTCGGCGGTGCCCTTCCACCAATGGACCCCAGACGTTTATGAAGGTTCGCCCACACCCGTGGTCGCATTTTTATCCGTCGGTTCCAAAGCCGCTGGATTTGCCCTGGCCATTCGTCTTTTAACGATCGCATTTCCCCTGGTCAGCGAACAATGGCATTTTGTCTTCACCGCCTTAGCCATTCTCAGCATGATTTTGGGCAATGCGGTGGCGATCGCCCAAACCAGTCTCAAACGGATGCTGGCCTATTCTTCCATCGGTCAAGCCGGATTTGTAATGATTGGTTTAGTCGCCAACACCGATGCCGGTTATGCCAGCATGGTCTTCTACTTGCTGGTTTACCTGTTTATGAACCTAGGGGCATTCACTTGCTTAATTCTCTTCTCCCTACAAACGGGCACTGACCAAATTAGTGAATATGCCGGTCTGTATCAAAAAGACCCTTTACTCACCCTGGCATTAAGTATTTGCTTACTGTCACTAGGGGGCATTCCTCCCTTAGCTGGATTCTTTGGGAAATTGTATATTTTCTGGGCAGGTTGGCAAGCCGGACTTTATGGCTTAGTCCTAGTCGCGTTGATCGCCAGTGTCATCTCGATTTACTACTACATTCGTGTCGTCAAGATGATGGTGGTTAAAGAACCCCAGGAAATGTCCGATTCTGTCAAAAAATATCAAGAAGTTCGCTGGAATTTACCCGGAATGCGGCCTTTACAAGTGGGCATTATTCTGACCTTAGTGGCCACATCTTTAGCCGGAATTCTTTCTAATCCCTTGTTCACCTTTGTCAATGAATCGGTGACTCGGACAGAAATGTTGCAATCGGCGATTCAAACTGAATCCGTAGCCACTTTGCTGCCCCAGTCTTCCGCATCTGCCAAAAATTAGCGCAGATTTTTTCTATTATTCGCCAAAAATGCCTGACTATTTAAGTCAGGCATTTTTTATGTCATTGGTTATTTGTTGTTTGGGCGACTGGGTATTGCCCACGGACGGATTGCCGCCGGAATATGAGTCCTATATTTGCCTAATTTAGGCTTAATCAACTGTTGCTAAAATATCTCTTTCGGTCAACAGAATATATTCTTCATTGCCCATTTTTAGGTCAGTGCCAGCATACTTAGAATAGAGCACTTTATCCCCAACTTTGACATCAAGGGGAATGCGCTTACCATTTTTATCAACTTTTCCAGAACCCACCGCAACGACTTCTCCGAGTTGTGGTTTTTCTTTGGCGCTATCAGGCAGCAGAATGCCTCCGGCGGTTTTTTCTTCCGATGCACTGATTTTGACAAATACACGCTCACCTAGGGGTTGAACCGTGGAAATATTGATGCTAACGGCCATAAAACTCACCTGTGAATTTAATAGTAAAGAGCAATAGTTTTTCTAGTTTATCTTACTAAATTAAGGCGCGATCGCAACTTGTCTAACTGTACGGTTTACCGAACCGGAAATCTGGGCGTAAGAGTGCGGCGGTGCAGGGCCGCCATCGGTGTAGGGTGTAGGGTGTAGGGTGTAGGGTGTAGGGTGTAGGGTGTAGGGAAGAGTGAATAGTGAATAGTGAATAGTGAATAGTGAATAGTGAATAGTGATACTTTTTTTGTACGGGCGAATGGCCATTCGCCCCTACCACTTGTACGGGCGAATGGCCATTCGCCCCTACGACTTTTCACTTTCCCCAACCAACAACCAACAACCAACAAACAACAACCAACAACCACCAACCAACAACCAACAACCACCAACAACCAACAACAACCAACAACCAACAACCAACAACCAACAAACAAACAACAAATTATTGATGAATTGGCAGAGTAATCTTAAACTCAGATCCGGCACCCAATCTGGAACATTCAAGTTTACCCCGATGTTTTTCCACAATAATTTGATAGCTAACCGAAAGACCTAACCCGGTGCCTTTGCCTAACTTTTTCGTCGTAAAAAAGGGATCGAAAATTTGCGGTAAAACAGATTCAGGAATCCCATAACCATTATCAGAAATTTGAATTAATGCTTGACTTTTAATCAAATTTGTGCTAATATTTATCGTGGGATTTTCGACAGTTTCTACAGCATCAATAGCATTACTGATAACATTCATAAAAACCTGATTTAATTGCGCCCCATGACATTCTACCTTCGGTAAATCGCCATAGTTTTTCACCACCATAATTTCCCGCCCTTCCTCAGACTTTAGGCGATGTTGCAAAATTAACAGAGTGCTATCAATTCCTTGATGAATATCCACCGCCTTCATTTCCGCTTCATCATGGCGAGCAAAGGTTCGCAATGACAAGACAATTTGCCGAATTCTTTCCGTCCCTATTTTCATAGAAGCTAAAGCTTCCGGTAAATCGTGACTAATAAAATTCAGATCCACCTCTTCTACTTTTTCTAATATTTCGGCGGCTGGTTCGGGATAATGGGCTTGATACAGTTGCACCAACTCTAGTAAATCTTGCGTATAATCGCCAATATAACCGAGGTTGCCATGAATAAAATTAATCGGGTTATTAATTTCATGGGCAACCCCAGCCACCAACTGCCCCAAAGAAGCCATTTTTTCACTTTGAATCATTTGGGTTTGAGTTTTTTGTAAATTTTGCAGGGTCTGGGACAATTCCGCCGCTTGACGACGAGTTTTTTCCAGCAATTCCGCTTGTTGGATGGCAATTCCCAGTTGTACCCCGACTTGGGCTAATAAGTTAATTTCTTCATCTTGCCAATAACGCGGGTGCGAGGTTTGATAAGCCACTAATAAACCCCAAAGTTTTTCCCCTTGTAAAATGGGGACAAATGTTTCATTTCTAGGATATTGACATTTTCCTGACTGATTAATTGTCACCCAGTTTTCTTCGATCGCCAATGTTTGAAATGGCTGTGGGGTGGAACCATCCACAATAGAATCGGCAACAAATTCCCCACTCCAGTCAGGATAAAAGCGATAGATCGCCACTCGTTCTACTTCTAATAATCGCCGGACTTCTTGGGTGGTAATTTGGAAAATTGTATCAATATCTAAAGATTGGCGAATTTTATCAATGGTGGTAGCAAGCGATCGCTGCCGTTCTGCCGCTTTCGCTAATTGTGCTGCTTGATTCTGCACTTGATTCAGATAGTCTGCTTGCTGCAATGCCACCCCCAGTTGACTGGCAATTTGGGACAGCACTTCCACCTCTTCCTCTTGCCAGTCACGGGCAGCAGAATTTTGATAAGCGGCTAATAATCCCCAGACTTTTGTTCCCTGGTAAATGCCTACAATTACATAAGCTTTTGCCTGTATGCTTTCGAGGACTTGCAGATAGCAGGGAGTAAAACCCGCTTGATAGATATCATTACAAGTGCGGAATGATTGTCCTTGGACAAAACATCCCCCTTGGGTTGTTTGTAAATAAGTATCCGTCGATGCTAATTCCGCCAAAGATTTTAGGGTGCAGTCACTCACATTTCTAATCCTATCGGTAATATCATCGGTAATATTATCGGTAATCTTAGAAAGATTATCGGTAATATTTTCCGTTAACCGGGGCGGTTCGATTTGTTGATCTAATAATGAAATCCATTCTGGGGCGACGGACTCGGAAACACAAGCACCACTCCAATCGGGATTAAACCGATAGATGATTACTCGGTCAGCTTGCAGCAATTTTTGCACTTCTTCGGTGGTGGTGCGAAAAATCGTTTCAATGTCCAAAGAACGCCGAATTTTATCCACGATCGCTGCTAAAATTTTCTGGCGTTCGATCATTCTTTCCCGTTCGGCGGCTTTGGTGAGTTGTGCCGATTGAGCCTGCATTTGTTTGAGGTAATCTAATTGTTGCAGGGCTAGGGTCAATTGCGAGCCAATTTGAGAGAGTAAATCGATTTCATCTTCTTGCCAATGTCGGGGGGCAGAGTTTTGATAAGCGGCTAACAGTCCCCAGAGGTTTTCTCCTTGAAATAAGGGGACAATTACATAAGCTTTGGCTTCAAATTGTTCTAAGAGTTGAATGTGGCAGTCCGCATGACCAGCTTGGTAAATGTCATCAACGGCAAAGTTCTCATTGTTGACATATCGGCCCCCTTTGGTTTCTTGTAAGTGGGTATCTTCAATGATGGGCAATGTTCCTACTAAGGGTGTCCAGCCTTCTGCCACTGATTCAGCGACAAAGGTGCCAGTCCAGTCCGGTAAAAATTGATAAATTGCCACCCGGTCGGTGTTGAGGAGTTGCCGCACTTCTTGGGTGGCGATCGCGAAAATTGTCTCGATATCTAGGATCTGCCGAATTTTATCGATAATTCGGGCAACAATTTTCTGGCGATAAATCTGTTTTTCTCGTTCTGCTGCCCTGGCAAGTTCGGCAGCTTGGGCTTTGATTTGCTGTAAATATCGATCGTGTTGCAGGGCAACTCCCAAATGGTCGGCAATTTGTTGGATAAATTCGATTTCGTCTGGTTGCCAAGACCGAGGCCCACTACATTGATGAATGCAAAGCAGTCCCCAAAGGGTTTCGTCTTGGAGGAGTGGCACGACTAAATTGGCGCGAACCTGGAATTGTTCGAGAATTTTGACATGACATTTGCTGAGTTCGGCAGCGTAGATATCTGCGACCACTTGAAATTGTCCCTGTTGGTAGTGGATGGCAAATTTTTCCCCAAAACAATGGTCATAGACTTTTGCCCCCAAAGCGGATGGCCAATTTTCCCCCACATCTTCGGAGACAAATTCTCCCTCCCAATTTCGTTGTGGATCTAAGCAAAAGACCGCGACGCGATCGCACTTGAGTAGTTGCCGCACTTCCTGGGCGGTGGTGGTGAAAATGATGCCTAAATCCAGGGATTGACGAATCCGGGCGATCGCCCTAGCTAAAGCTTTTTGCTGATTTAATTCCTCTTGAATTGCCGGAATATGTGAGTCATTAGTGTTCACTGGATTGGCTTTGTCTTGTGGTTGGGGTTTTAAATTGGCTGGCATGGCGGTGTTTGATTAAGTTTGATTAACTTAAATCCTGCAATAGAAAATACGGATCGTAAATCAATTCCCTGGTAAACCTGTATAAGGCGCGATCGTTTCTGGTTTGCTCCTATCATAGCATTTTTTGATTAATTTTTCGAGGGGCGGCGATCGATGTATCGGGAATTTATTAAGTAGTTCGTAGGGTGGGCAAAAAAAATCACCCACCCTACCATATATGATGGTGAATTTTTGCCCACCCTACAATATAAATACTAAAACCGATTAATTTTTCACTTCGTAGGGTGGGCAAAAAAATCACCCACCCTACCATATATGATGGTGAATTTTTGCCCACCCTACAATATAAATACTTATTGTTGCATATTTTTTTATAAATGCTATTAAAAACCCCCGGAGTCTCAACCAATACCAAAATACCCCCGTTTCCTGGTTTAACCGATCGCTGGGCAAACCGAAGTCGCGGGGGTATTTCTCAAACTTGTTATAAAATCATCATCAGCCAATCAACCAGTGAATCACGCGGCGATTGTTTTTAAATTACTGATATTTTTGGATCTAAAATATCCCAAATATTATCGTTTATTGCTGATAGCTTTAAAATAAAATTATCTGTTGAATTAGCTAAAGTAATTCTCTGATTGTCTCTGGAGGAGCAATACTTAAAAGAGCCGTACTCTGGCAAATTGGTGCGCTTAATTCGGGGTCATATTTTTTCTGGTGGGATTTTTCTGGTTCTGGTGTGATGGGTAAAGCTTCCAGGTCTTTGTTGTTTTCTTCCATTATATTTATGGACGGATCGGTGTTATTAGCAATTAAAGAGAGAAAGCCAAAGGAACTGGCTATTAATGATATATACACCCAGAATAGGTGCATAGAATTTAAGTAGATTTTCCCGCCGTTATCTCGATCTGAATTATTGCCAGATTGTTTGATACTTTCAACGGGATTCGGAGGACTGATGAGAAAATAATGGGCAAGGCGATCGCCCTCTAAACCTACGGCATTACCAAGGCGACGGATATATCCTTGCACGTAAATTTCTTCCGGTAATTTCTCTAAACAGCCATCCTCAATTGCTTCAATTTTACTGCTCGAAATTGCCGTATTAATATTAAGTTGGGCAATAGTAATTGATTTGGCTAACCGAGCCTCTCGAATTTGACCGCCAATTTCTTGTAAACGTTGATGCCGATCGGTTTCCTGATTATTATTGAGTCGAGCCTGAGCGATCGGTGTTGCTTCCGTCGCTGGTTTTGCCATTCTAATTTTTTCTATAGAATGATGAATTTTCGTTTCCAAATCTTTGGCTTTACTCACCAAATCATCAAACTTATTTGGGTAACTTGAGTCAGAGGATTCCGCGATCGCTTGAACCATGTTAGGTTCCTCCTGCTTAGGTAAAGATTGGGGTTTCTCAAGGGGCGACGGCATGGTAAAATTTGGCAAATTTTCTTGAGTCATCGGTTCTTGTGGGAGATTTGTTAGCGGTGGGGTTGAGATATCAAAAGGTTGTACCGAGAGTGGTTGTCGCTGAAATTCGGGGATAGAGAGAAATTTCTGAAATGCTACTCTGATCGCGGATCTAGTAATCTTTTTCAGAATAGAATTAGTGTTTTTTTTGTTTGGGAATTTTTTGGTTAATGTGGCCAAAGCATTAGAGTAGATTGGACTGGCATAAACTTCAGCTTCTATTTCTGTCACCAAGGAAATCATTTGATTCAGACTAATAGTTGAAGAAAAAATATAAGCTGATTGCGTTGAATTCATGGCGGATTCCTCCTGGGGTTTTTGGCAACAAATTTGGTAAATTTTCTGATGATGGTAGATGACTGATGAAGGATATCATCAACGCATTAGTCAGATGCAGACCCGTCGCTCGTTTAAGGCTGATGAAACTTCAAGTTATTTTCTCTGGATATTGAGATAAATCTGGATATTGAGATACATGATGAATTACTAATTTTCTTTCAGGGATCTCAGCCGCGTTTCCGGAACAAGAAGGAATTTTGCTCGGTCTGTTGGGGATCTCGTCTGTTGGGGTCAGCACTTCTACGATTTGCCGCGATCCTTTCGGCTATGTCACTATTTAAATTGTTCTCTTCACTCTGGATGTATTGGTTGTGAGTTACTGCCTAAATCCTAAATGTCCCAATCCCACGGATCCACTGCACGAGCATCACCGCATTTGCCGACATTGTGGATCGCTTTTGCTGTTGCAAGGCCGTTATCGTGTCCAGCGTCTTTTGGGAGAGGGGGGTTTTGGCACCACTTATGAGGTACTCGACGAACCAGCGGGGACATCCGAGGTTAAGGTTTTAAAGGTACTAAGTTCTAAGAATCGCAAGGCGATCGAACTGTTTCAACGGGAAGCAGAGGTGCTCCAGCGGTTGCATCATCCCGGCATTCCCCAGGTAGAACCGGACGGTTATTTTATTTTTGCCGGGAGAAACCAAGAGTTTGAGTTGCATTGTTTGGTGATGGAGTTTATTGCCGGAGAAAATCTGGAACAGTGGATGGGCGATCGCGACCATCGACCGATTACCGAAACCCAAACCGTTGAGTGGTTGATTCAACTGGTGGAAATTCTCCAACAAGTCCATCAACAGAATTATTTTCACCGGGATATTAAGCCGTCGAATATTATGCGGCGGTTGGATCCACCAGATCGTGTAGGGGCGATCCCCCCGTGGTCGCCCCAGTTAGCGTTAATTGATTTTGGCAGTGCCCGGCAAGTTTCTGGGACTTATTTGGCGAAGGTGGCAGGGGGAGGTTCTCAGGTGACGGGAATTATTTCTCCCGGTTATACTCCCCCAGAACAAGCGAATGGTAAGGCGGTGCCCCAGTCTGATTTTTATGCTTTAGCCCGGACTTTTGTCTATTTGTTGACCGGCAAAGAACCGAATGCTTTTCCTGAAGATTCCCGGAACGGGGAGTTGCAGTGGCGATCGCAGGTTGAGCATATTTTCCCCCCGTTGGTGGATTTGCTGGATTATATGATGGCCCCGTTTCCCGGCAACCGGCCCCAAAATACCTATCTGATTTTGCAACAGTTGCAAGAAATTCGGGCTACTTTGCGGTCTGAGGGCTATTCTCGACAATCTTGGCGCAACCGTCAAAGGCGATCGCCCTTGGTCGCCCCCCAAACCACCCCAGGGGCGGGGCCATTATATCGATCTTCTCCGCCGACTCGTTCTCGGCAACAGATACCGCCACAGATATCCCGGAACTTGATGCCATCTAATATTTCGCTTTGGGTCTTTTCCGATCCAATGGCTCATAAACACCACCACCGCAGAAGTCATCGGCGCAGTCGTCACCGCATTTTTGCCAAATATGCGCCCAAACTCCTCATGGGCGCGATCGCTTTAACGGTGCCGGTGACAGTCTTACAACTGTTGCATGAGTTGGATTTACAATATCTACTTTCTGGATCCTCCCCACCGTCCGCGAGTTCGGTCGTCGAATCGGCTAATCATAATATGATTACATCTCGTCCGGTAGAAGCTTTACCGTTGGAAACGCTACTTTCTCAGCCATTTAGCCAAAATAGCCAAAATTCCACCGTTCCTGGAAAAGATTTTGTCCTGACCAAGACCCTCACCGGCCATGTTTGGGGAGTGAATGCGGTGGATCTCAGTCCAGATGCCAAAGTTTTGGTCAGTGGCAGTGTGGATAAAACGGTGAAAATTTGGGAAGTCGCTACCGGGGCGCTGTTGCATACTTTATCCGGCCATTCCCAACAGGTTTGGTCTGTCACTACCAGTCCCGATGGTAAAATGCTGGCGACTGCCGGGGGTGACAGCAAGATTAATCTGTGGGAAGTCAGTACGGGCTATTGGTTACACACCATTGAGGGTTTTTCTTCTTGGGTGATTTCTGTGGCGTTTAGTCCCGATGGTAAAACCCTGGCTAGTGGGTCGCGAGATGGCATCATTACTTTGTGGGATGTGGAAAATGATGTCACGGGTTTGCCCAAAGGGGTGAAGCTGAAGCACTTGTATGGTCATACTAACCCCGTGTTAGCGATCGCCTATTCGGAGTCGCAACCGATTTTAGTCAGTGGCAGCAGTGATGGCCAGATTAAAATCTGGGATCTGACCACCGGGACGGTACTACGGACTTTAGAACGTCCCAGAGAGCAACTCCGCGCTTTAGCCATTAGCCCCAATGGACAAAAAATTCTCAGTGGCAGTGACGATGGCACCTTTAATCTTTGGGATCTGAATACGGGCGAACTCATGTTAGCGGTCAAAGCACATTCTGATGCGGTGCGATCGCTGACTTTTGGTTTGGACGGACGGACAGCGATCACTGGGGGCGGGGCGCTGGATAGCCTGATTAAAGTGTGGGATGCCACGACCGGAGAACGGTTGCAAGTATTATCCGGTCATTCCGATACGGTGCATTCCCTGAAGCTTAGTGCCGATGGCCAAATTCTCACCAGTGGCAGCGAAGACAATACAATAAAAGTTTGGCGAGTTATCTCGACCGATCGGCTTCCATAGTAGGGTGGGCAATGCCCACCACTTCCATAGTAGGGTGGGCAATGCCCACCACCATCCGAATAATTCGCTATAGGATGGTGGGCATTGCCCACCCTACGAATACTACGAATACGATCGTGGGCAATGCCCACCCTACGAATAGGATCGTGGGCATTGCCCACCCTACGAATAGGATGGTGGGCATTGCCCACCCTACGAATAGGATGGTGGGCAATGCCCACCCTACGAATACTACGAATACTACTCAGTAAAGATCGCATAGAATTGATGAAACCACAAAAAAAAATTAACTTTTTTACTATTTTTGCGGCGATTGTTTTGGCCTTCGGACTGGCAAGCTGTGGGGTTTCCGGGTTCAGCCCCAGCAATCCCCGCATTCTATTTGGCGATGAGGGAAAAGTTAGCCCCGATGCCAGTATTTTCGTGCCAAAACAAGCCCCGTTTATGGCCTCTTTGTTGGTCAACCCTGACCAATTAGAAGAATTTGTGCAGCAGACTGCGGCAAGTAAAAAAAGTAGCCAAAATAACCCGCAAATTAGTCGCCAATTACAACGGTTCAAAGAAAGTTTATTGGCGCCAACTCAGGTTAATTATAGCACAGATATTCAACCTTGGTTGGGAAATGAAATTACTTTGGCTATGACGACTCCAGATATCGATCGCGACCCGATGAATGGCTCGCAACCGGGTTATTTGGTGGCGATCGCGACGAAAGATCCCCAAGCAAGTCGGGAGTTTCTCACCCATTTTTGGGAAAATAAACCCCTGATTGGCCATGAGTTAGTGCTGGAAGATTATGCGGGGGTACAATTAATTTATAGTAATGCGTTTAATGCCTCAGAATTGATTCCTTTATCTGGGGGAATTAAACCTTTGTCGGGGGATTGGGCTTCAGCGGTGGTGGGCGATCGCTTTGTCTTATTTGGCAATCACCCGAAAGTGCTCCGAGAAGCAATTAATAATGTGCAAGCAGCGGGACTAAATTTGCCGGATTATCCCCCATATCAAGCAGCGATCGCGCCCTTAATGAAAGATAGCCAAAAAAATCCCCAAATTGGCTTAACTTTTATCAATATGCCGCAATTGTTAGCCTGGTTAAGCGATCGGCCTTCAGTTTCAACCACCGAAGACTTTGACCCCGACCTAGACTTAGACAGCCCGGAAATATACGAACATTTGGCCATTGCCTTGGGCTTAAAAAAACAAGGATTAGTGGCACAAATAGCGGGCAATTTAATCGATCCTACGGCAACAAATGAAACATCGGCAACAGCGCCTTTGCGTTCTCCCGTTGGGGCGTTAAAATATATTCCCGCATCAGTGGATATTTTAGCCTCTGGCTCAAATTTGTCGGAATTATGGCAAAAAATAGCACCAACTTTAGCCAAAGATGGGGTAATTTCCGCTTTGGTTAATCCGCCATTAAGCAAGTTACAAAGTAATTGGCAAGTTAATCTCCCCGAAGATATTTTTTCTTGGGTAAATGGAGAATATGCCCTAGGTTTGATTGGCACAAATACCCCGGAGCAAAATTCTAATTGGGCTGATTGGATTTTTGTGGCGGAAAAGGGAGAAACCACGGAACCGGGAATGGCTCATTTAGATGCGATCGCCCGTCAAGAAGGTTACACTACTGGGTCGGTGACATTCGAGGATCTGCCCCTTTCTGCTTGGACAAAATTAACCGCTGCCAAGGTAGAAGCAGGGGGAACTTTAAGTCTCAAAGCCAAAGTCCAAGGCTTGCATACCACCGTGGGCAATTATGAAATTTTTGCCTCTTCAATTAATACCTTGCAATTGGCATTAAATGCGGCGAATAATGCGGCAAATTATGAGTCAATTTTGCAACAGGAAACTTTTAGTCAGGCGATCGGGGCGTTATCGTCGCCCAACTACGGTTATTTATATCTGAATTGGCCAAACGCCGAAAAGTTGTTAAAGCGAGAGTTTCCCATTTTACAACTCTTAGAAATTGCCGGAAACCCCATTTTTGATAATTTAGGTTCACTGGTTTTTAGTGCCTATCAACCGGAATCCGGTTATCAACGGGGCAATCTGTTATTAAAGATTAAGGGCGAATAAAGTTAAAGCAGAAATTGGGTTTCTGTTTTACAGCGGTTTTCTGTTGAATAGGACTTACGCATAAATGCTATTTGTAGGGTGTGAAAGCGCAAAGCGTAACGCACCAATACCCCATATATAGAGTCATTGCGTAAGTCCTATTGAATAGACCACAGATATTACTAGGGGCGAAGCATTCCGGTATTCAATCTCTGCTTTTAACCCATAAATATTGGCCGGAGTGCTTTGCCCCTACAGGTGTTTGTGGTAGATTCGCGGAGAAAATTGCTGTAAAACAGTCTGTAGGGAAAATTTGACCAATACCAATAAACTTTTGACCAATCAGCAACAACAATGTTACAAGAAATCAAAGACTTAGCCACGAAACTCGCACCAAGATTGATTTCGGTTAGACGACATTTCCACAGCCACCCGGAGTTAAGTGGTCAAGAGTATGAAACGGCGGCTTATATTGCTGGTGTGTTGTCTTCCTGTGGCCTTCATGTGCAGGAGGAGGTAGGGAAAACTGGGGCGATCGGAGAGTTGACCGGGAGTGGTCAGGACGATCGCATTTTGGCCATTAGAACCGACATGGATGCACTGCCCATCACCGAGCGCACGGGGTTTGAAACTGTAACATAATTGTTGGACAAAGTTACCCATTGCTACTCAAAAATGGGTAGCTTTTGTCTGGCCGTCAGATATGGAGACATCACTTAAGTAGTCGGACATTTTGGCAGGGGGACTAATTTTCGTAAACATACTAGAAACCCTTGTGGCACAATAATTACTGGATAGCTGTTCGGGGCATACTCGCCCCGATCTACGTTTTGGCTGATTAGAGATTTTTGGTCAGCCGGATTGACAAGTTTAATTATACTCATATATCATTGTCAAAGTGAAACATTTGAGAGATCGAGTCAAATGCAGTTAGTTGAGAAGCATATAATTAACCGACAGCATAAATTTTGGCAGGAATGCGACTATTTATCATGGCAATCCAAAAATATTTATAACTCGGCTAATTATGTCCAGCGTCAATACTTTTTTGACACTAGAAAGTATTACAACTCGATTGATATTTACCACCAGACGAAAAACAAAGATAGCTTATCGATACCTACCAACGAAGGTTA
>JAABRM010000009.1 GCA_011390955.1 Oscillatoriales cyanobacterium | reverse complement strand
ACAAGTAACTGAAAAGAGGATTTTAATAATGGTAGCTTATTGGGGTCGTTCATGGAACCGGACACATCCAACAAAAATACCAGATTACTCGGTGGCAGTTCTTCCGCTACGATACTTTTTCCTTGTAGGCCAATACTGACTAATTGATGTTTGGAATTCCAGGGAGTTTGAGCAATTTCTGTAGTAACGGAAAAAGGTTTATCTCCTTCCGGTTGGGGATAGTCGTAAGGGAAATAATTAATCAACTCTTCAATTCTCACCGCATCCACAGGGGGCAAAGTTTTCTGACTAATAAACCGCCGTAAATTACTATAAGAAGCCGTATCTACATCAATAGAAAATGTAGACAGTGGGCTAACGGTCACGGGTTGAAATGGATTCTCTGCGATGAGATTATATTGTTCTGTATTAAAGTCTTCAATTTCCCCTTCTTGGGGTTTAGCAATATTCCCCGACATTTTTAAAGGTTCCGTTTTGGTTTCCGCCCTCATAAGCGGTGCATTTGCTACTTGTTCCTGGGGAGTTGCGGGGGCTGGAGTATCCGGTGTGGTTGTCGCTGGTGCTGGTGTGCTTGCTCCTGGTGTTATTGTCCCGTCACTGCCCATTTGTTGATCGCTTGAAGCGGGTCTACTTGTTTCTTGGGAATTGGGGGCGCAAGCTGCCAAAAATAGCACGGGAATTAACCCAGCTAACAGGGTGGCAGTCAAGGTTTTAAAACAAAAAATTGGTTTATTCATGGTATTTTTAGAAAGAAAATAGCAAAATGAGCTAACATGATTTGTCAACGTAAATCAAAAATTTTTATTTCCAGGAATTGACGTGGGATTTAGTAGAAATGACGCCGCTTTTTGGGCAATGGTTTCTGATACTTGAACTTGTTTGAGGGTGACTAATCCCTCAGCGATAAACGAATCTCTAACTAAGGCTTTTTCCCCACTATTAAAAGAGGTTTCATAGTAAATTTCGTGAATTCCAGCGGAAATCACCAGTTTTAAGCAGGAGAGACAAGGTTCTAAGGTGACGTAAATACAAGCCCCTTCCGTGGAAATCCCATGTTTTGCCGCTTGCGCGATCGCATTTGCCTCCGCATGGACAGCGCGAGAGGGCAAAGTTGAGGAAGCATCACAACTACTTAATCCCGGATAGCAATATCCTTGGGTGGTACAGTGGGGGGAACCAGCCGGGGCGCCATTGTAGCCCGTCGCTAACACCTGCTTATTTTTGACAATCACCGCCCCCACGGGAAACGCTAGGCAACTCGACCGTGTAGCCGCCAATTTCGCCAACATGAGAAAATATTCATCCCAGGTGGGTCTGAGGTCGAGTTGGGATGCTTGGGGTTTATTTTCCATCATAATCAAAATTTTTATGTTTCGCTACAAAAGGCTAAAAAAATCCTACCAGGATTTATATATAGACAAATGCAATTATGGTCAAAATCAACATGAAGATTCAGATTCATCTGTTATATGCCGATGCCCAAGTTCCCACCTATGCCCATGACACGGATTCGGGCATGGATTTGTTAGCGTATGAAGACATTTTAATTCCTGCCGGTGAATGGCGGTTGGTGGGGACGGGAATTGCGATCGAATTACCCCATTTAACCGAGGCGCAAGTTCGCCCTCGCAGTGGTTTAGCGGCCAAGCATGGCATCACGGTGTTGAATAGTCCGGGGACGATTGATGAAGGCTATCGGGGAGAAATTAAAGTGATTTTAATCAATCATTCTCCGCAGGATTTTCAGGTAGAAAAAGGGATGAGAATTGCTCAAATGGTGATTGCCCCAGTTTTACGGCCAAAGGTGGAGATTTGTCGCGGAGAAATTAGCGCCACTACCAGAGGCGCTAAGGGATTTGGGTCTACGGGAATTTAATACTATTAGGACTTACGCAACCACTCTATATATGGGGTATTGGTGCGTTACGCTTCGCTAACACACCCTACAGATAGCGTTTATGCGTAATTCCTGACTATTTCTAAATTCAGCAAAAAAAGGGGTGGGCAATGCCCACCCTACAAGCCCCTAACTAAGGGATTTGCCTCTACGGTAATTTAACCTTTATTCAGCAAAAAAAGGGTGGGCAATGCCCACCCTACAAGCCTCTAAGGGATTTGGGTCTACGGGAATTTAATACTATTTCTAAATTCAGCGAAAAAAGGGTGGGCATTGCCCACCCTACAAGAATAAATATTGTGATTAAATATCGCTATATTGTCGATCGCCGATTACCGCATGGGCAACTCGATCGCGAATTCAGTCCCCTTGCCGAGAGTGGAAATACACCGTAAATTACCATGATGGTCTTCGGTGATAATTTGATAGCTAATTGCCAAACCCATCCCCGTGCCTTTGCCCACAGGTTTCGTGGTAAAAAAAGGATCGAATATTTTTGCTTGTACCGCTGGACTCATGCCCAAACCATTATCCCGAATTGAGATTAAAACCTGGTTTTCCGACATAATACAAGTCGTAATAGTAATCCAGCCAATATAATCTAATTGCTGGGCAGGTTCTAGGCTGCTGCGCCGTTCTTCAATGGCATCGATCGCATTAACTAACAGGTTCATAAATACCTGATTTAATAAACCACCATAGCATTTAACCAAAGGTATTTCTCCGTAGTTTTTCGCCAACATAATTTCCGGTTTCCCTGTCCGACCGTTCAAGCGGCTTTGCAAAATAACTAGGGTACTTTCGAGATTTTCATGGATATCGATTTTCTTTAAATCTGCTTCATCTAGTCGAGAAAATGTCCGCAAGGACTTGACAATATTACTAATGCGTACCGCCCCATTATTCATGGACTTGAGCAACTTATGAAAATCACTTACCATATATTCCAGATCGATCGCTTCCTGGAAATCAGCAATTTCCTGGGGGGGCTGCGGATAATGTTCTTGGTAAAGTGCAACTAGCTGAATTAAGTCCGTAGCGTAATCCGCAGCGGGTTGCAGATTACCATAAATAAAACTCACCGGATTATTAATTTCATGGGCAATTCCGGCTACTAACTCGCCCAAACTGGACATTTTTTCCGCTTGAATTAATTTAGTTTGGGTTTGCTGTAATTCCCGATAAGCGAGGGAAAGTTCCTCAGTTTTTTGCTGGGATTCGCGATAGAGTTGGGACTGGTAGATCGCGATCGCAACTTGGTTAGCGACATCTTGCAAAAGTTCAATATTCTCCTGAGTCCACGGAGACTTAGCTTCAATTGTCCCCATCGCGATCGCCCCAATTTCGCCTCCAGCAGTATGGATGGGCAAACAAAGGTAGGCACTAACCCCAGAAGCTTGACAAAAGTTTTTTATCGCCTCATCTTCTGAACTCTCTCGGCAATCAACCTGGTAAATTCTCCCCCGGCAAATATGCTCAAATAAACCGGGAAATTCATCTATTTGATAATTTCTCAACCAACTGGGCAAATCCGATTTTTTCTGCTCTGTCACCACTGACAAAACTGGGTAATTTTCTTCTTCTCTATACCAGCCAAAAGTACAAATATCCACATCAATTTCCGCATAAATTGCCTGCACTGCATTGGTTAAAATCGTGGATAAATCCAAAGAATTACGAATTAATATGCCAATGGCATGAAGCCGTTGGGCGCGAGCCAGAAGTGACTGAATTTTCGCTTCGGCTTGTTTGCGGGAGGTCACGTCAAATCTAATTGCTAAATGCTGAGTAATTTGACCGTCTTCACTCAGAAAAGGAACGATAGTCGTATCCATCCAATAATAGGTGCCATCTTTAGCTTTATTTCTGATTTCTCCTTGCCAAACTTGCCCCCTGGAAATAGTCTGCCAAAGATTTTGGAAAAACTCTGGAGGATGATAGCCGGAATTGAGTAAACGATGGTCTTGACCAATTAGTTCTGCCCTGGAAAACTTAGAGATTTGGCAAAATTTATCGTTGACATATTTAATTTTACCTTTAACATCAGTAATCGCTACGATCGCCGCTCGATCTAAGGCAAATTTAATATCCGATAAATTCTTCAGAGAAGCGCGTAAATTTTCCTCTGCCATGCGGCGATCGCTGATATCACAATGAGTGCCAACCAACCGCGAAGGCCGACCATTTTTGTCCCATTCAACTACCCGCGCCCGCGCTAAAATCCACTTGTAAGTACCATCTTTACAAAGCAGGCGATGTTCATTACAATAACTAGAGGTTTCGCCGTTCAGGTATTTGCTGATATCTGCATAGCACCGGGCGCGATCGTCCGGATGTAGCCGATTTTCCCATTCTCTTAAACTATTGCCAACTTCATCATCTTCATAACCCAGCATCGATTTCCACTGCGGAGAAAAGATCGCTTGATTGCTTTTCAGATTCCAATCCCAAGTGCCATCTCCCGCACTTTCTATCGCTAATTGCCAGTGACGACTAACTTCTCGTAAAGCGATTTCGGTAGCTTTATTTGTACTAATATCTTGAATGCAGCCATACCAACTAATACTGTCATCGGCTGCTTTTTTTGGGTTAGCATAACCTAACAACCAACGCGATCGCCCATCGGGAAAACAAGTGCGATATTCGCAACACCAAGGAGTAAGCTGCTCGGCAGATTTAGTAATAGATTGATGAACGCGGGAAAGGTCATCGGGATGAATATATTGAAAAGCCGCAGTTGCATCAAAGCGCACTTCGGCGGGAGAAACCCCATGAACATCTCTTAACCCCTCACTAGCGTAGGGAAAATGGTAAGTTCCATCGGGACGCCGCCGCAACTGATAAATAACTCCAGGGATATGGCGGGCAATTTCTTCTAGACAGCCAGATTCTTTGAACCTAACTTGATTTCGATCTGGATAATTTTGGGGATTTTGCTCTCTTGTTTGCGCTAATATTTGCCTGAGTTCTTGTATTTCCAACTCAGCTTGTTTCGCTGGCGTAATATCTCGCATGACCCAGAGATAGCCCTGGGGTGAAAAATTACCTTGTCCGGCATATTCCACAAAGCGAATTTCCCCATCACTACGGATTAAACGGAACTCACCCCGCGCCTGAACTTGTGCCTGAACTTGTGCCTGAACTTGTGCCTGAACTTGTGCCTGAACTTGTGCCTGAACTTGTTGCCACACCTCCGGCAAATCCCCTGACACAAACTCAGCCATCCGGCGTCCGATTAGCTCTTCTTTCTCTAAGCCAAATAGTTTACAGGCAGCGGAGTTGACATCCAAGTATCGCCCCTCCTCATCCGCGATCGCGATCGCATCTAGCGCCGTCTCAAACAGCATTCTTACTTGGCGATCTCTCAGTAATATTACGGAGCAATCTTCTGGATTTATTGACGAATTGTTTGTCTGGTTAAAATAGGGAGGTTGAGGCATAGAGCAGTGAATAGAGTCGTGAACTGAATTCTGAAAAATATTTTAGAATAATCTCAGTTTAGCTCATTCCCTTAAAGATTGTCTAAAAAACCCTGGGTAGCGATCGATATGTCGTGATGTCGCCCAAAACTAAATTTAATTTTCTGGTAATCAATTTTAAAAAACACCAATGTTGTTTTTATAAAAAATTAAATTATTCTTTTTTATTGAATTAAAAACTATCAAGAAAATATGATTTTTTGATATTAACTCCCAATCAGCCCGGTAATCACACCAAAAATAAACATAATACCAAATTTGCTAAATTGTTGATTGTTGTTTGTTGATTGTTGATTGTTGATTGTTGATTGTTGATTGTTGATTGTTGATTGTTGATTGTTGATTGTTGATTGTTGATTGTTGATTGTTGATATTTGATATTTGGTACTCATGGGGAATCCGGTCGCTGCACTTAACGATCGCTTCACCATAATCTCTGCCATAATCCATGCCATAAAGTAGGATCTTATGTAACGGTGCGATGCAAAAAATTTTTGGGGGATTCCGAGCGACGATCGATCGCACTTCACCGGATAAGGAGATATTTTATGGAAAATGACCGAGCGATCGCCAGTTTGCCGAAAGTGCAGACATGGCGCCGAGGGCTGGCTTTATTCATTGACTACTGGGCAGTGTCCCTAGTCAGTTCTCTCGCCACCTCCAGCAGTGAACCGGGAGTCGGGGTTGATGAAGCCTTATTATTTTTGCTCCTCTGGTTGGGGATGCGAATCATTCTAGTCACCATAAATCAAGGCCAAAGTTTAGGTCGTTGGGCTTTGGATATGAAAGTGGTGGATGTGAGGTTTGCCCGAGTGCCGGAACTGGTGGATTTATTTAAACGAGAAGGCTTAATGGGCATCGAAGTGCTCTTAGTCTATATCGGTTTAGAATATATTCGCCCCGGTTCGGGGATTGGATTACTCTTACTATTGCCCTTAGCGATCGACTGTAGCCTAGTCAACACCGATCCTTTAACCAAACAAACATTCCACGATCGCATTGCCGGGACGGTCATCTGTGCCACTCGTCGGGGCTACTCCTTGGATCTGAAAGTGAAACGATGGTATCGCCTCGGTCAACGGTGGCTAGAACAAATGACTCAGAATCGCTCAAATCGCTCCGATTAGATCGGAAAAACCAAAGTAACCACAGACGCGATCGCCTCGACTTTTGCCCAAAAATGGGATTAGCTTTCCCGACGGATACATGGACTTAATTTCGGGTAAGAGATGCAGCGCGGTGATGACCGTCTACCCGGTCGTTTATTTTTTAAGTTGCCATGAATCTGCAAAGAAAGCTAATAGTTTCTCTTCCTCGCACCCCAGTGTCACTCTCGTTAAATTGATTTAGATCAACTCAACTAAGGTCGATTACTCGGTCTTCCGGGAATGGTGATTCCTTCTACCGCATCACGGAACTCTTGCACCTCTGGGCTAAAGTCGATGGGTAAAATCGCCACCACGTTTTCATGGGGACGGGCAATAATCACCCAACTTTCCAGGGCGGAACCGTAAGTATTTTCTGCTGCGGCAATTCCCGCATCCATTGCGGTTTTCACTTCCGAGACATCCCCTCGGATCACCACCATAAAACGAGCGGAACCGCAACGCAAATAGCCGACCAGGGTTACACGCCCTGCTTTTACCATCGCGTCGGCAGCCGCTAAAACACCGGGAAACCCTTTAGTTTCAAGGGAGCCAACTGCTTGTTGTGGGGACATTTTTCATCTCCTGACTCAATGAACTTGTTGCCAACGAATAATTGTACGAACTAATCGCTGCTTTTTTTATCAAAACACGAAGTAGCAATCGCACGGATAAAAATTTTCGCCCTGCGAAGCCGAGCGAGATAGCAATATGACATCATCGGAATGGCTCACTCTTGGCGGTGTACTCAATAGGTAAAACCGATACGATATTTTCCGGGGGATTGGGAACAATATAATGAGTCAGCACCTTTTCCGCGCCAACCTTATTCCCAGCTTCAATTCCCGCTGCCATCGACACTTTCACCTCAGAAACCGGGCCGCGAATTGCCACCAAAAACTGCGCTCGTTCAGCTAGGCCATAATACACTAAGGTGACTCGCGCTGCTTTGACCATCGCATCGGCAGCGGCCAGAACAGCGGGAAACCCATCGGTTTGAATCACTCCAACAGCAATTGGCATCTAGTAGCCTCCTAATATTCATGCAGTATATTCATAGAATGCGCCAAGTTAATTGTACGAGGCAATGTGAATTTTCCTTTTCTGTGCGGCGAAAAAATCTTCCCTTTACTCGTGCTTTCGTCATCACAGTGATGCCAGTAACCGTCAAAAAATAGCCTAAAAACCTAAAAAGGTTCAAACATAACTGCTTGAACCTTTTTAAAGATTAATTTACAACTTGTAATTTTATAGTTGAAAAATTGGCGGGATTAAGGATTTAGTAGCGACGATAGGAGTCGTCTCTGCGGCGGCCACCACCACCGCCACCACCGCCACCACCACGGCTTTCACGAGGTTTGGCTTTGTTCACTTTCATCTGACGACCCATCCATTCGGCGCCATCGAGGGCACCGATCGCGGCTGCTTCTTCGGCTTCTGTTGACATTTCCACAAAGCCAAAACCGCGCAGGCGTCCGGTTTCCCGGTCTGTGGGCAGATTAACCCGTGTGACATTGCCATATTCAGCAAATGCGGTGGTTAAAGCTTCTGGGGTTACTTCGTAGGGTAAGTTACCTACATAAATTGACATCTGTTATCTCCAAAAATCAGGGTTCTGTAGATGGAGATTTCGGAGATAAGCCTGTTGAGACTATGAGCGAAAAGCTTGTCACTGGAAACAAAACCTGGCACCGAAATCATTAAATTACTGAGCAATCTAGCATAGTTTTTGATAAAAACCAAAAATCTTCAGGTTGTTTAACAAAAATTAACATTAACAGATGTTGGGCGGGGAGGGCGATCGCTTTTAAGAAAAATTGATTGTTTTGAAATCAGCCATCGGTTTTTTATGGCTAGTTTAAGTGTCAGTATCATCTAGGAAATAACTTATCAATAATTGCGGTTTAATTTCAGTTAGATCGGCGATCGGTCGATCTAAGTTATGGAAAATTTCTGGCATTTGTTGACCATCAACCATGAGAGAACACAGAAGGGTAATTACCAACGACCATTGTCACTGATTAATCAAGGAGGATATTTAAGGAGGATATTTAAGGAGGATATTTGCGGCACAGACTAATTCGACTAATTCGCGATCGCCGTGAAAGCAGAGTGCTAATTTCCCCAGAGTGCTAAGTGCCAAACCGATTCACTATGATAAAAAATCCTAACACCAAGTCGCAACTCAATATCCGATCGGTGATATAAGCGATCGAATCACGATTAATTGGTTTATACTTTGAAGAAAAAATGAGCGGACAGTGGGGGAACCCTGAAGTTCAGGGAGATGTCCATTTCCGCTGGTGACACCGGCAAGCGATTAATCAACCATAAACAAGATTTCGTCCATGATTTCAGTTGAGCATCTGAGTAAAACTTATGGATCGACCTCAGCAATTCAGGATGTCACCTTTGCGGTAGAGCAAGGGGAAATTCTGGGGTTTCTCGGCCCGAATGGGGCAGGGAAAACGACAACTATGCGAATTTTAGCGGGCTATTTGCCAGCAACCACGGGAACCGCCAGAATTGCCGGTTATGACGTGCATGAGAATTCTATGGCCGTGCGGCAAACAATTGGTTATTTGCCAGAAGTACCGCCATTGTATCCAGAGATGACCGTGGAGGGATATTTGCATTTTGTGGCGCGGTTAAAGCGGGTTTCCGCTGGCGATCGCCCCACCAAAGTAAACCAGGCGATCGCCCGCTGTGGCTTAGAGGAAAAGCGCCAAGTCACGATTCGTAAACTTTCCAAAGGTTTTCGTCAACGGGTCGGTATTGCTCAAGCGATCGTTCACAACCCACCCGTGATTATCCTGGATGAACCCACCGTCGGACTGGATCCCCGGCAAATTATCGAAGTCCGCAACCTGATCAAAAGCCTTGCGGGAGATCACACGATTATTTTATCCACGCATATTTTGCCAGAAGTCAGTATGACCTGCTCCCAAGTGGCGATTATTAATCGCGGGATCGTGGTAGCTAGTGATTCTCTGGAAAATTTGATGGAGCAAACCCAGGGTAAATCCGCCTATCAAGTGGAATTAGAAGCCAAAAATCCCCAGCTAATTCAACGGATGATTCAAGATTTATCTGGAGTCACGGCGGTTGAATTGCTTTCCCACGAGCATTTGCCCACCAATCGCTATCGGTTTCGGGTGACAGCGGCGCCAGAGGTGGAAGTTGCCCCAAAAATTACCAGCAGTTTGTCTGGGGTTGGGGTGAAATTGTATGAAATGCGGCGTCTGGGCACCAGTTTAGAAGATGTATTTTTACGGTTGACCTCAGCAGATATGCCTGCCAATAATGACCAGAATGAAAACCAGAATGAAAAAGTTTCAGTTTTACCCTCTTCTCAAGAGTGGTGGGATGAACCGATCGCGGAAGACCCAGCCACTCCGATAGATTTCTCCCAGATACATTCAGAGGCAGTTGAGGAAAAGTATCCCCCGTTGCCTTCTTCTCTGGAATGGTGGGATGATGCGCCGGTAGAAACAGAATCTTCCCCGAAAAAAACCCGAAACCCTCTGGCGTTTTTGTGGAACTGGTTTAAAAAAAGCGATCGCAAACCAGTGGACAAACAACCTGTGGCAAAAGGGAAAAAATCACCAGAGCAAAAGTCCCCGAAAACTCAACTTGAGTCAGAAAAACTAGAGGCGATCGCCCCGGAAAAACCAGAGATATCCTCTGATTCAGAATCATTAGAATCAGAAACCATCGGCACAAAAGCCGATGTTAACTTAGCACCTGAAACAATCGGCGAAAATTCTGATATTAAGATACAGTCAGAACCAAGCACCAAAGTCTCGGATACCAAGTTACAGTCAGAACCAATCACCAAAGTCCCGGATACCAAGTTACAATCAAATACCAAGTTACAAATGCTGACCGAAATTCAAGCAGAAATTGCAGAAAATTCGGAAAATGTTGCGGATACCAAGTTACAATCCAATACCAAGTTACAAATGCTGACCGAAATTCAAGCAGAAATTGCAGAAAATTCGGAAAATGTTGCGGAAAAATCCGAGAGTAATTTGGTAGAGCAACCCAAGGAATTAGGAGAAGAATAGATGCGGATTTTTGTTGGCAATCTTGGGGCAATTTATCGCCGCGAGTTACAGAGTTATTTTGTCTCTCCTTTAGCCTATGCGATCGCTGGGGTCTTTTGGTTACTAACTGGGTTATTATTTTGGTTAATTCTATTAGGACCAACTGGCGCGATCGCCCAAGCAGCCCAGATTGACGCTTGTGGGGCTCAATGTCGCGAACAATACGCCCAAATGGGAATGTTAGTCCCCACTTCTATGGATGTCCCCTATGAATTTCTGCAACTTTTTTTGCAGGTAATTTCATCCCTTTCCTTATTTATTTTACCCATTCTTTCTATGGGACTTTATGCCGAAGAACGCAAGCGCGGCACCTTGGAACTATTAGCCACTTCACCGATTACCAACTGGGGAGTTGCCCTGGGAAAACTCCTCGGAGTTTTTACCTTTTATACGGTGATGGTGGCACCCCTATTATTTTGTGAAATCATCGCATTTAATGCGGCGCAACCACCCATGCCTCCAGCGGTGCCGATATTAGCTCATCTAGCCTTACTTCTGCTCGCTGCCAGCATTCTTTCTTTGGGAATGTTTATCTCTTGCTTGAGTGAAAGTACAATTTTTGCCGCCATTCTCACCTTTGCTTTAGTCCTATTATTGGCTTCACTGGAATCCGTGGGAAATTGGTTAACTACTTTAGATTTATCGATTTTATCTAGAGTCGGAGAAATTATCGCTTATTTATCCGTGCAAAAACATTACGCCAATCTGATTCGAGGGGTCTGGGACACCAGTAGTGTAATGATGTTAGTGAGTTATATTATCTTAGGAGTATTTCTCACGGCTCAATATATTGAAGCCCTGAAATTTGGCCGTTCTTAATCATTTGCTAACGTGGGATAAAATCTGTAACAATTATGAAGGGTAAAACCTTGGCAAAATATTTGAAATATACATTATTATTTGCTGCCCCGTGTTTGATTATTATTGGTCTATCTTCTGGGTATGTTTTACTCGAATGGGGACCAATTCCCGTTGGCTTTATTGTTGCGGGGCTTGTTTGTTTTTTGTTATGGCTAATCTTTCAGGATAATTCTGGATCGGGATTTTGGGGAAAACGCTCTACGGAAGCGGGCGCCAATGCTTTTATTTCCACGATCGCGATTTTAATTATCTTGGGATTAATTAACTTTTTTGGGCTGCGTTATTCTTATCAGATTGACTTAACGGAAAATCGACAGTTTAGTCTAGCGCCGAAAACCCAACAAGTTGTCCAAAATTTGCCATCACAAGTAAAGGTTTTGGTGTTTACGCAAACTCCGGATGCCCAAACCAGAGAATTATTAGGCAAATATCGCCGAATTTCTAATGATAAGTTATTGCTTCAGTTTGTCAATCCTTATCAAGAACCAACTTTAGCAAACAAGTTTGAAGTCAGAAATGTCGGCGATGTTTATGTGGCTTCCAGTGATGGAGAGTTGCGAGAGTTTGTCCAGTCCGTGAATCAACAAACTCCACTGGTGGAAGAAAAGTTAACCAATGGGTTGCTTAGATTAACGGGCGATCGCCGTAAGGTCTATTTTCTCCAGGGTCATGGGCAACGGTCTTTAGACCCTAGAGGGGGCAGCATTTCTCAGGCGGTGAATGGCTTACAAGCCCAAAATATTGCCACCGCACCGATTAATTTAATCGAAAGCAAAACTATCCCCGAAGATGCCACTTTACTGGCAATCATCGGGCCAGAACGCGCCCTGGCTCCCGGCGAAATCCAGGAGATTAAAGCCTATCTCAATCGCGGTGGTAATCTGTTATTGGCGATCGATCCAAAAACCGATCCTGGACTCAATTCTCTATTAGAAGAATGGGGCGTGACCCTAGACCAAACATTAGCGATCGATGGCACGGGAAATGGTCAGGCTTTTCGCTTAGGGCCAGCGACTCCTTTAATTACCAATTATGGCAACCATCCGATTACCAGAGACTTTGGTAATGGTGTTTCTTTTTACCCTTTAGCTCGACCGATTCAGGTTAAAGAAATCGAAGGCATTGAAGCCACCCCATTTCTGATTACTAATGAACCGAGTTGGGCGGAAAGTGAACCGGATAACCCGACTTTATCCTTCGATCCCCAAAAAGATCGCCCCGGACCACTCTATTTAGGGGTGGCTTTGGTTAGAGGCGATCGCCCCCTTGCCACGGCAACTCCCGAAACCGCAACTCCTGCGGAAACCGAAACTCCCGAAACGGAAACCGAAACTCTCGAAACCGAAGCGGAAACTCTCGAAACCGAAACAGAAACTCCCGAAACTCCTGCGGAAACTGAAACTGCGGAAACGGAAACTCCCGAAACTCCTGCGGAAACTGAAACTCAGCCAACCAATCAACAACCAACTACTATCAATCAAACCCTACCCGAAGCCAGAATGGTTGTATTGGGCAATTCAGAATTTACGATCAATGGCTTATTTGAATTGCAGTTAAATGGAGATGTATTTCTCAATTCGGTAAACTGGTTAACTGGACAACAAGAAGAATTACTTTCCATCCGTCCCCAAGAAATTACCAACCGACGGATTGTAATGACCCCCATTCAACGGCGATTTGTCGAGTTAAGCTTAATTCTCTTGCCGATTATTGGATTTGGCGCAGCTTTCGGGTTGTGGTTGAAACGTAGTTAATATAGCACTTTTCGGAATTATGAAGTACAAAAAAAACCTGTCATTCCCGCGCCCGCTAGAATCCAGAAAACCTCTGTAATCCAATAAAAACCGCTATATCGTTGATATCGTTGTGTTTTGCTAGTGAGCGATCGCCCACTAGCAAAATTTTTTATAAACAAAATTTTTGATAAAATACAGTTATTTCAATTCAGATTAGTACAATTATGTAGGGGCGCAATGCTTGCGCCCTTGATTTTTTGGATCGATCGCAATTGAAACAACTATAGATCGGAAAGCTTTCATGTCTGAGCGATCCTCCCAAACCCTCTCGCTTTTGATCCAGTGTCGAGCCAGTGTCGAGCCAGTGTCGAGCCAGTTTCGAGCCAGTTTCGAGCCATTTCGAGCCATTTTGATCCAGTTTTGATCCAGTTTGTTCCCTCTTGTCACCACATCAAAAATGGGTAGCAGGGGAGACTTTTAGTATGGAAAAGTAATCAGTATAATAAAAATTAGTGCAATAGAGAACAAACTAAAAAATGAAAATTTTTTCTATAGAAAAATCAGGGTAATAAGTAGTTTAATGATTAGTAAAAAAGTATGACAAGGCACCAACTCAAAATTTACCAGCAGTTAATCCTGCTACTAATTCCCTTAGTTTCTATCCTAATTTACACTTCCCATTACCCCAGGGAAATCGTCACGGCGCAAGCCAGAGTATCAGAAAAACCCCATCAAGTCGCACCCACTCCGACAAAAACGGCTAACCGAACCTGGGACTTAGGTAAATTTACCAGATTCCTCCGCCTGACCAGCGAAGACGGGCTATCCAGTGACTATATTTTGCGTATTGCTCAGGATCGGGATGGGTTTATCTGGTTTGGCACCTTTCAGGGATTAAATCGCTATGACGGCGATCGCATCGAAGTATTTGCCCACGACCCAAACGATCCCCACAGCTTGAGTGGCAATATGATTCGGGCGTTACATATCGGCCCAACGGGGACAATGTGGATCGGGACCTGGGAAAGCGGGCTGAATCAATTCGATCCGGCTAGGGAAAGTTTTATCCGCTATCAGCACGACCCGAACGATCCTCACAGCTTGAGTAGCAATATTGTCCAAGCCATCTACGAGGATCGCAGTGGTAATCTGTGGGTGGGCACCAAGGACGGTCTGAACCAACTAGATCCAAAGACCGGGCAGTTTACCCATTACCGTCACGATCCCCAAGACCCCCACAGCGCGATCGCTAACTCAGTCTTTTCCATCTATGAAGACCCTGGTGGTGTGCTGTGGGTCGGTACGGATCGGGGTCTGGAACGATGCGATCGCGCCACCGGCAAGATTACCCACTTTACCCACTACCAACATGATGCCAAAAATCCCCATAGCCTGAGTCACAATTTGGTCTGGTTAATTTATCAAGACACCCAAGGGACACTGTGGGTCGGCACCGAAGAAGGTCTGAATACCTTAGACCGGGACACCGGCAAATTTACCCGTTATCTATACGATCGCAACGATCCGAATACCATCGGTAGCAATACTGTTTTTGCCGTAGTTGAAGATAGAGAAGGCTTTCTTTGGTTTGCCACCATTGGTGGGTTGAGTCGATTTGACCCCCAGACCAAAACCTTTACCCGCTATGAACATAACCCTGCGGATCCCTATAGCCTCAGCAACGATGAAATTTGGCATATTTTCCAAGACCAGATGGGCATCTTCTGGATGGCCACATTTCGGGGTGTGAGTATTCTGGATCCGGGCAACAAGGCATTCAAGCACTATCGGGCAATTCCCGGCTACCCCCATAGTTTGAGCAATAATAAAATTTCTGCGCTTTACGAAGACAGCGCTGGTATGGTGTGGATTGGCGCCGTTGGCGAATTGAGTCAATGGGATCGCACCACGGGAATATTCACTCACTATAAATATGACCCCAAAAATCCCTATAGCTTGCTCCCTTCAGCGGTTAAGGCGATCTATGAAGACCGCAGGGGTCAACTTTGGGTGGGGACGGCAGCGGACGGGTTGAGCAAGCTAGATCGGCAAACTAACACTTTCACCCATTACGGTTATGACTCGGAAAATCCTCACAGCCTCGCCCATAATTTTGTTACGGATATTCAGGAAGACAGCGCAGGCAACCTCTGGGTGGCGACTTGGGGCGGGCTGAATAAATTTAATCCCCAAACTGAGCGATTTACGCGCTATCAACATGACCCTGCCGATCCTCAAACCCTGATTAACGACGAAGTGAATACGGTCTTCATGGATCGGCAGGGTAGCCTCTGGATTGGCACAGTGTCAGGGTTAGATCGCTTTGACCCTGAAACAGAGACATTTATTCACTACCTGAATAGTCCCAACCACTCCAACCTCCGAGGGGGGAATATAGTCGCCTCAGTCTATTCCATCTATGAAGATGCCAAGGGTCGGTTTTGGATTGGGACGGGGAAAGGGCTGAGTAAAATTGATTGGAAGCATCAGCAATATACCGATTACCCCCTGGAAAATAACATTTTCAATATTTTAGAAGAAGATATTCCCAGTGATGGTAAGGTGAGACATTTATGGCTGAGTGCCGCTAAGGGGTTAATCCGATTTAACCCGGAGACGGAAACCTTCCGCACCTACGATGTCACCGATGGACTGCAAAGTAATACTTTTTCCTTCAGAAACACCAGCGATAAAAGTCGTACCGGAGAGTTGTTGTTTGGGGGCATTGAAGGGTTGACGGCTTTCTATCCCGAACAAATTGAAAATAATTCTTATGTTCCCCCAGTGGTGATTACGGATTTTCAATTAGCCGGTAAACCCGTTCCCATTGGCCAAGATTCGGTGTTGCCACAGTCGATTCTTAGAACCAAGCAGATTACTTTGTCGTACCGCGATCGCGTATTTTCTTTTCAGTTTGCGGCGTTGAATTATCGCGCCCCCCAGAGGAATCAATATAAATACAAGTTGGTAGGGTTTGAAAAGGAATGGACTGCCGTAGACAGTAGCCGAAATTTTGTCACCTATACTAATTTAAATCCCGGTAACTATGTGTTTCGGGTGATTGCTGCCAATAATGATGGAGTCTGGAACGAACAAGGAACTTCCATTGCCATTACGATCGCTCCCCCCTGGTGGGAAACAGTCTGGTTTAGAGTTTCTTTCCTGGTTTTAGCTGTAGGGGTTGGGACAGGTGGTTTTCGTTGGCGAATATATGCGATCGAGCAACGTAACCGGGAATTGGAAAAACAAGTAAAGCTAAGGACTGGTGAATTGCAACAGTTAAACCAACAACTAATCGCTGCCAAAGAAAAAGCTGAAGTAGCAAATCAAGCAAAAAGCAAGTTTCTGGCTAATATGAGCCATGAATTACGCACTCCTCTGAATGGCATTCTAGGGTATGCCCAAATTCTCAAACGGAAACCAGGTTTACCACCAGACTATCAGCATGGTTTGAGTATAATTTATAATAGTGGAAATCATTTGTTAACTTTAATTAACGATATCCTTGATTTAGCCAAAATTGAAGCAGGTAAAACCGAATTACATCCCCAACCAGTCAATTTCCCTGACTTGCTAAATGGGGTGGCAGATGTCATCACCATGACCGCGCATCAAAAGCAGCTTCAGTTTTCTTTTGAAAAAGATGCCGACTTGCCTGTTTGGGTGCAAGTGGATGAAAAACGTCTGCGTCAAGTTTTGTTCAATCTGTTAGGAAATGCGGTAAAATTTACCCACAATGGGCAGATAAGTTTCCGAGTCAGCCGCGTTGCCTCTAACACCATAAATCAGCAGCCTGCCGTTCAAATTTGCTTTGAAATTAGGGATACAGGAGTAGGAATTAATCCAGAACAAATAGCCATAATCTTCCACCCATTTGAGCAGGTTTGTGATGGGCTAAAACGGGCAGAAGGAACTGGTTTAGGCTTGGCGATTTCCCGTCAATTAGTTAACCTTATGGGCGGGGAAATTCAAGTGAGCAGTGAAAAAAATCAAGGCTCTACTTTCTGGTTTGAGATTTCATTAGCGATCGCCTCTGATGCCTTGAAAAATAACCATGCTGTACCCACCAATACTCGCGAAATCGTTGGCTATCAAGGCAAACGTCAAAAAATCTTAGTCGTCGATGACAAACTAGAAAACCGCATGGTATTGCTGGATTTACTAGAGCCCCTTGGCTTTGAGATTATCGTAGGAAAAAATGGTCGAGAAGGATTAGACTACGCGAAAAAAATTCACCCTGACTTGATCTTAGTCGATTTGGTGATGCCGGTAATGACCGGATTTGAAATGATCCATCGCATTCGCCAAACCCCGGAAATGCAAAATCTGCCAATTTTTGCCGTTTCTGCCAGCGCTTTTACTCAAGATCGACAGCAAATTTTCAAAATTGGCTGTCAAGAATTTCTGTCAAAACCAGTAGTGGCCGAAAAATTATTTTCTATGATAGAAAAATATCTAGATATTGAATGGATCTATGGGTCAGTCGATTCCTCTGTAGAGATTTCCCTCCCAGGGGCGATCGCTGGTAAAACGATAATTATACCCCCCCAAGAGGATTTAGAAGCACTCTATGAATTAACCATGTTCGGGGATTTGGGAAAAGTCCAAGCGAAGGTGAATGACATCGCACAAATCAGCCACCAATATCGGGCTTTTACTCAGACGATCCGAGAATATGCGGAGAAACTAGAGGACGAGCCAATTTTAGAGTTATTGACTAAATACATCAATACCAATCATAATAGTAGATGAAAAAAGATCATTTTTGGGAGAATACGATGTCGGATCGTCGCGATGATGGTGTGGTTTTAGTTATTGATGACGATCGAACAAATATCCAAGTAATTATTGAGATTCTCAAACCAGTCGGATTGACCGTTATTTCCGCTCGCAATGGGGAAATGGGCATCAAGCGAGCGTTATTTGTGCTGCCCGATCTGATTTTGCTGGATGTGATGATGCCCGGTCTGGACGGCTTTGAAACTTGTCGCCTGTTAAAATCAGAACCAGCCACCCAAGGTATTCCGGTTATATTTATTACGGCACTAAATGATGAAGAGAATAAAGTCAAAGGATTTGATGTGGGGGGAGTGGATTATATTACTAAACCATTTGGACAAAGAGAGGTATTAGCGCGGGTGAAGACCCATCTATCTCTGAAGCGCAAGCAAGACCTGTTAGAGCGTCTGGCAGAAATTGATGGACTCACAGAAATCCCCAATCGTCGTCAGTTCGATCGCATCCTGGAGAAAGAATGGCGGCGATCGCAACGCAGTCAAACCCCCTTAACCTTGATTATGATCGACATTGATTACTTTAAAAATTTTAATGATTCTTATGGCCATACATCAGGGGATGACTGTCTCAGAGTAGTGGCACAAACATTAGCCAGTTCAGTCCAACGGGCAGCGGACTTTGTGGCTCGGTATGGGGGCGAAGAATTCGCGGTGATTCTACCAGAAACTACTCTCGATTCAGCCACGGCAATTGCCGAGCAACTGCGCGAAAATGTGGCATCCCTGCAACTTGCTCATGTCAGTTCCCAGGTTGCCGATTATGTCACCTTGAGTCTAGGAGTTGCCACATTCATTCCCAACGATGAAACCTCTGCCAACAATTTAGTTGAAATGGCCGATCGCGCTTTGTATCGGGCGAAAAGAAAAGGACGAAATCAGGTAAGATCCGCAACAGATCCCGATGAATGAGCGATCGCACCGCATCAAGATCCGGTTGGCCATACCTTGCGCCCCCGCATCAAGGGATCCACTGAAAAAATCCCTCTTGCTGTCCAGCAACAACCACTTAACCACAAATCGCCCAACCCAAGGATAAACAAGGATAAACAAGGATAAAAATGAAATTTCAGCGTTCTACGATAATTTTGCTGTTCGGTGCTCTGCTAATGGGTGGAGCGTTCTATTATTATCAAACTTTATTTATCCCCGCCCAAGAAGCGAAAGAAGCTTTTGCCCGAAAACTATTTAAATTTAAAGAAGAAGACGTTCAAGCTATATTCGTCAAAACTCAAAGCCAAACATTACGCTTTGAACGCGCATCTGATTTATCTACGCCCCAAGACCTCTGGTTAATGCAAATTTTAGAAGTGGCAGAAGCAAAGGAAGAAAAGCCATCCCCAAAAGCCACCCCGAAACCATCAGCAAATCCTGAAGAAACAGCGGCAGAAACTCCCACAGAAACGGGAACTCCTGAAGAAACAGCGGCAGAAATTACCGCCGAAACCACTGAAGAAACCGTTAACGCGGAAGAAACTGCGGCTACGGAAAATAGTCAAAGTCCCGCTAAAATCCCAGAGAAGTCAACCGAGACATCTCAGGAAATATCTCAGGAAAAAGTTTATGCTAATGAAGCTTATGTATCGTTTTTATTAGAACAATTAGTTAGCGATCGCAGTCAGCAAACTTTGACCGCTACCCCGGCACAAATTAAAGAATATGGGTTAAATCCTCCGGTTGCCATTATCGAAGTCATCCTCAAAAACCAGAAGATTTATCAAATGATTTTGGGCAAATCAGAATTTAGCGGCAACGCTATTTATGCTCAAGTGAATCCGCCGCTGCCCGAAACCGAAAATCAAACGGTTTTAGTGGTTTCCCAAAATTTTGAGTATGCGGTCGATCGCACCCTAGAAGACTGGAAACAACCAGCGGCAGTTTTAGAAGAAAATCCAGCCACAACTCCGGAGAGTCCTGCCAAATTAAATCCAGAACAAACCCCAGAAACTTTGCCGCCCAGCAATGAAACAGAAAATCCTGCCCCGGAAAATAACCCGGAACCAGAAACATTAGAACCCACCCCAGAACCTGCCGAACCAAATCCAGAAACTACGGAACCCGTGAATCCAGAAAGTCTCCCATAACAAAATAATACAGCAATTGTCATATTTATACAGGACAAAAAAAGCTGTCATTCCCGCGCAGGCGGGAATCCAGAAAAAGTAATTCAGACAATAACCGCTGTAATCGGGTAATTACCCGTAATCTAACCAAAAATTAAGTTTGTTAGACTAAAATTAAAGATGAAATCACCAACAGCAACCTTACTGTTTTCTTGCCCAGACCAACGGGGATTAGTGGCAAAAATTGCTAATTTTATCTATTGCCATAATGGTAATATTATTCATGCCGACCATCATACGGATTTCGCCGCTGGGTTATTTTTGACCCGGATTGAGTGGCAATTAGAGGGGTTTGATTTATCCAAAGAGGCGATCGCCCCGACGGTGGCAAGTCTGGCAAAATCCCTCGATGCTACCTGGCAACTGCACTTTTCCGATCGCGTGCCTCGACTATCAATTTGGGTCAGTCGGCAAGACCATTGTCTGTTAGATTTGCTATGGCGACATGAAGCCAAAGAATTTTTAGCAGAAATTCCCCTGATTATTAGTAATCACCCGGATTTAAAAGCGATCGCCCGTCAATTTGGCGCAGATTTTTACCATCTGCCCATTACCAAAACCAATAAAGCCGAACAAGAAGCCAAACAATTAGAACTGTTAAATTATTACCAGATTGATTTAGTTGTCCTGGCCAAATATATGCAGGTATTGAGTGCGGATTTCTTGAGCAGCTTTAATAATGTGATTAATATTCATCACTCATTTTTGCCCGCCTTTGCCGGAGCCAAACCCTATCATCAAGCTTATCAGCGGGGCGTCAAAATTATTGGCGCAACCGCTCATTACGTCACCCCAGACCTAGATGCAGGGCCAATTATTGAGCAAGATGTGGTCAGAGTCAGCCACCGGGATGATGTTGAAGATTTAATCCGCAAAGGCAAAGATTTAGAGCGAATGGTGTTAGCCCGGGCAGTGCGATCGCACTTACAAAATCGCGTCCTAGTCTATGGCGATCGCACCGTAGTCTTTGCTTAGAACTATAGTCAACAATTCATGGCGCAAAAACCGAGTGTTTTAAAATTGAAAAGAGAGGGTGTAGGGTGTAGGGTGTAGGGAAGAGGGAATAATTGATAATTGATAATTAAGTAGTTGGGCAGAAATAAATGCACTACAGACCATATCAGAAGAAAAACTGTCATTCCCGCCCCACGCATTCGCGGGGGTAAACTCCGACGGGAATCCACAGCCTATCGGCGGGGAACGAAAAGTGCAATTAATTATGTTCACCTACTTAATAATTGATAATATTGATAATTCTGTTTAATTGTCAATTATCAATTATCAATTGTTAATTGTTTTCCCCCGCTCCCCTGCACAAGGCGCTCCCCTACACCCCACCAAACGGCCTCATATCATCGAAAACAGCGCTTTCCAGTCAATTTCTGCCGGTCTTTCCCCAGTATTAATTAACTCAAATACAGTATTTTCTGTTTCTGAATAATTGAGACATTCTACACAAGCAGCGGCTACATCAATGCGACTGGTTTGCCCAGATAAAATATCCCCAGTGCCGATCGCCACTCCCAATTTTCCCTCAGTCGTAGCTTTTAATAAAGTATTCAAATCATAGGAAGTAAATGGCCCATCAATCAGTCGGGCTGGGCGAATAATTGTGTAAGGGAATCCTGACTGCGCGATCGCCTTTTCTCCCCTCTCTTTAGCATCCAAAACCCCGAACCAATTTAAAATACTAAAAGGGGGTTTTGTCTTCCGCAAAATGCCACAAGAAGAAACAAACACAAACCGCTTTAAATTTTTAGGGGCAGCGGCTAACAAGTTAAGGGTTCCCTCCCCATCGACTTTTTCCGGGCTATTCTTCCCCTGAGAAAAGCAATAATCCCGATTAAAATATATCTTCAGCCAGTCCCAAAAACCGGGCAATTTGTCACCCCGATCCATCTGCTCAAATTCCCATCGCATCGAAGGGAAAGCCGTAGTGCCGGTACAAGCAATAATATAGTCAATATTGGCCATTGCCGGGGGCAAACTGGCGCGATCGCGGATATCCCCCAAAACAATTTCTACCTGGTGATTTAACTGCCCATTAAACATTTTCTCGGCTTTGGCCCGATCCCTGACCAAAACTCGGACAGAAAAACCTTTTTCCAACAATTTGGCCACCGTAAGCTGTCCGACTCCCCCGGTTGCCCCCACCACTAAGACGCGATGTTGTTCCTGATTTTCTCTGGTTGTCATAAAGCCTCCTGATGATGGCAAAATGGCAAAATTTTCAGGCGATCGCCCTAAACAAATGCCGGTCTGATTTTAACAGATTATCGCCCTCAAACAAACCGCCAAAAGTTATGCATCAGTGATATAATCCTAAACTATTGTAGGACAAATATGGGCTAAAATAGAGTAAAATTCAATTTTTAATGAAATGAAACACTCGACTTAAAATTCGTCAAGCTGTAAATAAGCTGTAAATAAGCTGTAAATAAATGGAGGCCATCAAGGTGAGTGAGGAGAATAGATTAGAAGCGATCGCCCTGAAGCGAAAAGCCAGCAGAGGAGATTTATTAACCAAAATCATCCATCAAGAATGGGAGAGAGTCCTCCAAGAACTTCAAGCTTTAGATATTGACTCTGGGGATTTACATATTGCCGCCCGACTCATTGGTCAATACCAGATTTTAGATAAACTAATGGCTGCCTTATCCGAAGGAAATTTAGGATCGGATTATGAAATAGAAGCAGATTGGCGAGAAAAATTAATTGCTTATGTCGTAGAGGGATTTGACCTGGATAAACCCGCCTCACCCCCGCGTTCTTATAAAAGTTTAGCCCAGCAATTAGCCGAAAATTGCGGACTAGAAGTGATTCAACCATAAACGCGAAATTTCCGCCAAATACCACCTTGAGACTCAAAAAATTAACCAAAAAAATTGGGGAAATTTACAAATTTCCCCAACCTGAATTTAGCGAATCGTCAACTAAAAGCCACCTAAATTAAAAAAATGGTAACTGTTATTTTTTGAGAAGACACCCCGATGGCTTTTTAATGGATCCTGCTGGTAGTAGTCAGTGATGACTCAAGTGATTGACATCTAGGTTATTTACCTATGTTTTAATTATGGCAAAGGGATTCCGTAAAACGCAATAGGGTTATTGCAAAAACCCATTTTTTCCCATCGGCGGGGCAATAAAAAGCTTTTTGCTGGCAATTTTAGCCGATGCTATTCTAGCAAAAATCAGCTTAATTCATTAGCCAATCAAGGCAAATATTTATAGTTATTTCAATTGTGCTTAATACAATGCTGTAGGGGCGATTCGCGAATCGCCCCTACATAATTGTATTAATTTTGTAATTGAAATAACTATAAATATTTTCTTTGGCTCAAAGCTAACAAAAAACCAGGTTTTTCACCATAAACCCGGTTGCTGGATCGGGGAATAATACCAAATCCGGTTGTTATAGACTGACTATGGTAATCCCCTAAAACACTTGTGGATTCCCGCATTCGCGGGAATGACACTGGGCTTTATAAACGGGTGCGCGAGAACCGGATTTGGTATAATTGGCAAAAAGCGATAACTTCTGCTTCAGAGGCGATCGCATAATATTCTGGGAGATTCTGGGAGAAAAAAATCTGGCAACGGTGCAGCGTAAAATTGCTGATTTTTTAACTAAAGATTTTGGTGAGAAAAAGACGACCCTGACTGCTTAAATTGCTGATGGCTTGGCTTTCTCTAATCTGAGCCTATCCCAAAACTTGATGGTTGACTGATTCAAGTTTAGGACGCTCAGAATTATGAGGTTAATTAGATTATTACCACTGCCATTGAAAAAGGCAATAGGTCTATTGCAATTACCCACATTTTAACCTAGTAAACTGCCGATATTGCCCCAAATTAAAGGCGATCGCGCCGAAACCCTTGAAGATTAATCACCGGATTATTCAGGCTGTTTTATTTCTGTCTACCCGATGATGCAAATCCTTTTTTGGGGGAAAAACTGAGGCAAAGAAAAAGGCGAATCGCCGCTCACCTCAGCATCATCCCCCATCGGATATTCACCAATCAAACCTAATATATTTAAGCCGTGCGATAAGCGATCGCCGCATAAAAAGGATCTCCCCCAGCCATCCCAAGAAACTGAAGAAAACTCGGCACCTCCGATCGCACCGCAATCACTTCAGGCACACTAAATCCTTTAAATCCTGGTACGGAATTAAAATAGCCTTTCACCAACTCAACCCGATCCGCCTCCGAACCATCTCGCCATGCTTGAATCGCCTTGTGATAAAACATCCGATTAGAAAAACTCATAATCGCCACCCCACCGGGTTTGAGAATTCGATGAATTTCGTGAAACACCGCTTCTGGGTATTGTAAATACTGCACCGAAACCGCATTCAACACCGCATCAAAACTTCGATCTGGCAAAGGCAACTGAGGATTTTGATTCAAATCCTGCAAAAAATAGCGATCGAAACGAGGATTTTTGGCCAATTCAGCCTGATTTAAACCGTGACCTTCCACATGAGCAAACTCCATCTCATCGGGCAAATGGGAAACCCAGCTACTCATCAGATCCAAAATCCGCGTATTCGGCTTCAGCCGTTCTCGGTATAAATTCGTCAATTGGTCGATAAACCCGTCATCCACATGGGTGACAAATCTGGGAGAGGAATAAAACAGCGTATCATCAGACTCGTCTAATTTACCGCGTTGAATCGGAGCCAGCAACATGAGCAATCAGTCCAGCTAAAAACAATAAATAATTATTTTCTATTTTATATAGAAATTTACTGGTTGAGTCCAGTCCAACCAGCATCAGCAAATATGTGATTCATCAAGGGTTAACGACAGAAGCCGAAAACTTACCCAATCTTACCCAAACTTACTCAAATCGTCAGAAATTTCCAAGCGTTGAGCAAGATTTTTAGAAACTGAATGGTCAATCTGGTCATTAGTTGTGGTAAGATTGGATCTGGTTCAGCGCGTCGGAATTATGACTCCATGTTATTAGGGTTTAAAACACAACTTAAATTGAATCAAACCCAACGGCAACAACTGGCTCGCCATGCAGGAGTCGCACGTCATGCCTACAATTGGGGTCAAGGTTTGTGTTTAGGCATTTTATCACATAACAGTAATTGTAGTCTCGAAGAAAAAATCAAATTTCCTACAGCCATTGACTTACATAAATGGTTAAATAAGCTGGTTAAACCAGAGAATCCTTGGTCCGCACGAAGTTTCTAAGTGCGCCCCTCAATACGCTCTTAGACATCTCGCCCAGGCTTGGCAAGATTGCTTTAGAAAAAATAAAGCTCGACCAAAATTTAAGAAAAAAGGCAGACAGGACAGCTTTGCCTTGGATGGGACAATTAAAATCTTATCATCAAATAAACTGAAAGTACCAGTTATCGGCTGTCTAAAAACTTATGAAAGACTCCCGGTAGTTCCCGACCCCAAAAATGTCACAATTAGTCGAGAGGCAGACCGATGGTTTATTTCGTTTAAAATCGATGTGACCGTTGCCCCCACAGATAAAATAGTAGATGTGGTTGGGATAGATTTGGGGATCAAAGCCCTGGCTACCCTATCCACTGGAAAAATCATCAAAGGAACAAATTCATATAGAAAACACGAGAAAAAACTGGCACGACTTCAAAGAAAAGTTAGTCGAAAAGTGTCGGGGTCAGCCAATGGGCATAAAGCCCAAGTAAAAGTCCAGAAACTTCATAGAAAAATCGCTAATCTCAGAAAAGATACGTTACACAAGTTGACATCACAATTATGCAAAAACCACGCAATTAATGCGATCGAAGACCTAAATGTATCAGGGATGTTAGCGAATCATAAACTGGCGAAATCAATCGCCGATATGGGGTTTTATGAGTTTCGACGACAGATGGAATATAAAAGTGAACTGTATGGGTCAAAACTCATAATTGTTGACAGGTTTTATCCTTCAAGTAAAACCTGTTCAAACTGTGGGGCAATTAAAGACTCATTACCGTTATCAGAAAGAGTATTTTACTGCGAGCATTGTCATCTCAAAATAGATCGAGACTTAAATGCCGCAAGAAATCTCGAAAAAATAGGCCGAGCTACGGCCAAATTTACGCCTGTGGACAATTTGGAGCCGACTCCGTTGGTAGAAGCTGTTGTAAAACCAACTCAAGCGTAGTAAAAATCAAGCTTTCAGACTTGATGAGTAAGTTTGGGTAAGTTTTATCTAGCGGCGACTAATCTTGCCGTCAACCTGCCTCAAATCATTAAATCATTGAGAAGGGATGGATTAGAAGCGATCGCCGTCCAGAATCGCCCATTGACCTTAGAGAGAATACACCTGACCATCAACCAACAAGCGGCTAATTCCTTTCGCTTCCAAATATGGCGCAGTTTTTTGCAACATCTCCCCATCAGGAACTTTAATCACCCGCTGATTCCGGTTAGAAAATCTTCGCGCCACTCGATGATTATCAAAAACCGGCAAAGTTCTTTGCTGGAATTCCGTCAAAGAAATTTTACCCAGTTCACTAAAATCCCCCAAAGGACGAGTAATCAACTCCCCGCCTCTGTCCACGACAATATAACAAGGTCGGGGTAACTCGGCATTTTCAATCGGCAGCACTTCGACTAAAGCTTGAGAAATTTTCCGAGGCCGACTAATGAATGGTTCATTATCATCTTCATCATCTTCATCATCATCCTCATCATCATAGTCATCATCCTCATCATCCTCATCATCCTCATCATCATCCATATCATCCTCATCAAGCAAATCTTCCCCCAGCATTTCATGTAAAGTGCTGACTTCTGCTTGATAAATCTCATCTACATCATCCTCGTTCTGAGTCTCTAACTCTGCTTGATCTAGCAGGCTTAGTTGAGTCCCAGCGTCAAACAACCCTGGTGATTCGTATGCCACCGAAGAACGCTTTCTCGGACGACGGTTTTCCGCGATCGGTGACACTGGCAATAATTCAGCCGTCGTCGCGATCGCACGACCCGATCGCTTTTCTTGAATCAGGGTTTCATATTCATGCTCAGATAAACTGGTTTTGAGGATGCGGCTAATCGTCGAACTACTAACCCCATAGCGACTAGCCAAGGTTAAAGTAGTTTCTCCCGGCTGTCGATAAAGTTCGACGATATCGCACTTGTCAGAATCAGATAATTTTCGAGAACTCATGCCGCCTCTGTAGTTAAGAGAAGAGAATCGTGTGACCTAATCCAAATTAATATAACTTGCGCCACGCAGCGCGGGAGCTTTTCCGATCATACCAAACCAAAAACTTTTATTATACCAATATTTTATTTTAAAGAAAACATTTATATTTCCGAGGCAAATCACAACCAACTAATAATAACACATAACCAACAAGCAATCAAAAATAAAAAATAAATTCCGGAGAGCCAAATCCCCTAATCCGTAGGAAATCTCACTCTCCGGAGCGTAAATTCAAGAATGGGATCAACTAGAAGATGATGAACCACCTCGTCGGCGTCGGCCTTGGCGGGAACGAGTGGAAATGTGGTATTCCAACACAGCACCAATACCAAACAGCACTGGAGAGAAAATCCAAAACACTTCCAAAAGGTTGCCACTTTGATAATTCTCAATCGATCTATCGGCGTATTTAAACCACATATCCGCAATATAAAGGGAAAAAGTCGCGGCGGCGATCATTTGCCAAGATTGGGAAAATTTACCGCCCCAAAAGGCCAAAAGCAGCGCTGTGGCAATAATCAACAGAAATACATCAGCGACTACATAAAATAGTCCGACAAAGTAGGAATATTTAGACAATTCAGCATCAATGGCCAAAATTACCGCCGGAACATTGGCGGGGACTTCGGCGCCGACCTCGGACGTTGCCGTCAAAGCCTCGTCTGTTGGCAGAGAGAGCCAAAAAGCTAAAGCAATCCCGATCGCGGCAATTCCGATTAATACTGCCCACTGCCAAATTTCCAGGTTAACTCGCTTGGAGAGAACCGCCAATACCATGCCCCAACCGAGACAGATATAGGTAATCAGAAAAAAGACATCTCCCAAGGTGACATCCGGTTGTAATTGCCAAATGAGTTCCCAACAGCCAAACAATATACTGCCGATCGCGTATGAAAGCAGACCGATCCCAATTGCCAGCCAGACACTACGTCCGCTGACCACCTGTGGAGAACGCCAATTTCTCAAACACAAAATCCCTCCGGCCAAAAATGCGACCACTTCTAAAATTAAAGTACCAATGGAGTACCAAAGCGGTCGTTCCTCACCGGGAGGAGTAGAACTGAATAGCAGAAAAAACAACAGTGCAAAAACTGCCCAAGCAATGCCGGTGACGATCAAATTTTGGGCGGATAGCCATGCATGAGAACTGCTTAACTTTTCTGAGCTTGTACGCATATATGACATCCCAAAAGGTTAACTCGCTGAAAAGCGGATCGCAAAGATATAAATGGGTATAACTTTGCTGCTCTCGCTGTAAAAGGCGGAATCCAGAGCGGGTTCCGATCAAGCCTATTTTTCCTGAGAGTTGCGGATCAATTGTTACAGATTGCTATTTAACCTGTTCCCCAGAGCTTACCTAGGGGATATTGATTCATCCAATCAACAAACTGCTTGCGATCGTTTTGTTGCAAGTCTTCCAGGGCATCAACGGCTCCAGCGGTAAAGCTGTCATTGCCAAAATATTGTTTGCCCAGATTAAAGAGTTCTTGCAACAAGGTGGTTATATGATGCTCTTGCCATGCTGGCATCTTGTCTTCTAAGGGATTCATCTCAAGTAACTTATTCACTGCCTTGGGAGAATCGACTTGGGGGAACTTCCACTTTTGCATGATTTGAGCAATGTCCTTCTGAAAGGCAGAAGCTTGCCGGTTGCCAAGCAAATCTTCAATATCGAAGTACACCGCTTGCATAAGTAGTAAAGAAGCTTGGGTTAACAGAGTAGAGGGGGGGCCAGCCCCGCTACTGTCGTCACCAATTTGTTCTATTTTTATTTTTCCCCAAACACTATATCGGTCAGGCTCTTCGAGCAGGACACAAGCTTTCCCACGGTTATCAGTCAGATCCCGCCAGAAAGCTCTTGCCTCTTCCGCTTGAGCCGCGCTAAATACGTTAATCAAACGAAAGCTTTGACCTTGATAGTTCAGAATTGGAATCTGCTGACCCGTTTTGGGGTGCTGAACACTAGAGATTTCAACATCCTGCCGTTTCAGAATAAACATGACACTGCCAATTAAATCTTTGTGGCTTGCCTAGGCTATAGTAGCCATTGGTTGGATCGGGTAATTCTCGGTAAAGTCGCCTGTGCCTGAAAGGTTTATCAGTGAGAGGCGGTGTGCCAGAGAATTTTCTCTCCGTAGCCTCACCAATGGATTGATGATCCTACGGAGGTTCATTGCCTGATTCATAATTTACTGCTTTACTGTACATTTAATGTACATTTATCACTATACTGTCTGTTCTCGAAAGCCTCCTTGAGGCGATCGCTGGGATTTTTCCTCTAATAGACTACAATGGACATATTTTGATACCTTATATTAAGGTGAAAGGTATCGCCAACCCTGTTCGATCTTTTTTTAGATCCAAATTGGCGCAAATCGTGATATACTATACCAGCACGATCGCTGGGGTGCGTAACTCAGATGGATAGAGTAGCGGACTTCTAATCCGTTTGTCACAGGTTCGAATCCTGTCGCACCCGTTCAAAATATCTGGAAACCTTGACAAACCTGGTCATGGGCGATCGCCTTGCCGGCCAATTCTCTCCGGGGACGCGAAGACAGTGGTTAATCCCCTGTTCCATAGCCCAGGACTTGCAGTTGGCTTGTCCTAGGCGATTAAGTGCTGGCTAATTAAATAAAAAAACCATCTGCCCAAGGAGATGATTTTTTTATTTAATATTTTGTTAAAAAGCCCGTGACGAGGATTGAACTCGTGACCTCACCCTTACCAAGGGTGTGCTCTACCACTGAGCTACACGGGCACCGGTGCTTTAAACCAGGTTTAGAAATATAAATAAACCCATATTTGGTTTGTGGTGGGCCGGGCTGGATTTGAACCAGCGTAGGCGTAGCCAGCGGATTTACAGTCCGCCCCCATTAACCACTCGGGCACCGACCCTCTTGAACCCACAGTTATATATCCTAGCACAAAAATTTTGAAATGCAACTGTTTTTACAAAATTTTTTTTCGGGGTTTCCCCTGGCGGCGATCGGATCCCTAAATTGAGACATCAGACGGCACAGGAGTGGCTATTTGAGCGATCGCCAATAATTATTGATGGTTTATTTATGGTTGCGGCGGCTCCCCTGGAGAACCCTTGGTGCGGGAGGAACGCCAGGGGGATAATTTACTAGACTGGCCTGATTTACTGCGATCGCGCAGGGGAAAATCACTTTCATCATAGATTTCCCCCACCAGTTCTTCGAGAATATCTTCTAAAGTGACCAATCCCACGGTGCCGCCATATTCATCCACCACAATGGCAATATGTACCCGTTGTTGCAGCATTTCCTTAAGTAAATCCGCCACCCGCTTAGTTTCGGGAACATAAACCGGAGGATCCATTAATTCCGTCACAGGTGTCGTGGTGCCTAATGTAGAGGATGTCGAGGCGCGATCGCTCTGAGGGGTTTCCGTTTGCCAATTGCCCAAATAAGGTAAAGCTTGCTTCAAATGAACCACCCCGACAATCCGATCTTTCGACTCTTCTTGGACGGGAATCCGGGAATATCCAGTCTCCAAACATAAATTGACTAAATCTTGCACCGTCGCTTCATGGGAAATCGTCCGCATCTCAATCCGAGGTTTCACCACTTCTCGGGCACTCAGACTGTCTAGCATCAAGGCTTTGTTCAATAACCGATGTTTGTACAAATCTAAATGACCCTTGCCCCCCAGAATTTCAATCATTAACTGTAAATCTTTAACCGACTCCCCTTGTTGTACGGCGTTGCTTTGAATCAGATTAATAATCGTCTGAGTAATTTTTTCCAAAAACTGGACAATCCCAAAGGCGGAAAGGAGCCTGGACAGTCCATAAATCGGGGGAACTGCCAACTTGAAATAGGGAATCACATTATTGATCGCCATAGACTTGGGCGTAATTTCCCCAAAAATCAACAACAACAAGGTGATCGCAGCGGTAGCTACTCCCAAACCGGCAGGGCCAATCCAAAGGGCAAACAGGTTGCTGGTGAGAATCGCGGAAAAATTATTGACCAGGTTATTACCGATTAACAGAGTGGTAATAAACCGACTCCGCTTATGAAGCACCAGAGTAAATAGGCGCTTGGGGTCGCCCTGCTCTTTGATTAAAGCTCTCAGTTTCAGGTTATCCAGCGCAGTAATCGCGGTTTCCGATCCAGAGAAAAAGGCTGAACAAGTCACCATCAACACCAGTACCCCAAGGTCAATCCAAATATTCCCCAAGAGGGGGCGGATTTCTGAGGCGGCTAAAAGATAAAACTGAATGGATGAAGGAATCACTTTGGCGGGTGAATGAATGTGCAATTATCAATCTTAATCAAATTAGCCTTGAGAAACTGGAAACCCTTGTTCTGAGTTTCCATCCTTTCCATGCTGAGGGGCTTCACGTTACTGCGATCGCAGCGCGTTCTCAAGATAGGGCGAGGGAATCGCTCAATTGTGGGCATATCTTAACCAATGAGTTCACTTCACCCCAAGCCACCGACAATCGTCATCATTACCTAACTCGATTCTTCCTCGCCAGTATTTTTTCTGGTCACGGGATTTTTATTGTATATGTGAGAAATTGAGTTTCTCACATATTAGCAAAATTTAGCGAGTAATATATCGCCAATTGGGGCAATTTTGCCGCAATACTGACGAAAAAACCTGTTGATATTATTGATTTTCAGGAATTTTAGAAATTTTAAAAGCACAATAGGTGAGACAGATATTTGGCCAAATTATTCTCACTATAGTGATGCATCGCTTCACAGAGAATTAAACAAAATGATAACTTGTCCGTTGAATTCAGAAACCGGGTTGCTTCAGCCTGCCCGCGCAGAGGCAGGGGTTAAGTTTTGCTTGGGTGGCAGGAGTTAACGCTTTCAACCCGGTTTCTGTCATTGTCAACGATGATGGCTGTACCGAATCTATTCGGCGCGGCAACAACGCATTTTAATTAAATGAGTAGGCGGCTTGGACAGCCCAAAAAATTAGGCCGCCAATGCTGCCTAAAATGATTACAGCGGATAGAGCGATCGCCACAGGGCGGTCGGCTCCCTCAAATTTCATAATTCCTCGGTTAAAGTCTGACATGGCGCATTCGCTCCCATAAGGGAAAATTTTTAGAGTTTGTCCGCAGCAGAATTAGCGCAGAAAATCGCTGTCTGGGTCTGCGTAGCAATCTATATCATCGATTTTACTTCACGATTTGGCTAGATTGCTGGATCGTCTTTGAGTAAATTTTCTCAGGAACGTTCCCAATCATAGAGTGGAATTTACTCAAACTTTTTAAAATCCTGCTTGTAGTCAAGCCCGTATTAGTGTATTTTGGTTAAGATATATGAATCAGGAGCATTTTCTGCTCCGCTTGAGGCAGATATTATCCATAGACAAGCCGACTGCATGGGCAAAAAGCCAATCATTGCTATATCTCACTTAGGATGCGAGAAGAATCGCATCGATACAGAACATATGCTGGGTCTGCTAGTATCCGCTGGCTACGAAGTCGATGCCAACGAAGAACTCGCAGACTATGTAATCGTAAATACCTGTAGTTTTATTGAAGCTGCCCGGGCTGAATCAGTTCGGACTCTGGTAGAGTTGGCAGAAGACAATAAAAAAATCGTGATTACCGGCTGCATGGCCCAACACTTCCAAGCAGAATTGCTCGAAGAATTGCCAGAAGCAGTAGCCGTAGTCGGTACAGGCGACTATCATAAGATTGTTGATGTCATTACTCGCGCCGAAGCCGGAGAACGGGTCACAGAAGTTTCCGCCGAGCCGACTTATCTGGCTGACGAGACTGTACCCCGTTATCGGACAACTCCTGAACCGTTTGCTTACCTACGGGTAGCAGAAGGGTGTGATTATCGCTGTTCTTTTTGTATCATTCCGCATTTACGCGGCAATCAGCGATCGCGCCCCATAGAATCGATTGTCGCTGAAGCCGAACAACTGGCATCGGAAGGTGTCCAAGAGATTATCCTCATCTCTCAAATCACCACCAACTATGGCCTGGATCTGTACGGGCAACCCAAACTAGCAGAACTACTCCGGGCATTGGGGAAAGTAGATGTCCCCTGGATTCGGATTCACTACGCTTACCCCACGGGATTAACCCCCCAAGTGATTGCGGCGATCCAAGAAACTCCAAATATTTTGCCTTATTTGGATTTACCTCTTCAGCATTCTCATCCAGAGATTTTGCGAATGATGAACCGTCCTTGGCAAGCTGGAGTAAACGATCGCATCTTGGAAAACATTAAAACAGCGCTACCAGACGCGGTAGTTCGCACAAGTTTTATTGTGGGTTTTCCAGGGGAAACCGAAGAACACTTTGACCATTTGTGGCAATTTGTGCAACGCCATCAATTCGATCATGTCGGGGTCTTCACTTTTTCACCGGAAGAAGGAACCCCAGCGGCTCACTTATCCAACCAAGTGGCTCAAGAAACGATGGAGGAGCGTCGGGATGCGCTGATGCGAATTCAACAACCCATATCTTTGCAGAAAAATCAAGCAGAAGTTGGCAAAATTGTCAATGTTTTGATTTCTCAAGAAAACCCCCAAACTGGAGAATTGATTGGTCGTAGTGCCAGATTTGCTCCAGAAGTGGATGGACTCGTTTATGTGCAGGGTCAGGCGAGTATTGGGGAGATCGTCCCGGTACTTGTCACCAGTGCCGATGTCTATGACTTATATGGTGAAGTGGCGGACTCAGACCCCACGACCATAGCCAGCCATTAGCCAGCCATTAGCCTAGGTTAAGGTGGGCTCCCGTCCAGTGAGTTGCTGAAAAACCAATTAATGAGCCTCTGTCAAAAGATGGCCTCATGTCCGATCAGTTCACAACATACAATTTAATTTAATCAATTATTAAGCGGTGTTCTGGACTGCAAGAAAAAGCGAAATAACTAACTACCCTGGCAATCTCTGGGCAGTCAATGATGTTAAGCAAATACTTATTTACCTAAAAGGCTGGAATCACTCAGCCTTTCCTCTGATTCTAATGTTGTTAGGAGATTAAATGACTCTTTCCTTTGAAACTATCGGTATTTCCGAAGCTCGTGTCAATCATTTAGAAAAATTAGGCTTCCAGAACCCAACAGAAATTCAAATCCAAGCAATTCCCCATCTACTTGCCGGTCGCGATGTGGCCGGGAAAGCTCAAACCGGGACAGGGAAAACCGCAGCGTTTGCTCTGCCAATTTTGGAGCGGCTAAATCCTGACGGCCAAGAAGTTCAAGCCCTAATTTTAACTCCAACTCGTGAGTTGGCAGTACAGATCACTGATGCGATCCGGGATATGAGTGGCGATCGCCATATCCGAGTTCTGTCTGTTTACGGGGGGCAAGCGATTGACCGACAAATCCAACGTTTAAAACGGGGCATTGATATTGTCGTAGGCACCCCAGGCCGAATTCTGGATCTGCTCGATCGCGGCTGTCTGAAACTGGATCGCCTGGGTTCTCTGGTGTTGGATGAAGCCGATGAAATGTTGAGCATGGGCTTCATTCAAGATGTAGAACGCATCTTAGAAGCTGCTCCCCCGGAACGCCAGACCGCTTTCTTCTCCGCGACAATGGATGACTCGATTCGTCGCCTAATTCAAAAGCACCTGAAAGATCCGGTCACGGTGGTGATTCAGCAACCAAAAGCGACCCCGAAACGGATCAACCAAGTGGTGTACATGGTGCCCCGTGGCTGGTCGAAAATGCGGGCACTCTACCCAATTTTAGAACTAGAAGACCCGGAATCCGCTTTAATCTTTGTCCGGACACGACGGGCTGCCGCCGAACTGACCAGCCAACTACAATCGATGGGTTATAGTGCGGATGAGTATCACGGTGATTTGAATCAGTCACAACGGGAACGGTTATTAAATCGTTTACGCCAGCAGCAAGTCCGTTGGATTGTGGCTACGGATATCGCCGCACGGGGCTTAGATATCGATCATCTGACTCATGTGATTAATTACGATTTACCGGACAATGTGGAAAGCTATATCCACCGGATTGGGCGTACCGGACGGGCAGGTCGCGAAGGCACGGCGATTTCTTTGATTCAGCCATTTGACCGGCGCAAGCTGACGCAAATTGAGCGGCAAGTGGGGCAAAAATTATATATTCGCTCGTTGCCCAGCCGTTCGCAAATTGAAGCACGGCATTTAGAAAAATTGCAAACTCAAGTGCTGGAAACCCTCAAAGGAGAACGCTTGGCTTCTTTCTTGCCGATTGTCTCTCAATTGAGCGAGGAGTATGAACCGCACGCGATCGCCGCTGCTGCTTTACAAATGGCTTACGATAAAACTCGCCCGAATTCGGCCATGACCGAAAAAGATGATGAGTTAGAGTCCGGTGGCGAAGAATTTTACCAACAAACCTCAACTCCTAAGCCGAAATTACGCAAGACTTCTTCCTCTTCCTCTAAACAGAAATAATCCCTATTTCATTGGTTCATCCTGAATTTGAGGAAAAAAATTGCCGGTCAGCATCTTTTTTGGTGCGAGCGGCATTTTTTTATGTTAACTAATAACTAATGACTTAATTTTAGGTGGCGGAACGTCCTTGTTTGCCCAACCGAACCACCACAAACCAAGTGAAACTTATGGCATAAACAACTAAACCAACAATGCCTAGAAAGCCCAGAAAACCGGGAGTGCTGTTGTAATGGAAGATTTGTTTATATCCCCAAGGAGCATCTAACCAAATTCGACAAAATGGTTCGCCTAAAACCATATCTTTGCTCCAAAATGCACAACGAGTCACGGGGATTTGGCGCAAGGCTCCCAAGGCCATATAAACGGTGATCGCCCATCGCCAAGCGGTGAAAGAAAGTTTTAAGAGGGAATCAGGCCGATCCTCAATTTCTTCGTTGAGGTCTACCCAAAACCAAAGGGAGATGGGAATCAAAATCCGAGCGGCGATCGCGGTAATAAAGCTAATGGGTAAGGCCGCAATCATTAAATAAACGGTAATGGCTAATAAACTGGAAACTTTCCAATAAATTGTGACTAAATGTTGAATCGCATCTGATTTTACGGTGAATGACCAAATCAGTAATATGAGAGGAATTATTACGGTAAAAATTACCGCTAATCGGTAGTCCATCCAGACCAGCTTTTCTGTTAGGGTCATAATTGTTTAGACAATAAAAGTAGAGATCGATGAGTAATGAGTGGTAAATATATAGGAAAGTGTTTTCCATATATTTGACCAGATTTTTGAGCCATCAAAGCATCACCATAAAGCATCACAATTAAAGCGCTTGCCAATTGATTTAACTAGATAAAAATACAAGCAGCTAGAATTTCTGCTGGAGAAATCTAGCTGCTTGTGAAGGTCAGTGATGCCAGGATGATTTAATCAAAAGACTTAGGGGAAGTTAGTCATCATACAGCCGACACTCAGCAGCATCGGGATTATCATCACAATATTTTTCAAAAGAATTTTTGGGTTTGGCTTGTTTTTGGTGAGAGGCTTCGGCTTGCAATTCTTCTACTGCATCCCAAGCTGCTGCACATTCCGCAGAGTTTCCTCCATTCACATCACAAACAGCACGGGCATGGTCAAGTTCTTTTTCGAGTTCCTGTTTGATATCGCTCATAATGTCCTGATTTTCAACAACTTTGAGCACGTTAGTCAGGTGAACTGACTAATGATGCTTTGATTCCGATCGATCGCGACAGAGTACCTGATTGGCTGTCTCTTTCTTGCGATCGCAGTCAAGCCTTTTCCTGGGTTGGAGATCGACGGGAGTCACTGTAACCCTCATTTGATCTCTGGTGTTAAGGGCAACTGCGAAGAAGTGAACCCTAGGATAACTTCCTTTTTATGGTCATAGACCCAATTAGGGAAAAGAAAAGTCGCTGGATCATCATGGAATATGTGGATCCTCGGTTTTGGCTTTTCTTCTGTACAGTGTATCCTTGAGAGCCTTCTTTCACTATATGTTAATTTATGTTAAATTGCGAGCGCTATGTTACGGTCGCTATTTTCTCGCTATATACCTTGTGTGGTTCTACAATAAACCGTAAAACCAGATCGAGCATTCTTGAAAAGAGCGAAGAAGAGGAGCGAGGATGGAAGAAACCCAGACAAACCGAATGAAATGGGCAAACGCTTTGTCAACCCGTGCGTCTCTGGAAGGCGCACTGAACGAGGCGATCGAACAAGCTGAACAGCAATTAGACGGATCCGCTTCTTTGGCTTTGATCTTTATTTCTTCAGCCTTTGCCAGTGAATATTCCCGGTTGATGCCTTTGTTACGAGAGAAATTAAAAAGTCAGCCCCAGGTGGTTGGCTGTTCTGGAGGGGGAATTGTGGGCATGACCCCGGACGGAAAAGCCCAAGAAATCGAAGGAAAACCAGCGATTAGTTTAACTTTGGCCTATCTACCGGGCGTAGAGGTGCAAACATTTCACGTTTCCCCGGCGGCGTTGCCGGATTTAGATAGTCCTCAAGCTGACTGGGTGGATCTCGTGGGCGTCCCTCAAGCCAATCAACCTCAGTTTGTCTTGTTAGCAGATCCATTGACGGCGAGAATTAATGATTTATTGCAAGGACTGGATTTTGCTTATTCCAGTTCGGTGAAAATCGGTGGACTGGCTAGTGGTGGAGTTTCCGCCAGTTCGGTGGCTTTATTCTGTAACGATCGCATATACCGAGAAGGGACAGTGGGAGTGGCGCTGATGGGTAATATTGTGATTTCCACCATTGTGGCTCAAGGCTGTCGTCCCATTGGCGAACCCTTCCGAGTAGTTTCTGGCGATCGCAATATTGTCACGGAATTAGAGTCAGCGATGGGTACAGGCACCCCCCAGTCACCCCTAGCAGTGCTGCAAGAACTGATCGAAAACCTTTCCGAAGGCGATCGCGAACTGGCACAGCATTCTTTATTTGTCGGGGTGGTGCGGGATGAGTTCAAAGAAGCTTTGGCACCGGGAGATTTTTTGATTAGAAATTTACTCGGAGTCGATCCCAGAAGTGGTGCGATTGCTATTGGCGATCGCGTGCGTAGCGGGCAACGGATCCAATTTCATTTACGAGATGCGAAAACCTCAGCAGAAGACTTGGAAGTGCTCCTATTGCATTATCAACAACAAAAGTTTAAAAGCAATGAGGTTGGGGCTTTAATGTTTTCCTGTTTGGGTCGGGGAGAATATCTTTATGGTCAGCCGAACTTTGACTCCGCACTGTTTCAAAAATATCTATCTAATTTGCCTCTGAGCGGATTTTTCTGTAATGGGGAAATTGGGCCGGTTGGCGGCAGCACTTTTCTCCACGGCTATACCTCAGTGTTTGGCATCTGCCGCCAACCTTGACCCTGGATGATGACCGGACTTTTCCGATCAAATTGCAACGGGATGCTGGATTTGTAGGGTGATGTTGTTATCTTTAATCATCCGTTTCCCATTCCCGTCAGTGCTGCTAAACCGTTGGAAATATTCCCGCACTGGGAGGGGAAGTTGGGGAAAATCACACCAGGCATCTCCGCAGGCAATATCTGCCCAAAAGTAACGCAGAAAAGGGGCGAATTCTTCGCAGAGAGAGGGCGGTAAACTCAAAGGCGGCACCGATAATAACCGCATCATAAATCGATCGCTGCGATCGGCCATTAATTGACGTGACTGGGCTGGCAGATCGGGCCAACCGGGGAGCGACTCCACCCGATGGGAAGCAATCTGTAAAGTCTGTTTGCCCCCGGTATCAGTTTTAAACTCTAAAATTCGATAGGGATGGGGATAACCTACTAAAGAACCAGTAGTAATATCGTACAACCCGCGATCGCAAGCAATATTTTGGGCGTGTAAATGCCCGGTAAACACTAACTGCACCCCATAAGTTCGCAGCAGTTGTCGGAGTTCCCCCGCATTATCCAACATATACCGCCGACCCATAGCATGGTTGGATTGGTCTGGTAAATGTTCCACCACATTATGATGCACCATCACCAAGACGAGTTCTTGGTCTGCCTGAGCCCGGATCGAGACATCTTCTAGCCATTGCAATTGTGCTTCGTCCAGTCGCCCTAGTTGATTGCCCTGGGCATCGAATATATTAGAATTTAAGGCAATTAATCGGACTCCGGGGATCGTTTCACAGGTGTAATAAAGGGATTCAGGATTTTTGTAGCCAGATTTTTGGTAGTAGTGGCCAAACTCTGTCCAACCAATCGACTGACGATCTGATTTCAGCACCGGGATATCGTGATTGCCGGGAATCACATAAACCGGAAACGGCAAACGGGCTAACCGAGAAGCTAACCAAGCATGGTTATCTGGCTCCCCGTGATGGGTTAAATCTCCGGGCAGTAAGAGAAAATCAATGTTTTCTTGAGCTAAACGCTCGAATACTAATTCGAGGGCTGGGATGCTAATTTCAATGAGATGAAACCGACTGGAAATGTTTTCAATGGTATGAGGCAAACCCACATGGGGATCGCTGACGATCGCGAAACGAAAATTCAGATTCATTTGTAATTGACTAAATTTAAATTGGATGATTTAGCGGACAAAAAATTGGTTAACTTTGTCAATTTATTCATTTTTTTGTTCAAGCAATCATTTAAAGGATTGATAAATTTATGCTTGACATGAAAAATAAATTGCCAAACTAACTTGCATTATAGAGGAGAGCAATGAGTCAATTAGATATGTATAACTCCGACAATTTATCAGAAAACTTATCAGGTAATCTGTCAGAAAATTTGTCAGAACATTTGTCAGAACATTTGTCAGAAGAAATCGCGAGTGATGTGCGATCGGTGAGAGGAAAATCAGTTTTCCCTGAAAGCGAGATTGCCTCCGCAACCCGACCCGATAGCGCATCCGCGCCGCGACCCGATAGCGCATCCGCGCCGCAATCGACGGCGTTTTCCCCTGGGGGAAAGAAACAATCGCCTAAAAAAAGTTTTGCACCAACCGATAGTTTACAAAATGCTGACTTATCGGATTTGTTTCTAGAGGCACCGACAGAGGCACCGACAGAGGCACCCACCGAGGATCTAACTTGGACAACGGTAAATTTGCCCAATGCTATCAGTGTGGATGATTTGGCAGTGGCACCGGAGGAAGATATCACACCAGAGGCAGTCAAATCATTACCCCAAGAGTATCAAATGCAGACGATAGCCCAGCGCATTGAGGCACAAAGGCTTGTAGCCAGTAGCGAGGATCCGTCGTCTTCTGAAGAAGCAGAATTATCCGCAAGAGTTGAATATCTGGAAAATTTATTATCACAATATCGGGGCTTTTTAGAAGATCAACAATTGAATGCGGCAGCCCAGGAAGCACAACTTGACGAAAAAATTCGCGCATTACAGGTGGCGCAAGCGCAGATTAACCATAAGACGGAAGAGTTAGCGGCTTGTCAAGAAACAATTCAAGATCAGTTTCAGGAGATCGCCGAGTTATCGAAAAACTGGCAACAAAGTCAAGAGCGTTTAGCCCAATTAGAACGAGAGTGCGCTACGACTCAGCAGCGCTATAAGGAACAAGTTCACTTAAATATACAAGCGACCAATACTTGCCGGGAGTTACGCGCTCGTTTAAATCGACAACAACGCCAAGCTTTACAGTTTAAAGCGGCTTTAGAAAAATCTCTAGAAAACCAAGAATCCGCGCTACAAAAAGAAATTGAAGGTGTCACCCCGACTGATTCCCTACAAGAGGTTTTTTCCGTGGAAATTGTGTCAGACCGCACGGAAGAAGCGATCGCGGTGTCTCCAGGGGTTGTGGTGCCTAAGTCAGTGCCGATTCAACCTTGGTACACAACCGCTTCAAAAACATCGGTGTTTGAGTTGGAGGAAAAACGAGAGCAAATGATGGAAACACCTGAGTTGCCTCCGTCCGCATCTTTTTCCCCTGGAACCGCACCAGCCGCCGATCGCCTTGAGTCGGCGCATTCATTGAGTTTACCAATGGTGAGCAAGACCCAGGAAACCCAGGAAACCCAAAACCAGATTTTGAACTTGCCGGAAGAGGAGAATTTAATTCAAACTATTCGGGATATGGTGCGGCCAGAACCCGCCAAGGGCAATATTCTCTCGGAGTCGGGTTCAGAAATTAATTCTGACAAGGCTGATTTGCCTATCTCTGCTCCTGGGACGGATCTGGCAAATTCCCTGGCTTCTTCCCATGATGATTATGCCTTAGCCAGCAGTAGCCCCGGCACTTCAGGGGTTGTCGGAGAGAATTACCTGACTGAGTTCCAGCCGAATTTAAAAGATGATTCCGGCAATTCCCCCAGTGATTTACCGGAAGTTTTAGAATTGGCGGATTCTCTGAAGCCGATGAATCCGATGAATCCCCCAGAGGTGGAACCGACCCAAAATTGGCCGGCTCCAGTGGTTTATCCAGAACGTTCAGCCAAGAAACGGCGATCGCTGGCAGCGGTGGAATTGCCCCGCTTTCCGACAAAATAAGCCGCGATAATTAACAATTGATAATTGATAATTGATAATTGATAATTGATAGCTGTGTTTAATTGTCAATTATCAATTGTTAATTGTTAATTATCTCAGGATTGTGGTCGTCCCACTCCATAAGTCAAGGCATAGCTTTGAGCTAGAAGCCAAAACCAAAGACCGGGAAATCGCGGTTCTAGCCATTGTTGCGACCAGCGAGTGAAGCTAGGCAACCAGACAAATATCCAGCTTAAGAAAGAAAATAAGGTGAAATTAAAATAACTGCCCAGCCAACGGATTAGGTCTTTCGATCCGGCCATCAGCCAAATCCACCAGAGTAAAGCGGGGTTAAGAGTGGCGGCTTTGAGGGCTAGTCGGTTAAAGGTGAACCAACCTACCCGATCTTTGATAAAAGAATCGGCGATCGCCCCTGGTTCACTGGCCAAAAGACCAAAGAATGTATTGAGCATTGAGTTGATCCGTTCCGGCGGCAAGAACCGACCTGTGGGCACCATCATGCCTTTGGAAAACATCCAGGTGACAGCAACATTACTTTGATAAGCCCGGATTTGGTTTAAATAGTTGGCTGTGAGTAGATCGTGTTTCAGGGCAACATCTAGTAAGCGAGTTAAGCGACCTAGGTTACGCACTAGAGAACCAAAGCCGGTAAAAACTAAGGGTGATTGTAAAGATGCCGCATCCCCTAGGGCAATCAGGCGATCGAAGGCAATGGTGCGATCGCTGGCTTTGCTACTAAAATGTCCGGGAATATAACCAAAGGTGGCTTTTTTCCACACTAAGTCATCCATGTTGCAGCGGCGATACTCTGGCAAAATCGTGAAAAAGTCCTCGTACATCTCCAGTAATGACCCTGGATTTTCTGGATTTACCTGATGGTAATGAAATAAATAAAAAGTCAATTCCCCATTGGCCCCAGGGAATAGTTCCCAAATTAACTGTCGTCCGCGAGAAATATCTCCGTGACTGTTGAGCACATCCCCATATTGGCTATCCCAAACTTCGGGGGCCAAGCCACTGGAAATCACCCCCCCGACGGTGGGACATACGCTGTCAAAGGCGCGATCGCCATTCAGTTGCCATGCGATCGGGGAGGCAGTACCCATCGCATCCACCATTAAGCGACCTCTGGCTTGTTTAGGGGTCTGGGTGGGCAAATGTTGACAAAAGACTGTCGCCGCCTCTGACGAAATCTCAGCGCGGACAAACTCGGTCTCATCCCAAATTTCTCCCCCTGCTGCCTGTAGTTTTTCTCCACATAGCCGCAAGAATTTTTCCGCATCGATCGCGATATTCAGCACCGTGGGGGTATGCAGCACTTGGGCTTTGCACTGCGGCGGATTGTTACTATCGAAAAATTTATGGAACCCATCAATATATTCACAGGCAATGATGCTTTCAAATTCACTGGCAGTGAATAATCCCAGGGAAATCAAACTTTGAAACTCAGCCCGGGAAATGTTCCATTCTCGATTCATCCGACCAAAGGGCATCCGTTCAATTAACAGCACTTGATAGCCCAGTTTGGCCATGACTGCGGCGTGAACCACCCCCAGGGCCCCGCCTAGATAAATTAAGTCATAAGTGGTTGACCGATCGCCGGTCGGGGTACTCTCGGTGACGGGGAAAATTACTTGTTTCGGTTGTTTGGGGTTGCGAACCGATTCTCGCCAACGCTTTTCCCACCAATAGACTCGGTTGAGGTCATACTCTCCGTTGGGAATTTTTTGAAAGTATTTAACGGTCTGTGGGTAATCCTTGGCTAATGCCGCAAAAATTGATTCTTTAGATAAATCAATGTTGGGCGGTTCGGGGTACTGGTAGGGGAACTGCTTTCTGATCTCAGCGGTCAAGGCGTTGGTGATTTTCTGTTCATCTCGAATGGGTTTTTCTGCCCAGCGAAACACTTTCAGATATGTGGTGCGTTGGACAGACCAGATAAATATAGATAGTTCTGTAGATGGTTCGGCGCCTTTTTCCCCGGCAGGTTCCGAAAACTGAACGCGAATGCCATCGGGGGTGATGAGTTTGCTGCCCGCGATCGGCTTAAACTCTTGTTGTAACCAGGTACAAACCGCCTCGGTGTTGGGGGTGGGGACTTCTAAGTAAAGAATTTCTTTCATTTAAATGCTCTGTGGTTGATGATTGTTTGCGGGTGAGAAATTTTTGGCCGCGATTACCTGGCCACGGTTGACAAATTGACAAACTGGTGTATAATCCCTATACTGAATTAAAAATTTTAACAAAATTTAACAAAAATCTCAGATTCTTCATAACTGTATATCCTCTCAACTAGCCATGAATTATCCCATTCCGACGAGTATTCAAGAAATAGTCAATCTGCGGCAAAACCCTGTGAGTGAAGAGGTGATGCTCTGCGCGATCGCTGGAACCATTAAAATATCTCGCGAAGATGGCAAATCTTTAGAGGATATCACCGCTGAAGTCTTGGCGGAAGACAATTTTCTGGATCTGAGTATGAGACGCTGGCTGAGTCAAGCGGTGACTACGGTTTGGCATTTTCTGGACTCGGATTCTGCGGACGGTAGCGATCGCCATCGCGGTCACTAAAAATATCTCTGGCCACTGGTGACTTGGTTTATTGCTGATTGGTTAACTGTTATTTTTCACCTCTGGGAAAAACCTGTGAGAAAAAATAAAAAAATTTTTGTGCCAATCTGCAAAACTTGTGCTATAGTGGAAAATGTGCAGAATTAAAGCCGATGCGGGCATAGTTTAGTGGTAAAACTACAGCCTTCCAAGCTGTTAATGCGGGTTCGATTCCCGCTGCCCGCTTAATTCATTAATTAAACCCTTATAGGCTATGGCTTATAAGGGTTTTTAATTTTAGGGTCGTTTCCAGGTGTGGATGAATTAGGCTTTGGGATTTCTGTTATGCCACCTCCGGGTGGATCCGTTTGAGCGATCGCGCCGATCTTGTATGTGCATTTTTTCTGCATTTCAGTCAAGGCATCTGTCTGGAAATTTTGATATTTTGTCAGGTACAAGGCTTAAAATCTGTGGTTTGCCCCCCATTTTGGGGCTGGTTTACGCTAGTTCAGGGTTACAATTGAGCTAAGTCGGCGATCGGCAGATTCGACTTTTGCATAATGACTGGAATTCAGCGAAAATTTTCCGGCGATTAAAGTAAATTAAACACCCAAAAATTTAGTTGCAACTAAATTTTTTAGGGGATGAATTTAATTGAGAAGTGACGGAAACAATAAAAAGTTTCGGTCTTATGCTCGGGGAAAACTTCAATGGTGTAACTTTGGTCTAACTTTATTCATAAGTAGGGTTTTGCAGCATATATGAAAATACTTGAATACACCTCTACAAAATTAACCATCCAGCAAAATGCTCCGGCAAGACATTGGATCATTGGGATGATTTTTATCCTGGTTGGCTTGGTGGCGATCGCCGGGCCAGAACAATTGACCACTTTTAAATGCGATCGCTTAAATATGAATCAAGGCAGTTGTGAATTAGTCCATTCTAGTTTGATCGCATCTGATGTCAAAACATTTTCCCTAGAAAGTATTCAAGAAGCAAAAATTGAAATCAACCCCAACTCTCAAGAGCAAGCTTCGCGATTGATTTTAGTAATCAAAACCGAACAAATTCCAATTATATCTGAGTATAGTTCAAATATTGAATATCAAACAAATGCCATGCAAAAAATAAATAACTTTTTGAGGACATCCACACAACCTAGTTTAGAAATTGTTGAAGATTCGCGAATTTTTAGTTATGTTTTTGGCAGCTTATTTATCATTGCAGGATTAGTCGGATCGGGATTGATGACTCAACAATGTACCTGTAACTTTGATAAAACCGTTGGTGCGGTCACTTTGACCAAAAAAGGATTATTGTGGAAGCGGTCTCAAAAAAGAACGACCAGTGAAATTTTCGGATTGCACGTTGAAACCAATAAAAAACAATCTGATAAAAAGAAATATCGCCTTAGCTTAGTTTTGACATCTGGGCAAAAGCTGAATTTAGGGCAACAATATGAACTAAGTCGTTCAGAAACCCAGAACCTGATTGATTGTATTACGACATTTTTAAATGTTGGGGTGACAAATATGTGGTAAAAGGTATAATGATACCGAGGAGAGAGGAGAGAGCATAGAGGAAAATACTCTCTTCTCTCTTCTTTTTTCTATGGAAACAGACAGTGAGTTACTTTCCTGGCATCGGGTGACTAATTCTTATCTCTAACCACTAACCACTCAGCATAAATTTATGAAAGTTATATTCTTCGGCACCCCTCAATTTGCGGTACACACCTTGGAGAAATTACTCGCTCACCCCAATATGGAAGTTTTGGGAGTGGTGACGCAACCGGACAAACGTCGAGGACGCGGGAATGAATTAATTCCTTCTCCGGTAAAAAAACTCGCTTTGGCGCATAATTTACCCGTGTGGCAACCGGCAAGAGTGAAAAAAAACGCGAAAACTCTGACTCAATTAAAAGCAGCGAATGCTGATGTATTCGTGGTGGTTGCTTACGGGCAAATTTTATCCCCAGAAATTCTGGAAATGCCGCGTTTGGGTTGCGTTAATGTGCATGGTTCGATTTTGCCCAAATACCGAGGTGCCGCACCGATTCAATGGTGTTTGTGTGCGGGTGAAACGGAAACAGGAATTACTACGATACAAATGGATGCGGGGATGGATAGCGGCCCAATTTTGCTGAAAGCTTATACTTCTATTGGACTTTTGGATCATGCCTACCAAATCGGGGAAAAGTTGGCGATTCAGGGGGCAGAATTATTAATTGAAACCTTGTTAAAACTCGATCGCGGTGAAGTTTCCCCTATTCCTCAGTCTGAGGAGGAAGCAACCTACGCACCATTGATCCAAAAATCTGATTATTTGCTGGATTGGTCAAATTCCGCTAAAGCATTGCACGATCGCATCCGAGGACTTTACCCCAATTGTGTGGCTACTTTTCGCGGCAAGGCTTTAAAAATTATGGCTACGGTTCCCCTGGGGGATGCCTATGGGTCCGCATTGCCCCCAGAATATAGTGGGATACATAGCGCGATCGCGAATAATTGGTCAACTTTATCGACTCTCACTGGCAGTCCCGGAGAAGTGCTGACCGTGATTAAAAATATTGGGCCAATTGTCCAAACTGGTGATGGTTTGCTGTTGTTAAAAGAAGTCCAACTTACGGGGAAACGGGCACAGTCTGGCTGGGACTTTGCCAATGGGACACGGTTAACACCAGGAGAAGCGATCGAAAACGGGTAAACAGTTGTTGGTTGTTTGTTGGTTGTTGTTGGTTGGTTGTTGGTTGTTGGTTGTTGGTTGATTGTTGGTTGTTGGCGACAAATAACGAATAACAAATAACCAACAACCAACAACGAATAACATTAAGTTTTTGTTGCCCTGGGGTTCGGCCTGAATCTGCGGATTTTTCTTAATATTTAATTAACAATTAAATTAATAAATTAATGTTAAAATTATAAGTATAAAGTAAAGAATTAATCGTTTTTTTCTGTTTGAGATAAATGGCTGGAATTCTGGGGAAATAATTGTCGCGTCCCAGATCAAACCGGCTTAAGTATTCAGTCGGCGTAGGGTGCGTTAACAAAGCGTAACGCACCGTTAAAAGTTAACCTTCAATTTAAGGCGTAGGGTGCGAAAGCGCAAAGCGTAACGCACCGTTTGATAGAACCAGCCTGTATTCGGCAAAAAGCATTGACATTAGCCGCACGGAGGCGACGAAAAATGTTTTTGAAACAAAAATTAACCGGCGATCTGATTGAGATCATCCGAATTGAAGATTTATACGATCCCTGCTTGAGTGAAGTGATGGGACGTTCTCACTTAGGTGAAGAAATGCAAGATCCGGCAATTTATGAAAAGGAACAATTAATTTTCCCTTCTGGGGAAATACTTCCTCGGTGCTGGAAAGATCCGGATTATGGAATGGTTAAACCCCCTATACCCACCCAAGTTTTGGTTCGATGAGTTTTAAATGGAAATGAGCGAGGACTTTAAGCAGAGAGGAACAGTGCGCGATCGCTGTTCCTCTCTGGTTTTTGCCGCGATCGCCAGTTTCAGTCAATTCTGGATTTCTGGTGGTTTGTGGGTAATTGGTTTGTGGCAGTGGTTCCATGAGCGATCGCCTATATCATCATTTAACCGACGATCCCAAAAGCTGAAGTTTTCCTAAAACCTGCCTTAGATTGATGCGAGTTGAGTATTTTTTGGTTAGGATGGTAATATCAACAGGGTGAATTACACCAGAAACCTAGTAAGAGCGAAGCATATAGCCTGCGGCATGGCTGCGCTGACCGCGCAAAAAACCTTCCGGTTTAAACAACAATACATCTACGGGAATGCTTCGCCCGTACAGCTAAGTTTAAATGTTGATTTTTTAATAAATTTTGATAAATTTTAATTTTTGTAAATTTCTGATTCATGTCGTTTCAGGATGAATTCTGAATTGGCGCATTAATCGGTAAAATTTTTATTTTTTTTTATTTTTGGGGATTTCTCAAAAGAACTTTCCCGATCTGGCAAGCGAATTGCTGAATCCAGGTGACAGCCTTGGATTCTTCTGAATCAACAATTCGCTTATTTTTGGCAATTTTTTTCATGGCTCAACTTATGGTTTTTAATTGGTTTTTGCAGATTTCTCAACTCAAGGTTTTCCCAATGGAGCAACTATTATGGATGCTAATCGAAAAATTCAACAAATTCTCGATCTCGACATAAATAAAAGTAGAATAGATCGCATCGAAGCGGTGTATCGTCGGAAAGATTTAAATCATTTAGAACGACGGCAACAGCAACGAGCTATTAGTAATGCGATGATTTCCGTAGCTTTACTGTATGGCAAAAAACGATTTAGCCGAGGGGCGATTATTTTTACCCTGAACGATCGCAACCTAAAATGGACTCCTTACGCTAAGTTTTCTGATGTATTGCGGGGGCTGCGGGTGGTCTGTCTGAGTGGTCCACCGGATGCAAAAGTTCTCACCGCTTACTGGCACAAACATACAAAACAGAAGGTGAGAAAATAGATAAGACGATTTCATTTTTCGGCAATTCCCTGGGAAAGTCAAAATCCGCTTCTCGATTGATTGCCCAAAGATTGATTTTAGTTTGGTTATTTCATTTACCTCAAATAGGCTTATGCACTTGGTATGATAAAAAGTGAAGCTAACAAGGCTTCACTTTTTGCGTTTAAGGGATGCTAAATCCTGAATCCAGAAACCTGAATGGTTGCCAAAGCAAAGAAACCGGGTTTCTGTGGTGAATATGTAGGGGCGAATGCGAGAACGCCCCTACGGTGGAACCGAGAAAAGAAACCCGGTTTCTGAAAGGGCGATCGCTTTTTCCGAGGGTATTTTGCTCCGCGTTTTCCCAAGAGATAATTTTTAGAGATAATTTTGGCGGATTTTTGGCATAACATCGCCGCTTTTACTTAGAATTAAGGTAATCAATCAGCGCTACAGTAGGAAGTTAACGCAATGCAGTTTATTGATTTAGCAGAACTCCAAGTCATTGGTGGCAAGGGAGGCGATGGAATTGTGGCTTTTCGCCGAGAAAAATATGTGCCTGCGGGGGGGCCGTCCGGTGGAAATGGGGGAAAAGGTGGTTCGGTAATTTTTGTGGGCGATGAAAATCTGCAAACTTTGCTGGATTTTAAGTACAACCGAATTATTAAGGCGGAAAATGGGGAACGGGGTGGCCCGAATAATTGCACTGGGGCTAATGGAGGCGATCGCATTGTCAAAGTGCCCGTGGGAACAATGGTCTATGATGCGACTACGGAAGAAATTATTGGGGATATTGTCGAGACAGGGCAAACTTTAATTGTCGCCCAAGGGGGTAAAGGCGGTTTGGGGAATAAGTATTTTCTGAGTAATCGGAACCGCGCCCCAGAATATGCCCTAGAAGGTTTAGATGGAGAAGAAAAATTTCTCCGTTTAGAATTAAAGTTATTAGCAGAAGTGGGGATTATTGGGTTGCCCAATGCGGGAAAATCTACCTTAATTTCGGCGGTATCTTCTGCCCGTCCCAAAATTGCCGATTATCCTTTTACTACGTTAGTGCCAAATTTAGGCGTAGTCCGCAAACCAACGGGGGATGGGACGGTGTTTGCGGATATTCCCGGATTGATTTCAGGCGCCCATTTAGGCATCGGATTAGGCCATGAATTTTTGCGTCATATTGAACGAACGCGGGTGTTATTGCATCTGATTGATGTCACCAGTGATGACCCGATCGCTGACTATGCTAAAATTCAAAATGAGTTAGCGGCTTATGGTCGAGGATTAAGCGATCGCCCCCAAATTGTTGCCCTAAATAAAATTGATGCCAGCGATCGCTCTGAAGAAGAGATTGCTGACATGATTTCAGAGTTAAAATCCCTGGCACCAAATTTCGGCGGTCACTCGTTTGGGATTAGATCCATTATTACAAGAAGTTTGGAAAATCCTGGATCGAATGTTAGTCACGGTTGACGGTTAATTGTAGTTTGTTGTTTGTTGGTTGTTGGTTGTTCGTTGTTTGTTGTTTGTTGGTTGTTGTTCGTTGGTGGTTAGGGATTCTTTCGTCAACAATCAACAATCAACAATTAACCATCAACCATCAACAATCAACAATCAACAATTAACCAACAACAAACAACAATCAACCATCAACCATCAACAAACAACCAACAACCACCAACAATCAACAATTATCAATTAAGTCAAAAATGAACCTTCAATGTTATGGGGATAATGGCTATGTTCCCACCAATTTAGAAGCAGATAAAGAGGAATCCAAGTTAAGGAAAATAAGACGAGGAATGGGGAGTGGAGGAGAAAACCTAAGACCAACCAAAAAGTTAAGTCACTGATGACTTGGGATTGATAAATACTTTCATGGTTGCCCAAGATCGTCATGGGGATGGTTTTTTCTATCAGCGATCGCCACCAATAGTAAATAGATAACACAGCGATCGCGGTAGCAATGGTAGCGGAAACCCACCAACTCCAGGGGAATACTTGGGGAATTGACAGAGGAATTGGGTAAAGAAAATAGACTATATAGTTAATTCCCACCAGAGTCATTAGCAGTTCTGCCCAGGTTTGATATCGAATCGAGTTTAAGCTTTGACTCTGATTATTTTGCCTGTCTAAGTTTTCTGGGTTGGCACTTTTGACATAACAATATAAACCCAGAACGGTAGCAACTATTAAAGTGATGAGGTTAATCCAAGCAATCATCACGCCCTCCTTGATTTCTTATTTCAGGATTTTGTAGATATTTTCATAACGAATAACAACGAATAACATATATCGGGCACTGGCTGATTTTTCTCGACAAAAACTGGTGCATTTCCTGGTTTTTTCCTGGCTGGTTTTTTCTGGCCAACCATGACCGGAAATTTGTAATTACTTAATGGATAATTGATAATGCTAGGGATACAGCATATTATTTCCAGATTACCTGTTCCCGAATGTAAATGACGAATGTCAATCGTTAAAACTTAATCTAGACTTAATTTAATTACAGCATAAATTTAATCAACTTGAACTTTTTTGCATCATTTCTTAACAAAGTTGCTAGAATTTAGCTGAATTCGCGCTTATTTTCGTTAGATTAAACTAAAGGAAGGAATTTTTTATCTGGTTATTGCTTCAGAGAAGGGGGAGTGATGGCAAAAATGCCTGAAAAACTTAACAAATTTAACAAAAAACTTAACAAAATGTTGCAGAAATGGCCGAAAAATCTTTTCCTCGTTTTTTGGGGACGTTGGCAGCAGTGCAGTCCTCCGCAGCAGCGGCGGTTAAAACTACTTTTTGGCTTATTTTGCCTCGGTCTAGGGGTGCGATCGCTGCCTTATTTAGTGCCGATTCGGGCGGCTGATATTGCCCAAACGGAAGCAGCGATTATGTTTAGCGATCGCCACGGTCAACCCTTGGGGACGATCCTGACTCGCAGCCAAGAACATACGGCGATCGTGCCGTTGGATCGGGTTGCCCCCGTATTTATCCAGGGGACAATTGCCGCTGAGGATCAACGCTATTATCAACATGGCGCATTGGATTATCCGGCGATCGCCCGTGCCATCCTGGAAGCCATCCAAGCTAAAGAAATCGTCAGTGGGGCCTCTACTATTACGATGCAGTTAGCGCGAATGCTGTATCCCAACCCGCGCACCTTACCCTATAAACTTCAGGAAGTATGGACTTCTTGGCGACTGACTGCGGGAATGACCAAAGACGAAATCCTCGCCGCCTATATTAACCGTCTGCCAATGGGCGGTAATATCTACGGGGTAGAAGCCGCAGCCCGCAATTATTTCGGCATTCCAGCGGCGGATTTGAACCTCGCCCAAGCCAGCATCTTGGCCGCTTTGCCCAACGACCCCACGGACCTTAATCCTTATTATCAGTGGGAACCTCTGAAACAGCGGCAAAAATATGTGCTCGATCGCATGGTGGCGGATGGATATATTACGGCGGTTGCAGGCGATCGCGCCTATCGAGAACAAGTTCAGCTACAACCGCCGAATCAAGGCATTGTCGCCGCCCCGCATTTTCTGTTTTGGTTAGCCAACCAAGTCCCGGAGGATGTTTCCCAAGTCCGCACCACCATCGATTTACCCCTGCAAAAGTTTGTGGAAGCCCAAGTCAAAGAAGTGGTCGGGGCGCTGAGTTCCTATAATGTGAATCACGGGGCGGCGATCGTCCTGGACAACAAAACTGGGGAAATCTTAGCTTATGTCGGTTCTCCCGATTATTTTTCTGACGATTATCTGGGGCGAAACGATGGAGTCCAGGCGCTACGACAACCGGGTTCTGCCCTGAAACCTTTTCTCTATCAACTCGCTTTAGAAAAAAAAGTCATTCGTCCCAATACCATTTTGGCCGATGTTCCCACTTATTACCCCATTCCCGGCGCGAAAGTTTATTCGCCAGTTGACTATAGTGAAACTTTTAAAGGCCCAGTCCGGGTGCGGGTGGCTTTGGGCAACTCCTTAAATATTCCCGCAGTGCGAGTCCTGGAAAAAGTCGGGGTCGCTACCTTTTTGGAACGCTTGCATCAACTGGGTTTTACCCATTTGGACAAGTCCCCGGAACATTATGGTCTGGGTTTAGCCCTGGGTAGCGGTGAAGTTAGTCTCTGGGAGTTGGCTCACGCTTATTTGACGTTTGCCAAACAGGGGGCAGGGCCGTGGGGGAGCGGCGGTTCGGCTTCGCTCACCGACCGAGGAGCAGAGGAGCAGAGGAGCAGAGGAGCAGAGGTGCAAGGGAGAAAAATATCTCCCCTGCCCGATGGCGGCTCCTCTACGCAGATCCGATCGCCGGAAACCGTGGCCTTAATTACGGATATCCTCAGCGATCGCCATGGGAGGGCCGCCGCATTTGGGGTGGACTCGGTGCTGAGTTTACCGTTTCCCGCAGCGGTGAAAACCGGCACTTCGTCGGATTTTCGGGATACTTGGACTGTGGGCTATACCACCGATTACACCGTGGCGACTTGGGTGGGCAATTTTAGCGGCGATCGCATGAGAAAAGTCTCTGGGGTGACGGGGGCAGCGCCATTATGGAATCGAATTATGCTGTACTTGCATCAACAAAATCAAGAACCGGGAAAATTTGCCCCACCGCCCCTGATGGTACAACGACCTATTTGTGCGATTACGGGTTTAAAACCGACGAAAGATTGTCCCTCGGTGGTGCTGGAATATTTTGCGATCGCCGATCTTTCTAGTTATGAAAAAGAAAACACCTTTGAATTATCCCCTGAATATAATGAATGGCTATCCCGACAACATCAACCCCGATTAACCAAAGATGATTTAAAAATAGTCTTTCCCCAAAATGATGACTACTTTCTCATCGATCCAGCGGATGCCAATCCCAAATTAGAATTTAAATTAGCATCAAATCCGACGGAACCCGTAGAATGGTCGTTGATTAGTAAAACTGGCAAAAAAACTTTAATTACAAATGCATCTTCTGAGCAAATTTCTCAGTCAATATTTTGGCATTTAGAGATTGGGGAATGGACTTTAGAGGTGAAAAGTGGAGAAAAAATCGACAGAGTTAATTTCCAAGTAGTCTTAGACGAATATCGAGAAACTCCCAGGGGTTTTTCTTTAGTTAAAGATGAGTGATTGTTGTTTGTTGTTTGTTGATTGTTGTTGGTTGTTGGTTGTTGGTTGTTGATTGTTGATTGTTGATTGTTGATTGTTGATTGTTGATTGTTGATTGTTGATTGTTGTTTGCGCGATCGCTTTTTTTCCACAAAAACCCGTAGGGACACAGCATTGCTGTGTCTTAGCCTACCCCTAAGAATCAAAATGATCTGATTCTTATTTTTAGAACAGTTTCGGTTCAAAAAATCGATCGAATCCTTTTCTTTAACTGATTATTGAACAGACAAGGTTACTCTCCAATCATAAACTTATCTTGAATATTAGACCAAATCTCACGATTAATTTGATCGGCCAGATTTTCCGCGTCTGTTTCACTTAACTGGCTGCGCTTTCTGATGATTTCTAGTTCCAGATAATCCAAGAATTTTGTCATTCGCTCTTGACTGATTAAATTCCGATCTATCTTAACAATAATGTCTTCGTTGTCAAGGGTAATTTGATACAATGATTTGTTGGGCATGGGAACCTCCTATATCGGAATCATTTGTTTTGAATTGCACAAGCCTCTTGCATATTCTATTTTAGCTTAAACTTGGGAAAATATTAAAAAGGCGATGATATGCGATTCCCCACTACCTCGCGGGGGCAAGCTTCGGAATCCGATCGAAGCGGAATGGCGCTTAACGCCCCCGCCAAAAAAACCATTGAACAACTTGCCCAATCTAATTAAACGGATTCAATATACTTAACCCATCAACTCGCTTAAAATCATCAGTATTGCGAGTTATCAAAACACATCCCCCCACTAAGGCACAAGCTGCAATTACACCATCAGCTAGTTTTAATCGATAATCTCGGCGAATTTGGGCGGCACGATCTAAAACTGATTCGGTCAATGATACGCAGTTCAGCAGCCTCAAAAATTCTCGCATTTCATTGGCTTGTTCTTCTGTCAATTCTGGGTAACAAAGTAACTCTACCCAACTAATCGGACAGTAAAATGCTTCTGCATCTCCCGCATCGATTTCATCAAATATCGACTGAACTTCCGGTTCATCATTGAAATAGTAAATGAGAATATTTGTATCCAGAAGATATTTATGACTCATCCCACTCTTGTCTTAGTTGTAATTGAAATTCTAGTGCATCCACCCGCTTAGGCAAAAAACCACGCCATTTACCTAAATTTTTCCTAGGTAATTGTTGGCTACTCTTTTCCCCTTCGGTTGTCACCTGCTGACGAACCAGACTTGCTAAGTCTTCTAATAGACGTTTTTGCTCATCAGGCGTTAAACTTTGAGCGCGATCGAGTATTTCATTGTAAGTAGACATAGACAATTGAGATTTATGGCTATTTATTATGTATTATACCTTAACTGGAGATGGCGAGATATTCAAAGCAGCGATATTTTATTTTTTTTGATGGCTGGCGATCGCATTCCCCCCAAAAAAAACCCCAAACCCCTCGTAGGGACACCGCATTGCTGTGTCCTCTGTATCCTAAACCTGGGAAAATATTAAAGGTGCGACGATATGCGATCGCCTTAAGGAATCAGTTTTGCGGAATCGCGCAAATTAGCAAAATCTTCATCATCAAAGATGATTTCTTCCTGTTCAATAGTGGCCCTAAATTTTTGGAAACCTTCCCAAAAATCCGCACCAGGCTTTTGTTCGTGTCGCTGCCGAATTAACTCAACTAAATAATCTTGTTCCTCAACAGATAAGCGATCGAGGGAATCAATGGTCGTTGTTTGTTGGTGGGTAGGGATTCTTTGGTTGGTCGTGAACAAACAACAATCAACAATTAACCAACAACAAACCCGGTTTCTGCTGATTTTACTGCTCATGCTGTAACTTATTTCTTTGAGATGAAAAGCGCTGAATGCGAGATTTCATATCAGAGACAATTTCTTGAATTTCCTGCATATCCGTATTAATTAAGTGCCTGCTGAGTTCTTGCAAAATCGGTTCTAAGTCAACCGAGTAATTCAGCATCAGAAGAGTAAGATCATTTTCATAGATACTCACCCGCGAAAAATTTCCTTGACGGTAGAGAGAGGGAAGAGCAAATAACTTGAGTAATATTAATCCTTCAACCGTCACACAGCGAACCACGCGGTTGCCAAATTCTCGATTCGTGGCATAGTGATTTCTAACTAATTCAAATAGAGGATTGCGAGTCAATAACAAATCTATCTGCAATGCCTCATAAATACCTCTAGCAAAGTCTTTATTTTCATCGGTAATAGTAATTTCTGGAAATTGGGCTAAATCTTCTATAGATAAAATTAAATCGATATCTTGGGTATTGCGTCCTTCTATATAGCTTAATAATGCAACTCCACCCACTAACAAATACTGAATGCTGCGATCGGCTAACGTTGTAAATAGCCGGTCAACGATTTCTGGGAGATGACTGGCATTAGAGAGGTCATTTTCCCAATTTTTCATATCGAACAATACTCCATTTTTGACAATTTCACCAATCGCTAATGTTTGATTCATTTTTTCTATATAGAATTGTGGCTTTTGGTTTTTTGCTTCCAGAAACCCGGTTTCTTCAAGAAACCGGGTTTGTTTTATGCTAACTTCTCAGGGTTAAGCTAAATTGTTTCACCAAAGCATCGCGGACTTTATTATGAATCGGTTCGATGTCTTGGTCGGTGAGGGTCCGATCGCCCACCCGATAGACTAACCGGAATGCTAAACTCCGCTGTCCTTCCGGCACATTTTTGCCTTGATACTCATCAAACAATTGCACCGATTCTAACAATTTTCCCCCGGCTTTTAACATCACCTTTTGCAGGTCTGCCACGGACAAATCTACCGGAGAGAAGAAGGCTAAATCGCGGTCAGAAGCGGGGAAAGTGGAATAAGCAGCAAATTTTTGAATGGTATTTTTGCTGGCTGCTTGCACCAATAATCCTAAGTCTAATTGGAAGATATAGACCTCATCAATTAATTCCCGTTGTTGGCGTAATTGGGGATGCAATTGACCAAAAACTCCCAAACATTTGCCCCATAACCATAAGGAAGCGGTGCGTCCGGGATGCAATGTGGCACTGGCAAATTCAGCACATAACGCTGTGGCTTCTCCATCACTTTGACCTTTGGCGATTTCTTTCCCCCAAGGGCGATATTCCACCGCAATTCCCATTCGTTCAAAGATACTATCTAGTAATCCTTTGGCTTCATACCAGGTCATCCGTTGTTCTTTGCCACTGCGTACCCAACGATTGACTGTTGGATCGCCGCCCATGATACCAGCGATCGCCTCTTTTTCCTTCAGGGTTTCGCCTTCTTTCCAGAAAATCTGACCAATTTCAAAACCGTTCAGGGCTCCATTACCTTGGTCTTGATTTTGTTGGAAAGCATCAATTAAACCGGACAACATTTGCGTCCGCAGGGCGGAATATTCGGCAAACAAAGGATTAGCTAATTCTATTTGATTGGTTTCCCCTGGTTTCACCAAAGAATAATGCATCAATTCCGTTAACCCGGCACCGCGAAAAGCTGCCCGTAAATTCCGCAATGTTTGCTGTTCCACGGACAAACCACCCGCTGCGGTTTTGCTGGGCAAAGTTTCGCAGAAGTTATCGTAACCGTATAATCGGGCAATTTCCTCGATTAGGTCAATTTCCCGTTCTAAATCTTTTGCCCGATAGGGGGGTACGGTGACACTCCACACATTCTTTTGCTTGGTGGGAGAAATTTGACAGCCCAAAGCGTTGAGAATGCGTTCAATGTCATCCGGTTGTAGGGACACGGCATGCCGTGTCCCTACAGGTTTGGTTGGGCCTAATACTTGATTCACACGGTCAAGCCGTAAATCAATGGGTTGAGGGGTTAAGCCCGTTCGCTTATCCACCATCTCCTGACCCATTGCCTCACCCCCAGCTAATTCCAGAATCAGGGCGATCGCGCGTCGGCAAGCTTCCTCTAAACCCGCTTGGTTAACTCCCCGTTCATAGCGATTGGAAGATTCGCTGCGGAGTCCCTGCGATCGCGCGGATCTGCGAATAGTCGCCGAATCAAATAACGCCGCTTCTAATAGAATATTCTGGGTTTCCCCATCCACTTCCGTGGACTCTCCCCCCATCACCCCACCGAGGGCCACGGGGCGATCGTTGGCGGTAATTAATAAAGTTTCTGCTTGGAGTTGGCGATTTTGGCTATCCAAGGTTTTCATAGTTTCCCCTGGTTGGGCAAAACGCACCCCCAAGGTGAGGCGAGATTGCTCCGCAACGCTATCGCGAACGCCTCCTGCCACCGCTTTCAACTTATCCGCATCAAAAGCATGAAGCGGTTGTCCCCATTCCAGCAACACATAGTTAGTCACATCCACCACATTATTAATCGGGCGAATGCGCGACCCTTCCAGCCGTTGCTGCAACCAAGCGGGAGACGGGCCAATTTTTACCCCAGAAATCAAAGTGCCAATATACGCGGGACAGCCTTGGGATTCCTGGATATTCAGCTTGAGACTTGGCCCTGCGGGTTTCACCACTGAAACGGTTTTCGCTTTTGGCAAGCGCACCGTTGCCCCGGTCAGGGCGGCCACTTCCCGCGCAACCCCCACCATACTCAAGGCATCCGCCCGGTTTGCGGTGGCGGTCAAGTCCAGCAGCACATCATCTAGTCCTAACAACGGACGGGCATCACTGCCAACTTGCAGGTTATCCCCAGAAAAAATATGAATCCCTTCCGACTCTTTGGCTAAACCCAATTCTGCCAAAGAACAAATCATCCCGGACGAAGGCACACCCCGGAGTTTGGCTGGTTTGATGGTTAGATTCACTTTCGGCAAATAGGTGCCCACTGTTGCCACCGGGACGTAGATATCAGCCCGGACATTCTGTGCCCCGCAGACAATATTTAACGGTTCCTCTGCCCCAACGTCTACGGTGCAAACACTGAGTTTATCCGCGTCTGGGTGGCGATCGCGTTTCAGCACCTTTCCCACCACTACCCCATCAGCCCAGGATGCACGATTTTCGATTTCTTCCACCTCAAACCCCGCCATTGTCAGGGTTTCCGCTAATTCTTCTGGGGATTGGTTAATATCCACCAGTTCCCGTAACCACTTGATAGAAATCCACATAATTCAGATAGCCTATATTTTCATTAGCCTGAATTATTTTACAGGAGGCAGGGGGTGGCAGCGGATAGGGTAGGCAGCGGATAGGATGTATTTTCGTAGGGGCAAAGCATTCGGACAGACAATCTATGGGATAAATCAGCAACTTACGATCCGAATGCTTCGCCCTCATGCCACGGATTAGGATGTATTTTCGTAGGGGCGAAGCATTCGGACAGACAATCTATGGGATAAATCAGCAACTTACGATCCGAATGCTTCGCCCTCATGCCACGGATTAGGATGTATTTTCGTAGGGGCAAAGCATTCGGACAGACAATTTATGGGATAAATCAGCAACTTACGATCCGAATGCTTTGCCCTTATGCCATTGAAGGGATGGGCAGCGGATGACGGTTGGCATGAGAAATTTTGATAAAATATATCACCGATAACCATGTTATCACTGCATAACGAGTCAGTAATTGGAATCAGGCAATGATTAAAATCAGCGAATTGAGTTCTCTTTATGAGACGGATAATGAGCAATGGTTAGAGCAAACCCTTAAACTGTTGAAGGCAAAAAACCTAGAATCTCTCGATTTAGAGCATTTAATTGAGGAATTAGAATCTGTGGGGCGTCGAGATAGATTAACTGTTGAAAGTTTCCTTGAACAAATTATTCGGCATTTACTCCTTTTGCAGTATTGGCAAGCAGAATATGAGTATAATGCTAATCATTGGCAAGCGGAAATTATCAGTTTTAGAACTCAAATTAACGAATATTTAACCCAAAATTTGCGTAATCATTTAGAGGAAAACCAGTCAAAAGTTTATCAAAAAGCGTTAAAGTATGTTAGGAAAAAGACCGGCATGATGGTTAGCTTTCCTGAAGATTGTCCTTACACCCTGGAACAGTTAATCGATCGAGATTGGCTTCCTTAAATGAGAGCGATCGCCTCTATTCGTTGGGACAAGAAACCGGGTTTCTAGCAATATGCTGGCTTGATGACCGAGGTTTACTCAAGAAACCCGGTTTCTCACCTTGGGCAGGTTGCTTGAGAGTAAATGGCGATCGCAGTAAAGAACCCCTGCCCACCAACCATTTAAATATTAAAGCAATAAGGGATTTACAATTCGTGTTTTATTTTCGATAAACTGGTTATGCTGCATATCTTCTGAATATATAATACTACAATCATAATTCAATGCCGTGGCGATTACTAAACTATCCCAATAAGAATATCCATATTTGGAATTGATATCTAAAGCCGTCACCACTTTGATTAAGTCAATTTCGACCACCTGAAAATTCAGGGAATTTTCTAGGATAATCTGTTTCGCTGCTTCCTGGTCGATCAGTTTCTTTTTAGTGAGAACATTGTATAACTCACCTAAAATTTGGGTGCTGATTATAATTGAGTCAAAGTGATTGTCAATCAGTTCTCTAACTTTTCTATACTTATTATCAGGATTTTTGGCATAAAGATAAACCCAAAGGTTCGTGTCTATCATTACTTTAGTCACGATAAAGCTCCTCTCGGTTAAATTGATAGTCATCTGGCAAATCAAAGCAGTGCCTATCCACAAAACTGAAAAATTTTTCTTTTTGCTGATGAGTGGTTTCGCTTTCAACCAAAATGACTTGAACGTTTTTCCCTTCTAGTTGAGGATTTAATTGTCCATTTAAAATTAAACGACCATCTTGACAAGTGGCTTGGATGATTTGGTACATATTCGTATATTGTATATGTGAAAAATTCAAACATTGTTCTATTTTAGCTATTTTAGCATAATTGTGATTTACCCATATTCCTCGATCGCCAAGCAAATAGCGATCGCCTCTATCCGTTGGGACAAGAAACCGGGTTTCTCGCAATATGCTGGCTTGATCACCGAGGTTTACTCAAGAAACCCGGTTTCTCACGAAGATCGCCTCTATCCGTTGGGACAAGAAACCGGGTTTCTCGCAAGATGCTGGCTTGATCACCGAGGTTTACTCAAGAAACCCGGTTTCTCACGAAGATCGCGATCGCCCCATCCGCTGCCAATGTCTGAAAAAAAGCGATCGCCAGATCGTGGTGGGCAACAGATAATGACCGGCAACGGATAGTAACTCATAGATAATGAATGGGCAATTTAAGCATAAAATTTTACAAGCTAACGATTAATTTAAAACAACCATTGTGTTTGACAAAATATTACGAGAGATCCGAGAGCGAATTCAGACGCAACAATATGTAATGACAATTCATGCCGAAGAAGAAATGGCCGATGACGACTTAAGTATTTTAGATATTGAATCGGGCATTCTCACAGGGGAAATCTTAGAACGTCAGTCAGATCGAGTGACAGCCGAATCCAAATATCGAATTAGAGGCACAACCATTGATGGTGGAGAAGTGGAGGTCATTGTTAAACTAAGTCCGACTGGCAAAGTGGTTATTATTACTGTATATATTCCCTAAAATAGCGAGGTTTTTCTATATGCGTTGCGATCTATGTGGAGAAGAAGGAGTCAGAATGCGGCAAGTGACTCGAACCTATGGCAAAGGAAAGGATCTGTTGATTGTCGAAAATATCCCAGTTGTCAGTTGTCCTCATTGCGGTGGAAGTTATTTAACGGCAGAAACCTTACATGAAATTGAACAGATTAAACAGAATCGTCAGGGGATACAGTTGCGTCAGGTGGAAGTTGCCAGTTTTGCTTAATTTATTAATATTGCGATCGCCCCATCCGTTGCCTATTTTAATGGGAAAAAGCGATCGCCCTATCCGCTGCCTATTTATATCCGTTGCCAAGCTGTTGTGGTGCGTTACGGCTGGAATAAAGGTTAATTGTTTTTTCTCAAGTTACTTGCCAGCCTAACACACCCTACTGACTGCCTATTTTAATTGGAAATAGCGATCGCCTCTATCCGTTGCCAAGCTGTTGTGGTGCGTTACGGCTGGAATAAAGGTTAATTGTTTGTTCTCAAATTACTTGCCAGCCTAACACACCAAATCCGAGTATTATGAGTCTATATGCGGTGCCATATCCCTTGCCCCGTCCGCTGTCCATCTGCTACAATTTCCTATAAAAATTCTCATAATGTCTAACTCAGAAATTACCGTCACCGTTAAACTGTTTGCGGGATACCAAGAAGCATTAGGACTTGCCGAACTGGTGCTAAAATTTCCGCCAAATACCCCAGTCTTTGCGGTGCGCGATCGCCTCCTCTCCGAACATCCCGAACTAGAACATTTACGCCAAATTACGCGGTTTGGCATCAACCTAGAATTCGTATCACCGGACACCTTACTAAAAGAAGGAGATGAAATAGTCTTAATTCCTCCGGTCAGTGGTGGGTAATTGATAAATGCCAGAAAAGCATTGTTAATGGTTGATTGTTGATTGTTGATTGTTGATTGTTGATTGTTGATTGTTCATGGTTGACAAACAACAAACAAAAGAATCCCTACCCACGAACAACGAACAACGAACAACGAACAACAAACAACAAACAACCACCAACCACCAACAATCAACAAATTATACTAATTTTTCTGACTGCCGGGAATTTCCACAATAAACTCCGTGCCTTTTTGCGATTCAGAAATACAACGCATAGTGCCGTGATGCTTATCAACAATAATTTGATAGCTAATCGATAAACCTAGTCCAGTACCTTTGCCTACGGGTTTACTGGTATAGAATGGATCGAAAATTTTCGATAAAGCATCCGGTTTAATGCCAATCCCATTATCTTGGATCCGAATCTGTACCCAATTATTTTCTAGCATCTTCGTAGAAATATTAATCGTACTCGGATTAATAATAATTTCTGATTCTGTGCGAGTTTTATCCCGTTCTTCTAGGGCATCGATCGCATTTGCCAGCAAATTCATAAAAACCTGATTTAACTGACCGGCATAACATTCAATCAGTGGCAGTTCACCATAATCTTTCACCAGGTTAATTGCCGGATGTTCGCTCGTCTTCTTCAAACGAGGCTGTAAAATCATCAAGGTACTTTCCAGATTTTCATGCAAATCAACCCGTTTCATATCTGACTCGTCTAAGCGGGAAAAAGTCCGCAAAGACTTGACAATTTCGCGAATTCGCTCTGCCCCAACCTTCATAGAATCCAGGAGTTTGGGCAAATCCACCACCAAAAAATCTAAATCCAACTCTTCAATAACCTCAGCGATTTTTGGCGTAGGTTTAGAATAAGTTTCCCGATAGAGTTGCACAATTCGCAGCAGGTCATTGGCATAATCACGGGCATATTTCAGATTGCCATAAATAAAGCCAATGGGGTTGTTGATTTCATGGGCAACTCCGGCCACCATTTGTCCCAGAGAGGACATTTTTTCCGCCTGAATCAAATTGGCTTGGGTTTGCTTCAATTCGCGTAAAGCCGTTTCTAACTCTTGGGATTTAGCATTAGCAATGCGAGCGGACTCTACGGACTGACTATATAGTTCTGCTTGGTTAATCGCGATCGCCACTTGAGAGCAAATGGATTGCAGCATTTCCACATCTTCCTGCTGCCAATGTTCTGAACCATGAGAATGACCGCAACCGATCGCACCAATTTTACCCGATCGCGTTTCAAAAGGCAAAGCCAATAAAGCACGATACCCCAAATCGGAGATTTGCTCCTGACCGGACGCAATTAAATGACTGATATCATTCGCCCGAAAAACCTCTAAATTTAAAAGCTGCTTGGTCAAAGGATGACTGGGCAAAAAGTCACGAGATGTTAGACTTGGCAAAGAGGTATTCTTTACCTCACTAACCACATCCCAAGTCACTTCTTTGTCATCACGGACTAGCCACATAAAAAAGCAATGGTCTATCTGTAAAAACTGACTAATCTGCTGAATAACGCTTTCCACAATAGTCTGAATATCCAAGGAATGACGAATCAGATTACCAATCCGATTTTGCAGGGCTTCTCGTGCGGCCACGTCCCGGAATTTTTGCTCAGATTGCTGCAAAACATTAACCAACTCTTTTTGTTGGCTAATATCCCGACTTACCGTAGCAAAACCAATGGATTTATTCGTTTGCGGATCTTTGACTAAAAACACATTATAATCCACGGGAATTGGCTGACCCGTTTTGAAGTTTTTGAGGCGAAATTCTCCTTGCCAAGAACCGTTTTCCAACACCGAAGGCAAAATTTCTGATAATACCACGGGTAAGTCTTCCGGCATGAAAAATTTAAACATATTTAATTTTTCCACCGCATCTGCTCCTGATATTTCTACCAGATTTTTTCCAGCGGGATTGAGGAAAAATGGTTTACCTTCGGAAGAGGCTAAGGCAATAAAGTCTCGGCTATTCTCAATAATCGTGACTAACTTTTGTTGTTCAATTTCCGCTTTTTTCCGTTCGGTAATATCAATGGTGGTGCCAACGATCCGGTAAATCCGGTTATAAGCATTGCGTAACGGAGTCAGGGTAGTCAGTGACCAAGCTTCTACCTCTTTAAAGACTTGATATTCCTCATAGATTCTCGATGTGGCAGATTGGAGACATTTTGTATAATGATCTCGGACAAACTGGGCAGTGTTCGGGCCATAAACATCTTCAAAGGTTTTACCGGCAATATCGATAGAACCAATGCCAACAAGTCTTTCTGCTGCCGGGTTCAAGCCTACATAACGGAAATTACCTTTCGGGAAAACATCTACGACAAAAATTGCTTGTTCAACTCCGTTGTAGATACTGCGTAAAAATTGCTCTTGTTCTTGGACTGTTGTTTCCGACTCTTTGCGATCGGTAATGTCTCGGTTACTGGAACGTAAACCCCGCCAACAGCCCTCAAAGTCATGGACTGACTGGGTGATTTGGGAAATCCAGCGAATCGCCCCGTTTTTGGTAATAATCCGAAAGTCAAGACTCGCGATTAATTTTTCTGGAGTAAAGGATTTATGTTGCCACAATTGTGTCACCATCGCCCGGTCATTGGGATGGACGATGTGGGTAAGTAACTGAGGATCCGATAAAAACTCATCGGATCGATATCCCGTAATTCTTTCACAAGCTGGTGAAATATAGAGTAACTTGCCATCAGCGTCAATCCAATATTCCCAATCGTAGGTGAAATCGACAATGGTGCGGTAATGTTTTTCACTTTCGCGAAGAGATTCCATGTCCTGATTGCGAGCGGTAATGTCATCAATCACGACAATTAAATATTGAGGTTTGCCGCATGAGGTTTTGACTAAAGACGCGATCGCACTCATCCAGACCCAGTTGCCGTTTTTATGTTGGAATCGCACATCCTGAACCGCGATCGCAATTTCTCCCGCGAGTAACTGGCGCCGGTACTTGGCACTCAAGGGGGCATCATCCGGATGGATCGTGTCTTGGTAGCGGATTTTCAGCAGTTCCGATGCACTATAGCCCAACAAACAGCACAATCGAGGATTGACATTCAGCCAGGTGCCATCAAATTTCAGATGGGCAATTCCCACCCCAGCTTGCTCAAAAGTTGCCCGAAATTTTTCTGATTCTACGGTTAGCTGCTTGACCGCTTCACGCAATTTGCTTTCTTGTTGCAGGGGAGCGGTTACATCGTGAAAAGAAATTAAAGCTGCCGAGTTGCTGAAATTTTTTGGATCTAACAATGGTTGAGCGTTCACAGAAATCCAACTTAAGGTGCCGTCAGCTTTATGAATTCCCTGAAGATTACCCTTGACAGATTTGCTCAGTAGGGGGTTGTGGAAATTCCGCTGCTGGTTTTTCGCTGTTCCATTACCCAAAAATTCCTGGTGATGCTTTGGCGTTATGGGCACAGAAAATCCTGGATGACCAATAATTTGTTGCGCTTTTAACCCCAGGATATTCTCAGCCGTTTGGTTACAATCCCGAATTTGACCGTTGGCATCTTGGATCAAGAGTCCTTGAGGGATGGCGTTAAAGACCGAGCGATAAATTGCTTCACTTTCTTTTAAAGCGGCGATCGCTTCGGCGGATTCACTTTCCGATGGTAGCTTTTCCGTAGGATGAATTGGAATTTTCCAGTCACAAGTGAAGCAACTTCTACGATCTATATCGGAAGGAAAATCGACAATTTCTAAGATTAGTCCATGCCATAAGATATCGCCACTCTCTAGGGCTTGGGGTTCGGCCACCGCCGCTAACCATTTAACCACCCCAGAGGGAGTAATTTGTCGCCATTCCCATTGCCATTGGGTGAGATTTTTGGCACAATTGGCTAAAGAATTGTCCAAAGCATCGGTAGTATCTGGGTCAACAAATGCCCAAATCAGTGCCGGATTTTGCTGAATTTCTGCGGCGGTTAATTCGTAGATTCGTTCGCAACTTGGACTAATATAAGGCACTTCTTCGCGACCATCGCGGTGGCGAATATATTGATAGATAACTCCGGGTAAATTCTGGGGGAATTTTGGCTGAGTTTTTTCCGTAATATCTCGGATAATGCCATCAAGCCGAATCAAGTCACCCTTGCCATCGGTAATTAGCCAAATTTTCTCTCTGATGCTCCGAATTGTGCCATCTGGTCGGATAATTCGGTACTCATTTTCTAAGGTGCCAGTTTCTAATATGCGAGCCAGGGATAGGTTGCGTCGATCGCCCTCACTTAGAGAGTGAATCACTTCTAGCCTTAACTCTGGGCGATCGTAAAATTCATGTCTTGGCCGATCGTAAATTTTTTCTGCCCCGTGGTTTAAATAGAGAAATTGCTCTGTCTTGGCGTCTACGGACCAAGCGCCCTCTTCAATTTCATCAAGTAAACTACTCAGCCATAACTCTGTTTGGTGCATGGTACTATTAGTCGGATATGCTTTGGCTTCTAGAATCAACATTTTCTTATGTAAAAATAAATTTGTATCCTATATCACCATTTTCTCTGAAAATGCTTCTTTAAAACCATATCGAGGGAAAATTTATCAAAACTTTATAAATCTGTAGAGACCCTTTGTTGGTTAGATTTTTTACTAATTAACTTTATTGATGCTTGATATTTAGAACGGTTTTTTTTAGGCTACAATCACCAAGTCTTTATTTTGGCAAGTTCAGCCAATTCTTCATTGTTATTAATAGGTTGCAATATTTAAGTCTAAACCGGGAAAAAATCTTCTGAATCGTTAATCTTGAGCCAGTATAACCGAATCCAGACCGGAAAATTTCTCCGTATTTTTACTGAGTGAAATAGCAATTCCCAGAATTAAAAATCCCCCAAGATATTGATATTGATGATGAAAAATCCTCCGAGGATTCTCTGGGGCGCCAGGTGAACCCAGAGCCACCCAGTCATCGAGATCGCGCTCGATCGCCCCTGAATCATCGATCGCCAATCATGGTCAGCGAATAATGAATCCGCCCATTAATGCACCGTCGGCACTTCCGAGGCAAAACTAGCGACGCGGACAAATTGAAATGGCCCGGCGATCGCCCCCCAAACTTGCCGATCGGTTTCCAAATCCATACCGCGATCGTGGCTGATAAATTTTTCCCCATCAATTTCAAATTCACCATCAAAATAAGTGGTTTGGTTTTTCCGCACCACAATGCAGCCTTTCCCCGGTTCGACCCGACCTTTGAAACTATGCTGGTCAGTCCAATGGGTAATGTAGCTACATCCCGACATCTTTTTTAGCCGGTCTGGGGTGAGATTTTTTAAGCGTTCCGGTTGCCGAGAAGCCCCATAAAATTCTTCCACTTCAGCCACTTCATAATTTTCAACCACAATATGATCTGTAGCGGGGACTAATTTCAGCACCCGCACGCGATAAGGCTGATTCAGCATAAAATCATAAGCTTGTTCCAAATATAAGCTCATGCCATCGAGCAGTGAGCAAGGCAGGGGACGCATACAAACGCGGATATGGGCAAAAAAGGGCGGATTTTCCAGGGCTTGCGCTTGGTTACTGAAATCAGAAGCCATCCATTGAGCTAAGGTCGTGATATCTGTGGGGTGGGTCATCTTGAGTTGAAACTCTCATCACTAAAAACATCAATGGTTATTTATCTCAAGTAAGTAACTGGTGATTACTGATTTACTTTCAGAATAATGACCATCTTCTTCTAATTACCAGAAATTATGGCCATATTTCTCGACTAAGTTGGGAAAAATGAGTCAAGGGTGCGATCGCCTAGGGTGCGATCGGTCACTCTAAAGATTTCCGCATTCAGGGGGCCAGCATTCAGGGGTCAGCATTCAAAGTTCAGCATTCAAAGTTCAGAAATCCTGATGCATCTATATATATAAGACACAATCCATTGCCTCCCCCTCTAATCAGAAACAGTCCCGGTGATTTCCCGGTGACATATCGGCCAAATTGTTAAGAATTGTTACACAAACTCCCTGGATGGGGACACCATCTGACCTGCGTCAGCCCGGTTTAAACCATCCGAGGGGCCGCACAGCCAGTAATTATACGGATGAAATCCCCGAAAACTGCCAAAAAAATAAGTATTTCCACTTAATGTAACTGGAAATAAAAATTTGTTACAAAACTTAAGAACCAAAGAGACAATCCCATTGTATAAAAGATACCTGTAGGGGCTCACAGACAAAAAAACTTAACCAAAACACTGATTTATCAGTTTTCAAAATTCTCATGTAGATGTAAAATTTTCTAAGATTTCTGAATCAGCCCTTCTAAATCATCTGTAATTATGAAATAGACGGCAGGGTCAGAAAGCTTAAACCAGTGTTGGGTGTCTGTGACCAATCCCTCTTAGCTGTTTCCAGCAGCTAGAACTGGTTCAACCAAACTTCCTTTCATCCTAAGTCAACCTTACTAAATAGGAGCTTTCCTCAATGCTAGACGCATTCGCAAGAGTGGTTTCCCAAGCTGATGCTCGCGGTGAATTCCTGAGCACCGCTCAATTAGATGCTCTGTCTGCTATGGTTTCTGGCGCTAACAAGCGTTTGGATACCGTCAACCGCATCACCAGCAATGCTTCCACCATCGTCGCCGCCGCTGCTCGCACTCTGTTCGCCGAGCAACCCCAACTGATCGCCCCCGGTGGAAACGCCTACACCAGCCGTCGTATGGCTGCTTGCTTGCGCGACATGGAAATTATCTTGCGTTACGTCACCTACGCCACCATTGCTGGTGACGCCAGTGTGCTCGATGACCGCTGCTTGAACGGTCTGCGTGAAACCTACCAAGCTTTAGGTGTACCCGGAGCTTCTGTGGCTAACGGAGTCAGCAAAATGAAAGATGCCGCTATCAAGATCGCTAACGATCCTGCTGGTATCACTCCTGGCGATTGCAGCGCCCTGATGTCTGAAGTAGCTACCTACTTCGATCGCGCTGCTGCTGCTGTTGCTTAATCGACCGGATTTTACCAAAATCCCGCGCCGCTTTAGCAAATGAAATCAGCGAAAGATTTCAAACAATTATTAGCCGATTGATTTAATTCAAGGCTAGTCAAAATTCAGCAAATCATAATCACAAGGAGATAGTTCTCAAGATGAAGACCCCAATCACAGAAGCAATTTCTGCCGCAGATTCTCAAGGCCGTTTTCTGAGCAACACTGAACTGCAAGCCGTTGACGGTCGCTTCAAGCGTGCCGCTGCCAGCATGGAAGCTGCTCGTGGTCTGACCAACAATGCTCAAAACCTGATCAATGGCGCGGCTCAAGCGGTGTACAACAAGTTCCCCTACACCACCTCCATGCAAGGTGCCAACTACGCTTCCACCGAAACCGGCAAGTCCAAGTGCGCTCGTGACATCGGCTACTACCTGCGGATGGTCACTTACTGCTTGATTTGCGGTGGCACCGGCCCAATGGATGACTACCTGTTGGCTGGTATTGATGAAATCAACACCACCTTTGAACTGTCTCCTAGCTGGTACGTTGAAGCTCTGAAGTACATCAAAGGCAATCATGGTCTGAGCGGTCAAGCGGCTGTTGAAGCCAACGCTTACCTCGACTACGCCATCAATGCTCTGAGCTAGGATCGCAATGGCAAATAGAAGGCAAGAGATTAAAGGGTTGATTACATCTTTTAACTTTTGACTTTTAGATGAAAATGGCGATGAAAATGGCTCGGAAAGGTATGCGGGTACTAGCAAAACGCTAGTGTTTGTTTACTTTTCCGAGCCATATTTTATTGCGTAAAAGCATTGAGTATTTATCTTGTAGGGTGGGCAAAAGTCCAGCATCATATATGGTATGGTGGGTAAAATTTTTTGCCCACCATACGAATGTTAGGGGCTGTTGGATGAAGTTTTGTAAATGGTAAGCATTGTCATTCAGCGTTTTTTTGATTAAAAATGAATTTTGCAGAAAATACGGAGCCAATTTCCGGGGAGTCTTTGACCCTGGAGCAGGCGATCGCGAATCTCCGCCATGAGGATTTGAGTCTGCGTTATTATGCGGCTTGGTGGATTGGTCGATTTCGCGTCCGCGAACCGGAGGCGGTTCAAGCATTAATTGATTTGTTACAGTTCGAGGGCGATCGCACTGATGAGGGGGGTTTTCCCTTGCAACGGAATGCGGCGCGGGCTTTGGGGAAACTGGGAGATTTGCAGGCGGTTCCCGGTTTGATTCAATGTTTAAGTTGCTCGGATTATTATGTGCGGGAAGCGGCAGCCCAAGCTTTAGAAATGTTGGGGGATTCGCGGGCGATCGCGCCTTTGATGAAATTACTGGAAGGCGGAATCACTGCTGCGGTGCAGGTTCCGGGCAAACCCCATTTGATCCAACCTTATTCGGCGATTATTGAAGCGTTGGGGACTTTGAAGGCTACGGAGGCGATCGCGCTGATTCAGCCGTTTTTAGAGCATTCCGTGGAACGGGTGAAAAATTCCGCAGCGCGAGCGATGTTCCAACTGACCGGAGAACGATATTATGGGGATCTTTTGGCGCGGGGCTTAGATGCGGCGGATTTACAGTTGCGGCGATCGGCTTTGATGGATTTGGGGGCGATTGGTTATTTACCGGCAGCAGAGGCGATCGCGAATACTTTGGCGGAAAATAGCCTGAAGTTGATTGCTTTGAAAGGATTGTTAGAAAATCATTTACCATTGCCTGACTCAGACCAACCGCCCAGTCTTTCCCCGGAGACGATTCAGGTGATGAAGCTGATGGATAGTCTTTTGTAACCGGAAGTCTTTGGGAAGCGATCGAGCAATTAAGTACGTGGGCAGAAATAAATGCACCAGAGACCATATCACAAGAAAAACTGTCATTCCCGCGAATGCGGGAATCCACAGTCTATCGGCGGGGAACGAAAAGTGCAATTAATTATGTTCACCTACTTATTTACCAATATTTACAAAGAGCCAGAATCTCGTCAATATATAATCGGCAATCTCAACAATCTAATGAATATGACTGATGTTCAGGTTGAAGATCGGGTTCAAAAACTGATCGAAGCGGTGCAACAAGCAGATTCGGCCAATCGTTTAACCGATGCGGTGAGAGATTTAGCCGAAGTGGGGGCGATCGCGGCAATTCCCACCTTAATTGAAGCCCTCGGATATAACAACCCTGGTGCAGCGGTGGCCGCAGTGGATGGACTGGTGGCCATTGGTAAACCCGCCGTGGTTTCTATCCTAGAGCAGCTTGACGGTTATAACTATGGGGCTAGAGCCTGGGCGCTGCGGGCATTAGCGGGGATTGGGGATCCGCGAGGTTTAGATTTTTTGCTGGAAACGGCAGAAAAAGACTTTGCCTTGAGTGTGCGTCGTGCAGCAGCTAGGGGTTTAGGGAATATCCACTGGGATGATATGGAACCAGATCGAGTCCCGGAAGCCCAACGCCGCGCCCATCAATCTCTCGCGGCAGTGTGCTTGGATCCAGAATGGGTGGTGCGTTATGCCGCTGTGGTTGGTTTGCAAGGGTTGGGGACGGCGGTTGTCAACAGTCAACCGACAGAATTTGGGCAAATTCTAGAACGATTACAAGCGATCGCCAAAACCGATGGGGAATTATCCGTCCGGGCCCGTGCTCAGTTGGCGGTTCAGGAATTGCCAGGGATATAGCACTTGGCAGAGTTATGAAGTACAAAACAACCCTGTCATTCCCGCGCAGGCGGGAATCCAGAAGACCTCTGTACTTAATCGGGATCATAACCGCTATATCTTAATCGGCGATCGCGCCTAAATTTTATCGAGCGAAGAATTTATCGGAGAAATTAATGATTAAACATATTGTGATGTGGCGCTTAAAAGAGGAAGCAGAAGGGGCGACTAAGGCAGAAAATATCGCCAAAATGAAGGAAATGCTGTTAGCCTTGCCCGGAGTAATTTCAGAAATTATCGAGCTTGAAGTAGGGATTAATTCTTTAGCATCTCCAGCGGCTTATGATGTGGTGCTCTATTCTGAGTTTGCCAGTTTTGAGGGGTTGAATGCTTATCAAATTCATCCCGAACACGAAAAATGTAAAGATTTTATTGGCAAAATTGCCGGCGATCGGGCTGTGGTGGATTATGAAATCTAAAATATAGATTTCGGGGAGATGTCGGTGAAATTTCGGGTAGGGTGCGTTAGGCGGAATTATCGGGATAATTGATGGCAGAAAATGCAATTATCCGCCGTAACGCACCTTTTTTTTGTTGGGAATAATCCTGAAAAACGGGTATTAAAACAATTTTCAAAATTATCGGTTATTGTCGGGGATTTGTTTTTATTTTAGCAGATATTTGGGAGCGTTTGAATGCTTGACGAGGTGCGCTTTGACTAAATAATGAGGCACTGACTATAACATTGGTATCAATTACAAATTTTGGGTAATTAGTCATCATTTAAAATTGCATCTAAAATTTCGGGAGTTAAACCTCTATCTTGCGCTTCTTGACTCATTATATCCATCGTTTGCCTGAGTTCGATAATACTATTTCGTCGAATGACGCTCAGTTGTTCCTGGATGATTTCTGCCAATTTTATCTCTAGTTGCTGTTTTTCTTCGGCGGTAGCTTGACGGTATGCTGCGGCTACCTGTGGGGAAACTTTGATAGTAATTTCTTCCTGAACGATTTTATTTTGTGGTTTCATTGTTCCGCATCTCCAGAAAATTTTCCAGAAATATTTATACTTTGATTATAACACGATCTGCCCTAGGGCGGTATTTTGGGTAGTTTTTGTTTCCATATTCTTTGCTATTGTCGGGGATTTGTTTTTATTTTAGCAGATATTTGGGCGCGATCGCGTAGCGTTGCGGATGCAATATCGCTCCTCGTTGCGGATGCAATATCGCGCATCAAAACAGCGCCCAACCTAATTATCTCCGAAAATTAGCTGATACTTATCCAAGCGGGCAGATAAAATATCAGCTAATTCATCAAAGGTAATACAGTGGATATGCTGAGAATTAACAATTAATTTTTTGCGTCGCCAATCCAATCTTCTTTTTTCTCTTGGTTCTAGATATCGATCTCTGCCGATAATCAACAATCCCATATAGTCAATATAACGACTATTAAATCTGTTTTCAAATTCTTGAGTCATTTCAAAATCATTTAGCTTCCAAAACCAATCGACGATTTGATTAAATCCGCGATCGAATCGTGGCGACCATTCTGGAGTGCTTTTACCGGCTTTGGAGACAAAGATACTGTTGGCAGTGGCATCCTCGAATTCTATGAAACAATAAGCATTTGTCACCGAATCTCCCACCACTAAATCGCTCTTGAAATCTCCAAATATATCGTATTCAAAGGCAATTCTATTTCGGCGAATGATATTCGGGTTATAAGATGAGATAAATGCAGCCAGATGGAGACGTTCTTTGAAAAACGGCAAAATGTCATCAAATTCCCCTAATGACTGGCGCGTTTGCAAAAGTTCCTGGAATTCGTTTAGCTGCTGTCGGCAAATTTTGGGATTGAAATCAAGTCGGTCAAAATTCTTCATGGTGATGCGGTAAATTAATGAGTTAAATGAGACATAAATTCTAGGGTTTCCTGCCGCACTAGGTCTTGAATTTCAATTTCATGCTGGTGGTTTTTTTCAAAAATTAATCGGAGACTGCTATCGACTTTGAGTAAATAAAAAGGTTGTTCTGGTCTAAATTTCTGAATGTTAGCTGTCAAGGGGTGTTCTGGGGAGAAGGTTTCCAGGGAGGCGATCGCCTTTAAAACCTGTTCTTTTTCTTCTGGGGATAACACATCTAAACCCGCTAAGACACTGGGATGAATTTCTACGGTAGTTTGGTTAATTTGGGTTTCCATATTCTCGGTTATTGTCGGGGATTTGTTTTGATTTTAGCAGATATTTGGGAGCGATCGCGTAGCGTTGCGGATGCAATATCCCGCAGCGGTGCGGTGCGGTGTACTATCGCCCCTGGTTGCGGAGGCAATATTGCCCCTCGTTGCGGAGGCAATATCGCCCCTGGTTGCGGAGGCAATATCGCCCCTGGTTGGGGAGAGGAAAAGATAGGGGGCGATCGCCTATTCTCAGAAACCGGGTTTTTGCTATGTTATTTAATCGAATTTCCTAAAACTCAAACCACAAATATTCGTAGGGGCGAAGCATTCCGGCAGATAAATTACTGGTTGAAAGCCAAAATTTCATACCGGAATGCTTCGCCCATCATCGGATTGATGTGAAGACCGCTCTCCAGTAAGTTAACACCATTCTTTGTAGATTTACTACTCATTTTTTGAAGATAAATTAGCATTTGCTATGACTGGCGAATAACGGTATAATTACATTAATTCTATGTTCCTGCTTCCGGCTTTTTCGACTCACGAGGCAGAGCCTCGCAACGGGGCATTCCCACGGAGACCGTGGGAACGAGGGAAAAATCTATGTTTCTTCCGAGCTAGATAATGATCTCAGGGTAGGATTGGCGTAAAGATGAATTTGTGCAACTGTTTTAGATTCAACTTGCTCTTCATTCATTTGATTCTCTATTTCGCTAGTTAACCAGTTTAGAAAAGCATCTTTGCACTCTTTTTTGATTCTCAGCTTTTTGGATTTTGGTGGATTTGGTTGTGAAGTATTGACTGATAGTGAATTAGGTGGATTTTGCGTCTTGTTAGAGCCAAGCAGATTTCCTAAACCCATAAAATTCCCTGCTTCTTTTTCCTGATAATCTTCAAGCCAGTTAAATGGAGAACATTCCATTCTGGTTAACAGCAGCTTATAAAATAACTTTTTTTTCTTGGTTTCTGGGGGATCATTCGGATTTATCTTTAATAGTTCATCGCCATTGATGATGTAGGTCCGATCATCGATTTTTTCTATATGATTGAGCAATTCGCTTAAAAACTCAGAGCCTTTGATATCACTGTTTAGCTTAATCATTTGAGTGCTATTCGATAGTTGACTTACTTCAGTTTCAAAAGGCACTGATTCTTGGTTGATTGTTCTTCTGATAGTCGCGCCAAGTCTTTTCAGGTTCATAATCAACCCTGAAACAATAATCGTAAATACTTTGGACAAGGAGAAAGTATCACCGATACTTCCTAAGACTAATGATGAGCTATCTACAAAAGCGGCGATGCCTAAAGCGGCGATCGCCTCTTCATTTCCATCATTTAATCGTTTTAGCGGCAGTAGAAGTGCTTCTGGGTTTTCATAGTCGGAAAACTGTGGTTTTGGTGCATTGTTTTTGTAAGATGTGGGAATTGAACTCCAAGCACCTATGCCTAGATCGTAAACGTCTTTGGCTGGCATTTTCTTAATGTCTTCCGGGGACAGTGTAAAGGCTCTGGCAATATTCTCATTCGTAATAATGCCTTCAATTTGATTAAGTTTGTTTTCAATCCTCTCTCTCTCCTCATTAATCTTCCAGGCTTCAGGCCCGATGGATGGTATGCCACTTCTTAAGCCTTTGACTTCATCATCCCAGCGTTTTTTTACGGTCGCCAATTGTTTTTGTAAATTATCATGTTCAGCTTTCAAAGGAGTATAGACTTGATTCTTCAGACTTTCATGTGCCTGAATTTTTTTAGGAGAATTGTCAGTTAACTCTCCGCCAAGTAATCCATCATAGAAACAAAACCAACTGGTATAAATGCTGACTAAAGTGAATACTATAATCATCGACCATCTTCTGACAGTGGATTGACTTCTAGCTCTCACGATTAAAAGCAGAATCAAAGCGAACTGGACTGCACTACCTAGCACCAAAGGAATTAATTGAAATGAAAGGGAAGTTCCTACCAGAGTAATTGAAGCACTTTTGGGAAATATAATATGTGCGCCTTTGACGGTTGTTGACAAACTAATTCCTTGAAATACACAGAGGATACTGGTAATTGGATCTTTAGTTACTAGCTTAAACTTTGTGCCAATTTTAGCGCCTATTTCAGCAATATGGTTCCCTGAATTTTGGTTTGGCTGGTTAGATGAGACTGGCAGAGGAGTTAATGAAGGTTCAATGCTTGATTCTGAATTTACATGATGATTGTTGGTAGCTGTATTAGACGAGTTTGGGTTGTGAGGATCCATGACACTTTTATTTAAATTCAATAGTTGTCTTGATTTCGTGACAAAATTGCCAAACTAAACTACATAGCAATAAGCATCGCAACATATTTTTGACAATTATTCAGGCAATTATTCAATTTTAGCGACTTTTAGTCTCGGCACCCTTTCCCCAAAGGATTTTGCCCGCTTAAAATCTAGTCTAAACGACATAAGTATAAATTGTCATGTAGTCTCGGCTAGGAATTATGCTAGAATCTGGCTAGGAAAATTTTTCAACGAGAACTTATACTATGGCTTCTACCGACGATCGCTTTGCTCAAGCGGCACAAGAATGGGACTTGGAAACTCTCTATGCAGACCTAGCCTCCGCTAAGGGCAAACGGCTAACCCCCACTGAAAAGCTGCATTTGCGGGGGTTGCTTTGCGGTCACAGTCCGGCAGAAATTGCTAATAAGTTGGGGAAAATTCCTAAAGGTGTGGAAGCAGATTTATGTAACACTTTGTATCGCTATGTTAAAAGTTTGGTCGGTAGAGAAAATGGCAAGGTAGATAATTGGCGTACTATCTGTGTATGGCTCCATGAAGCGGGATATAAAGCTCAATGTTCTGAGACTTTATATCAAATCAATGATTGTTTATCTTTGGATCTGGTTGTGAAGAAAGCCCATCTAAAAATAGAGCAAAATCAAATCTTAATTGATATTAATATTAGACTAGCAGCGCCGTTATCTTCAGAAAGTGCAGAGGAAGTGTTAGAAATGTGCGATCGACCCCCGGAAAGTGACTTAAACTAGATAATCTTAATCACTGCCATTGTCTATCAAACAACTTAACCGAGGAGGAAATGGCTAGAATTTACAGAATTGGAGGGATAAGAATATGTACGGATACAGATGTGAATATTGCGAAGGGACAGTTCAACCTCGCACTGTCAAGCATGAAGCATTTAAGCATCGCGATGGGTTTGTGATTTTGGAGAATGTAACCATCGGAGTCTGCGACAACTGCGGTAATCGTTATTACTCAGCTAACATTATCCATACGGTTCATCAGGTGGCAACCGGAGAAAAATCCCCAGAAAGAACCGAACAAATTCCGGTAACGCATTTAGAATCTGCTTAGTCGGGTCGGATAACAATTTCGTCAAGTAATTTCTGAGGATATTTTATGAAAGCAATCAAAGTGATGGGCAAAATTGATGAGCGAGGACACCTCACCCTAGACCAGCCGTTAATCACGAATATAAACCAGCAGGTTGAGGTGATTATACTGATTCCTGAAATATCAGATAGCGATCGCAATGATAATAATGTTAGGAACACCGAAATTCAAGCAACTAAAGATAAGATAAAACAAGAAATCGAGCAATTTAACGATGAACAATTGCAGCAAATTGCCGATTTTATCGAATTTCTCAAATTTCGCAGTCGATTCTCTCAAAAATCCCGCGATCTGCATTAATTTGCCCACATCTACCAAGAATTTGCCCAAGAATATAGAGAACTTGCGGAAGCGGGAATGGCGGATTATTTTGAACAAATTTATGATTACTCCTTTTTTCAGAAACCGGAGTTATAATGTTAATAGTACAATTTGAAACATGGATGTATATTTCGTACTGAATGGCATTACCTTTGTTTGGAATCAAGAGAAGGCCGATCGCAATTCACTGAAGCATGATGGCATTACGTTCCAGCAAGCGGCTGAAGTATTTTTTGATCCCTTTCTCGTCGTGGTTGATGCCAGCCGTAATGATGAAGCGAGAGATGCTGTGATTGGGTTAGATACTCGATGGAATCTCTTATTTGTGGTTCATATCGAACGTGAGGATAATACAATTCGGATTATTTCAGCGCGTAAAGCAACTCGTCAGGAGAGAGAAATCTATGAAAATTGAGCAGTTAAAAAAACGCTTAAAAAGAAATCGTCCCATGACTAGCGTGACGATTAATATTCCTGAAGATGTGGTGGAAGACCTAAAGCGGATTGCCCCATTGTTGGGGTTTTCTGATTATCAGCCATTGATCCGCGCTTATATTGGTCAGGGATTGCGTCAAGATTTAGAGCGATTTGAAAGCGAAACAGTCACCGCGTTGATTGCCAGTTTGAAGCGTCGGGGAGTTAGCGAACAAGTAATTGATGAAGCGTTAAAAGATGTTGTTAACAGATAGATAATTAGGGTGGTCAATAATTGGAGTGCGATCGCCCATGAAAATTTAACCGGGGGTAAGTCTGGGTTGCCCAATAAATTGAACTATAATATTAATCACTAATTAAATCAGAGGATAACCATGACATCCATAATCACAACCAAATTATATACTTTTGAGGAATATCTCAATTATGATGATGGGAGCGATCGCCGTTATGAATTGGTTGATGGGAGACTAGAGTTAATGAATCCGCCAACGATTAGACATTTGCTGATTTCCGATATGATTCGGGATATATTGAAAGCTGAAATTTCTCGCATGAATTTACCTTGGCTGTGTTTTAAAGAAACAGGAGTGAGAACTGGGTGGCGGAAGTCTCGGTTAACTGATGTCTGCGTGGTGTTGCAGGAACAGGCGATCGAATTGCTGGATAAATCTGCTGTTTTTCAAACCCCACCTTTGTTAGTAGTAGAAGTGGTCAGTCCCGAATCGGTACAGCGAGATTATCGATATAAGCGATCGGAATATGCGGCAGCGGAAATTCCCGAATATTGGATTGTAGACCCCATATTAAATCAAGTTTCTGTATTGCGATGGGATGAAGGATTATATGAGGAAACGGTTTTCACGGAAAACCAGGAAATTGTCTCTCAGATTTTCCCAGAATTAACTTTAACCGCAGAGCGAATTTTGGCAGCCGGAAATATTGCTTGAAATATTGGTTAATTGTTAACAAATATCTCTGGATATTCTGATAAATAATTTGGATAACTAACATATTTTTCTTCGTGTTCTCTGTGTCTCTGTGGTAAAAAAAAATAATTAATTTTACGGTTTAAGCCGTTAAAATTTGGGCAACAGTTAATGCTAATTCTGGAAAAGTTGCAGATTTAATGGCCATATCGCCAGTAAATTCTGTAGTTTCATATAGTCCATCCACAAGCTGTAAAACTGACACTTTGCTATCAACTGGATCGACAATCCAATATTCAGGAATTTCCCGCACCGCATATTCCGCTTGTTTGTAACGATAATCATCGATCGCATTGCCCGGACTGACAATTTCCACTGCTAATAAAGGGGGAGATTTCAGTACCGCAGAAGTCATTTCTCTGAGTTCTTGGCGTTGGCTTTCTGTGATAATTACTAAATCGGGAATTCTGGATTTATTGAAAGAGGTGCGAACGCCTATATTTCCAGGCATTACGGTCAAATTTAGCTTTAAACGTTGGATTTCGGCTTGTAAAACATTGTACATAAAAACGAGAATCAGGGCGTGCAGTCCGCTGGCTGGTGGCATGGGGATGAGTTCTCCGTTTACAAGTTCATATTTCAAATCGCTATCATCATGGTATTCCAGATATTCCTCAAAGGTGTAAGTTTTTTTGGTGAGGGTTTGTAGCATGGGATAATCCTCCGATAGGTGGCTTATATTTTATCGATATTTTCAGGAAAGTTTCAGTCAATCGATTAATTTACTTACCATCAAGCCGTTAAAATTTGTGCAACAGTTAATGCTAATTCTGGAAAAGTTGCAGATTTAATCGCCAGATCGCCGGTAAATTCTGTAGTTTCATACAGTCCATCCACAAGCTGTAATATAGACACTTTGGCATCAATTGGATCGACAATCCAATATTCAGGAATTTCCCGCACCGCATATTCCGCTTGTTTGTAACGATAATCATCGATCGCATTGCCCGGACTGACAATTTCCACCGCTAATAAAGGGGGAGATTTCAGTACCGCAGAAGTCATTTCTCTGAGTTCTTGGCGTTGGCTTTCTGTGATAATTACTAAATCGGGAATTCTGGATTTATTAAAAGAGGTGCGAACGCCGATATTCCCTGGTCTGACTTTCCAGTCTAGCTGTAAACGTTTTATTTCTGCTGTAAAAGTGTCATACAGAAAGACCATGATATCTGCGTGCAGTCCACTGGGAGTTGGCATGGGGATGAGTTCTCCGTTTACAAGTTCATATTTTAAATCGGTATTATCATGGTATTCCAAATATTCCTCAAAGGTGTAAGTTTTTTTGGTGAGGGTTTGCAGCATGGGATAATCCTCCGATAAGTTATATATATTGTAATGGGATTTTCAGGCAACGGGTAGGGTGGGCTTGCATTTTGCCCTACGACTATGGGAGGGCGAAGCATTCGGGGAAATCAATCATTTGTTACGATCGCTAATTTGCTTGCCCGAATGCTTCGCCCCTACAGGGATTTAAATTCTGGGTCGTTGTCCGTAACGTCGATAATAACAATAATCTTTGAGAATGCGATCGTGATCGAAACATAATTGTTGGGGTAATTGCCAAATTTCAAAAAGTTGTAAATGTTTGGCATCATCCGCAGCTTTCGGTTCACCGATCGCACTAGCAATAAATACCACACTCAAGGTATGTTGCCTGGGGTCGCGATCGGGGTCAGAATACACATAAAATTGTTCAATTAATTCTACCGATAAACTGGTTTCTTCTAGGGCTTCTCGAACTGCCGCCGTTTCCACCGATTCGCCGTAGTCCACAAAGCCACCGGGTAACGCCCAACCCAGGGGGGGATTTTGCCGTTCGATCAGCACAATGGGACGACCGGGGCGATCGATCGTTTCAATAATAATGTCAACAGTGGGAACGGGATTTCGATAAGTCATAGGGTCTTTGAAGTTTAAAAGTGTAAAGATAGAATTAATTTTATGGTGATTTGATTAGATTAGATTATAACTGTGCCATTACATGATAAATTCAGAAACACATCATGCTGGCTTCGTGTCAGCATAAAATTCCTGTTTCACAGGAGGGCTCATGCCTTTTCCCAGATCTAGCGGTATTTTGCTTCATCCCACATCTTTTCCCAGTCGGTTTGGTATCGGCGATTTAGGGATAGAAGCGCGTAAATTCATTGATTTTTTACTAGAAAGTCGCCAGCAGTTTTGGCAAATCTTGCCCCTTGGCCCAACGGGTTATGGTAATTCTCCTTATATGTGCTACTCAGCAATGGCGGGGAATCCTTTCCTAATTAGCCCCGATCTCCTGCTCAAAGATGACTTGCTTTCTGAAGAGGATTTTGCCAATCTGCCAGAGTTTCCGGCGGATCGAGTAGATTATGAACGGGCGATCGCCTTCAAAATGCCTCTACTCAAAAAAGCCTGCGATAATTTCAAGGACAAAGCCACCACCGAGCAACAAGAAGAGTTTCAAAAGTTTTGCTACGACAAATCCTATTGGCTGGATGACTATGCCTTATATATGGCGATCAAAGAAACCTTAAATGGGGCCAGTTGGCATACTTGGGAACCCGATCTCGCCAAGCGTAAGCCTGTCACCTTAGACCAATGGCGTCGGCGTTTACCTGGGGAGATTTTTTTCCACAAATTTCTCCAGTTTGAATTTTTCCGCCAATGGTCAGAACTTAAGTCTTATGCCAACACACGAGACATCCGGATTATTGGCGACATTCCCATCTATGTGGCCCACGATAGTGCCGATGTTTGGGCGCATCCAGAAATCTTTTGCTTAGATGTGAAAACTGGCGAACCCGCAGGCATGGCCGGAGTGCCACCAGATTACTTTAGCGCCACAGGTCAGCTTTGGGGCAACCCAGTTTATCTCTGGAACCGACTGGAAAAAACCGATTTCCATTGGTGGGTGGAACGATTTAGTTCCATGTTGAGTTATGTGGATGTGATTCGCATCGACCATTTCCGAGGCTTTGAGTCTTTTTGGAGTGTCCGCCAAGGGGAAACCACGGCCATGAATGGTAAGTGGATTAAAGCCAAGGGAGAACAGTTATTAGAAGTAATTAAGCAAAAATTGGGTACATTACCGATTATTGCTGAGGATTTGGGTGTGATTACCCCAGAGGTAGAGGCAATCCGAGATAAGTTTGAATTTCCGGGGATGAAAATCTTGCACTTTGCCTTCGGTTCGGGAGCAGGGAATCCTTATTTACCGTTTAATTTCTACAACCGAAATTCTGTCGTTTATACCGGCACCCATGACAATGACACCACCGTTGGCTGGTTTAATCAACTGCCGGAGCATGAACGCTTGGGCGCTTTGGCTTATTTAGGCGAAGTTCGGTCTTGGGGAATTCATTGGGATTTAATTCAAGTGGCGCTGTCTTCAGTGGCGAATCAAGCGATTATTCCGGTTCAGGATCTTTTAGGACTGGATACCCAAGCCCGGATGAATATGCCGAGTAAAGCAGAGGGTAACTGGGCATGGCGTTATCAGTTTGGGGCGCTGACTCCAGAAATCCGCGATCGCCTAAAAATGATGACCGAAACATTCGGACGCTAATCCATAGAACAGTCTTAGGTCAAATTAGGGTCAAGTTAGGGTCGAGAAATTAACACTTCCCTTTCGATCACTTGTCCGTGGGCGCCCATTTGTTCCGCTTGACCATTATTGATCGCTAACAATACCCCTCCGGCATTTCCGGCCAGCACCACCAGTTTTTCCGCAGCTTCCCAAGTGCGCTGGGTGCCGGAGGGCAACATTCCTTCAAATTCTATTTTGCCATCGGCTGAAATCACGATCCAAGAAGCATCTTTCAAGGTGAGTCCGACTTTCACCCCCTGACTATCTTCTTTTGCTGAACTTGGTTTCGGGGCTGATTCCTTAGTGGTGGCAAGTGGAGTGGATTTTGGGGGATTCGTGGCTGGTACACCGGATTCAGATTGCTGCGTGACCGCCAGTACAGCGGTGCCTTGCCCGGGTTCTTGGTTAGCCATAAGGCTGGCTGATGGATCTAATTGTCTGGATAATGTGTGGACGGATACCCCGATCGCCACAAGATAAACCACATAAAAGTGCAAAGGTCGAAATTTCAACCGGGGTAAATAATCAAACAAATTAAACCAGAGTTGCTTAAAAACAAATTTTTTTTGGCTGACAGGAAAATCCTGCGCGATCGCCCTACCATCGAATCCCAAAAACTTGGCATATCGTAACAGTAACCCTTGAATATAGATCGGTTCCGGTAATCGTTCCAGTTTCCCGGCTTCAATCTCTTGAAGCATTTGCGCCCGAATCATCGTATGCACCGCCACTTCTTCTATGGTGACTGACTGTTCCAAGCGTTTTTCTCGTAATAGAGACCCGATTTCCGCCAGTTTAGCCAACTGTTTTTCCCGAATTTGTGCCTGTTCCTTTTCCTGGTTAATCAGTTCTTCAGACTTTTGACGGTTGTTCATTGCACTTACTCCTGATTAGTTATTCGTTACTTCTTGGTTGGTGGTTGTTTGTTGTTTGTTGTTTGTTGTTTGTTGTTTGTTGTTTGTTGTTTGTTGTTTGTTGTTTGTTGTTTGTTGTTTGATAATTGATAATTGATAATTGATAATTGATAATTGATAATTGATAATTATATTTAATTGTCAATTGTCAATTATCAATTGTTAATTGTTTTCCCCTGCTCCTCTGCTGATGGCGGGCTCCTCTGCTCCTCTGCTCCCCCGTTCCTCTTTTGGTACTTGGGGAAAGGTGAAAAGCGATCAGAAAATTTGACTTTGTAAAAAATCAATTTCTTTGGGAGTCAAAGGGCGATAATCACCAGGGGATAAGTTAGGCTGATTAGGCGATCGCAGCTTAATCAGCCCGATCGCACTACGGTGTAACTCAACCACGGGATATCCTAGCAAAGCTGCCACTCGGCGAATTTGTCGATTGCGTCCCTCCTTGAGTACCACTTGCAAAAGAGTTCGATTGGTTTCCCTATCCTGTTTTAACACTAGAACTTCAGCGGGCAGAGTTAGGCGACCATCAAGCATCACCCCCGATCGCCAATTTCCCAACACCGATTCGGGGGGATCGCCTTCAACCCAGACCTCGTAAGTCTTGCTAATGCCATGTTTCGGGTGGGTCAGCTTAAAGGTTAACTCCCCATCATTCGTCAGTAATAATGCCCCCGTGGTGTAAAAATCCAAGCGTCCCACCGGATGAATACCTTGGTTTTGCATCGGTAACGGCAGCAAATCCAAGACCGTGCGGCGTCCGCTGGGATCCGAGCAGGTAGACACCACACCCACAGGTTTATTGAGTAACAAATATAGCAATTGAGGCCGATCGCTGGGTTTAACGATTCGACCATCGACCTCAAGAAGATCCACTTCAGGATTAGCGGTCAAACCCAGATGGGCAATTTGACCATTCACCCGCACTCGTCCTTGCTGAATCATGGTTTCAGCTTGACGACGGGAAGCTATTCCCCATTGAGATAGGATTTTTTGCAGTCTAGTTTGCATGATTGGGACTGCGATCGTTTAATAAAGGTGAGTCAGGAGTCGATCCGGTGAAGCGACGATTCGCCCACCGAGCACAAAACTCCTGACAAAATTTTACTGTTTCTTGCGTAGAAATGCGATCCTCCCCTGGCGATCGACCCGATTTCCCCGTCAGTCCTCTGTAAAATTGCCTAAACTAGATCCACCAATCAACCGTCAACCATCAAGTAATTTCCCTATGAGTTCTAGTCTAAATTTGCCTAATTCCCGCATCGAAGTTGCGCCCAAGTCAGGAAAACTGGTTAGTAAAGTTTTAGCCCCCGCCCTAAAATTTTGGCTTTCATTGCAACTAGACTCCATCGAAAACTTACAATTAACCCTCACAGGTGGGAACCGGCAAATCCTTTCTGGTTCAATTCCTGGGGTGTTAATTTCTGCTAGTCATGCTATTTATCAAGGCATTCACTTAAGTCAAATATTCTTAGAAGGGACAGGAATTCGGTTTAACATTGGCGAAGTGATCCAAGGTCAACCGCTACATTTGATCGATCCCGTTCCCGTGAATGCCCAGTTACAGTTAACTCAAGAGGATATTGATGCTTCTTTAAAATCTCTTTTATTTAACCAAGGAATCCAAGAATTTTTAGAGTCTTGGTTACATTCTGTCGCTAACTCTTGGGAACAGTTACAAATTAATTTAGGCCAAGATCGATTAACATTGACGGGACTGTGCCAACCAGCGATCGCGCAGCGGTGCGGATGCACTATCGCCCTTGGTTGTTCTTCGCTTCAAGCCCCTGAAACCGCAGCGCAAAAATCCGCAGTTCTCCAGACGGGTTTAGAAATTAGAAATGGGCATCAACTTTATTTAGTTAACCCTCAGTTACAGATTGCCGGACAAGAGACAATTAATTTAGAAAATTTTTCCTGGGATTTCGGTTCAGAAGTGATGATTTCAGAATTAACTTTGCTGCCCGGTCAGCTAATTTGTCAAGGGCAAATCATGGTGACGCCGTAATTTTTTGTTGGTTGTTGTTTGTTGTTTGTTGGTTGGTGGTTGTTGGTTGTTGGTTGTTGGTTGTTGGTTGGGGTGTAATTGATAATTGATAATTGATAATTGATAATTGATAATTGATAATTGATAATTGATAATTGATAATTAATCTATAGCAAGTCTAAATCAGTTTGACAATTAAATTAGCCCCCCTCTCCCATCATGGGAGAGGGGTCCGCCATCGTGAGGGTCTATTCGCAAACTGATTTAGAACCGCTATATTTAATTGTCAATTATCAATTATCAATTGTTAATTGTTCTCCTCTGCTCCCTGTTCCCCGCTCCCTGTTCCCTGTTCCCTGTGTTTATTGTTATTTGGCAGCAAGGAATAAATAACCAAGAAACCGGGTTTATGCGATCGCTTCTGCTACAAATTCAGAGATTTTGATAGAAACCCGGTTTCTGATTTTAATGAGGTAACAACGGCAAAACTAAGGTGACAAAGTAGAACACTAATGGCCCGGTAAAAATATAACTATCGGTGCGATCGAGAATGCCCCCATGTCCCGGAATTAGAGTTCCCGAATCTTTCACCCCCGCATCCCGTTTCATCAGGGATTCCGTCAAGTCACCCAGCAGACCGGCAACCCCAATTAAAAGACCTAAAATAATCCCGGTTGCGGGCCAACTGGGCCAGTGTAAATACCAAGCTCCAATGGTTCCCACGATCGCACTGCCGGTAATCCCAAAAACCGATCCTTCAACAGTCTTTTTCGGGCTAATGTCCGAAAGAGGAGTACGACCTAAACATTTGCCGAAAATATAGGCGCCAATATCGGTTGCCCAAATACAACAGAAGGCTAAAAAAGTAATCGTCAGTCCTTGGGGCAGTTGGGGCCAATGTTGCCAATTTTCTGGCCAAAAACCGCCTAAAGGAATATTACTAAATGCTTCATTTTCGATCCCCCGTAACCGCACCCAGAATGTGGGCAAATATCCCACATAAAATAAGCCCATAATTGAGGCAGAAATATCGGCAATAGTGGCCATTTTGGGTTTAAATAGCAGATAGAAACAAATCCATGTCCCTGCCAGGGGCAACATGGCATCGGCTAAAGAAGAAGATACCGTAGAAATTGCCAGCAAAATCAGGCTCAAAACCATTGTATTTTTAGCTGAGGGGATAATGCTCTTCGCTCGAACTAGCTGCACATATTCAAGTTGAGCCAGAAAGATGATAATTCCCAGGCTAAAGGTAAAATACCATCCGCCCAGGAGAATCATCCCTAAAGCGAGGATGACCGCAACAATTCCGCTGATAATTCGAGGCAAAGGCATAGCATTAATCATTAAATAAACTGGGGAGAAAACTATCAATTAATCTAAGGATAAAACCCTAGATAGTTGATTCTGAGAAAGGTTTTTTGTTCAGTTAAAACATAAAAACCCAATATTTTACTTTGGTTGATTATGGCCAATGGCCAATCTTTCGGCAGGATCGACCCGCTATATGGGTACGATATTTGTGGTTAATTATTAACAGTTAATCAATTTTTTCACCACTGAGAATAAAAATCGGATCGATCGCGGCAAAAGTTTGATTCCTGCCCCTGGTTTCTAACCGATTCATCGAGGTTTGCACAACTTCAATATTACGCACCTGCAACTCAGAAAATGCTTCAGAAATTGCATATAAATTTTCTAAATTGCCCGCAGTTGCCACTACGCGACCATTGGGCTGTAAATAATTCCACACTTCTTTGAGTAGGGATTTAATGGGTTTTGCCCCTTCAAGACAGACTCGACTCGGTGGATCGGGCAGGTCTTTGAGACATTCTGGCGCACTGCCTTCAATAACTTCCACATTTTCCACGTCAAAGCGATCGCAATTGCGGCGAATTAAATTAGCCACCTCTTCATCTCTTTCCACCGCAATAATCCGACCTTGGGGACATAATAAAGCGGTTTCTACGGGAATTGTCCCCGTCCCTGCACCAATATCCCAGAGGACGGTGTTGGGTTCTAAACGCAAATGCGCTAATAACAAAATCCTCGTTTCTCGCTTGCTCATAGGAATACCGGGCAAGCGTTCAAATAAATCATCAGAAATACCAGGGCTAATATACGGCCACAAAGAACAAGGCATAGTACATATCAATAATTAAACATTAACAATGGAAGTTGGTTGTTGGTTGGTTGTTGTTGGTTGTTGGTTGGTTGTTGTTGGTTGTTGGTTGTTGGTTGTTGGTTGTTTGTTGCTGGAGAAAGGGGAACAGTTATCAGGGAACCGGGAACGGCGATCGGGGAATATTGCCAGAATGCAAAAATGCAAGAATGCAAGAATGCCTGTTCCCTGTTCCCTGTTCCCTGTTCCCTGGCAAGTTGGGTAGGGATTCTTTGGTTATTTGACTCAGGATTAAGGACTAATGACAACTTTTAGGGTAGTCAGATCCGGCTGACTACACCCCGTTATTGTCCCACCATTCGCCAGAATTTTTTGTAAGAATTCTAAAGAATTCTGCGCGATCGCCTCTCCAGGTATTAATACTGGAATTCCTGGGGGATAGGGACAGACCAACTCGGCACTAATGCGACCCACTGTAGCTGCAATGGGTAAAGTTTCTCTGGGGGCAAAAAACGCCTCTCGCGGGGTCAACGCGGAAATCGGATGGGCGATCGCTCCCCCCCAACCTTCCGGGGAAAGCATCGATCCCCCCCAACCTTCCGGGGAAAGCATCGATCCCCCCCACCCCCCCTTAAAAAGGGGGGAGACAGGGGGGTGGGCCAAACGGCTGAAACCGGCCACCAGGCGATCGATATCTGCCGCCGTATTTCCCAAGCTAATAATAAAAGTTAGATGCTGTAACCCCGGTAATTCGGCGGTGACTCCCAGTTGTTCGTGCAAAATTTCATCCGCTTGATAGCCGGTGAGTCCCAAATCTGTGACTTTCACCGTTAAACGAGTGGGATCGAGATGACAAAACCCCGGACTGGGCAGGGTTGGCCCGTTGAACACCGACAAACCGGGAATTTCGGCAATTTTTGCCCGCGCTGTTGCCGCTAATGCTAAGGTTTTGGCCATGAGTTCTTGACCGGCGATCGCCATAAGCCGACGGGCAGCATCCAAAGAAGCTAACAATAGATAACTCGGACTACTAGATTGCACCATTTGCAACGCTAGATTTAACCGATCGCGATCGATTAATTGCCCTTGAACGTGCAACATAGAAGCCTGAGTCATTGCCCCCAAAACTTTATGAATCGATTGCACCGTTAAATCTGCCCCAGCCGCTAATGCGGCGATCGGGAAATCCCCATGAAAGGCAAAATGCGGCCCATGTGCTTCATCTACCAACAAAGGAATCCCTTGTTGATGGGCAATTTCGGACATCTCGGCAATATGCCCACACACTCCGTGATAAGTGGGATAAACTATCATTATCGCCTTGGCATCGGGATGAGCGGCCAACGCTGCCGCCACCCCATCCGCTGAGATAGAATAGACTAAATCCCACTCTGGGTCGTATTCGGGAGAGACAAAAATCGGCATTGCCCCAGAGAGAATTAAGCCAGAAATCACCGATTGATGAATATTGCGGGGCAGAATAATTTTTTCGCCATTGCCACAGGTGGCCAAAATTGCCGCAATGATTCCCGAAGTCGAACCATTGACCAAAAACCGACTTTCTGCCGCTCCAAAAGCGGCAGCGGCTAACTCCAGTGCGGTGGCGATCGCGCCTTGGGGGGCAAACAAGTTATCTAACTCCGGTAATTCTGGCAAGTCCGCTTGAAACATTGCCGATCCTAACCACGTCCGCAATTCTGAGTCAATCCCTTGGCCGCGCTTATGGCCTGGTGCGTAAAATGGGGCATGAGGCCGTTGGGCCATAAGTTGCAGAGTTTCTAATAATGGGGCTTGGGTTTGGTCGAGTCTAGGCATATTCAATGCACCGTCAGCTTTAATCGTCAGCTTTAATTGTCAGTTTTAGTCGTCAGTTTTAATTGTCAGCTTTAATTGTCAGCTTTAGTCGTCAGGCTTAACGATCGAGCTTAATTGTCAGGGCTAATTATCTGTTTGAGCCTTAATCGGTTCCAGTAAGATAGTTTGTTGCTATTGTGACTAAGGTCAAATCATTTTAAATCACTATGCTTAGAGCCGGAATTGTCGGATTACCCAACGTTGGTAAATCTACCTTATTTAATGCTTTGGTGGCCAATGCCAAAGCGGATGCGGCTAATTTTCCCTTTTGCACCATTGAACCAAATGTTGGAGTGGTGGCGGTGCCTGATGAGCGGTTAACGGTATTGACGAAACTTTCATCCTCCGCACAAACCGTCCCCACCCGGATGGAATTTGTGGATATTGCCGGTTTGGTCAAAGGTGCCAGCAAGGGCGAAGGTTTGGGCAACCAATTTTTATCCCATATTCGGGAAGTGGATGCGATCGTTCATGTGGTGCGTTGTTTTGACAATGATGATATTATTCACGTCTCTGGTTCTGTTGACCCCCTGCGAGATATTGAAGTCATTAATTTAGAGCTTTGTTTGGCGGATTTAGCCCAGGTCGATCGCCGGTGCGATCGCACCCGAAAACAAGCCCGCGCTAACAAAGAAGCCCAAGCTGAATTAGTGGTGCTAGAAAAGTTACAGACCGCCTTAAATGAAGGTAAATCCATCCGACTGCTGAATTTATCTGAAGAAGAAAGCGAAATCATTAAACCCTTGGGTTTATTAACCGCCAAACCCGTGATTTACGCCACCAATGTCTCAGAAGATGACTTAGCCACTGGCAACCCTTGGGTGGAACAAGTCCAGAAATTAGCCATCACAGAAAACGCCCAAGTAGTAATTGTTTCTGCTCAAGTTGAATCAGAATTAGTTGAACTTCCAGAAGCAGAACGGGCTGATTTTCTTGAATCTCTTGGGGTCGAAGAAGGAGGATTAAAAACTCTAATTCGAGCCACTTATAAATTATTAGGCTTGCGAACTTTCTTAACCACTGGGCCAAAAGAAACTCGCGCTTGGACAATCCACGCCGGAATGTCTGCCCCCCAAGCCGCTGGAGCCATTCACTCTGATTTTGAACGCGGATTTATTCGGGCTGAAACCGTTGCTTATCATGACCTCGTGACTTCCGGTTCCATGCAAGCAGCGAAAGAAAAAGGTTTAGTGCGTAGTGAGGGTAAAGAATATGTAGTTCAAGAAGGAGATGTGATGTTATTCCGATTTAATGTGTAGTTTCGTGTTGGAGAAAATATCCTATGGAAAGTATCAATATTGTCCAGCTATTAATCATTTGGCTGGTGACAACTGTCAGCTTCGTGATTATTTCCAAAATTCCCACGGGCGTAGACATTGATAGCTTTAACAAAGCCCTGATTTCCGCTGCCGTCTTTGGGCTTTTAAATGCGCTAGTCCGCCCACTTATTGCCGGAATAAGCGTGCCAGTTTTAGGAGTAATCTTTTCAGATTTTCTCTTAAGAATTGTCCTGAATATGATTATCTTCGGGTTAGCCGCTTATTTCGTCGAAGGATTCCGCTTGCGGTGGGGAGTGTGGAGCGCTTTGCTTGGCTCGATCGCTTTGGGATTTATTAACTCTGTACTGTTGTCTTTGATTGCTGGTTAGGGAGAATATTTTCTAATAGAAAAACCCGGTTTTTTTGATGAATTGCCGGGTTTATTTTTTTGGCAACAAATTCCCAAAAATATAGTTATTTACAGTAAGATTTCCAAAATTATATCGGGGCGCAAGCATTGCGCCCCCAGAACTTTGTATCAATCACAATTGAAATGACTATATATAGAAATTGTCAGAGTTATCAAGTACAAAAAAACTGTCATTCCCGCCTTCGCGGGAATCCAAAAAACCTCTGTACTTCCGAAGGGACAATAACCGCTATAATCCCCTAAAAAACTTGTGGATTCCCGCCTTCGCGGGAATGACATAAGACTTTATACCATTTGCAAAAATTTATGCAACAATAAGTATTGATATTTTAGGGTGGGCAAAATTCCACGATCGTATATGGTAGGGTGGGTAAAATATGCCTGCCCACCCGAAGAATGTTAGGGGCTTGTGGATTCCCGCCTTCGCGGGAATGACATAAGACTTTATACCATTTGCAAAAATTTATGCAACAATAAGTATTGATATTTTAGGGTGGGCAAAATTCCACGATCGTATATGGTAGGGTGGGTAAAATATGCCTGCCCACCCGAAGAATGTTAGGGGCTTGTGGATTCCCGCCTTCGCGGGAATGACATAAGACTTTATACCATTTGCAAAAATTTATGCAACAATAAGTATTGATATTTTAGGGTGGGCAAAATTCCACGATCGTATATGGTAGGGTGGGTAAAATATGCCTGCCCACCCGAAGAATGTTAGGGGCTTGTGGATTCCCGCCTTCGCGGGAATGACATAAGACTTTATAAACGGGTTTCGCCTCTACAAATCCCCACATTGAGGCGATCGCAGAAACCCGTTGGCTGAACCGACCAATTTTACCGACCCATCGGCATTCACCACCCATCCGGTAGCTTCCACAATGGGGGAACGAGGAACCGGGTTTCTTGAAGAACTTGAAGCAGCCGGATTTCTTGAAGAAACCGAGTTTCTTTCTGGGGTTCGCACCCGCAAATCCCGCCAAATTGCCCGACCCCGCAAACTTTCCGTGGGATTTTCGGGAATCCCACCGCGTCCGACGATATAAAATTCATTGCCTTCGTCAGCAGCACAACCGGAAATAATTTGATTACTCGGATCCTCCAAAGTCGATGGTAATTCCACCAATCCTGCGGCTGGGTTGGCATCGGGATTATTAATTTCCACGGTGCCATCTACCCCCAACTCAGAACTAGCGGTAATATCGCTATTAGGGGTTAAACTAGGGCGAAATTCTGGGCCAAAAATGCCCCGACTGGTAATATTAATATTGCCGCCATTGCCCCCCACCGCATTAGCGATAATATCGCTATTTTCCAAAGCCGCCAAAATATCAGTATCGAGCGTAATGTTGCCCCCGTTTCCCGTGCCTCCAGCTTCGGCGGAAATCAAACTATTCTGACGCATCAGTAAGGCTTGACTAGCATTAACAATAATATTGCCTCCTTCCCCAGATGCGGTGGATGCGGTCAGACTGCCGCGATCTTCTAGGGAAATCAGGTCGGCATCAATGGAAAGGGTGCCAGAATTTCCCCGCCCGTCATTTCTCACATTAATCAGACCGCCGTTTTGTACCCGCAATTCGGGAGTCCGAATCTTCACGTCTCCAGAGTTGCCTTGCGGAACCGGGGCAAGTCCTAAAGCTTGTTGAGTCACGGCATCCCGAATAATTGCCGAGGCTTCGATCTGAGAAGGCACCACAACCCCTGGGGCTTGGCCTTTGACCTCTACGAACCGGCTGGCGGTGACGCTGACGTTGCCTGCGTCGCCGGTGCTGGCGGTGCTGGCGTTGACATTGCCGCTATCCTGAATCGTCAGGGAACCTGTTTCAATGGTCAAGTTACCCGCCCGACCAGCCCCTAGGGTAGAAGAACTAATCGTACTGGGATTCGCCAGAATAGGGTTAACTCCAGTGAGTTCAATGGTGTTACTTTGAATCTGAATGGATCCGCCGTCCCCTGAACTAAAGGCGATCGAAGCGACTCCCCCTCCTCCTTCAACGATCAATTGTTCTGTGCTGATGGACATATTTCCCGCCTGTCCCGCACCAAAGTTGACCCCAAAAATGCCACTGGCATTGACGGGATTAATCGACGAAACACCAGCGATCTGGATCGATTCAGAAGCATTTACCGCTATGTCCACCCCGGAACCAGTCCCAGAAGTGGTGACACCGATCGCCCCACCGTTCAAGACTAAGCGGCGACTAAAAACATTGATTTGGGCATTGGCAGCGCCAAAATCATCGCTATAGAAGCCGCTGCGAATTGTGCCATCGGCGTTCGTGCCGTTCAAAGCAATTTCGCCAGCAACATTCACATCAATTTTTCCCGATCGCCCCCCACCGAAATTTTGATTTAGCAGCAGAGAACCGTCGTTTAATTGGAGAGTATCAGACCGCACCTGAAGGGAACCGAAACCGAACCCAGAGACATCAACTAAAGCTTGGGAATCTAGTTGAATTGAACCGAGATTTTGGGCGTTTTCATAATCCAAAGCCCAACCAGAAGCGAGAGGATTTAGACTGACAGTTCCTTCACGGACACTGCCTAATGAAATATTACCAGAATTGGCACTAATAATGCTACCGGATAAGAAAATATCGCCGCCGACTAAGGCCAGAGTTTGTCCGGGGGAAACCCCTAAATTTGCCTCGTTGCCAACATTTCTAATCGGTAAAAATAATGGCAAAGTTCCGCTTAAATTATAACCGGAACCTGTGGCCTGAATTGCGCCTGAATTTGCTCCCATTTGCAAGCCAATGGGCACATTAACAGATAGTAGGGGCGATGCTTCTGCGCTTGCCCCTGCCCCTACATTGGCCGGAAATTCTCCGTCGGGAAATAACACGCTATTAGCGGTACTACCAAAGAAAGAACCCCCGATCGCTAATCGGGCATTGTTGCCAAATATTAGCCCATTGGGATTAATTAAAAATAAGTTAGCGGTGCCATTTGCCCGAATCAAACCATCAATATTAGAGGGGTTATTTCCGGTGACACGAGTCAGGATATTTTGAATGTTGCCTGCATTGTTAAAAAAAGCTTCTGTCCCCGTAGGTAGAGAAAACTCGGAGAAACTATGAAATAAGTTATTTCCCGCTGCGGTGCCTCCGTCAATTCTAATTAAATTGGTTTCAGGGGTGACTACTGAGTTGTTGGGTAGGGTGCGATCGGGGATAATTTGAGCAACAGCGACAGCGGGCCAAAACCAGGGAAGTAATCCCAGTAACAAGCATAATTTTTGCCCCTGGGAACTAGATAATTGACAATTTTGCACGAATCTTTTTTTCATTGCTACATACTGTGGTGAAAATTTTCCCGGATACTGCGTTGGAACCGGGTTTAATCATATTCATGGGTTTTGGTAGCGCACCAGAAATTTGATCGAATAAATCGCGATCGCTTTTTTGTAGCACCCTTAAAGAACCGTAAATAAAGGCGATCGCTCTGCCTCTTCTGATATTATAGCTTAACTTAATAGTTAGCTGCAAGCTGCAAGTTAATCAAAGGTTTTTGTCGGGGTATCGGTGGGGTGAAACCCCACCGCACAAATCTGCAAACGTCTATAAATCCCCACAGTTAGGCGATTCCCGTAAGGGATCCGCTTCGCGGAATCGCAGAAACTCGTTGGCTGAACCGACCAATTTTACCGACCCATCAGCATTCACCACCCATCCGGTAGCTTCCACAATCGGGGAACTAGAAACCTGAGTTCTCTGAGAAAGCGGGTTTCTTGAAGAAACCCGCTTTCTTGAATCACCCCGGTTGGTTTGACTTTTGCCCTCTATTGCCAGCCATCGCAAATCCTGCCAAACTGTCTGACCCCACAGCATTTCTATGGGACTTTGGGGCAGACCACCGCGTCCGACGATATAAAACTCATTGTCTTGATTGGCAACACAACCGGAAGTAATTTGGTTACTCGGATCTACCAAAGCTGAGGGTAATTCTACCAATCCTGCGGCTGGGTTGGCATCGGGATTATTAATTTCCACGGTGCCATCTACCCCCAACTCAGAACTAGCGGTAATATCGCTTTTAGGGGTTAAACTAGGGCGAAACTCGGAGCCAAAAATGCCCCGACTGGTAATATTAATATTGCCGCCATTTCCGCCTACCGCATTGGCGATAATATCGCTATTTTCTAAGGCCACAATTAGATCGGCATTAATGGTTAAGTTGCCGCCATCCCCGATATCGCCTTTGGCTTCTACATTGATTTGACTGCCGTTGCGTAAACTTAATAAATCACGCACGTTAATTTCTACGTTGCCGCCAAAGCCAAAGGCTGTTGTGGCATTAATATTACCGCCGCTTTCCAAATTCAGGCGATCGACATTTATTTGCAGCCGTCCGGCGTTGCCAGTTCCTTGGTGATCTACGCGGATTTGTCCGCCGTTGGCGATCGTGAGGCGATCGCTATTCACTGTTAATTCGCCTGTATTTCCCGTAGGAATTGGTGCAGCAAAGAAGGCTTGTTGAATATCTTCTGCCCCCGCAAAAGCATCCGCACTAAGGGAAGAAGGAATGCCAAGACTTGCCTTGCCAGAGATGAAAATCTCCGAAGCATTGATCGTTGAATTTCCGGCATTTCCCGCGCCCACAGTCCGCGCAGCAACACTCCCTCCGTCTTGCAAAATTAGACGTGGGGTATTGATGAGCAAATCCCCAGCCAGCCCCAGACCAAAGCTTTGGTTGCCGATTAAACTTACAATGTTCGGCACCAATGAACTGAAACCATAAATTTCAATTGACTCGGACGCATTAACGGTCAAATTGCCACCATTTCCCGTTCCCGAACCGGGCAGCGGTTCTCCTAATGTAGATGTGGAAAACAGTCCGACATTTAATATTTGTGCGCCTTGAAGAATTCGCATTTGTCGAGTTGAAATATTCACATCCCCCGCGTCGGCGCTGCCAAAGGTTAAGCTGCCAATTAAGGTAATATGATCCAGGGCTAAAGGACTAATTCCAGTTAACTCAATGGTGTCGGCATTGATGATGATATTTCCCGCATTGCCCGTACCACCTTCGGGGACAGAAACGCCGACTAATTCAATTAAAGTTCGAGAACTGATCTGTGCCCCTTCAGAAAGGTCGATTTTGGCAGTTGATACCTGAATATTACCGCCGTTTCCCGAACCAAGAGCGATCGATGTAATCCCACTGTCAGCTACGGGGAAAAGCGGGTTAACTCCCCGACTGGCGATCGCGTCTGTGGCATTAACCAAAATATCTCCACCCTTGCCACTTCCTTGAGTCCAAGAAACCAGAAATGCCCCATCACTTAAGGTTAATTTTTCCGTTGAGATATTTAATTCTCCTCCGGCGGATTGCCCTGATGTATAGGTGGCTATTCCACTTGGGACTAAAGGATTAAATGGCAGGGAATTTTCAGCGTTTATCCCTTGGGCGATCGCGTTAATATTCCCACTATTGCCGGTAGCCTGTGACCCCGCTAAAGTAGCGATTTGACCCCCAGATAAAAAAGTCGCTTGTTTGGTAGAAACGCTGATATTTCCCCCAGAACCACTGGCGAAGTTTTCGCTAGAAATCCGACTATTTGTATTTTGTTCTAGCCAAGTTTCTGGATCTATATCCATCGCCCCTAGGTTGATTTCTCCTAAATTAAATCCGGGCGGTAAAGCGAATCCGGCAACTATCATTGATTCCGCCGCTTCTACCTGAATATTTCCTGCCGCCCCCGCTCCTTGGGTTAAAGTCTGGATTCTCGCCCCATTATTAATAGATAAATTTGCCGATTTTACCTCAATATCCCCACTATTACCCGTGGCATTAGGTGCTACTTGGTTGACAATCCAAGCGCTAAAAGGAAACGCGGCTACAGTTCCGCCTAATGATAACGATTCAGCGGCATTGATGGTAATATTTCCACTGTTAGCATCTCCATTAGTTAGGGAGACAATTTGCGACCGATCTAGTCCAATATTTTTACCCGTCACGGTAATTTGACTCAGAGGATTATTCACTACAGCGGGAGAAAATATGGCGGAACGATTCGCTAAATTAATATTGGCAAATTCATTGACTAAATCATAGTTAAAGACTAATCCAATCGGAGTTGGTATTATTCCCACGGTGCCATTTGCTACGCTGCCGATTTCAATTCTGCCCGATGGGGCAGTGACAATTCCTCCGTTAAAGTTAATCCCATTGCCGATTAAGGCGAAGGTTTGACCGGGGGCAACGGTTAAGCCTAAATTATCGGTGGGGATGATATCAGTAATGCCGGTGCCATTGACAGAAATTGTTGCCGAATTTGCTGCCATTTGTAACCCAATGGGCACATTAACAGATAGTAATGGCGCTTCGCTAACCTCTCCTACATTGGCCGGAAATTCTCCGTCGGGAAATAACACGCTATTAGCGGTACTGCCAAAGAAAGAACCCCCGATCGCTAATCGGGCATTATTCCCAAATATTAGCCCATTGGGGTTAATTAAAAATAAGTTTGCTGCCCCATTTGCCCGAATCAAACCATCTATATTAGATAGATTATTTCCGGTGACACGAGTCAGGATATTTTGAATGTTGACGGCATTGTTAAACAATACTTCTGTGCCGGTATTTACGGAAAAATCCGAGAAACTATGAAATAAGTTATTTCCGGCTGCGGTGCCGCCGTCAATTGTAATTAAATTTTCTTGAGAGTTAATGATACTGTGGTTGGGCAGAGTGCGATCGGGGATAATTTGAGCGACGGCAAAAGATGGCCAAACCCAGGGGCATAATAACAAGACAAACCAGAATGGCTTTGATTCTAATATTGGTTTCATGGGAAATCTATTCGTTAATCTCATCAGGGATACGCGATCGCTTTTCCGTAACACCCTAAAAAAAAAGCGATCGCTGCGATCGGGCATTTTAATTAATATGTCTGATTATAGCGGTAGCAATGCGGATTACAGAAGTTTTCTGGATTCCCGTCGGAGTTTACCCCCGCGAAGCCTGCCCCCGCGAAGGCGGGGGGCCGCCATCGGCGGGAATGACAGATTTTATTTGTACTTCATAACTCTGACAATTGCTATATCCTTGGGCAGCCAATAAAAATCCCACACCATGAATATACTGATGGTGTGGGGATATGGATGTCGTTGCAATTGAGTTTTAAACTTTACCAAACCGGCGATCGCGCTTTTGATAAGCCAACAATGCCTGATGAAACTCTTGGCGATTAAAATCTGGCCAAAGAGTATTAGTAACATACAATTCAGAATAAGCAACTTGCCAGAGAAGAAAATTGCTCAGACGCATTTCCCCACTGGTTCTAATCAACAAATCGGGATCTGCCAGTTCAGCGGTATAGAGGTGACGAGCAAACATAGACTCGTCAATTTGTTCGGGAGTAATCAGACCTTGCTGTACTTTTTGCGCGATCGCCCGACAAGCGTGGACAATTTCTTGACGGGCGCCGTAATTCGTCGCCACAGTAAACTCAATCCCCTGATTATTGCGGGTTTCGGTCATCGAGCGAGAAATCTCCGCTTGCAGTGACTCTGGCAGCGCTTGTAAATTCCCCACAAAGCGAATCTTGACATTTTCTGCCATCATTTCTTGGAGTTCTTGCCGCAATACCCGCTCAAACAGAGTCATCAAAAAATTGACTTCATCCAGAGGGCGGCCCCAATTCTCGCTAGAAAAGGCATAAGCCGTCAACGCGCAAATTCCCCAATCCTTGCAGCAGCGCAGCAGGTCTTTTAGTGAGTCAACGCCCCGTCGATGTCCCATAATTCTGGGCAGTCCTTGCCGTTTTGCCCAACGACCATTCCCATCCATAATCACTGCGACATGTTTGGGCAATCGCGCCGAATCTAGATCGGCGGGTAACTGTTGCAGTGTCGTTTGCTTAACAATCATTTTTTCTCTCGAGAGGAAGCCGATGATGGAAGACGGAGTAAACGCACGGCTAGTGCGACTCCAGAGGATCCTAACTTACGCGTAATTTGCCGCAAGTCAGGGGCAACTACTTCACGATCCGCCGATTGGGAAAATCGAGCTTCTAGTAGTTCTTTGAGTTTACTACTGGTTAACGGTCGATTCAGGATACCCTTTTCAGCTAAAGAAATAGAGCCGGTTTCTTCAGATACAACCACACAGATGCAATTTTCGACCCGCTCAGTAATTCCCATTGCCGCACGATGCCTGGTTCCCAGTTGCCGGGAGGCTTTCCGCTCCGACAAAGGCAGAATTACTCCCGCTGCCACAATTCGGGCTTCGCGAATCAAGACTGCGCCATCGTGTAGTAGGGTTGATGTCTGAAACAGAGTTTGCAACAGTTCTTTGGAAACTTCTGCATTCAATTTCACACCGGGGACAGAAAAATCTCGCTCATCAATCGGCTCACTGGTTTCTAGAATCATTAATGCTCCCGTGCGGTTTTGCGAGAGTTCTTTAACCGCTTCGACTATTTGATCGATGACGCTATCGGATTTGGGAATCGCAGGGCGCGATGATTGAAACAGTTGGAGCAGTTCTCCTTTGCCTAGTTGCTCTAGTAATCGGCGAAATTCCGATTGCAATAGCACGGCCATGGCCACCGCCGATCCAATCACTAAATTATTTAGCACAAAACTCAGCAGCCTGAGTTCTAGTTTAGTGCTGACTGCCGCTGCTACCATGAGCGCAATAAAACCCCGCACCATCCAAAGGGTTCGACGCTCGCCGATGATGATTAGCACCATATAAGTGAGAATCACCACGAGCAATATGTCGATGGGGTCTTTGAGCCATTGTCGCCAAATTTCGACAAGCTGAAGCGCCAAGGACTGATTCCAGGTCGGATCGATTAGCAGTTGTTTCCATGTATATCCCATTGGCTCAGGGTTAACCTTGCGCTTCTACAGATGTTTGATAATTGATAATTAATAATTGACAATTGATAATTGATAATTGATAATTAACAATTGTTAATTGATAATTGTTAATTAAACATAATTATCAATTATCAATTGTTAATTGTTAATTGTTTCCCCTACACCCTACACCCTCTCGAACCCTGTTCGCTTTTCACTTTTCACTCTTGAGCGATCGCCCTCTAAGGGGGAGGATCGGACTCGATCGCGATCCTCCTTGATACTGCATAAGATTTAAATTCGTGGAAGCGTGAGTCTTTCGGGCAGGCGATCGTGTTGAATCAGATCGTCTAATGTTTCTCGTTGCATAATCAGGTTCGCTTCCCCTTGGTAGACTAAGACCGCTGCCGGTCGCGGCTGCCGATTATAGTTAGAGGCCATACTACAATTGTAGGCGCCAGTGGCCATGACGACGAGAATGTCGCCGGTTTCTAGCTTGGGCAGTTGGGCATCTTTGATTAAAATATCCCCAGATTCGCAGTGTTTTCCGGCAATTGTGACGGTTTCGGTATGTTCGGCAGACATCCGATTGGCGATCGCAGCCCGATAGACGGATTGGTAGGTGATGGGTCGGGGATTATCGGACATTCCGCCATCGACGGAGACATAAGTGCGAATGCCGGGAATTTCTTTTTTGGCACCTACGGTGTAAGCGGTGATACAGCTAGAGCCAATCAGCGATCGCCCCGGTTCGCACAAGAGTTTTGGTAAGTGTACCCCACGAGACTGACAAGCAGCGGCGATCGCTTGACTCACCACTTTGACCCACTGGTTGATACTCGGTGGGTCGTCCGCTTCGGTGTAACGAATCCCTAAACCACCGCCCACATTTAACTCGCTGACGGGCAGTCCATATCCGGCGGCTTTTTCTAGCCATTCTACCAACACCCCGGCCAAATCCTGGTGGGGTTGTAGTTCAAAAATTTGTGAGCCGATATGAGCGTGCAAGCCAATACAATTTAAGCCCCGTTGTTCGCGGACAAAGGCAAACACTCGATCCACTTGTTCCGGATCGAAGCCAAATTTACTATCTAAGTGGCCGGTGCGGATATACTCGTGGGTGTGGCATTCGATCCCCGGAGTTAAGCGCAACATGATTCGCACTGGGTGAGAAGAATATTCCGCAATGCCTGCCAAGGTTTCCAACTCTAACCAGTTGTCTACCACAACGGTGCAACCGGAACCGACCGCTAGTTTTAATTCGGTTTCTGATTTATTGTTCCCGTGGAAATAAATTTTTTCGGGGCTGACATTGGCACAAAGGGCGGTGTAGAGTTCGCAACCCGTAACCACATCAATGCCTAAGCCTTCGGAAGCCGCGATCGCGCATATTGCGAGGCAATTCCAGGCTTTAGAAGCATACAACACCAGAGTTTTGCCCGGATAATATTCCTCGAAGGCTTGGCGATACTGTCTGCAAGCGGTTCTCACCGTGTCTTCATCCAGGATATAAAGCGGTGAGCCATATTGCTGTACCAATGTCACCACATCACAACCACCAATTTCTAGGCGATCGGCACTGTTGACCTTTGCGGTCAAAGGCAGCAACTCTTGATTTGGCGAGCGCAATTCAGCGGCACTCATGGCAGTTTGTAAGTATTGACGGCCAGATTTTTCGACGACGCGAGGAGGAGTAGATACCATAATTTAATCAACCGATCCTAAATTTAAAGACTTTGTGTGAGGAGTTCTCGTTTTCCAGTGTACAATTTGCCATTGTGATTTCTCTGTTTTAATTTTGTAGTTTTTGTGACTTTTTTAAGAATTGACCCCCTGACCCCAGAATTTCTGACTGCCGTAGCCGAATTGGACAAGTCTTCTCTCGGCGGTATTTGGAGTTTGGACAACTATCGCCGGGAAATGGAGAGCCCCAATAGTGATTTATTGGTACTTTCCCTGATTCCCAGGCGCCCGGAGAATCGCGATTCCCGTAGGGATCCCTTGGGGCATCCCCCGGATCCCTCACCCATACTGGTTGGGGTGGGCTGTTTGTGGTCGATTTTAGAGGAAGCGCATATTACTCTATTAGCGATCGCGCCTAATTATCAAGGTCAAGGGTTGGGTCAAGCTATGCTCTACCAGTTACTCTTTTGCGCGTGGCAACGGCAACTAGAATGGGCCACCCTGGAGGTGCGGGTTTCTAACACACCAGCCATTTCTCTTTACAAAAAATTCGGTTTTCAGGATGTCGGTCGCCGCCGTCGCTATTATCAAGATACGGGAGAAGATGCCCTGATTCTTTGGCGCTATGGGTTACATCACCCTGGGTTTCAAAACTGGTTGGCGGAATGGAAACCCCAAATTTGCGATCGCCTCACCCGGTCAGGCTTTCGGATCTAATACCAAATACGGTCGTCAAAACCCGTTTATAAAGCTATCTGTCATTCCCGCGAAGGCGGGAATCCACAAGCCTTTTAGGGGATTATCGTAGGGGCGATTCGCGCTCCTTACCCCGTACAGAAGAACCGGATTTGGTAAGTAGACTGGCAGAAATAAATGCACCACAGACCCCATTAGAAGAAAAACTGTCATTCCCGCGAAGGCGGGAATCCACAGCCTATCGGCGGGGAACGAAAAGAGCAATTAATTATGTTCACCTACTTATAAGCTTATTCGTTGTTTGTTGTTGGTTGTTTGTTGTTGGTTATTTGTTATTTGTTATTTGTTATTTACCAAGAACAGTGAACCGTCAACCAAGAACCAAGAACCAAGAACCAAGAACCAAGAACCAAGAACCAAGAACCAAGAACCAAGAACAAAGAACAAAGAACAAAGAACAAATAACAAAGAACAAAGAACAAAGAACAGCCAACTATAAATAGTAAATTAATATTAATAAAATCTGTATATTTACTTTCTGCCATGATAAATAGTGGTAATATTATATTAATTAAATGATTCAGACCGTTCGCGTGACTCGGTGCGGCGCACTTTTGCCCAAGCATGAATCAGTGCTGCCTTCGCCATCACCCGCCAGAGAATCGTCTTCTCTGGCTAATAGCTCAAGTCAGTTAAAACTGACTAGCCAAATCTCTAAATAATAGACCGGGCACGGCGATCGTGAGTGGGCTGATTCGGCACCGAGAATGGTAAATCTCGTGAGGTTTTTTATGAATAAAATCACACTTTTTGGAATGCCCGCAGAAAAAGGTCGTTGGCTACTAATTCCCCTCGGCCTGACCGTTTACCTCTGTTTGGGTACAGTCTATTCTTGGAGTATTTTTAGGAAACCTTTAGAAGAATTACTCGGCATTGGCGCTACGCAAAGTTTACTGCCGTTTACGGTGCTCTTGGTGGTCTTTGCCATACTGATGCCAATTACAGGTTTTTACATTGATAAAATCGGCGTGCGCCAAATTACGGCCATTGGTGGGGTCGTGATGGGACTCGGTTATATTTTGTCTAGCTTTGCCTTATTTGCCTCAAGTTTGCCCATGTTGGTGGTGACTTATGGGGCGATCGCCGGGGCCGGAGTTGGCATTGCTTATGGAGTCCCCCTCGCCGTGGTAGCGAAATGGTTTCCCGATCGCAAAGGACTGGCAGTAGGTTTAACGGTAATTGGCTTTGGTTTGTCGCCATTAGTGACTGCACCTTTAGCCCGCATGGCGATCGCTGCTTATGGGTTGATGCCCACTTTTGCTATTTTAGGTGTTGCCTTTACCGCGATTATTTTAGCCATTTCCACCCAATTGAAAATACCGCCAAAAGGATGGCAACCTGCCGGTTGGCAACCGAATATTGTTCAAAACCCCGCCTCGATCGCCCAAGAAAAAGATCGGTTACTGCGATCGCCGGAATTTTACGGCCTCTGGTTATGCTATATCATTGGCACCTTTGTCGGACTTTCTGCGATTGGCATTTCCAGTCCCGTTGCCCAAGAAATTATTAAACTTGACTCAGGGTTAGCGGCAATGGCGGTTTCCTTGTTTGCCGTGTTTAATGGTGTAGGTCGTCCCCTGTTTGGTTGGTTAACTGACCGCATTCGTCCCCAAAACGCCGCGATCGTCTCTTATGTGCTGATTTTGATTGCTTCGATTATGATGATCAACGCCAGTGAAGGTCAAGTAATCACCTATTTAATTGCCTTCTCCTTATTCTGGTTATCCCTCGGCGGCTGGTTAGCGATCGCCCCCACCGCCACCTTAAGCTTATTTAAACCAGAAAATTACGCCAAAAACTACGGAATTGTCTTCACTGCTTACGGGGTTGGCGCATTATTAGGCACCTTGGTTGCCGGACAAATCCGAGATATTTTTGGCACCTATACTTATGCCTTTTATGCTACTGCCGCATTAGCGATCGTTGGCATCATCATCGCCGAATTCATGCTGAAAAAACGTCATCCCAAAAACACTGAAACCGCTACGGTTGAATAAAGAGGAAAGAGGAAAGAGGATAGAGAAAAGAGGATAGAGAAAAGAGGAAAGAGAAAAGAGGAAAGAGATGCATAGAGACTCTCTCCTCTCTCCTCTCTCCTCTGGTATAATATTGACATCCCAATGAAATCATCATCGAGGAACCCATAAACATGAAATACTTAGTATTAATGGGCTTAATGGTTTTTTTTCTCCTAGTTTCTTTGACCCCATTATTAGGATATACTGACAAAAAATGGGTTTTACCATTTATGTGGGGATTATTTGGTTTATTTACAGTAATTGGCTGGTTACTATTTATCTTTATTGGTGCATTTGATTTTTGATTCTTGTTGGTAGTTGTTTGTTGTTGGTTATTTGCCAAAAAATTCCAATAACGAATAACCAATAAATCGGAATAAAACATATGAATAAGCAACGAAGATGGTTTTATGCGATCGCATCTTTAATATCCGCTTTTTTAGTTCCAGTTAGACTTTTGCCAGTTACCGCCCAAATCATTCCTGATACCAGTCTGCCCAACAACTCAGTAGTCAATATTGACGGAAATATTGACGGACAACGGCAACAAATCACTGGGGGTACGGAAGCAGGAAATAACTTATTTCACAGTTTTACCCAGTTTAATGTCCTAACTGGAGAAACCGCATATTTTGACAATGCGATCGCCATTCAAAATATCATCACCCGTGTCACTGGGGGGCAAATCAGTAATATTGACGGATTAATTCAAGCCAATGGTAACGCTAATCTATTTTTAATCAATCCCAGTGGCATAATTTTTGGCCCCAATGCCCAATTAAACATTGGCGGCTCATTTTTAGGCACAACCGCAGACAGCTTATTATTTCCTAATGGAATAGAATTTAATGCTAATTTAGGAGCAAATGTAGAACCAGTTCGCGAACCGCCTCTACTATCAATTAATCTTCCCATAGGCTTGCAATTTGGCACAAATTCTGGGGTAATTAGAGTAGAAGGAATAGGGCATCGTCTCACAGCTACCGATGCCTTATTTGGGCAAATTATAGGTGCAGGAGAAAGTACCACAGGTTTGCGAGTTCCATCCCATCAAACCCTCGCCCTCGTCGGTGGTGACATATTCTTAGAAGAGGGAATTCTCACCGCCCCAGGAGGCAGAATTGAACTAGGGGCAGTGGGACAAGGAAATGTCGCCTTAAATGCCACATCATCCGGCTGGAATTTGGACTATCAAGGAATATCTAATTTTAAAGATATTCAAATCTCTCAAATGTCTCTCGTGGATGTCAGTGGCACTGAAAAAAGTTCCCTGCAAGTGCAAGGAAGTAATCTGATAATGAGTAATGGTTCTTTGCTGCTGATGCAAAATCAAGGAACCGAAAATGATGGAGAATTGCGGGTTAACACCACTGAATCTATAGAAATTAGAGACTTAATCCCCGACGGAACTATCAGAGGTGGACTACGCAGTGAAACCCTGGGCAATGGAACTGGGGCAAATATGATAATTTCCACTCCTAAGTTATTCCTCGAAAATGGCGGAATTATTGACAGTAGAAGCTTCGGGCAAGCATCAGGGGGAAATATTCAAGTTGATGCCGCTGATTCCATTGAAGCCATTGGTTTGACTTCCATACAGTTTGGTCAAAGCGGTTTGCTTACGGCGAATTATAGTTCTGGGCACAGTGGCAATATTACGGTGTCCACCCAAAATTTGACCCTTAGAGATGGAAGCGTATTGCTTTCTGGAATTTTTGGCAGTGGTCAAGGGGGAGAAGTAATCGTCAATGCCACTGATTCTGTGAAATTGATTGGAAGCCACCCAACATTCGGGAATAGAAGTGTTATCGGAACTAATGTTTTGGGTTCGGGAAATGCTGACAGCGTTACAGTCAATACGGCTCAATTATTAGTTGAAAATGGCGGATCGGTTTCTACCAGTACCTTAGCATCAGGGAATGCCGGAGACTTGACAATTAATGCCACCGAATCTATGGCAGTCAATGGCACAGATGATAATAATCATAAAAGTTCGATTGTATCGAGAGGGAATATTCTTGCCCCAGAGGTGATCGACGCTTTGAGATTACCAGATATGCCCACAGGAAATGCCGGGACTATTACCATTAGTACCCCGATTCTAAGCATCACGAATCAAGGGCAAATCGTCGTATTCAATCAGGGAACAGGAAATCCGGGGCAAATCCTCATCAATGCGGATACAATTGTGTTAGATTCTCAAGGCGTCATCTCCGCAACCACCAGAGAAGGATCTGGAGGGATGATTACGCTGAATACTCGCAACTTAGCCGTAAATAATGGCAGTATTAATGCCTCTACTTCTGGGTCTGGGAATGGCGGTCATATTACCATTAATGCCAGTGAATCTGTAGAATTAATTGGGGCTGGATATGAGAACCTGGAACAACAGATTATTATTCCCGCTTTCAATAATAACCTGAGTTTAGGCAGTTTTATCATCGGCATATTGAGTCTGAGCGAAGGAGGGGGAAATGCGGGAAATATTCTCATCACCACGCCGAATTTTATCCTGAAAAATGGCGGGCTACTCGCCACCACTGCCTTAGCAGAAGGACATGGGGGAAAAATTAACATTAATGTAAGAGATAGCCTCACTTTGGATAATTCTCTTTTGGTGACAGGCACTTTTAGCACGGCAAATTCAGGCGATATTGAAATCACCAGTCGGCAACTAACTTTTCAAGGAAATTCCCAAGCCTTAACCTCTACTTTTGGTCAGGGAAAAGCTGGAGACTTAACCTTAAATGTTTCTGATTCGATTGATTTAATTAATCCTGGCGATCGAGGCAATTTTTTCTCTACTGGTTTACTCGCTTCTTCCGCACAAACCGCAGCGGGACAAGGCGGCGATATTACGATAAATACCAACCGATTTAATATTCGGGATGATGCCTCGGTCAGCGTCAGTGGTTCTGGAGTTGGTAATGCAGGCAATATTTGGATTTCGGCAATTTCCCTATTGTTAGATCGCGGCAATATTACTGCCACCAGTGCATCGGGAGAAGGGGGGAATATTACTTTAAAAATTGGTGACAGTTTACAGTTAAGAAATGGCAGCGCAATTTCTACTCGTGCGGGAACCGAAGCCAGTGGCGGTGGCAACGGGGGCAATATTAATATTACTACGCCATTTCTGATTGCTATTCCCTCAGAAAATAGCGATATTACTGCCAATGCTTTTGCCGGACGTGGAGGAAATATTAATATTCACAGTAGTGGGATTTATGGTTTAGTTGAACGGCAGCAAATCACCCCCCGCAGCGATATTAGTGCTAGTTCTAACTTTGGGCTAGACGGGATCGTATCGATTAATACAGCACCGGATGTCACCTCTGGTTTATTGGAGTTATCTACAGAGAAAGTTGAGCCAAATTCGCTGATTTCTAAAGGCTGTGCGGAATATCAGGGAAGTTCATTTATTGTGACGGGTCGGGGTGGTTTACCCTCAGACCCGACTCAACTGTTGGAAAGTTTTCAACCGTGGCAAGATTGGCGATTTTTATCTCAAGATTTGTCAACGTTATTGCCGAGTTTAACCTTAACCGATGCCAGGGAACCAGCGAATATACCCGCTAATATATTGAGAAATAAAATAGGAAATTATTCAGCGGTTGAGGCTACCGGGTGGATGATAAATGAGCAGGGTAAAATCGAGTTAGTGAACTATTTAGCTGAGGGGACAAATTTATATTATGTCCCCCAATGTTCTAATTCGGTTCATTTGAACTAAACATAGTTTTTTTGTTGTTAGTTATTGGGTAGGGATTCTTTTGTTGTATTTGGCAAAACATCAAATAATATCAATTTAAAAAATTATTGCTACGATTTAAAGTTTAATTTGGGCGCTTTTCCGTAGCGCCCTGTTGCATCTTTAGCTACAAATTGTATTACAACAATAGCTGTAGGGGCAAAGCATTCCGGCAAGTAAATTATTGCTTCAAACGTTGTAAGGGCGAAGCATTCCGGTAGATAAATTGTCGTTTATATATTAAATTAACCGCCGGAATGCTTCGCCCCTACTGTTGGATGAATTTTTGTAAATGGTATTAGTTATAGCTTGTTCACCAGTAGGGGCGATTCGCTTGCTTGCCCCTACTTGACACATTGCCCTCACCCTAAATCGACGGCGGCCCATGCATAAAAGAGGGACGCAAGAAAGCAGATCGGATTATTTCTGAACAAGCTGTATAGCGGTTATTATCTGGATGAAGTACAGAGGTTTTTTGGATTCCCGCATTCGCGGGAATGACAGGTTTTTTTGTACTTCATAACTATGAGAAGTTCTATATTGTTTATTTTTTGTCCTTGGTCAAACACCAAATAACCAACAACAAACAACAAACAACCAACAACCAACAACAAACAACTAATAAAATTTACTTGCGAAATTGTTTGGGGAATTCTTGAGTATAAATATATTGAATTTGACTAAGAGAATGAAAGGAAATCCCGGTTTTTGGTTGAGTTAAATGGGAGGTATCCCCGTTCAGTTCCATTTGCCATTGGTCTCCCTGCCCCACCAGTTTGATTAAACAACAAAGTGAGGAATGAATTTTCGCTTTAGATCCCATTAGTTTTCGTGTCATATTTACTAAGCTGGCACCATGAGTAATGATTAAAAGATTGCCGGTAAATTCTTGGGTCAATTGTGTAATAGCGTCTCCGGCTCTTTTTTTGGCAACTTGGAGGGTTTCTGGATAGCAAACGGGTACGCGATCGCGATAATTTAGGTCAATGCGCGGAAACCGTTGGGCTAATATTTCCCTGGGCAAAAGTTCGGGAGCGATCGCGCAAAAAGGAAAACTCAAACATTCAGCTACCCCCGATTCGATTTTAATGGGTAAATTGAGTGCTTCAGCCACATAATCCGCTGTTTGTACGGTTCGCAAAAAGGGTGAGGCAAAAATATAATCGATTTTTTCGCTTGCCAGCCGTTGCGCGAGTTCTTTTGCTTGTTGAATTCCATCAGGAGAAAGACCGGGGTCAAATGGGCGATCGGCGGTTTTAATCCAATTAGCATCGACAAAATCTTCACGATTTCCATGTCGGGCAATCCAAATTGTTTGACTCATATTTAATAGTTGTTTGTTCTTTGTTGTTTGTTGTTGGTTGTTTGTTGTTGGTTGTTGGTTGTTGGTTGTTTGTTGTTGGTTGTTTGTTGTTGGTTGTTGGTTGTTTGTTGTTTGTTGTTTGTTGTTGGGTAGGGATTCTTTGGTTGTTGGTTGTTGGTTGTTGGTTGTTGGTTGTTTGTTGTTTGTTGGCATTAATTGACAATTATCAATCATCAATTATCAATTATCAATTATCAATTATCAATTATCAATTATCAATTATCAATTATCAATTATCAATTATCAATTATCAATCAACAAAGAACAACCAACCAACAACAAACAACAAATAGTTTACACTTCTCTAAAGACCATTTTCAGTTGATAAACCCCTTCAGACATTCTGCGGGTGATATCAAATCCCATATTTTCAAATAAGTGTAACATGGGGCGATTTTCCAGGAGCACTTCCGCAGTAAATCCGAGTAAACCTTGTTTTTTCGCCAAATAAGTTAAATATTTTAAAAGTTCTGTTCCTAATCCTTGATGTTGATATTCATCCTGAATTACTAAGGCAACTTCAGCGCTATGGGCCGCCGCATCGATCGCATATTGTCCAATGCCAATCAGTTCTTCTTTTTGTTGGTCGGATAATACGGCCAAAATCACTATTTCGCGGGTAAAATCAATAATCGCAAACTCTTGTAAAAGCTGGTGGGGGATATCTTTACGCATGGACATAAATCGTCGAGATAAACTGCGATCGGATAAGGAGTAAAAGAAGTCTTTTAATAACGGTTCATCACTAATTTTTACCGGACGCAGAAAAACTTCTAATCCGGTTTCCGTAGTGCGGTAAGTTTCCAGTTCTTCTGGATATTCTCCTGATGTTCCAGGAATAAAAGCTTGGTCTTTATAAATCAGGTTTAAGGATTTAGCTTGTTCGATTAACCAATGGCGAAATTTGGGATGGGCGATCGCAATTAATTTCATTGCCCGTTCGCGGATATTTTTGCCATGTAAATAAGCAATCCCATATTCCGTGACCACATAATGCACATCTCCCCGATTTAGGGTAATCCCTGACCCTTCTTTTAAAAAGGGTACAATCCGGGAAATTGTCTCATTTTCTGCGGTGGATTCTAGGGTGAGAATTGTTTTCCCATTAGGGGCTAATATTGCCCCCCGCATAAAGTCAGCTTGCCCCCCAATGCCACTATAAAAAGTCTTGCCCAAAGATTCAGCGGTTGCTTGTCCGGTGAGGTCAATTTCTAAGGCACTATTAATCGCGGTCATGTTCTGATGTTGAGCAATCACCAAGGGATTGTTAGTATAGTTAACGGTTCTAAATTGAATTGCCGGATTATCATTGAGATAGTCATAAGTAGATTTTTTTCCCATACAAAAAGACGCGATCGTTTTGCCCTGATTGATAGTTTTTTTAGAGTTAGTAATGATGCCTTTTTTGAGTAAATCAACCAAGCCGTCGGAGATTAATTCCGTATGAACCCCCAAATCTTTTTTCCCATAAAGATGCGCCATAATTGCATTAGGAATATTGCCATAGCCCACTTGAATGGTATCTCCATCTTGAATCAGACTGGCAACATATTTACCAATCCGGCTGGTTAGTTCACTATTTGATTCTGCGTCATATTCTAACACGGGTTCATCATGGTGAATGATAAAATCTACGTCGTCAATGTGAATAAATCCATCCCCATGAACTCGCGGCATTTCTGCGTTAATTTGAGCAATCACTAAGGCAGCTTGTTCGGTGGCCGATTTGACAATATCTACACTAATTCCTAAACTCATATAACCATGTCGATCGGGCCAAGATGTTTGAATTAGGGAAACATCAATGGGGACTAAGCCGCGCTCGAATAACTCAGGCACTTTGGATAAGAAGACCGGGGTATAGTCGGCCAGTCCTTCATTTACTGCATTCCGGGTATTCTTGCCCAGGAAAAAGGAATTATGGCGAAAATTTCGCTGGTATTTTTCGTCAGCATAAGGGGCAAGATCCAATGACCAAACGTGCAGAACCTCAGTATCTACTAATTCTTTAGGGTGAGAGGATACATAGTTGGTTAAAGAACGAACGAGATATTGAGGTTCGCCACATCCGGTGCCAATAAAGATGCGATCGCCTCGATGAATATGCCGAAAAATTTTCTCTTCCGCCGCGAACTTTTCGGCATATTTCTGTTTGATTTCATTCAGATAAGTTTCTGATGAATTCATCGTGCAGCCTCCTATTCAGTTGAAATCTGATATCAGCTATCGGAGAACAGGGAAAAAGGCAGTCAGCGGTTAGCCGTCAGCCTTCAGCAGTATCGATAAGTGATGCTGTTGTTCTCATGCTTAAATTATAAACAAATTATCCGCAAAAAAGCCAAATTAGAAGGACTGTTAAGCCGCGATCGCATCACCAATGAAACCGGAAAACTCAAAGCGGAAAGCTGATAACTGGGTGAACATAATTAATTGCACTTTTCGTTCCCCGCTGATAGGCTTTGGATTCCCGTCGGAGTTTACCCCCGCGAATGCGTGGGGCGGGAATGACAGTTTTTTTCTGATATGGTATGTGGTGCATTTATTTCTGCCCGTCTACTTAACTGGGTTAAAAACTACAAGGGCCTGCTTGACCATCGGGACAAACGGTTAAATGATTGGTTTTAGTTTGGGTTAAAATTGTCCCGGTAATTTTGACCCCAGTTAATTTGGCTGCGGTCAAATTAGCCCCAGTTAAATCAGCCCCAGTTAAATTAGCATTCCGCAAATCAGCCCCACTTAAATTAGCCCATTTAAGCTTGCTATTGCCCAAATTTGCCCCAATTAAGCTGGCAAAGCTTAAATTAAACCCAGACAAGTTTAATCCACTTAACTGGCGATCGCGTCTCGGTAAATTGACCAACTGCCAGTTGAGTAAATCTTCTCGATCGATTTTAGTTGTATTAACATCCAGTTTACTGTCTCGTAAATTAGCCCCCGTGAGATTTGCCCCCGTGAGATTTGCCCGGACTAAATTCGCCCCACTTAAATCCGCCGAATGTAAGTTAGCTTCGGTCAAATTCGCCCAATCTAAACTGGCATCTTTCAGTTTAGCGCCTTTTAAATTCGCTTCGCTTAAATTAATCCCGTTTAAGTTGGCTTTGACTAAATAAGCATTCACCAAACTAGCGCCTGCTAGATTCGCGTTTGTCAGCCTTGTTTCCGTGAATTTCACCTCATCTAAAGTGGCGTTTTGTAAATTTACTTCGGTTAAATCTTGGTGGGATACATTTTTAAGATATCCTTGTTTTAAAACCCAAGAAATAATCGGTTTGGCAACTCTGGGATCTCTGAAAGCAAAATATCCCGGACTGAGAAACAGTAAAATGATTAACAGATGAAAACAAGTTTTCAGATAGCCGGCGCCCGGAAAACCCCCAGATTCCCTAGATTGTGCGGCTTGATAATTTTGCAAGCTGGTCTGGAATTCCTGCAAGCGACTTTGTTCTCTTTCTGTGGCTTCTAATTCCCATTGAGTTTGAGATAACCGATTTTGCAATTGGGACAGTTCACTATTAGCGCGTTCTAGTTCACTTTGTAGCCGATTTCTTTCGGCTAAACTCATCTCTAACCGCGAGTTGATTCGGCGTTTTTCTAAGCGTTCTTCATTGAGTTCATATTCAAGTTGAGAATGTTTGTCTTTGAAGCGATTTGATTCCGCTTCGGCTTTTTCTATTTGCGATCGCATCTGGGATTGACTTTCCCGCATTTCCAGTAAAGAAATTGAGGTTTGTCTGTCGATATTGGCTAGTTTATTTTTGTTGTCTTCTAATTCAGCTTGTAACTGCCAATAAGAAGTAGCGGCTTGTTGCAATTGAGCCTGTAACTGGGTAATTTCTGCGGTAGATTCTTGCAGGGAGGTTTGATTTTTTGCTAATTCAGCTTGGAGGCGCGATCGCTCCTCATCCGCTGCTTGCAACTCTGTCAGTAAATTATTCCGCATTTCATCCCCGGACTGCACTTTTTCTTCTAATCGCCAATAGGCAGTAGCCGCTTGTTGAATTTGTTCTTTCAACTCAAAATTGTTTTGTTCCGACTCCGTAAATTGAGTGCGAGTAATTTCCAACTCATGCTCGATTTCGTGATAGGCAGTTTCGGCTTCTTTTAAAAGTGCCTTCAGGTGATTTCGTTCTTTATTCACAGCTTTTAACTGTGACTGAGTTTTTTCTAACTCACTATGTAATTTCCAATAAGCAGCTTCGGCTTTCTCGAACAAAGATTGTAACTCAGTGCGTTCTTGAGTACATAATTTAAGCTGAGTTTTAGTTTGAGAAAGTTCTAACTTAAGATTTGTCAGCTTTTGCACCGTTTCTGGATCGATTTCTGTGCTGCTGACTTTGCTAGATAAGGTTTGTAACTCATCCCAAACTCGCCGACTCCAGGTCAGTTGAGCTCGTTCTTTGCGTAAAAAGCCTTCGGGAATGCGTCCCAAGGTCAAGGGATAAGGAGTTAAATCCCAATCACAGTTGGCACAAGTTTTTACTTCGCCCTCAGCGTATTTTGTCTGACAAATCGGACAATAAGCCACTACTCATCTCTCCGCAAATCTGAAATTCACCAGAACTCATGGGAGTTCCTCCAGAAATTATGCCCTAGCAAGAGGCATTGTGGCAAAAGAATTAAATCCCCAGGGGTGCGGCGGAAAATAAGCCCATCAGCCTCCGGCTTTCGGTTGGCGGATGGGCGCCCAGAGTCCCTTCGATCGGGTGACTTTTAGGGAATATAACGTTGAGATTCAATTACTTTTTGGACGGTGGGGGGTACATTACTAAAGAAGTCATAACCCGTTTTTGCTTCCACATCATCCACCGTGACAATGTAATTTTTCCAACTGGTACGTTTCACCGAATCGTCATTGGGCATCCAAACCGCGATCGCCTTAGTTTGGGCAGTCACGCTTTTGGCATTACCCCCCGGACGATCTAGGATTAAGACGACTTTCCAGTTATATTTGGGAACCGTAACTTTGCCATTGGCGATGGTTTTTATTTTCCCGTGGGGACCCGCCACAATATACAATTCTTTGCCCCGATCGACTAAGCGCCGAGATTCTGATTCCAATTCGTTCCAGACTTCGCGATTCAAATCCGGCACCTGTGGCAGCATATTCACCATCAAAAATGTGGCGCTATTTTCTTCGCGGGTACGAGTGCGATCGCCGGAAGGAATAATATGTCCGCGATCGTAGCCCGTATTGGCATAGTCTTTTGCCGTCACTTGATAAAAGTTTTCCGGCAAACTATTATCTGGTCGAAAAGTATTTTGGCGATCGCTGCTGCCTAACCAAGACTGATTTAGTTGCCAGCTTACCCAATTAGCGGTGCCCGTATTAGCGTTGTAACTGAGGGCATATTCCGGCTTTTCCAATAAATAATTATTCAGATTATTGGGATTTGCCGTGGCATTACTGGGATTTCCCATTAACAAATGCTTATTGTTGGAAATTACCTGTTTATCTTGGGCAATATAACAAATCGGGCGTTCGCCACCTCCCCCTCGGTCATAAGCAGAAGTCGCCCCACATTCTCGACCATCTCGCCGCCGATCGTAAGGACATTCACAGGTGCCAATTTTCGGGTCGCGGATCGGTCTCAGTTCTCCTTCTAAGGAAAATAACCGATCGCAAGCAACGATCAAAGGCACGAGAAGCAAAATCAGCAATTTTTTCATCATCATCTTATCTAAAAACCGGGCTGCTTCATCTTATCTTACGTCAAAGCTAATCATAAACCATTCTGGCTTTCATAGGTGTGTTAGGCGGCCATAATATTTGATACACAAGCAATTATCTTTATATCCGCCGTAACGCACCTTCCCAATCAATAAAATATCCCACCTCCTGCCAAGTATAAGAAACCGGGTTTCTATGTAAATCTCTTGTTTTGTACCGACAATTTGGTCAAGAAACCCGGTTTCTCCAACCCCAGGCGATCGCTGACTTGACTATAATAAGTAGGTGGGCAGAAATAAATGCACTACAGACCCCACGAGAAGAAAGGCTGTCATTCCCGCCCCACGCATTCGCGGGGGTAAACTCCGACGGGAATCCAAAGCCTATTGGCGGAAAACGAAAAGTGCAATTAATTATGTTCACCTACTTAGAATTATCAACCTCTCTAAAAGAATGTTCGCCTAAATTTTTTATTCGGATTCTAATATGAGTGATCTAAAACGGTATTGGATTGTGGTTCACTATGAAACTGACTTGACTGCGGAAAGCGACTGGGATGCTTGCCACGATATCCGCATGGGCAATACGATTGTGGAAAATGCCAGTATTATTGCCCGAGAAATTCCGTCTGATGCTGACGCCGAAGCCTTAATTACTGATACGAGACTGGCAGTTCGGAAACAAGCAGCTATTTCGATTATTCTTCGCCAATTGTCTTATAAACTGCAAGATTATTCCTTATTATTTGATGGAGTCCCCCCAGATATCCAAAAAAAGTTGGAGATGCGATCGCTCGAAGAAATAGAAAACCTCAGTATAGCAGTCCTCGATTTTAGTTCTTTGGATGATTTAAGGGCATATTTAGAATAGTAGGGTATGCGCGATCGCGCTTCATCCCACCCTTCCAAGAAACCGGGTTTCTGCGTCAGATGTTCGGTTAATCGCCACAATATATTGAAGAAACCCGGTTTCTGAAACCCCCGCGACGAAACCCAAATGGCTATAATATAATCATTCACATAATTTAATTGCTGACACACCCTTTTGAATCACCATGAACCAATCACTATTGCAGCGAATTACTCTAGATATAAATATCTGTCATGGCAAACCTTGCATCCGGGGATTGCGTTATCCGGTTGAATTTATTTTAGAATTACTCAGTTCAGGGATGAGTATGGAGGAAATATTGGCAGATTATGATGATTTGGACCGGGACGATATTTTAGCCCTGTTGCTATTTGCGACTCGTTTAACTCAGGTGAGAGGAAGTGTTAGAGCTTTTGATTGAGGATTATCAAGCTAGGGTAAAACAATTACGATTACCATTCCGAAGCCCTAAAAATTGTTTTGTTTCCACCAGAACACGAACTCCAAAGAGTAGCCTACTTATAGAAAAATGAACAGTAAATTAATCGATTCTTTAGTCCAGTTAATTGATTCGCTAGAAAGAGAAGACTATCTCTTATTGCAAGATAAATTGCAAGCCAGAATTATTCAAAAAACCCCAGGAGTCTGTGGCGGTCATGCTTGTATTCGTTATACAAGAATCCCTGTATGGACGATAATTTCTTTACAACAGCAAGGAGCAGATTATCAAGAGATAATCCAAAATTTTCCGGGATTAACTTTAATGGATTTGACCGCAGTACAGGCTTACTATGAAACTCATAAACCAGAAATAGATCGGGCGATCGCTTCCCACCAAGATGATGCGGATCTAGAAATCCATGATTAAATTTTATTCCAATGAAAATTTTCCTTTAGAAATGGTCAAAGCTTTACGCAACTTTGGTTATGATGTGCTGACTTCTTATGAGTCTGGACGAGCTAACCAAAGGATTTCCGATGATGCAGTTTTAGCGTTTGCCAAGAGTGAACAGCGGATTGTGATTACCCTAAATCGAGATAATTTTATTGCTTTGCATCGTCAGAGTCAAGAACACAGTGGGATTATTATTTGCAAAGATGACCGAGACTATCTGGGACAAGTAGAATTTCTCCATGATTCTTTATTGTCTCAAGCCGAAAATTTTGATGGCCGTCTCATTCGGGTGCTGAAACAAAATCAACGCAAATCGGTTCAACCAATTTTTGTGATTAGGGAATACTGACAAGTAGATAACGCGATCGCATTTCTTGCCAAGTATAAGAAACCGGGTTTCTCTGTAAATCTATCATTTTGTACCGACAATTGACCAAAGAAACCCGGTTTCTGTCGCCCCCACAAATTTACCTGTAGGGGCAAAGCATTCCCGCAGAAAATCTCCGCTTTTCAAGTCTAAGAAACCGGGTTGCTTTTTTGGGTGACAAAGATAACTGTTGGTAGCGGAGAAGAAACCCGGTTTCTGGGTATATGCTTCGCCCTCCGGGATTATCATAATAATATATCTGCCTGTAGGGGCAAAGCATTCCCGCAGAAAATATCCGCTACTAACCAATAACCTATATACGGGAATGCTTCGCCCTCCGGGATATTGGTCATGGTAAAACATTGGGTTCGGGGCTTTCGTATTGGGTTCAGGGCGAAGCATGACCGTAATAAATTTCTGGTTTTAACCGATAAATTATTTGCGGTCATGCTTCGCCCCTACAATTATATAAAATAAAAAATCAAACCGGGGATGGGTTTCTATTCGCCTATCTGTCCGACTTGGGTCGCCCCACCAAATTCAGATCGCAATTAAAACCCATTCATTTATCAATAGCTTGGCCATTTTATTGACATATAAACCACCGGACACGGCAATGCCGTGTCCCTACTATTTTCCGTTTCTTCTCCTCTGGCGACTGAGCCAAAAATCCGCACGTTAAAGGCTCCATGTTTGGCTGCAATTTCTACAATTGCCTCTCGGTTTTTCTCTAAATGTTGTTTGAGTTTCATTTTTGATATCTGTTGAGTAGTCGATTTTATTGGTAGTTTAATTAAGCACAATTATAGCATATTTCTAGGTTAATATTGATTAAGGTTAACTGTAAATTGTGCTTTTTCTGTTATAAATGGGTGGGTTTAAGGGCGCGATCGGTTCAATTCACAAACCAACTCAAAGCAATTATATTAACATCAGGATGGTGATTATTGGTAACGCGATCGAGGATGTTATTTAGCGGTTCACAACTCATAAATTTTCTTTGAATTTGTATAACCTAATTTCTGTTACTGTCTGCCCATGAGATTGTTGATGGAAGCGTCACTTGATCACCGGGTATGCTCCGAGATACTGCGGATATTGAATATGATAACCACTGAAATAACTGAACAAACGACAATCCCCTTAACATAAGAGGTGGCGTATCGGTAGGAGCAATCTGTGAGAGAATATCCAAATCCGCTCCATCAACACCAACGGCAAAAAAATTAAATTTTTTGTTGGCAGCAAATTCTCGAACCATTTTTGCTGCATTTTGCCAATTGTCAGTAGGGCTGCCATCTGTAATTAGCAACACCAAAGGACTATAATAGTCAATCCCATTATTTCTATAAACGGCTTTGCGATCTTCAATAAGATTGAGTACAACTTCAATGGCTTTCCCGGTTCCAGTTGTACCTGAAGCAGAGAGGTGAGGAGGTTTAAATTGATTAACTTTCACGAAATCTTGAACAATGTTTACAAAACTATTAAAGGTAATAATCGCAACTTCTACACGCATAGAAGCCAAGGCATCTTTGTTCAGTTCTTCCTGAAAAGTAACTAATCCTTGATTTAACTCATTAATGGGTTGACCCGACATTGAACCTGATGTATCAAGGAGTAGTACAATTGGAAGGACTGGTTCAAAATTGGCGACAAATGATAGTTGAGTAAAATCAATCTCTTTATCTTCATTCCAATTAGTTTCGATAACTTTAACCAAACCCGCGATCGCCGCTGGATTGCCTGGGTCGATTTTCTCTAAAATCTCTGCTGCCTGCATACGGGTATCTTCATCCTGAGTAGTTTCGATCACTTTAACCAAACCCGCGATCGCCTCTAGATTGCCTTGTCCGATTTTCCCTAAACTCTCTGCTGCCTGCTTACGGGTATTTTCATTCTGAGTAGTTTCGATAACTTTAACCAAACCCGCGATCACCGCTGGATTTCCTGGGTCAATTTTCCTTAAACTCGAAATCGCCTGCATACGGGTATTTTCATTCCAAGCAGTTTGGACAACTTTAACCAAACCCGCGATCGCCTCTGGATTGCCTGGATCGATTTTCTCTAAACTCCGAATTGCCTGCCAACGGGTATAGTCATCCTCAGTAGTTTCGATAATTTCAACCAAACCCGCGATCGCCTCAGAATTGCCTTGTCCGATTTTCTCTAAACTCCGAATTGCCAGCAAAAGGGTATATTCATCCTGAGTAGTTTCGATAACTTTAACCAAACCCGCGATCGCCGCTGGATTGCCTGGATCGATTTTCTCTAAACTCACTGCTGCCTGAATACAGGTATATTCATCCTGAGTAGTTTGAATAACTTTAAGCAAACCCGCGATCGCAATAGGATTGCCTTGTCCGATTTCCCCTAAACTCCGAATTGCCTGCCTACGGCTATTTTCATTCTGAGTAGTTTTGATAACTTTAAGCAACTCAGCAATTTTCTTCTGAGTTGCTTCATCCTGGGGAGTATCCGGGGGACTGGCAATCAGTTCTAACAACTCTGGGGGAATAGAGATAGTAATATTATTCCCCAAATCAACTCGATCGCCTTTAATCGTTAATTTCTTAATTTCACCTTTTGCGTCCTCATATTTCTTGCGGCGATAATGCCCCATTGCGCGGGCAAAAATCAGTAACTTTTCAAACTCTGGAATCGGTTGATGCAGCATTTCCGTCAGAGTAACCAAGCGCATTAAATCCGCTGGATTCTCTCCATAAGCCCGTTCAAAAGCTGCCACCAACCGTCTCACGGACTCTTGCGGATTAATATAAGCTAAAGCCGCCCAAGTTTGAGACTCCGCAAAATCTTGATAATAGAAATCAGGATGATTTAAATCCCGCCGTACATAAGCCAGCAACAACCCCGCCACTTCTTGCAAGCGTTCTTTCCCAAATCGGCGATTCTGCTTCAACCTTTCCAGCAACTCTTGGCGCACGGTTTGATCCATTTCATAAAGTTCATCCCCCACCTCATCACAAAGACTAGAAAGGATTAAATCCGACACCGCAATCCAAGGAATCCCCAGAAAATTTTGTTCAATATCTCTTTGAAAATTTCCCCAGATACAATAGAGTAAATCTGGGGTTAAAGCCAATGGTAAAGCCGCATGGCAAGCTAAATCAATATGGGCATCACTAAACCTTTTTTCAAAAGCAGCAATTCGCCGTTGGGCAGCATCAAGTTTCATAGTTAATTAATAATATTATTCTGATTATTCTTAAACTCCTCCCTCGTTCCCAGGCTCTGCCTGGGAACGATAATCTAGAGGCTCTGCCTCCCGTGAGCAATTGCGAGGCAGAGCCTCGCTGATGGGGTTCCCAGGCAGAGCCTAGGAACCAGAAGTGTAGTTATTCCTCCTTGCCTCCCGTAAGCAGTTGCGAGGCAGAGCCTCGCTGATGGGGTTCCCAGGCAGAGCCTAGGAACCAGGAAAATTATCTCTTTTTCAGATAGTTTTGGAAATCTTCTCCGGCTTCTCTAACATCTGGATCTTCATGTTGTAACGCTCGTTGCGCTAAACTTTCAGTCAGGCAATGGTCAATCTTAATATACAGTTCTAATAACCGCCGATACTCTTCATCCGTCCCATCAGTCAACCACTCCTCTGCACTGTTTTCAATATTGGCTAATAACCAATTTTTCGGCAGAGAAAGAATCGCTTCTCTGCATAGTTCAATATCGGCATGAGCAACAGTAGCTAAAGAGACTAAATCATTGAATAAACGCTGACGTTCTGATAAATTTAGGTAAAAAAATAATCGTAATGCCGTCCCTCTTTCTCTGGGATTTTGTAATCCTTGTTGAAGCATGGCTACTCGGTCTGTACAACTGTTCAGAAATTCTTGACGACTCTGAATATAGCCTAATTCTCTGGTGACAAGGGATTGCCACAAGTCAATATTTTGAGTAGTTAATTGTTGACTTAGCATAATTCTCCTTTTTTACTTTTTAGGTTTTAAGTTATTTTAGTTCTTTCTTCCCAACGTAAACCCACCCACTGTTTAGAAATTTATCCACAAATTCTGTGAATAGCATTTTTCGGTTAGGATAGATAGTATGATGAGTTGGTGAATGAGGACCGCCAACATCTCGGCCATCAGCGATTACGTCAAGACCTTCAGGCAACAGAGTATTTTTCTCTAGTCTATGATAGTGTCCGGTCAAAGGTGCAGAGTCAATATCTGCAAAAGTTGATGCACCTGTTGGGGGTTGGGTTGGTTGAACCTGATTATTTTCAACCGCAATATCTTTACCCTGACGTGGTGTACGAGGACTCTGTTTGTTGCCAAATGTGTATAGTGTTGTAGATAGTACAACTTGCTTGAGTCCATTAACAGACTCTTTAGGTTCTATGGGTTGACCATTGATATTATTATCGATCGCCACTGATGTTTTCTCGCTTTGATTAACTGTTCAATTTTATATCAAGTTTATATCAAGAATCCCTCGTTCCTAGGCTCTGCCTGGGAACGAAGAGTCTAGAGGCTCTGCCTCCCGTAAGCAGTTGCGAGGCAGAGCCTCGCTGATGGGGTTCCCAGGCAGAGCCTAGGAACCAGAAGTGTAGTTATTCCTCCTTCCCAGGAAAAACCTAGTCACCAGTAATTAACCAGTAAATACCAAATTACCCCGTAACACTTTAATGGCATTTCTTAAACCAATTTTATCGCATTCAAACATAGGCATAAACTGAGCAATTACTCCCGCACTTGTCCCAGCCCAACGGTCTTGGGGAACCGGGTTTAACCACGCCATATAGCGTAACTTTTGTCGCAACTGCCGGATAAATTTCTCCGTGAATTCTAGTCTTTCTTCACTATAGCCTCCCCGGGCTGCCCCGGCATCACTAAAAATCAATACACAGGAGTATATTGGCGATAATCTATCCAAGACTTCATCAATCGTCAAATAGTCTAATCGGGCGCGATCGCGATAGAGAAAATTCACCGGACAATTGTGGAAATAATACACCTGCGATCGACCCAACTGTCCCCCTCGCATTGCCGTTTCCTTAATTCTATCTCCCAACCGATGAAACGCCACCATTGACCCATCAATATCCAACAACAAAACCAATTCCACTCGATTAACTCGTCGGGGAACTAACACGGGATTCAAGAAAAATCCCTCTTGAGAAATCTGTTCGATCGTCGCTGCCACATCCACTTCAACCTTTGGCCCTTCGCGGATTGTGCGCCGTAAATAACGCCAATTTTGTTTCATTTCCCGACCCGTCACCGGCAAATAATCCGCCAACAACAGATAACTGAATTCCCTTTGTTTGCTTTTGGCAACCTGTACCTCATCCTGAAATTTTAAAGGAATTTCTGGCGCAAAATCCGTATCCTGATTTACGACAAAATCCTGAGTCAATCCTGTAACAGATTGCTCATCTTTTTTCAATGACGGACTGGGTAATGGACTCGGTGACGGACTCGGTGATGGACTCGGTAATGGACTCGGTAATGGACTAGAATCGGTTATTGGTTGTAGTTCTGGCTTTGAAGTATCTGAAGTATCTGAAGTTAAATTATCCTCAGTTGTTTGCGGAACATCTGGGGGTAAAGTTGGGGCTGGTGTCGCCGTTTCTTTAAGAATTGGTTCTCCTATTCCCTCGATAAAATAACTCTTAAAGTAAGCCTCAAAATAATAGTCAAAAATTTCGCTTTCTTTCTGAGACTTAACCCATAGACTTTTGCACAATCTCCCTAAAGCTTGTTTGCTACCTAAACCAAAACCCGCCATCAAAGATTTTAACAAAAGTTGATAGTCATCAATGCCCAAAACAAAGCCAACCTCCCGGAGGCGATCGAACAAATCTCGCAAAGGCAAATCATTAACTTGCGTCGGATTAATCATCATCATTTATTTGCTATCTTACTCCTCATCTCGCTTTAAATAACGGCGATACTCATCCCAGCGTTTCAACAAAACTCCCAAATAAGGAAGCCGACCATTTAATTTACCCATCACCTCATCTTGGGGATAGCGTCGCAGAATATCAAACCAATCAATTAACTCGCTGGTACTCACTTTTTTAGCCCCTTGACCTTTTTCTTCCTGCAAAAATTCCCGCAACTCGGAAAACTTATCTACCGCCGTTTCTATTAAGTCTACTACAGGACTATCCTCAGAAATATTAAAATGTGCCAGAACAATCTCAATCAAACGTTCTCGCTGAGGAAACTCAACATAATGAAACAAACAACGACGCAAAAAAGCATCCGGTAAATCCCGTTCCGCATTACTGGTAATAAAAATAATTGGCGGATGCTTGGCGATGATTTCCTCCTTAGTTTCGGGAATGGTAAATCGCTTTTCGTCTAACTCCAACAGCAAATCATTGGGAAAATCAATATCCGCTTTATCAATTTCATCAATTAATAAAACGGTTCGCTGTTCATTCATAAATGCCTGACCCAACGGCCCCCAATCTCGATAAGTTTTCGGATCATCCATCCGCTGAATTTCTTCTGGGTCGGTGACGCGATTTAGGGCTAGTAATTGAGCATCCCGCAATCGGCCTAAATTATTATAAGTATAGAGTCCATCTTGGGCTTTGCTGGTGGATTTAATATTCCAGGAAAGATAGGGTAAATCTAACTCAAATGCTACCGCTTGCGCTAATTTAGTTTTGCCCGAACCGGGTTCTCCTTGCAATAACAAAGGACGCTGGAGGGTAATAGCTAAATTAACCGCTTCCACCAGTTCATCACTGGGTAAATAGGGATAAATAATCAGCCCTTTTTCATCCTCATGCCCTGGGGGGGGTTGGACTTTTCCGGTATAGTTTAGCGTTAGGGTTGGTTCTAATATTTCAGCCATTTTGATTCTTGTTCCTCCCAAGTAATATTACAACGTTGACAAATTTCTTCCATAATATATTGATGATTTCCCTCACTTTGTGCTAAAATTTCTTCTACAACTGTTGGTTGCGCGGGCAAATTTTCATCACAGAGATGTTGTTCTAGCCAACAAGATAATTCCATCGGGGGAATCGGTTCTATTTTCTTAAATTTAATCAGCGTTCGAGGCTGCCATTTTGGGGTAATTTCTTGGGTACAGGGGATGTTCCAGTCATTCGTACATCCGTCGAAGTCCAGCAAAAATAACAGTAACCGATAATTGTAACAGGTTGTCCCCTTTTCGTTAGCTAAATCTGCTATGGGTTGCCAAATTTTTTCTAGAAATTCTTGCAAATAAGCTTCGTCAAGATTATGGGTATTGTCAAAAATTAAAATTACCGTTTGCGATCGCCATAACTCACAGATTTTTTGAGCAATATCTAAAATAGCCGTTGATGAAATGCCAATTTTCCGGCTAATCTCTTTACAAATACTCTCTAGAGAACCGTTTTGAGTAGTGCGAGAAAAGCTAATTTTTCTCACATACTTATCAGGGCCGCCATTGGGCACCTGATGAATCAATCGATTCATCAGCCATCGTGGGCCACACTCTGCCGACCCATGAATTAAACAAGCCCCAATTTGGTGGTGCGTGACAAATTCTTCAAACAGCGATTGTTGTTTAGTATAGTCAAGTTTTAGTAAGGCTTTATATAATTTTAGGTCAGGGGGTTCGCTGGTATTTTCTGGTTTATTTTTCTCATCTGGTAGCGGAGGTGATTCCTCAATTAAACCAAATTCTCGCTCCACTAAATCCTTAATTACTGCTAATTGTTGATTTTTATTAGCTGCCTCCTGATTATACTTAAGTTTTATAGAAAATCGCCAATAACCAGTCCGACCCTCGATATCTGCACGCTTTCTTTTATCTGTAAATATTCCTAAATCTGTCAAGCAACTAAAAATATCCTGAAAAGCTTGTGCGTGCTTATTCTTATCCCACTCTTGATAATTGATGGAAGTACCATCTCGATTTTCCGGTAGCCTTAAAGCTTTCTCATCCTGCCAATACGCTTTCATTAAAATCCATAAATCCTTTTTGGTGATGCCTAATTCACGCTTTTCTTTAAGTCCGGTTCTTTTGCTGGTGACAACCCAAGTCTCACCGGATATGCACAACTGATTTGCGTCTTTTCGTAGCCATTCAATTTTAAATGTATTCTCCAGCCGATCTTCTGCAATACTAATCTCCCCATAAGCCAAGGCAAGTATTGCCTCAACAAATTTTAAAACATTGCCCCTGGTAATTTCGTGATTGCCGTATTTTCGTGACATTCTGACGTTTTCAGTAAAATTTGCGGTTGCTGGGGCTGGGTGAGTCAGCCCAAAGGCACTGGGTTGATTCAAGCCTCAAAGCTAATCGTACCATAAGGTTCGCGATTTGTTTGGGCAATTTGGATTGGGCAAAGCCCAAAGAAACAATTCACCTAAAAGGCACAAATCAAAGCCAGAGGTGAATTATGGATAGCCAACAAAGCAAATGGAAACAAAGACAAGCCCTGGAAGATTTTTACGCGAACGGGGTTGAACCTTACGTTAATCAATTTATTGAAGTGAGTACGCAGCAGTCTTCACCGGCTGGTCCTGTGGCATCATATTCTGGATTATGCTGTGTATCTATATTAGCATGGCTACTGGTGACGCTTTTGTGTTGTGTGCGGATGATGCGTTGGCAAAAGAAATAATCTCCACCAAGAACCCGGCGATCGCTCCTCAAGCAAAAAAAGAAACCGGGTTTCTGTGGTGCATAATAAAGATAACTGTCGGTAGCAAAGAAGAAACCCGGTTTCTGGGGATAAGAAACCGGGTTTCTGTCGTGGATAATAAAGATAACTGTTGGTAGCAAAGAAGAAACCCAGTTTCTGGGCACGGTATGCGATCGCCTTAATAAACTTCGTCGTGACTGCCAATATCAATCAACAAAATCTCAGATTCTCCTGTTTCTTCATTGGTGACAAAATCAAACACAATCCGACAATCATAATCTACGGTACAAGACCAAGCACCTGATAACTCTCCTTTTAACTTATGAGTCCGCAAGATAGCATTAAACGGATCGCTGCCTAATAATTCTAATTTTTCGGCAATTCGCTCTTTCAACTGAGGATACTTTTTGACAGTGGTTTTAAGAGCGCGTTTAAAAGCAGATGATGTAACTAAATTCATTAATCTAAATCCGCCATTAATTCATCTACCGTAACTTTTTGCGTTTTTCCCATCTTATATTCTACATGGGCTTCAGCAATGTTCGCCGCGATTTGTTTTCTCCGTTTCTCTTGTAATCGTTTTTGGAGAATTTCAATTAAAAAATTTTGCTCAGAATCAGATAAAGATTCGGCAATTTCTAAAACCTGATTAAAATGGATTGGCTGCATAGTCAAAGAAATTGATTGTATGGGTTAGTGAGTTGGTAATCGAAAATTTCACTCGCACCAGGGCAAGCGATCGATTCTCTAGATCAATTATACTCAAGAAACCCGGTTTCTGAGTACCGTATGCGATCGCCCCTCAAGCTAAAAAAGAAACCGGGTTTCTTTGGTGGATAATAAAGATAACTGTCAGTAGCAAGAAACCCGGTTTCTGAGAATAAGGCCATAATTGATCTGTCCCTTGTGACAGTTAAAGGTGGGAAATATGAGGTATTATAATAAACATAGCGGGTTTGATGGAGGTATCCTAATTTTTTGAATAGGCAAGATTTAAAAAACCTAGCACTCACTCGACTTAAAGAAGTAGAAGTGCTGCTCAAAAATCGTCAATACTCTGGTGCTTACTATCTAAGTGGTTATGTCATTGAATGCGCTTTAAAAGCTTGCATTGCCAAACAAACTCATAAATTTGATTTTCCTGACAAGAAAACTGTGATGGACAGTTACACCCACGATTTAGAAAAACTTGTTAAAGTGGCTAAACTTGATGCACAATTAAAGTCTCTCCTAAACGATAACGATTTTTCAATTCGATGGGCAACAGTCAAAGACTGGTCTGAAGAAAGCCGTTACGAAAAACATAATCGACAAAAAGCCCTCGATATTTACTCAGCAATTACCCACCCTAATCACGGAGTTTTGCAATGGCTACAGCAACATTGGTAAGTCAAGAAATAGAAGAAGGCCAAAGACTGATCGACGCTCTCAAGGCAGCGGATTTATCCGTTGATTCCGCTTTGTGGATCTACGCGCTAGAACCCGAAACCTGGCGGCTGATGCTCACTTCACCTCTGTACGATCGCAAAGGCCCCTTGAAAACTTACGAGGCAATTCTCTCCGTCTTTCGCCAAGTCCAACCCGAATTAAAAATTGATTGGACTGCAATTGTCGCAGTCAGTCCCAAACATGAATTAATTCAGGGTTTACGTCAGTTACAACAACAATGGGATTTAAATTTATCAGGTAAACGTCTGACTAATAATATGGTTAATCGGATGTGGATTGAAGATGCTTACATTTATCAAATTAAGTAGTAGATTATCTGGCTGGCGATCGCCCCTCAAGCAAAAAAAAACCGGTTTTTTTTGGTGGATAATAAAGATAACTGTTGGTAGCAGAGAAGAAACCCGGTTTCTGGGTATTGCGGTTGACTGTGGGGATAAGAAACCTGGTTTCTTTGGTGGATAATAAAGATAACTGTTGGTAGCAAAGAAGAAACCGGGTTTATGAGAATTTAATTAAGAAACCCGGTTTCTGATTTTCTCGCCCCAAACTATTTCCAAATAGCATCAGCAACCCGACAAACATCCCACATTTCTGGTAAGTCGTGAACCCGGACAATATTGGCCCCATTGCAAATCGCCGCACAACAAGCCGCAGCCGTTCCCCAAACCCGCTGTTTCGGGTCTGGTTGGTCTAAAATTTTGCCAAGAAAACTTTTCCGAGAAGCACCAATTAAAATGGGTAATTCCAGGGATTTAAACTCACTTAATCGGCGGATAATTTCTAGATTTTGATCGAATGTTTTGGCAAAACCAATCCCAGGGTCAATGATGATTTGTTCCCGGTTTACCCCACAAGCGATCGCTGCTTCGATCCGTTCTTGAAAAAATTGGTAAATTTCCCCAATTAAATCATCATAATCGGTCAACTGCTGCATCGTTTGCGGCGTTCCCCGAATATGCATTAATATCACCGGCACCCCTAACTTGGCCACCAAAGGCAACATTTCCGCATCGCCCATTCCACCTGTAATATCATTAATAATATTCGCCCCAGCCTTAATCCCTGCTGCCGCCACATCAGCCCGAAATGTATCCACAGAAATTAAAATGCGATCGGGAATAGGGGCATTTTCATCGTCTCCCAAGCGCAATGCTTTAACTATGGGGACAACTCGATTTAACTCTTCATCTAAAGGAATAATTTCTGCCCCCGGTCGAGTGGACTGACCGCCGATATCAATCATATCCGCCCCACCCGCTATCAGGGATTTTGCCCGAGCGATCGCCGCTGATTTGGTATTAAATTGACCCCCATCACTAAAACTATCTGGAGTCACATTTAACACACCCATAATATAGGTGCGTTCGCGAAAACGTTGCGGAGCAATATCGCGCCCATGCCATGAATTTTGATTGTTCATAGTGATTGATTCATGGTGATTGGTTATTGGTTATTCCGGTCGAACCAGTAACCAATAACCAACAACCAATTTTATTGATAATTCACAATCCGCGACCAACTCTTAGGAGTGAGACTGGCCCCACCGACCAATACGCCGTCAATTTCTGACTGAGCCATAATTTCATCAATATTTTCTGGCTTCACAGAACCGCCGTATTGAATCGGCACATCAGCATTCGTCAACTTAGAACGAATCAAGCCGATCGTGCGATTAGCTTCCTCGGACGCACAAGTATCTCCAGTCCCGATCGCCCAAATCGGTTCATAAGCGATCGCCAAATTGCTTTGGTCAACACCGACCAAATCTTGCGCCAACTGGCGGAAAATATGAGATTCGGTTTCCCCGGCATCTCGTTGTTGCTTGGATTCTCCCACACAGAGAATCGGCGTCAAGCCGTGTTTTTGCGCCGCTAGAATGCGCTGATTCACCGTCTCATCAGTTTCACCAAAATACTGACGGCGTTCGCTGTGACCGATCGTCACATAATTCACGCCAATTTCCGTCAGCATTGGGGCCGAAATTTCCCCCGTATAGGCGCCTTCATTTTCCCAGTGAACATTTTGGGCGCCCAGTTTCACGCGGGTTCCCTGCAACTTCTCAGCCATCACCCCCAAATTGGTGAAAGGCACACAGAGCACCACTTCGCGATCGCTGGGGGTGTTCGCTAACTCAGGCATAAATCCTTGTACAAACTCTAGAGACTCTGCCTGAGTCTTATACATTTTCCAGTTACCGGCCAGAATAATTTTTCGCACAGACTTTAAATTCAGATTAACAAAACAACAATAAAGCAATCCTCAGTTTATCGGAAAACGGTTGCAGACCCAAATCTATCGGCGATTCGCGGTCAGGGATTCGCGGTCAGGGATTCGCCCCCCTCGATCCAGACACAGAGATCCAGATACAGATCGAACCCATCGAAATAGAGAGGCGCCCTGAATTTGCTGGCAGTCTTCCGATTCCTTCACCAAGATTTACAGCAATTTTCTGTTGAGTAAACCACAAATACCTGTAGGGGCGTTGGCGCAGCCTGCGCTTAAGCGCATAGCATTCCGGTATTTGATGCTTAAAAGATTCCATCAACTCGTCCATGAATATGATGGGATTGACCTCGATTGTGGGATAATCCCATCAAGAGTTTGCCTAAATTTTAGAGTTAAAATAGGGAAGGGCCACCCAACCCATTCAGGTAAATCCATTCAGGTAAAATGTTGGGTGACATTGCATTGGGTCTCACCTACAAAGTTTATAATCCGAAGGAGTTGGATTTTAGGAAAAAATCATGAGCATTTACTTGGGGATTGACATTGGTGCTAGTACGGTCAAACTGGGATTATTTGAGCCAAAACAAGGGGCGATCGGAAAAAGGTTAGATCGTCCCAGCAGCGCCTCTGAGGGTCCCGACGCTACGGTAGATGTGATTAAAACGGCCACCAGTGAGCTACTCGCAGCCAATGAGCTACAATTCCAGGATTTAAAAGCGATCGGTGCTTGTTGTCCCGCTCCTATTGATGCTTCGGGAATGTGTGTTTATCCTACCAATATTGATCCCTCTTGGCAAGGGGTGAATATTGCCCAAAAACTCTCCGGGGCTCTCCAGTTACCCGCCTTCCTCCTCAATGATGGAGACGCGGCGGCTTACCGGGAATACAGGATCCGCGAGGCTCAAAATCGGGCTTCTTCTGTGATGGCTCAGTTTATTACCGGAACGGGATTAGGCGGCGCTTTGATTATCAACGGGAAAATCTGGTCGGCTCCGGCTGTTTCCGCAGAATTGGGTCATATTTGTATTCATAGTTCGGAAAATGCGGACCTCTGCGGATGTGGTGCGAGGGGATGTGTGGAAACGAGAGCCTCTTTATTGGGTCTGAGAAATATGGTTAAACACCGACAAGCTAAGGGGAATGTGCCGGAAGCGTTACAAGGAGAGCCGATGGAGGTGGCGAAAACCCTCCGTCGATTGGGTCAAATGGATGATCCTCTGTCCGATGTTGTGGCTATTTGGCAAGAGTATTTTACCAGCCTGGGTATAGCGGCTCGTAATCTCATCAATACGATAGGCTGTGACCTGATTGTGATTTCTGGGGGAGCGCAAGAAAAGGAAAAAATGGCATCCGAAGGGGCATATCAACGATTTAAACAGGATGCGATCGCCTGGATTCGTCAGGAACTTGACCATAGTTTCCCTCATCTCACCCAGACCAGGGTGGAATGGTCTATTGATAGGCTCCCAGACAGTGCTGCTTACGGTGCGGCTCAATATGCCAGTGTCACAGGGAATAGCAAGTCGTAGGTGAGGACTCCGGTCCCCTCCCCTTGGCAAGGGGAGGGTTAGGGTGGGGTTCTTCTTCAGGTAAAATGTTGGGAGGACTCCGGTCCCCTCCCCTTAGCAAGGGGAGGGTTAGGGTGGGGTTTCTGAGGTTTGGGCATGGGGAATGTGCTAAAATGACTGGTGGAACCCATAGGGTGGTTTGCGATGTTGTCCAGGGAAATCCCCAAAAATAAAATTCCAAAAACTTTCGGAGTAAAACTTGGGTTTAAGGTTATCTACTGAAAAATCATCTCCAGGAAAAGGTGGTATGAATTTGGAAATTAAAGAAAAACTCATCGAAAAAATTGAACAATCGTCGGAATCGACCCTCCAAGAAGTTTTAGATTTTTTGTTGTTTCTGGAATTCAAAGAAAGTCAGAAAGCTGATTTAGAAATTAGCCGCTTGAGTGAAGCTAGTTTAGCAGAAGTTTGGCTAACCCCAGCCGAGGATAAAGCATGGGAACATTTGTAAAAGGTGATGTAGTTGTTGTTCCATTTCCTTTTTCTGATTTGACCCAGGCGAAGCGACGACCTGCGTTAGTCCTAGCCCAATTGAATAAAAACGATTTAATTCTTTGTCAGATTACCAGTCAGTTTGCTAATGATGACTATACAACCCGGATTGAAGATAGTGATTTTGAAACAGGAAGTCTCAATAGAATCAGTTACGTTAAGTCTAATCGAGTTTTTACTGCAAATGAAAGAATAATTGCCTATCAAGCAGGAAAGTTGAAATCCGATAAGCTGACAGAAATCGTGGCAAAATTAATCGCCATTTTGCAGCAGCAATGAGCAATGACGGGTCGTCGGGGATAGCAAGGTGATTCTGGATAGGATAACGGAAGATTACCCGGCTATCCCCTCTCAAAATTCAATCTGCTGTACCTTGAACTCAATTACTCTCGAAAAAATGGGAATAAAACAAGAGTCATTTGCCGGTTTTTGCAGTCCTTCATAAGCGATGAAGGGTTGATTTATCAGGTAATTGGCGTCTCAGAATTATTATAACTAATCTTTTCAGGGAAAAACCGGGCTTTTAGCCACCGGAAAAGAAACCCGGTTTCTGGCAGCATCTGGTGTTTCTTCACAAAGATTTAACAAAGAAACCCGGTTTCTGAGGTTTGGGAATGGGGTCTATCCCCTACCTGGTGCGCGGCGATGGATAAACAGCGCTCTAGGATTTAAGAAGACGAACAAAACCCGCTTGATCGAAATGATGATCGCTAGTTAGAGCGTTGGTAATTTCTAATTGTTGCATGATTATAAATGATGTGGCATCAACCAGTGACCAATTTTTATCTAACCGCTTTTTTAAAAGTTACCATGCGGCATTTTCAATCTGCTGATTGACGCGAACGAGTTGCAAATAAGGAGCAGATTGAATCGCATCAATATATTGAAAAATTTGGGGGCGAGGAACTCTAAGTGGACTATTGAGCAATGCTACAAGTTCAAGGACAATATAGTTACTTGTCACCATTAAGTATTTTTGTTGTCTAGCTTGAGTAAACCATTCTACTGCATACTGATGATCCGGTTCAGTTTTGATAAATAAGTTGGCCCAGCCAGAAGTATCAACAAATACACTATTATTCACTGGGCAACTCCCGTGAATAAATGGCTTCGCCAATATAGTCGTCGTGGCGAGATGCAATATCGTTATTTTCAGCGCTTAATGTGCCAATCAGTGCGGCAATTGGATCATCAGGTTGGGTAGCTAAGTCCTCTAATGATTTTAAGATCATTGCTTCTAAAGAGAGGTTGATGATTTGAGCTTTGGATTCTAAACGTTGGCTCAGATCGTCGGGAAGTTCAAGGTTGATTTTTCGAGTCATTTTAATCAGGATGATATGAGTAATTAAGGGCTTGATTTTAACTTAAATTGCTGATACAATTAAACCAACAGTGCGATTCATTTTTAAAGCTGGTGACTCGTGCGGCGATCGCCAGGGGTTGATTTTCAGTAGGTTGCCGAGTCATGGTCAGGGTTGAGTTTTCAGATGATTGGAGTCTCAGGATGATTATAACTCATCTTGTCAGAGAAAACTGAGTTTGGATCCGCTGGAAAAGAAACCCAGTTTCTGGCAGCATCTCGATTCCTTCACCCAGATTTAACAAAGAAACCCGGTTTCTGAGGTCTGGGAATGGGGTAAAATCGGGGTCTATCCCCTACCCGGTGCGCCGCTATGGATGAACAACGAGTGCAGGCTTATCTCTCCCTGATTCAAGAACTCCTGGAATGTCCCCGTGGGGAAGTCAACTCCATCCTGAAGCGTCAACGGGAACAGATTGATGTGGGGTTCTTGCAGCAGTGTAGAGTGGTAGCAGAACAGTTGCAAGCCAGAGGGGAGGCAAATCAAGCACAGTTTCTGCGGGATTTGGCGCAACAATTAGGGGAATATGTCAAGAATCAGTCCTCTGGAATGTCGAATAGCGCCAGTCAACCCAAGGCTGCCGGGGACGAGTATCATCGGTTTTTAATGCAAGTGTTACAAGCCACTTCAAAAAGTCGCGGTAATCCCTCGGTGGTTTATCCTATCCTGCAACAGAATTTAGGTAAGTTAGATGTGAATTTAGCCCAGATATTGCGACTTTGGGCGAGTCAATTTTTTAGTCAATCAGATAAAATTCAAACGATTAGAGTTGCCGCCGATATTGGTCAATTTGCGAATTTGATTCAAAATTTTAGCTTAGGGAGCCAGTCAAATAATCTCGAAATTGCGATTTCTGGTTATGAAATCATTGCCACGGTTTTTACCAAAGAGAATGATGCTAAAATGTGGGCTATCAATCAAACTAACTTGGGAAATAGTTACATCAAGCGCATTCAGGGAGAGCGAGCCGATAATCTGGAAAAAGCCATTGCTGTTTATCAAGCTGCTTTAGAAGTTTATACTCGTGAAGTCTATCCGGAAAAATGGGCAGAAACCCAAGTAAATCTGGGAATTGCTTATAGTAACCGGATTCTAGGGAAACAGGGAAAAAATTTGAATGTGGCCGTTTCTTATTACCAAACTGCTTTAGGCTTCTATCCCCATGAAGAGTTTCCCCAACAATGGGAAAGGATCAATAATCTTTTAAACGAAGTTGAGAATAAAAGAAATTTCATTTTTTTGATGGAGGTGTTGCAAGCTACTTCAAAAAATCATGTTAATCCTTCAGTTATTTATTCTATACTTCGAGATAATCAAGACAATCTCACTCCCAGACTTGTTGAGGTTCTACGGTATTGGGCAAATCAGAATTTCCGTAATCTCAATGTAATACAATTACAAAATATTGCCAAAATACTCGTTAATTTTAGTGGTTTAATTTGTCAGTTTCCATTAGGCAATCGGTGGAGTAATGTGGAAATTGCTATTGCCGGATATGAGCTTGCCCTGACCATATTTACTCGTGAAGCATACCCACAACAATGGGCAAGGACGCAAAATGATCTTGGGGCTGCTTATGGTGAGCGTATTCGGGGGGACCGGGCAGAAAATCTGGAACGTGAAATTGCCGCTTGTCAGGCGGCATTAGAAGTTTTCACTCGTGTTGCTTATCCCACCGAATGGGCTACAGTTAATGGAAATCTTGGGGCTGTTTATGGCGAGCGCATCCGAGGGGAACGGTCAGAAAATCTGGAAATGGCGATCGCTTGCTTAAACTCCTCTTTAGAAGTTCAAACTCGTCAAGTAAACCCCCAAGCATGGGCAGATACGCAAAATAATCTGGGCATTATTTACTTATACCGCATCCAGGGAGAGCGTGCAGATAATATAGAAGTCTCCATTGCTGCTTGTGAAGCCGCATTAGAATTTTATACCCGTGAAGCCTATCCGGAAAAATGGGCAATGGTTCAAATGAATATAGGAAATGCTTACACACAACGCATTCGGGGAGAAAAAGCAGAAAATATAGAACTGTCTATTGCTGCTTGTGAAGCCGCTTTAGAAGTCTCTACCCGTGAAGCTGCTCCCGAACAATGGGCAAGGAGTAAAGCTAACTTAGGTAATGTTTACACACAACGCATTCGGGGAGAAAAAGCAGAAAATATAGAACTGTCTATTGCTGCTTGTGAAGCCGCTTTAGAAGTTTATACTCATGAAGAATTTCCTGGACAATGGGCAACAACTCAAAGAAATTTAGGCACTGCTTATCAACAACGTATTTGGGGGAAGCGATCACAAAACCTGGAATTTTCCATCGCCGCTTATGAAAACGCATTAAGAGTTTATACCCGTGAAGCTTTTCCTGAACAATGGGCGACAACTCAAAGAAATTTAGGCACTGCTTATCAACAACGTATTCGGGGGGAGCGATCGCAAAATCTGGAACTTTCCATCATCTGTTACGAAGCAACATTAGAAGTTTATACTCGTGAGGCATTTCCTCTAGAATGGGCAGTAACTCAAGGAAGTTTAGGAATTTCCTATAGAGAGCGCATTCAAGGATATTGGGTAGACAATGTGGAACGCTCTATCGCCTGCTATGAAGCAGCTTTAGAAGTTTTTACCCTAGAAAGCTTTCCTCAAGAATGGGCAGGGACTCAAATCAATTTAGCAAATGCGTACACAGATCGGAGAGGAGATCAGGCAAATAACGTAGAGAAGTCAATTGTAGCGTATAAATCTGCTTTAGAAGTTTATACCCGTAAAGCTTTTCCTGAAGATTGGGCAAGGATTCAAACCAACTTAGGGAATGCTTACCTTGACCGTATCCAAGGACAAAGTGCAGATAACCAAGAACAAGCTATTGCTTGTCATAAAGCGGCTTTAGAAGTGCGTACTCGTAAAGCTTTTCCTGAACAATGGGCGAATACTCAAAATAATTTGGGTAATGCCTACAAAAACCGTATCCAAGGCGAGCGATCGGACAATATAGAGCAGTCTATTGCTTATTACAAAGCCGCTTTACAAGTCTATACTCGCACCGCTTTTCCGGAAAAATGGGCAATGATTCAAAACAACTTGGGATATGCGTACATTGACCGTGTTGAAGGAGACAGAGCGAATAACCTTGAAGAAGCTATAGCTGCTTGTAAAGGAACTTTAGATATTTATACTCGTACTGCGTTTCCCCAAGAATGGGCATCAACACAAAATCACTTGGCTATGGCCTACAGTGACCGCATCTGGGGAGAGCGAGAACAGAATCTGGGGCAGGCGATTCGCCTCTATAAAAAAGCCCTCGAAGTCCGTACTCGTGTTTCTTTTCCTCAAAAATACACTGCAACCCTTAATAACTTAGGACTTGTCTACCAAGCCCAATCTCAACATTACACCAGCAACGCTACCCAGAAAAAAAATGCTCTCGACAACGCCTATGTCACGTTTGCCGATGCACTTGATACCTTTGAATATCTCCGAGGAGAAGTTACTTCAGGCGACCAAGCCCAGCGAAAATTGAACGAAAAATGGGGTAGACTTTATCGCAGCATGGTGGAAGTGTGCCTAGAATTGGGCAGATATACCGACACGATTGAATACGCCGATCGCAGTAAAGCCCGCAATCTAACAGAACTAATCGCCACCCGAGACGCATACCCAGAGGGAGACATTCCCGCCGAAGTCCGCCAACGTTTGCAAGAACTGCGTCAAGCGATTTCTGAGGAAGACCGCCGCCTGCAACAAGACCCCAACCCCGACTATACCCACATTAGTCAACTGCGGGAAGAATTCCAAGCCAAATATCCCTATAAACCGTTGAAATTCGCAGATATTCAATCTCTACTGGATGATGAAACCGTCATCCTAGAATGGTATGTGCTGAATGACAAATGTCTCATATTCACCCTCACGAAGCAAACCCTCAACCTCTGGCAATCCTCTCAGGAAGACCGACAAAACCTCATCGACTGGACAGGTGCCTATATCGACGACTATATCGATAACAACAGCCAATGGCGAAAATACCTCCCCCAACGCCTAGAACAACTCGCCCAAATCCTGCATCTGGATGAAATCCTGCAAAATCTGCGGCAACAATTCCCCAACTGCCAAAAACTCATCCTCATCCCTCACCGCTTCCTGCACCTGTTCCCCTTCCATGCCTTACCTATTGCCACAGAAGACGGTAAGGGCAAACTCCTCCAAGACCTCTTCCCCAAGGGAGTCGCCTACGCCCCCAACTGCCAAGTCCTCAAACAAGCCCAAAATCGGCAACGCCCGCACTTTAACCAACTCTTCGCTATCCAAAACCCCACCCAAGACCTCCAATTTACCGATATGGAAGTGGAAGCCATCCAATCCCTGTTTAACCCCCACCAAGTCCTCAAACATGACCAAGCCGAAAAAGCCGCTATCGATGCCGAAACCCTGAAAAATGCCCACTGTACCCACTTCTCCTGTCACGGCTACTTCAACTTTCAAGATGCCCTCAAATCCGCCCTCATCCTGGCTAAAAGCGAATTTACGCCCCCTCCCCCAACGGATGACCCCAGCCGCTATCTGCCCCTGAAAGACAACAAACTGCTGGACTTGCAAAAATGTCTGACCTTAGAGGATATCTTACGCCTTGACCTGACCAACTGCCGTCTCGTCACCCTGTCCGCCTGCGAAACGGGTATCACCGACATCACCTCCACCAGTGATGAATATATCGGTTTACCCAGTGGCTTCATTTTGGCGGGTTCTCCCAATGTGGTCAGTACCCTCTGGGCGGTGGCGGATATCTCGACGGCGATTTTAATGATTCAGTTTTATCAAACTCTCCAGCAGCAGTCGGAACTGTCCGTGGTTTTGGCGTTGCAGCAGACTCAGAAATGGTTGCGGGAAGCGACGGTGCAAGATTTGTTAGACTGGACTGATAGCTGTGCCGTGATTAGCCCAGAACGACGGAAGGAAATGAAAAAAAGACTCACCTTTGGCGCTTGGAAAAATAAACTGGATGCTAAACGGTTTGAGTCTCCCTACTACTGGGCGGCATTTTGTGCCATTGGAGCGTAAAATAAGTAGAGTAACCGCCTCCGTCTTTTAGTCGTTAAGCCCGGTTAGGATAATTATGAACCCAGAAGAACTTATCAGCGCTTTTCTATCGGTTTGGGAAAATAATCCAGAACTGTTTAAGAATCCAGAAGTATCGGACAGTTTAGGAGACTTGCAAAACCAATTAATTAAGCTAAAAACTGCATCGGATGAACAAATAGCTGAGTGTTTGGAAAGTTGGTTTTCCAATTATGAGGCGATAACCGATGCAGTGGATGCAGCGAGTACCCGCAAGCTAAGTGGTGCCGATAATGATTCCCCCAATACCGGGGACACGGCTTATAAAAATATCTATCCGAAAATTACGGAAATTCTGCTAACCCGCGCCCCGAAAATGGGCAAAAAAGAGGAGAAATATTGATGGTTTTTATGGCAACTTCAAATCATTAACTCAGGAGTTTTACAAATGTCATCCCCAGCAATTCAAGACTTAGTGAATCTGGTTGAATCCTTACCCGATACGGTTCAAATCCAAGTGATTTCACATTTACGGGAATATATCGCCGATTTGCAAGATGAACAACGGTGGGATACGGCGTTTAATCGGACAAAATCCGCCTTAGTTGCCGCTGCCCGTCAAGCCAAACAACAACGCGCTGCCGGACAAGCTACTCCCATAAATTATAATCAGTTATTATGAGCATTTTCGCCCCCAATCTTTATTTATGTGCTTATCATCTCCGGGAAGATGACACCCAGGGAGACATTCACCCCCTGTGGAAAAATTGCGATCGCCTCCTGTCTCACCTCACCCCAACCCGACTGATACCCGTGCTTCACATCACCGAAAATCGCATCCTCCTCCCCCCACCCCAAACGGAGATTCCCTTCACCCCCCATAAATTTCCAGATATTCCCAAGATGGAAGGTTTTATCCAACCTGTCCAAATTCCCGAAGACAGTTATGGGGTATTTTTCAACATTGGCTATGATGATAGCAACCCCGCGAACACTGTAGAAATTCCGGTTCTGCAATACTTTAACCCCCAGCAGATTTTACCCTTTCCCCCAAGCCAATATTTTCTCGGACAAACTCTGCTATTAACCCTCAATTTAACCCCAGAAAATCAAGACTTAAAAGGCGCTAAATTAACCGAAATTGCCAATCAATGCTATCAAGCTTTATTCAGTCAAAATAATTCACCCTCTCGCTTGGGAGAATTATTTTGTAGCCCGATTTTTGAATATGGCAACCCCCGCGAACCCGATAAATCCCCTCATACTCTCATCTGGCTATTCCGAGATAAAATAGCAGATAGAAATCTAAGTAAATGCTTTCAGCCAACTTTTGACCTATTTTTCTATCGCCATAAAATCACCAAAGCCTTTCAAGATAGCCGGGAAATTTACCAACAACTCAAACAATATTATCTCAGCCTAGACCCGAGTTTAGACGCAATTCAAATCCAAATTGATGCCGCCCAACCTGACCCCCAAGATAACACCTATCTCCAAATATTAAAAACCCAGTTAAAACAACTCTCCGCTGATTCTCTGATTTACGATCGCCTTTTGCGGAAAATGAAAGATTTATTGAACACAATTAACATAAATCTTAACAATTATAATGACAAAATTGAGCAAATTTGTGCTATACTAGGAACCGATAAGGAAGAACTATCATTTTGGCGACACTTCGGGGAACAAACCGCGCCCCAATTCCGAGGTCAAATTGAAGCGGATTTAAGTTATTTTGAACAGGGAACGGGGTTAATTTCCCAGGCAGTTTCCTCTATTCGCGCCATTGTGGAAATTGACCAAGCCCAATGCGATCGCACTTGGCAACAACAAGAGAAAGAACAAGAAGAACGACTGCAAGAACAACTACGCCAACAAGAACATAATTTTTTAGAACAGTTACATCAACAAGACCAACAGTTTCAAAAACAACTGGAAGCCGATCGAGAACAAGACGAAGAAGAAAATCAAAAGTTACGAGACCAAATTGAAGCCGTTAGTGTGGGAATTGCCGCAGGAGCAATTATGGCTTCCAGTTCCGGTTTAATTACTCAACCTTGGGGTTTTCCTAGTCGCGATCGCCTCTTACTTCCCCCTCATCCATTTATTATTGCTTTAGCGATCAGTTCTTTATGTTCTGTTGGGGCGTGGTGGCTGACCAAGAAAAAGATTGAAAGGAAAAGAAACCAGGATTCTTGAGTAAATCTTTGCCACCAACCCCAGAAACCGGGTTTCTTCAGATAACCTTTGCCACCAACCAACAACTTTTATAGAAACCCGGTTTCTTGTTTGCCGAAAATTAACCCCAAAACCTAGGTCTAGAAACCTGAAGCGATTAGAAACCGGGTTTCTATGTAGAGTCCGGTGCGGTGGCAGAGGTTGTCTTAAGAAACCCGGTTTCTTGTCCCTGGGGCGGTGAGAAACCTGAAGCGATTAGAAACCGGGTTTCTATGTAGAGTCCGGTGCGGTGGCAGAGGTTGTCTTAAGAAACCCGGTTTCTTGTCCCTGGGGCGAATAGAAACCGGGTAATTAACGTTAACCTTTGCCACCAACCAACAACTTTTATAGAAACCCGGTTTCTTGTCCCTGGGGTTTACAAACCCGGTTTCTGACACCGGGTTTGTGAAAGTTTCTGTGTTATGATTAGCTTGTATTTTGGTCATCAGTCGATCAATTATTCTCTCATAATTGTCCCATAAATTATGTTAAACACTGAAACAGAAATATTAGAAATCATTAGAAAATTACCCCAACCTGCTCTAGCAGAAGTAAAAGTTTTCTTAGACTTCTTAACCTGGCGATATCAAGGAGAACAAACTCAATCCAAAGGAGTTACCCTCATTGCTGCCATGCGAGGCAAAGCAACTACAGACATGACCACTAATGAAATTCTCGACTTAACCAGAGGTGAAGAATGACAAATGTGTTAGTGGATAGCAATGTGATTCTGGATGTACTTACGGAAGATCCCCATTGGTTTGACTGATCTGCTCCTCAATTGGCTGCCTGTGCCGAAACCGGAACATTAGATAACCTTTGCCACCAACCCCAGAAACCGGGTTTCTTCAGATAACCTTTGCCACCAACCCCAGAAACCGGGTTTCTTCAGATAACCTTTGCCACCAACCCCAGAAACCGGGTTTCTTTAGACCATCTTTGCCACCAACAAACAAATGTCATAGAAACCCGGTTTCTTGCCCCGTTAACAAGCGGCAGTATAAATATATACCAGTGATGCTTTTACCCAACAAAATAATCAAAGATTAATTTATAAACCGCCGCAAAAAACTGCCGATCGATAGCGAATTATCTTTTCTGATTAACAAATTTTTAATAAAAAACCATGTTTTTGGATGGTAAATTTGCTAAAATAAACTCACGGTGACTAACCACCCCCTAAATATTACACATTTGAGGTAAAGCAATGAAAGCAGTTGAGGTTATGGGAAAAGTCGATCGCCAGGGTCAACTATTGTTAGATGAACCTTTAGAGATTAAATCCGACAGTCGAGTCAAAGTTATCCTGTTGATCGCTGATGAAGATGTATTGGATCCTGATGATACTCCCGTCGAGGAAATTCAAGGCAGTTTAATCCGAGCTTTGCAAGATGTTAAAGCAGGGAAAACTAGACCAATTTCTGAACTATGGGATAGAATCGAGCATGAGTAATGTACCATTTTCTGTGATATTTGCTGATGAATTTGAAAGAAAATTATATCGGCTATCAAAAAAATGTCGGAGTATTAGACAGGATGTTGATCCGATTATTGAACAACTCCAGCAAAAAATATTATTAGGCGATCGCCTTTCTGGTTTTGGCGATAATCTTTATGTTTACAAGATTAGAGCTAAAAATAGTAATATCCAAAAAGGAAAAAGTGGCGGCTATCGCATTATTTATTTACTGGAATCAGAAACCAGCATTTTGTTATTGACGATTTATAGTAAATCGGAACAAGAAGATATTACTAAGGAGCAAATTCAAAGTATTTTAGATGATTTTTATGAAGCAAAATGAATAAATTGGGTTTTTAGCAGTTTATTTGACAATTGGCGTCAAATAAACCGGGTTTATAAGTAGGTGAACATAATTAATTGCACTTTTCGTTCCCCGCCGATAGGCTGTGGATTCCCGCCTTCGCGGGAATGACAGTTTTTTTCTCATTGGGTCTGTGGTGCATTTATTTCTGCCCACCTACTTAGTAGGGGCGATTCGCGAATCGCCCCTACTAGGTTTTCAGCAAAGATTTACAAAAAAAACCCGGTTTCTTGTCCCTTAATACTTCCGTTCCTGGGGTTCAAACATACCCATCGCTACGGGACGATAAGCAATATCAATCCCCATTGGCGAATAATAAGATAAGGTATGTTTGAGGAATTGCTCATCATTACGCTGGGGATAATCTTCGCGAGAATGTGCCCCCCGACTTTCCTTGCGGGTAATAGCTGAACCTAAAATTAACTTGGCCACTGCAATCAGATTTCGCAATTCCAAAGCTTCGACAATTTCCGTATTCCAAAGCTTACCTTTATCATCCAGATAAACCTCTTGATATTGTTCCTGGAATCGATCTAATTTGGTAAAGCCTTCTTGCATCACTTCTTCGGTGCGAAATACCCCACAATGTTCGCTCATCGCATCTTGCAATTGTTGACGCACTTCCCCAATGCGATATTTTCCGGGTTTGTCCAGCAGGCTTTGAATCGAAGCGGCAGCTTCTTTCAAGTACCGTTGTTCATCTACTTCGGGCAGCTTGCGGTTTTGCACATAAGGCGCGATCGCTGCCCCGGTAATTTTGCCATAGACCACACATTCTAATAGGGAATTACTGCCCAAACGATTAGCCCCATGTACGGACACACAAGCGCATTCCCCAGCGGCAAAAAAGCCCTCGATCAACCCATCGGGGCCGCTGCGGACTTGACCGTCGATATTCACCGGAATGCCCCCCATAGAATAGTGGGCCGTAGGTCGCACTGGCATCGGTTCTTCTACCGCATCGATACCTAACAAGCGGTGTGCCTCTTCCCAGCAGAAGGGAATCCGACTCATAATTTTTTCTCGGCCCAGATGGCGCAAATCCAAATGGACATAAGGCCCACCGGCTGTCCCGTCAGGATGAATCCCCCGACCGGCGCGAATTTCCAAAGTAATGGCACGAGAAGTAATATCACGGGGGGCTAACTCCATTTTGCTGGGAGCATAATTAGCCATGAAGCGATCGCCCTCGCTATTGCGTAAATAAGCCCCTTCACCGCGAACTGCCTCGGAAATCAGCACGCCCACAGGATATAAGCCGGTAGGATGGAACTGGACAAACTCCATATCTTGCAGGGGGACTCCTGCCAAAGCGGACAACGCCAAGCCATCCCCCGTAGAAGCATAGTCATTAGACGTAGTATTAAACACCCGACCATAACCGCCCGTGGCAAACATCACCGCTTTTGCCCGCACCACTTCCTTATGACCGTCTTTAATGCGATACATAACCACCCCTTTGGCGCATCCATCCTCCAGGATTAGCCGCATCACATACCACTCATCGTAAATAACTACCCCGTAACGGCGTAAATTATTCACCAATTCGTGCAAAATCGCATGGCCGGTTTTATCTGCCGCATAACAAGCGCGGTTGTGACTATGGCCGCCAAAAGCTCGTTGGGCAATCCGACCATCGGGTAAACGGGAGAACAACACCCCCATGTGTTCTAAATCAATCACCACATTAGGCGCTTCTTGGGTCAATCGGGCCACGGCATCTTGGTCAGCCAGGTAGTCAGAACCTTTTACCGTGTCAAAAGCATGGGCTTCCCAGCTATCCGTAGAATCGACGTTTTTTAAAGTGGCAGCGATTCCTCCTTGGGCGGCGACGGAGTGAGAACGAATAGGATGAGTTTTCGCCACCACTGCCACATTTAATTTAGGATCAATTCGGCTAATTTCTACAGCAGCGCGGCAACCAGCTAAACCACCGCCAACGATGATCACGTCGTGTTCTAGCATATTTTTCCCTCTAATTTTCTGATATAAGGGCGAAACATGATGTTGTTTCCTCTCGCTCTCCTCGCGTTTTCCTCTGCCTGGGAATGCCCGTCTAGAGGCGGGGAATAATTTATGATTTTCCTCTCGTTTTTCCTCTCGTTCCCAGGCTCTGCCTGGGAATGCGGCTCTGCCTGGGAATGCCAGTCTAGAGGCGGGGAATAATTTATGGTTGAAAACAAGAAATTGATCAATCCATCATGGTGCGCCCAACATCTATAGTCACCCAAAAAAAGATTCCCCACGAATTCGTAGGGAATTTCTTTAGAAAGATTCTAGATTTCCGCGCATGATGGGGAAACACCATCACGGTTTTAACCCGCTGCTTGCGCCGGTTTCTGGCCACTGGGCTTCTTGGCGCTGATGCTGCCTTTTTTCTCCGTGGCTGGGTCTACCTCGATCAGTTCGATATGGTTGAGCAGGGTGGTGACAAAGGCAAACAGCAGAAAAGGAATGGACAGCACCAGGATTAAACCCACGGTCATTAGGGCATAGATTTCGCGAGTGCTACTCCACAACGCCAGGGTTGATGCCAAGCTGATGAAAATAACGATTAACCAAATGATGATTTGTCCGTAAATATCTCCAAAGGTCAGAGTGCAGGCAAAGCGATATTTTTGGATGTTATTCATAGTCTTCCTTGATGATTTGGTTAAGAATGCAGATTATCGGTTTGTTTCAGTTTTAAACGATTTTTCAAGATTTTTAAAATATTTGCAATATCTTGTTACATTTGCTCCCGGTGACTATGGGGGAAATATGGGGAAAACAGGAAATATTACTTATTGGGCTACGGCTGAAGGTGTTAGACGATGCTCTTTATAATCCCTTTGAACCAGTCATCGGTGCTACTTGTTCTTTACACTCCCACTCTAGACGATGAGCGGCTTTATTCCCATATCTGAGAAAAATTGTCCGGAGTTAGGAGTAAGCACCGCGCCTAGTAATTGTAGGGGTGAGAAAGCGATCGCGCCCTAAGATATTGGTTAAATTTGCCAAAATATGACAACTTCCATAGGATTGGTATATATAAAATTTCTGGATAGATCCAGATTTAATTGGTTTTAATTGCTCAAAACCGGGCTATAATTGCCCCTGTTCCACCTAGAAGGAAAATCTCCACCGATGCAAGTACATTTTCGTGAATTTAATCCCTTTGATGTCTGGTTTTGGCTAGAGTTCAGCACCGTTCCCAGCGACCAAGAAAAGCAATACATTGAAGAAATTTTTGATTCCTGGTTTTTACTCGGTAAATTGGGCGGATTTAATGCGGAAAATTTACAAGTCCAGGAAACCGGAATTGATATTAGTTATATGAATTATGAAGTAGAACTGGCTGACCAAAGTCTTATGTCTTTAATGCACAATATGGGTTCTTTGGAATACCAGGGAACCTGGGGCAGATGTTGGTTTGATTTAGGCACCAGTGACGCGATCGCGATCGATATCTTGATTAATGCCCTGCAAAAACTCAGCTTAGAATATGTGCAAATAGAGCAACTAATTATTGGCGGCGAAAATGAAGACTGGCCGATCGACTACCAAGAAATTCCTGCCTTCTTTGGTGAACTGAATTATCAAGAATATAACTAATATATCTTGATCCCGGACCGATCGATACCTCCAACCCCCCTTTTCTAGGGGGGTTTTTATAATTTTACCATAATTGTCTAACAATAGTCAAAATTTCAGCCCAAAAGCGATCGGCGATCGCCTTCGCAGCCCTCAGCAACAACCATCAAAAATAAAAACCGCAACATAGATATAAATCGATCGCTATTTTTATATTGTATTTTACTACTTGATTTTTCTACTTTCAAGATAAAATCAAAAAATTATTAAAATCATTATACATCAAATTTTTGTCATAACTCTCCCCATCACGCCAAAAGTCATCCAGCCCATTTTCCTCATGGCTTGTGACTTTTGTAACAAAAGATTAAAAAATAGAATTATCTGCCTAAGTCTGATAATATATAAATAACGATAAATCCCAGCAGTTTATGGGGAAACTTGCTGGTGAACTCATCATTCATCAGCAAATTGACAATTAACCAAACAGTTAAAATTGTATCTAGATGCATTGAGATGGGTATAATTCTCTAAGCTAAGTCAAAATTTTTGCTGGGAATCTATCTGAGCAGATCGCTCGTGAAGTGAGGTTCCAATAATGAACGAATATGAAGTTTTAAACCGATATTCCAGCGGAGAACGGGATTTTCGTGGATTCGATCTATCTTCCGCGAACCTGATTGGCGCTCAACTGACCCACGCCAATTTCTCCGGAGACAACTTAATGGAAGCATCGTTTGCTCGCGGTCATTTAGAACGCTGTTTTTTAATGGAAGTTAACTTAAACGGTGCATTTCTTTACAGTGCCAATTTAAGTTATGTCAAACTCCAAGGCAGCAATTTAATTGAAGCGGATCTAACCAAAGCCAATCTCACCGGGGCACAACTGCCCAATGTCGATCTGACTGGGGCAAAATTGACGGGGGCGCTGCTTGACTGGGTGAGTCTTTATCGAGCCAACTTACCCGGAGTTAACCTCTGTGGCGCCAACTTAAAAGGGATTAACTTGCGTTGTGCTAATCTCGCGGGGGCTAACCTGAATTGGACGAATCTTAGTGGGGCCCGATTAAGTGGGGCATTACTCAAAGGGGCGCAAATGAATGGGGTTAAACTCAGTGGCGCTTTTTTAAATGGTTTAGACCTCGGCCCGGTAAATTTCAGTGCCATGGAACTCATGGACGTGAAAATGAGTGGTGGCAAATTCCAAGGTGCTAATTTTAGTGGGGCGAACCTCAGTGGTTCTCAACTGCGAAACGTAAAAATGGATGAAGCCAACTTGAGAGGGGCTGACTTACACAATAGTAATTTAAGAAACGCGGGCTTTCTCCAAGCCAACTTAATGAAAACTGACCTGCGAGAAGCCGATTTGAGAAACGCAGACCTCAGTGGCGCTAATTTGAATTTAGCTAAATTAACCGGGGCGGACTTATCCAATGCCAACCTGCAAGGGGCATATTTGTGGGGCGCAAATCTCGACGGCGTTTGCTTGCGCGGTGCGGATCTCCGGGGTGCCAGCTTACGGGATGCGGCGGCGATCGGCGCTGATTTCACAGACGCTTTGTTAGCGGGTGCCACCATGCCCGACGGTAGCATTCACGGATAAAGTTATTTGTTGTTGGTTACTGGTTGTTGGTTATTTGTTGTTTGTTAGTGGTTGCTAGTTATTTGTTGTTTGCTAAAGCCAATAACCAACAACCAACAACCAACAACCATCAACCATCAACCAACAACCAACAACCATCAACCAACAACACCCCCCCCAACCCCCCCCTTCAAGGGGGGGCAACCAACAACCAACAACCAACAACCATCAACCATCAACTATCCTAATTTGGCTTTGACGATTTCTTGGACTTTTTTGCCATCGGCTTTTCCTTTTAACTGCTGCATGGCAGGCCCCATGACTTTACCGATATCTTTGACGGAGGTGGCGCCGACTTGAGCGACGATCGCTTCAATAATACTCGCGATTTCTTCGTCGGAAAGTTGACTGGGCAAATATTCTTCAATGATGGCTAATTCCTGGGCTTCTTGGGCTGCCAGATCCTCACGACCGACTTGCTGATATTGCTCGATCGCTTCTCGTCGTTGTTTCGCCAACTGCGCCAGTAATTCAACTTCTTGTTCTTCCGTTAAGCTTTCCTGACCGGACGGACGGACGCTGACTTCTTTTTCCAGAATCAGCTTTTTGATACTCCGCACGGTTTCCAAGCGGATTTTATCTTTGGCTTTCATTGCCGCCTTAATTTCTTCGCCAATGCGGTCTTTTAAACTCATAAATCTTACCCTTGCTTGATTTTCTTGATTTGTTTTCCCACACCGGATCGTGACCGATGAAAACATCTACTTTTGGGAGCGATCGCCGATTTTCCTCTAATTATAATAAAGGATGATAAAAGTGGGCGATCCTCACTCAGTCCCCAGATATCCCCAGATATCCCCAGATATCTAATTTAGATCGCGATTAAATCGCTATAATCTTGAGCAAATTGCGATGCGGACAGGCTATCCGTAGGCAATTGCGGAGTCCATAGTAATTCAAAAATTAGCAGATATTCTGGCGGCATTGCAGTCACAGTTTGTAACGCCGCCTTTAATTCAGCGGCGGATTTGATGGATGCAAATAAGGGGCGATCGTGGGCGGTGCCGATTAATAATGTGACCACAATATAATCCGCTTGCTCCGGTTCTGAGTTATCAATATTTCCAGTAATTTGGGTAATTACACCCTGGATATTACTGATAGTTTCAGCGGTAAATTTTTGCCTTTCTTGTAATGAAAATTGTTCAAAAATAGCTTGGGCATTTTCCCGGTTATTCACCGTTTGAGAACTACAGTTAAAATGAGTCCAATCGGTAAAATTATCTAATAAATTCTGCGTAGCAATTTGCAGCATTTGCCATAATTCGCCATCAGTTTCCAGGTGATTTTCTAGAATCAATTCAGATAAGTTACTTTGGATCGATCTCGCTGTGGCTTTTAGGGCAATTTGCATTTTAGTGACAGTCACGATATCATTGTCTAATTCGTTCGCTGAATCCAAATCGATCATATAAATTTCTGGGTATTTTTATCAAAAAAAGGTGACGAATCATCGGGTCAGATTCATGGTTTAGGAAGCAGGCCGCATCAGATAAAAAACCTAACCAAAATCATCACCAAAGCGATCGCAAATATCAATTTCTTTTTCCGTTTCTGTTTCCGTTGCCGCTAAAACCTCGGCCAATCCTCTCGATTATTTGCCACAATTACAGCTTGTTCACCAGTAGGGGGGATTCGCTTGCTCCCCCCTACTTAACACATTGCCCTAAAGCCCTCACCCCTACCCCTCTCTAATGCATTAGAGAGGGACGCAAGAAAGCATATCGGATTATTTCTGAACAAGCTGTATCAGAGTAATTTCTGGCCGAGGAGCCAAGGTATTACCTGTAATACGCTAATACTACATAAGTAATACTACACCAATAATACACTAATATTCCACCATTGAGATAATCGGGACTTTGGGCAGTTTTTCTCGACCACCCAGGGCCAATAATTCCACCACAAAGCAAAAACCGACTAATTCTGCCCCCGCTTGCTGAACCATCGTAGCCGCCGCTTGAGCGGTGCCCCCGGTGGCAATTAAATCGTCAACAATTAAGACGCGATCGCCCGGTTTCAGGGCATCTTGGTGCATTTCCAGACGGTCTGTACCATATTCAAGCTCGTACTCCACGGAATAAACCGCTGCTGGGAGTTTGCCCGGTTTCCTTACCGGAATAAAACCCAACCCCAACTTATAAGCCAACGGAGTGCCAAAAATAAACCCACGAGACTCCATCCCCAGAATATAATCTGGCTGAAGGGGCGCACAGACTGCCGCCATCCGATCGATCGCATCCCGCAAACCATCAGGATTTTGCAGTAGCGTGGTAATATCTCGGAACATAATTCCCGGTTTGGGAAAATCAGGGATATTGCGAATAAGAGACTTGAAATCCATAAACCGATAAACCGATTAATTTAATGGTCAATATAAGTTATAAGTTGTAAATTTTAAGCATATCAGTAGTGCGATCGCTCTTGAGGAAAGAACCCCTAATTTTAACGGGTTGTTCTCCGAAAACGGTCAAAATTTAATTAATGACCTTTTTTCCGGTAGAGATTAAATCGCGACGGCAATTTATTTTTTAATTAGGGCGATCGCTTTTCGCCCGACCCCTCTAGTCTAATTCTGTAGAATCTGAGAATATACACCATTCCAGTAAACCATTATCCTTATTCTTATGAACAGTGTGGTAGACGTAATGGGCTCTAACAAGCCACCGGATCCGATTCAACCGCTCATTTTAGATAATTTGCCAGATCCTCCAGGGGACTGGCACAAGGGATGTCCCCGTCGGGCGCGTTTAGAAATTGATTTAATGCTGTTGGCGATTGAAGCCTTGGATCTGGGCGGGTCGGAAGCGATCTTGCCTTTAGCCAAAGACTTAGGACTGCAACCGATGATTAAAAATCGGGTAGCCTTGTGGCGAATGCGGAGCACCAATCCCTTACGCCGTTATAGCCAACGCAGCCCCTTAACCATAGCGGAGGGTAAAGCACTGGTGTCGATTGTGGGCTTTTTGGCTCGACGGTTAACCGCATTGATTCGACAGTTGCTCATGGACTACCAGCAACTCAATCGGAAACAAATTCCCGTAGAACACCATTTGCTTTTGGGGAAATATCTGGAAAGATTTAGAGCACATTTTCGCAGCCGGATGAACCCGAAACGTGCGGCAGTTTTGGCTTATTCTTCTAATGAGAAGTTGAATGAGTTAGCTTTGGAGTTACTGAGTAAATTACTTATTTGTACCGGCACCGCCGGAATACAACGTTTGTGGATTAGTTTGTTTGATGGAGAAGTTGAATGACTATTCAACGTCAGTATAGTTTGCCAAATTGCCGGTTAATTTTAGAAGGGTTAAGTGAACAGACGACCCTGGGCGCCAATGTGCAGCCGTTGATGTCGATTTTGCTGAATGCTCAATGTTATGTGACTGGATTGGAGCAACCCGTCAGCGGGGGATTAGAGTTTTTTCAGAGTTTGGTCACGGCAGTGAGTCATTATGCTCAAGAAATGTTGAGCGGGGTGCGATCGCCCCTGATGCCACCTGGTCAGCCAACAGGTCAGCCAACAGGTCAGCCAACAGGTCAGGCACCCGGTCAGGCACCCGGTCAGCCGAATCAAGGCACTTGGGTCAACCTCGAAGCAATTGCCGGAAATTTACATCGCTTGACGGTCTTCTCTGGGGATCCCGGCCATTCCCCGGCGCCGGTAATAGTGGATCTGACCACGGTGCAGTTATTTGACTTGATTGAAGCGGTGGATCAGTTCTTTGCCGATAAAAGCACTCTGCCCGCATTGACCCTGAGTTTAGCCCCGGTTTCTAAGAAATATCTCACCAGCCAAGAACCTGCGGCCAAGAAAGTCGTTCCCTTGGCGGTGGGCGTCTCTGGTTTAGCGATCGCCGCCACTGCCTTTTTCATGGCACCGACCCCAGAAATTAAACGGCCTCTAGAGGATTCGATTACACAGTCTACTCCGGATCAAATCACCGATGGCACAAAGACTTCTAATGGTGGCGATCGGCCTCCTGCATCAGCAAACTCCGGTTCACCCCTATCATCTTCAGAATTAGAAACCCTTCTAGACCAAACTCCAGAAATTACCGATCCCACAAGAATGACAATTTTACAGCAGCAATTGCGTAATCAACTTGTGGAGACTTGGACGACTTCGGCAACTTTTACCCAACCGTTAATTTATCAAGTTTCCGTGGCCAAAGATGGCGCGATCGTTGGCTACAAACCGGAAAATGATGCGGCCAGAGATTATGTCGAGCAAACACCTTTGTCCGCAATTCTGTACAAACGGGCTGAAGGTGGCACCACTACGGTGGAAGAAATTGGCCTGTTTAAAGTGGTACTCCAACCCAGTGGGGTGGCAGAAGTGAGTCCCTGGCGGGGTTTAACCGGCAAACCTACCCCACCGCCAGAGATCCAAGATGCCGCCATGATTGAAACCCTCTTTAGGCAGTTGCGTGACGATCTGATCGACGGGTGGAAAACGGAACCCACTTTTCGGCGGGAGTTAATTTATAAAGTTTTGGTGACAGAAGATGGTGCGATCGCTGACTACGAGCCGCAAAATCAACCAGCCCGCGATTATCTATATGAAACGCCCTTGCGTCAGTTACATCAGCCCTCTGCGGCATTGACCAAAGACAGTGAGGGCAATTTAACTTATGTTCCGGTTGTCAGCTACCGCGTGGTGTTTACCCCCAGACAAGTTCTAGAAGTAACCCCTTGGAATGGTTGGTAAGTAGGTGGGCAGAAATAAATGCACCACAGACCCCATGAGAGGGAATAATTGATAATCGATAATCGATAATCGATAATTGACAATTGATAATTATTTTTAATTGTCAATTGTCAATTGTTAATTGTTAATTGTTAGCGGCTTCCCACACTCCGGCAGCATCTCTATTCTCTATTCTCTCTTCTCTCTTCTCTCTCCTTCCTACAGGCGGGAATCCAGAAGACCTCTGTAGTTCATCGGGATCATAACCGCTATATGTCTATGATTGTCACCTGATAGCTGATAGGAAAAATTATTTTTGGGTGCAGGCAAACCGAAAATTCCCTGAAAAAAATTAAGCAAAATTCTCTAGAAAAAATGATAATTTGACTTGAATCTCTCTCATCTTTACTGAAAATAACGATGCCTCGATCGAATGCCCAAAAATTCCGCTTAGGAGTCGTTTTAAATCGGGCGATCGCTAGTAAACTAATAGAAGGTGGTGATGTGCTGTTATATAATATCAGAGAGTGCGATCGCGCTAACCGACTAATGATTCCCAGCCGATATCTCAATTCTCAATTGATGGATTGCGGTTCTCATAAACCAGAGCAGAAAGTCGATTAATCAACAAACCCTGTAAAAATCACCGAGTCAAATTCCTGAATTCGTTAAAATAGCTAGACTAAAACTTCTTACGCTTTTATTTATCTTTCCGGTTCTATGGCCACTCAAAACCACAACGCAGAGTTTCCGGTTTCCTTCAATGGCAAAACTGCCACAGTTCACTTACCACCTCGGATTAGCGTGTTGGAGGCAGTAGCTTTTAAGCAAACCTGCTATCAACTAACCGAACACGATCCCACTCCGGAAAAAATCGTTCTCGATTGCAGTCAAACGACTTTCATTGACAGTAGTGGTATTGGTGCTTTGGTTTACAACATCAAAACCACCAGACAGCAAAAAATTTCCTTAGTCCTTTGTGAAGTCCAACCTCAAGTTATGGCCGTCTTATCCATGACTGACCTGTTACAAAGAGTCACTATTGAACCCCCCCCTGAGCCAAGTCCCGAACAAAACAAATACTTAGGTCGGGAAGTCAATGCCCCATTGGATAAGGAACAAACTGCCGATCTGCCGATGACTCACCCCTCGGTGAAATCGAAGCTAAAACGCTTGATCGATATTATTGGGGCGATCGTGGGTTTAGGCATTACGGCGATTTTATTTATGCCGATCGCTGTTGCCATTAAACTCAATAGTCCCGGCCCAATTTTATTCGGCCAAATTCGCTGTGGTTGGATGCATCGGCCATTTCGGATGTGGAAATTCCGCTCGATGTACATCGATGCGGAAGCTCGCAAAGCAGAAGTATTAAACCAAATTGAAGGTGCGAAATTGTTCAAAAACGAAAATGACCCGCGAATTACTAAAGTAGGTCGTTTTCTCCGGCGAACCAGTCTCGATGAACTGCCACAATTTTGGAATGTTCTCAAAGGGGAGATGAGTCTGGTGGGAACTCGACCGCCAACTCCCGATGAAGTCGAACTTTATGAAATTCCCGAATGGCAACGCTTAGATGTTAAACCGGGAATGACTGGTGAATGGCAAGTCAATGGCCGCTCCAGCATTAAAAAATTTGAAGATGTAGTTCAGCTAGACCGAGAATACCAAAAAAACTGGAATTTGCTCTATGATATCAAGTTAATATTGAAAACCATCTGGGTGATTTTTCACAAAGATAGTGGAGCTTTGTGAAGTCAAGTCAAACAGTAATCCAGTGATTCAAGATTCATTATTATTCCTCAGAAATTGTGTTAAAAACCCTTGGAAGCTGGTGGAAGGAATTCAAAGCCCAGCTAAACAAGCAAGCTGAAAAACCAGAGCCACCACTGAAGCGATCGCAAATTCAGGTATTCACCGATCTGAATGCGTTAGAAGATGTTCTAGAATGGTTTGAGCAATTTAATGCTTTACCTGTCACCAATGAACTCTGGTGGCAATGTCAAACTGCTTTGGCAGAAGGCTTCACCAATGCAGTCCGCCATGCTCATCGTAATTTGCCTGCGGACACGCCGATTGATATTGAAGTGACCGTCCTCAGCCATTGGTTTGAGATGCGGATTTGGGACTATGGCCAGCCTTTTGATTTGCAATCAAAACTCAAATCGATTTCTCAAGAAAAATATAACCCCCTAGATCGCACCAGCGGCAGGGGAATCCTATTTATGGATCGGTTAACCGATGAACTCGATTACAGCCGAACACCGGATAGTCGCAATTGCTTACTGTTGAGAAAAAAATTGGTTGATTAGGAAATCCGTAAATTTCTGATTGCTTTGATAATATTGGCACTCCCTAGGTGCAGACGATATAAATATACTGAATCCCGATCCGGGATGGGATATGCAGTATATTGTAGCTTAATGAAAAAAGTATTTAATTTCACGTTCTATTCCGAAGACAGAGCATTACGCTCATCACAAATTATTAACCTCCACTATTGAAAATCGCGATCGCCCTTTGGCGGAGCAAGAAAGCTCTTAATATGGCAGTTGAAGCAGCATTTAATGACCTCATGCGCCTAGCCGCGCAAATTTGTACCACCCCCATTGCCCGGATCCACTGGCGACAGCCGGACGGCAGTTGGTTGGGGGTACAGGTAAACGATTCTGCCCAGCCGATGCTCGATCCCGATCTGGGGTTTTGTCTCTGTGCGATCGAGCAATCAGGATTATTTATTGTTCCCGATGCCTCCCAAGATCCCCGATTTAGTCATCATCCTTGGGTGTTGACTCCTCCCGGCATTCGCTTTTATGCGGGATTGCCTCTACGCACTGCCGATGATTATCTCTGGGGAACCCTTTGCGTGATGGATCGCCAACCCCGATCTTTAACCGATCTACAAAAAGACGGACTAGAAATTATTGCTAGACAGGCGATCGCCCTTTTAGAATTGCGGGACAACCATCCAGAAAGCCAGAACTCAGAGCCGCAAATCGTCCCACAAAATCAGCCAAATTCCGCTCGCAATACTACCTCACGACTAATCGAAAACCTCTTACCACAGACGTTTAATTTAATGGCGATCGTCCGGTTATCAGACCAAGGATTTATTTATGTGAATCAATCTTGGTGTGAAGCCCTCGGCTACACAGAAGCCGAATTTAGTCATCTATATTGGCGGAATATTCTGCATCCAGATTGTGGCGAAAATTGCTGGCAATTACCGCAAATATTGCTGGAAAAACAAAAGTTAGAAAATGTCGAACTGATTTTATTAACGAAAGAAGGCGATCGCCTCTTTTGTCAAGGCAAAATATTCTGTCATTGGGAAGCGGGAACCCCCGACTCCATTTGCGCCATTCTCCAGGACATCACCGCCCAGAAAAAAGCGGAAGCCAAATATCGCCAAATCTTTGAAAATGCCACTCAAGGACTATTCCAAGCCACTCTCTCCGGGTGTTATACGACGGTTAATTTAGCCCTAGCCAAAATTTATGGCTATGATTCTCCCCAACAATTTCTCTCAAACGTAGGCAATGGCGCTGAATTATATGTCAATCCCGATCGCTGGGCGGAATGCATCCAGCGGCTGGCCGTTGAAGGTCGCTTATGTTCCGAAGCGGAAGTGACACGACGGGACGGCAAAAAAATTTGGATCGAAGAAACTTTTGAGCTATTGCGTGATGTCCACAACCATCCCATCGGCGTCGAAGGCTTTGTTGATGATATTACCAGCCGAAAACAAGCCGAAACGACTTTACAAACCACTCGCGATCAACTCCAAGCGGTTCTAGATGCGGTGCCCGGAACCGTCTCGTTAATTAGTTCTAATTTTCGCTATTTAGGGGCTAACCGACATTTAGCCGCCACTTATAATTTACCCCCGGAAGAATTTGTCGGTCGAGAAGTTGGCTTTCGCGAATCAAAATTTGGGCAATTTGTCCGGGAATTTTTCCGCAATCAGACTGAGGAAGCATCCATAGAAATTGACACCCAAGTCAATGACGCTTTTCACAGTGATATGGTAATTGCTAAAAAATGGCAAGGTAATGAAGCCGCTGTATTTGTCGGTATTGATATTACCGAACGCAAACGGGCAGAAGCAGCTTTAAAAGCCGAACTCATGGAGGCAGCAGATTATGTCCAATCCCTGTTGCCCATCCCCACCATCGAACCTGTTCGCATTGATTCTCGCTTTATTCCTTCCCAACAACTCGGAGGGGATTGTTTTGATTATTATTGGTTGGATGAAGACCATTTAGCCATTTATTTACTAGACGTATCCGGACATGGTTCTCGGGCAGCACTTTTGTCAGTTTCAGTTTTAAACTTTTTGCGATCGCGCTTTCTGCCCAATACCAATTTTTATCAACCCAATCAAGTTCTCAGTGCCCTCAACCAAGCATTCCAAATGGATCGACAACGCAATATGTATTTTACCATTTGGTATGGCGTATATAACCAACGCACTAGAACTTTGCTCTACTCTTGTGCCGGTCATCCACCGGCAATGTTAATCACCAAAAATGCCGCCAACGTGGTTGAAGTCAAACAGCTATTTACCTCTGGTTGCATTCCCATTGGAATGTTCCCTCAAGCCAAATATATCAACGATTCTTGTCAAATTGAACCTGGCTCAAATTTATACATTTTTAGTGATGGGATTTATGAAATTCCCTTACCAAATCGCAACATCTGGCAACTAGATGACTTTATTCAAGTCCTCGCTGATTACACCCAGAAAAATCAATGTAGTCTGGAAAATATTTTACAAGCCGTTCGTTCATTAAACTTTGATGATACGTTTAATGATGACGTATCACTATTACATCTCATCTTCGACTGATTCACCCTCATCTTTCTCCTCGGCTCAATATTCCCAAAACCCCAGGTAAGTTGAGTCGATCGAAATCCTTCACTCTCCGTTTTTTATCCCACAGAAAATTATCCAGCAACCAGGGGCAAGCTAGGGCGATCGCCCACTCGATCGCCCGAAATAACCATGAGTTATCACATCATATTAGCAAAAATAATCAAATTTTTCCAATAAATCCTAAGACAACTCAATCACTTGATTTTATTTAATTAAGATGATTTTTTTGAGCTAATTTTTTGCTTAAATTGCTCGGCATCAGTAAATATCTCGATTACTTTATTCAACCCAGAAAGTTCAAATAACATATTGAGTTGATTATTCAGAGAACACACATAAATCTCCATCCCGGCTGCTTGAACAGTTTTAATGGCTAAAACCACAGCACCTAAACCAGAACTATCCATAAAAGTCACATCTTTAAAATCAATTAAAACGATGTCAGGTTTACTCTCAACTTCAGGGGTGACTTCAAGACATTTGTTAATCTCCTGATTAAACTGACTAGCTCTAGTGCGGTCTAGCAGGCCAGCGGGTCGAATAAATTTAATCACAGGACTCATAAGGCGATGTTTTAGTAACTTGATTTGACAACGATCTTGGGGCAGCGATCGATACCTGATGCTGCCCCAAGAACAAGTTTAGTTGAATATTGGACAACGATTCCGATCTTAGCTTGCCATTTGCCTCCGGGCAAGGAGATGAGGGGGATGGGGGATCCGCGATCGCCCTTGAAACCTGGGAAGCCTGGGAAGTCTGGGAAGCAATATCTTCCGTATCTTCCCTATCTTCTCTATCTTCCCTATCTTCCCCTGCACAATGCTATCTTGTCAAAAAGAGCAACCTCCGCCCCCCCCCGCCATGACCGCACACATCTTACTCATAGAACCCGACGCCAAACTATCCCAGTCCATCAAACTAGAACTCCAATACCAAAACTACCAAATCACAACAGCCGAAGATGCCCTATCCGGACTCACCGCTGCCCAACAACTAAACCCAGACCTAATCGTCATCGACTCCATCCTGCCAAAACTCCCAGGACTGGAACTCTGCCGTTCCCTGCGAACAAAAGGCAACATGGTGCCAATAATACTACTAACCACCAAAGACGACCTACCCGATCGCATCGCCAGCCTAGATGCCGGTGCCGATGACTATGTGCTCAAACCCGTCAGCATCGAGGAACTACTAGACAGAATTCGGACGCATATACGACGCACCGAAAACAACGACCCAGATAGATTATCCTTCGCGGACTTAATCTTAAACCAGCGCACTCGTCAGGTTTTTCGCGGAAATCGACTAATTGAATTAACCGCCAAAGAATTTGACTTGCTGGAATATCTGATATCTCATCCTCGCGAAGTCCTCACCCGCCAGCAAATTCTGGAGAATGTCTGGGGTTATGACTTCTTATGTGACTCTAATATTATTGAGGTATATATTCGCTACTTGCGATTGAAATTAGAGGCTAAAAATGGAAAGCGTCTGATTCAAACTGTGCGGGGCGTAGGCTATGTTTTGCGAGATTAGTTAATTGTATATGTTGTTTGTTGTTTGTTGTTTGTTGTTTGTTGTTTGTTGTTTGTTGTTTGTTGTTTGTTGATTGTTGGTTGTTGTTTGTTGATTGTTGTTTGTTGATTGTTGATTGTTGGTTGTTGTTTGTTGTTTGTTGATTGTTGGTTGTTGTTTGTTGTTTGTTGATTGTTGGTTGTTGTTTGTTGTTTGTTGTTTGTTGTTTGTTGTTTGTTGTTTGTTGTTTGTTGTTTGTTGTTTGTTGTTTGTTGTTTGTTGTTTGTTGTCAATTATCAATCATCAATTATCAATTATCAATCATCAATTATCAATTATCAATTGTCAATTATCAATTACACCCCAACCACCAACCAACAACCACCAACCAACAACCAACAACTAACAACTAACAACTAATTAAACTTCACTCCTGGAGGGAACCAACACCTCTCCTCTAAGCATTCGAGATGCCGCATCCAACAACGCCTCCTCTAAATAAGGCTTGGTAAAATAACCCTTCGCCCCCATATCGATCGCCATCTGCATATGCTTCTTCGCCCCACGAGAAGTCAGCATCGCCATCGGCAACCCACAGAGTTGACCATCCTTCTGCAACCGAGAAAGCAACTCCAACCCATCCATCCGAGGCATCTCAATATCACAAAAAACAATATCGCAAGGCAAGCCCGACTTCAGCTTCTCCCAAGCCTCTTGACCATCGCGAGACTGTTCCACCCGATATCCCGCCTTATTAAAAGTCATCGACAACAGTTCCCGCACCGTAATCGAATCATCCACAATCAGCACCGTCGGTTGTGCTTGTACCGGGGGCGGTTCCGGAATCACCCGGTCTTCCCAAATCGCACTGGTCTTATCGCTGATGCGTCCGGCAGCGAGGTCAATCAACTCCAGCACGTCGGCGATCGCGACAATCCGGCCATCCCCCATCACCGTAGCCCCAGCAATGCCAATGGGTTTGGGGACAGGCCCTTCTAGCTGCTTAATCACGATTTCCTGTTCGCCCAACACCTGATCCACCTGCAACGCTAAATAGCTGCCCGCACTACGCAGCACCACCACAGAGATAATATCCTCCTCCGCATTGCCGCCAAAAACGCTGCCCCGTCCCAAATGGCGATGATAAACCAGAAGTTCGCGCATCGGTCGGAATGGCAACATCGTATCCCGCCAAGGGATAGAAGTTTCCGACTCAGCTAAGATTTGAATCCTATCCCGGGGAACATCCAGCATATCTTCCACCCCATCCATCGGGAAAGCAATTCGAGCGCGATCGCTGATACAAATCAGAGCCTTAGAAATACTAAAAGCCAGAGGCACGCGAATGCTAAAAGTCGTTCCTTTGCCCAGATTAGAATCAATATTCACCACCCCGCGAATCGAACTTAAATTAGTTCGCACCACATCCAGTCCCACACCGCGACCGGACAAATCATCGGCAACTTCCTTGGTACTAAATCCAGCGGCGAACAACAAATCGTAAACCTCTAAACGGCTTAATGTTTTCGCTTCATTAGGAGTAATCAATCCTCGATCCAAAGCTTTGGCTTTGACTCGTTCCGCATCAATCCCCGCACCGTCATCAGACACAGAAATCACCGTTTGGTTGCCTTGGTGGAAAGCCCGAACCGTAATCCGTCCTCTGGGGGGTTTACCTTTTCTTTGACGTTCTTCGGGAACCTCCACTCCGTGAGCCAAGGCATTGTTGACCAAGTGGGTCATCGGGTCGGTCAGGTTCTCCAAAATCATCTTATCGATTAAAGTTTCCGCCCCTTCCACCACCAAATCCACTTGCTTGCCAAATTTAATCGAGTTGTTCCGTACCCCTAAAGGTAGGCGATCGGTAATCTGGGCAAAAGGCACCATGCGAGAGCGATTAATTCCCTCTTGCAGCTTATTGGTAATTTGCCGTAACTGACGAGTCACTTGGTCGGTTTCATCTACCAAAAATTCAATATCGGAAGCGGACTCGCGCACGCGGACAATTAACTCCAAAATTTCTTGAGCCAGAGTGTGAAACGGAGTAAATTTGTCCATTTCAAATACGCTCAAATCGTGGCCGGTAGAATGGGGGAGTTGAAAACTACCTTCGGGCATAAAATGATTTTTCCGACTACTGAGCAAAGCAATTTCCAATAATACCCGCTCGTAAAGGTCTTGCATTCGCTGACCCACGTCCGTTAGATTTTGCACCTGGTGTAACAAGTTGTCCAAAAACTGGCGCATCCGTTCTTGGTCTTGTTCGAGGGTGTTACGGTTTACCACCAATTCCCCAATCAGATTACCCAAGTTGTCAAGCTGCTTCACTGGCACTCGCATTGTTTCGGTCGCCCCAGGTCGTTGGATTTTCTTTTTATCCTCGAGCGTAGGGGCGATTCGCGAATCGCCTTTACCAGATGGTTGCGGGGGAACCATGACATCTGCGGGCGGTAAAGGAGGCGATAATGGTGGAGCAGAGTCGGTTGAGCGATCGCTTAAAAATTCCTGTAATTCTGTCAGCCAAACTGGGGCATATTCCGGGCTAACTTTCTGGCTTAAAAATGCTTCAATAGGTTCATCTTTTTCAACCTGTAAAGGGGTCGAGGACGTTGGCAGCGGTTGAGACAACGGTTGCTCCAGGAATGCCTCTAATTCTTCAGTAAAATTGACCTGGGAAGATATCGTATCTTGCTCCAAAAAGTTTTCTAGAGCGCTAAATTCAACGACCGAGGGGTGTTGGTTGTTGGTTGTTGGTTGTTGGTTGGTTGTTGTTGGTTGTTGGTTGTTGGTTGTTGGTTGGTTGTTGGTTGGTTGTTGTTGGTGGCAAGGAGAGGGGGAAGAGGAAGATTCTCCCTTCTCTTTTCTCTCTTCTAATAATTCTAATAAGTCATCGTTTAATAAATCAGCCAAATCGTCAGAAGTATCTGTTGGTAGGGGCGATTCGCGAGTCGCTCCTTCGCTCAATGTCAGAGCTAAGAGTTCATCTAAATCCGCCGAATTCTGCGCCGTCATATCCAATTCGGCTGCCAAGGGTTCGGTGGCGATTGTCAAGTCATTGAGACTGAACTCATCCCAGGAGGATAATTCCTCGGTTTCTTCCTCTATCTCCTCAAAACTAATGGTTTGATTTTGATTGTCTGACTCCAAAGCTTCATCGTTAAAAAGATTGTCCAAATCAGAAAAGTAAGCACCTTTTCCTTTTTTGGTTTCAGTTGTGAAGGTATCGAGGTCAAGCCAGGGCAGGTCTTCTTCGTCGGCGGATGATGATTCATCGGCTATTTCCGAACTAGGTAAGTCCGGTTCATTGTCTCCAAAAATATCGGCAAAATCTGCGGATATTCCGAGATTTTCATGGCTAAAATTAGCTTTAGGTTTGGCCTCACTTTCCAGCAATTCGCCAAATAATTCTTCTAGGGATTCTGTGGGGGATTCGGAGCTAGACGGATGGGATTGATTCCGATACCGCTCGTCGTCCGAAAGCAATTCTGACTCATCGATATCACTGATGGAGAATAAGTCATCATAGCTTAATTCATCGATTGGTTGTTGGTTGTTGGTTGTTGGTTGTTGGTTGTTGGTTGTTGGTTGTTGGTTGGTTGTTGTACGCGGCCAAGCATTTTTATCTTCTAAATCCCACACCATATCTAACTCTTGTGTAGAGGAAGATGTAGAGTCTGTATTTTCAATTTCCGATTCCCAATTCAGGTCTAATTCTTCATTTGTAGCCTCATTAAATAAACTATTTAAGTCCTCAATTTGAGAGGTTGATGATGCTGGTTCGGCAGGTGAGTTGAAACCCTCAAGGTCAAATAAGTCTTCAAAAGAGTCATCGGCATCGGGAATTATCTTGGACTTAATCCCTGGAGATGATTCCCGCCGTTCCAGGAAAGTCTCTTCATCAAAGAAGTCTTGTTCATCAATAGTTTCGAGATGATTCATTGATTTACTGTCGTGAGGCTCTGACTCGCGAGCATCAAACAATAAGTCTGAAAAGTCTTCTTCATTATTTTCCAGTGACTCAGGAGAATTCCCTAGATTGTCTGGAGCCAAGAAAACCTCAGATTCATCAAAAAAATCTTCATGCCATCCGGCGATTTCTTCGCCGTCAAACAAATCCTTTAAAGTATTAAGTTCTGCCGCGCCAACTTCCGGTCCTTTGGTTTTTTCTTGATTCTTGTGTTTATAGTTAATTTTGACGGTATTGCTGCTCTGGGTTTCAATTGCCTTAGAGGATTTTTGCTCTGGCGCGGCAGTTGATTCGGCTGATAAATTTTGGATAGATTCTAGTTGGGAAGTCAACCAGTTATTGGGTGTATCTGGGGATAATGGGTTCATTGTTATAAGAGTTTCTTGGGTTAGGTTAGGGGAATTTTTATCAGTGGAAGTATCGTCTGCTGCCCGATCGGGCAACAGTAGGAGTAGCTCTGGGCTCGGTTTAATTTCCGTTGCTTTGCCAGCGAGCACCAGTTGTCGAGCCTGCTTAATTTCTCTAAGAATTACTGGGGCCAGGGCATGATATGTTTTATGAGTATTTTGGCAGGTGAGAGTAACAATTTGAATCAGTTCGCTCCACTCTTGAAGTTCAAAAGTTTCACCAGCTTGCAATAAATTACGGCAAATTTCTCCTAAATGTTGTCGGCTAGGAGTTCCGTCGGGTTGCTTAAAGGTTTCCCACATAAGTTGCAATAATTTGGGAACATCGCTCTTAAAAATTAACTGTCTGGCGCTATCTTCCTCAAGAGTTGGTTGATATTGAGATACTTCTGGGAGCGTTGCTGTCACAGGTGCGGGTCTGGGAGCGGGTTGGGGTTGAGATTCACCGGGCTGACTCGTTTCATAGAATTTGCCCTTCAGAGTGAGTAAGCGTGCAGTCAGTTCGGTAATTGTTGGTGCAACTTCGGAGCTAATTTCCTCTGCCGCTCGATCGCTGAGTCCGGTGGGACTGTTCAAGTGGGCGAATAGTCGTTTCAGGGAGTCAGCGGTAGTTAAAAGTAGGGATTCTAGGGTTTGGTCGATGTCAACCGGGGTTTCTTTAAGGACTTTAAAACCATCCTCAAGCGTAGAGGCTATTTGCTGGATGCTTTTGATGCCAAGCATGGCGGCTCCTCCTTTGATTGAGTGAGCTGCTCGAAAGGCTTCGCTAATTTTGTCTGCATCGGCGACCGTTATAGTTAGATGCAGTAAGCTTTGGTCTATGGTATTGAGGTGCTCTTTAGTTTCCTCAATAAAGTAGCGTAAGATTCTGTTATGTTCCGACGACATGGCTATATACCATTGGTTGGTGGTTGGTTGTTGGTGGTTGGTGGTTGTTGGTTGGTGGTTGGTTTTCTGGTTCCCAGGCTCGGCCTGGGAATCCTAGTCTAGAGGCAGAGCCCTCGAGCGTGTCCATCATCAACAGATAGTAGGAGGCTCTGCCTCCATTTCGGGCATTCCCAGGCCGAGCCTGGGAACGAGAACAAAAGCCTGGGAACGAGAACAAAAGCCTGGGAACGAGAACAAAAGCCTGGGAACGAGAACAAAAGCCTGGGAACGAGAACAAAAGCCTGGGAACGAGAACAAAAGCCTGGGAACGAGAACATTGTTAATTATCAATTATTAATTATCAATTATCAATTATCGATTATCAATTGTTAATTATCAAAACTTCGATGGACTCGCTCTCCGGTGTCTACTCGGAAGCGCTCCACAGAGGTTAAGAGGTCTCTGGCAACTCCTACCAGATTTTGCAGAGAAATCGACACTTTCTGAGATTCCTGAGAAGTTTCCTGCGCCGTGTGTTCGACGGCTTGCATCACTTGGGATACCGCACGAGCTACTTCATTTTGTTCCACCGTGTCCGCAGTGATGGCTCGCACTAGGACATCGATTCGGTTGGTTACTTGGATGATGTTGTCTAGGGATTGTTTGGCTTGTTCTGAAAGCTGAGTTACTTTAATTACTTGCTGTTGACCTTCCTCCATTGCGGTCATTACGGAGTTGGTTTCTCCCTGGATTTGCATGACGATTTGCTCGATGTCTTTGAGCGCTTTGGCGGAACGGTCGGCCAACTGTCGCACTTCATCGGCAACGATCGCGAAACCTTTGCCCGCTTCACCGGCACGAGCGGCTTCGATACTGGCGTTCAGGGCTAATAAGTTAGTTCGACCGGCGATCGCATTAATCAAGGCGACAATCCTAGAGATTTCCTGAGAGGATTCGGCCAGTCGCTTGACTTTTCGGGTAGTTTCCGCCACAGTTTCTCGGACTTCGAGAATCCCGCCCACGGTTTGGTCAACCGCTTCCCCGCCTTTGATGGCGGCATTGGAGGCATCTTTGGCTACGGATTCTGCTTCTCTAGCGGCTTCGGCCACCCGTTGAATTGCATCGGTCATTACTTGGACGGAGTTCAGGGTCGCGGCTAGTTCTTCGGCTTCCCGCAAAGCATTGGCGGCTAAATTACGGGCAAATTTCTCGCTATCGTTGGCTCCTTGGGTCACCTGTCGCGCCGCCAATTTCACTTGAACCACAATTTCCCGCAAGTTTTGAATGGTCAGGTTAAAGGAGTCCGCTACGGCACCGAGGACGTTAGCTGTCACTTCGGCGGCCACGGTTAAATCTCCCCTTGCCGCTCCTTCTACGTCGTCTAGGAGTCGAATCACCTGACGCTGGAGGTCTTCTTTGGCTTCTTCCATTTCTTCCGCCCGCCGCTGGGCATCCCGCGTGGTACTGAGCATAATCCGAGACATGAGGTTAAATTTAGTTGCTAATTCACCGAGTTCATCTTCGGAATATACGCGAGTGGAAACGTTCAGATTGCCATCAGACATGGCATCAAATTGCTTAATCAAGTCTTCTGTGGAACGCTTCATATGTTCTGCGGTCAAACGACCCAGACTAAAGGTGGTTAAAAAACTGGAAGTAAGCGCCGCCCCGGTCATTAGGGCATCTTTGAGTTGACGCCCTTCAATTTGGGAAGTGGCGAATGAAACTGCGGCCACAGACAAGGCTGCTGCTGCCCCACCAATTAGGGAAATCCAGATTTGTTTTTGTTTGAGTGGCGCGTTGTCCAGAAATCCGAGCAATGTTCCTTCGCTACTACCACTCTTGGTTTCAACTGCCGGACTATCTTCGGGCAAGGCGGCGACTTTATCGCTGGCGCCGGTGATGCTGAAAATTTCCTCGTCTCGAATCATTGAGCCTTCGGTGTCATCGGCAAAAACTAAGTCATCGTCCAGGATGGCCGCACCGCGATCGTCGTCAAAGTTGAAGTCAAATGCACTGCCACTGGTCATTGCGCTGCCGGTGTCGTCTGTCAGATCGAAGCTATGTAGGTTATCTATATCAAAGTTATCGTCCCAATTGTCTAAAGCGCGATCGCCCGCCGCTTTATGGTGGGGTGTCTGTATGCCTGATGTGGCATCGGCGAAGTCGTTTTCATCGAAAGCAGCGTCGAAGTCATCGTCTAGGGGCGCGACATCATCTAGGGCAAAATTAGGATTTCCTCCATTGCCATTGTGAGTAGATTTGCCGTTAGATGTTTCACGTTGCGCGGAGGGTCGATTTGGATTTTCTGTATTGCTAAACGGACTTTCTTGGTTAGGCTTTGTTGCCTGACTTTTGGCAGATTCAATTGCGTTATTGGCGCGGGATTCTAACTCTTGAGTTCCCATTAATAAAGTTGCCCCTTCACCCATTAAGTCCTCTTCTTCTTCTTCTTCCATGAAAATATCTGAGTCTGGGTTTCTGATGACTTCCGGTTCGTCAGTTTGGAAAAAATCTTCGTCGTCAATGTCGTCAGCAAACGCATCTTCAGGAAAGTCATCATCACTGGTTGGTTGTTGGTTGTTGGTTGGTTGTTGTTGGTTGTTGGTTGTTGTTGGTTGGTTGTTGTTGGTTGTTGGTTGTTTGTTGGTTGTTGGTTGTTGGTTGTTGGTTGTTGGTTGTTGGTTGTTGGTTGTTGGTTGTTGGTTGGGGGTAAGCGATCGGTTGTTCACAAGGGCTGATGGCGGGCTGATGGCGGGCTGATGGCGGGCTTCTTCTGAGTCATCGTCGAGAAAAAATGCGTCGTCAAATTCACTAAATTCCGATAGCATATCGGCGACGGTTTCGTCTGCTGAATCAATGAAGTCTTCTGAGTCCTCTGAGTCGTCTAATATTCCTGCTTTTTGCTGGGGCTCCATGTCGGGCGCGGCGGCGTTGGATTCACCAAGCAAGTCTGGCATTTCCTCGTTTGGTAAGAAGTCTGGTAAATCGACTAATCCCGAGTCAGCCCATTGAGTTTCTTCAACTGCCGCCAGCAGTTCTTCATCAATGGAAAATGGGTCATCTTCGTCTTCTAGCGGTTGTTCTTCTTCTGGGATGAAGTTGCCGGAGGTGTTGAATGGATTGTCTTCGCCCAATGCTTCGTAGTCTTCGTCGGGGATAAATTCCCCGTCCATGTCGAGGGCGGCGAAGTCATAGTCGAGATCGAGGTCTTCCGGGGCTTTCGATATTTGTTCTGGGGCGAACGGGGTGTCGGCGTCTAGTTCCAAGTCTGCGCCTTGGTCTTGGTGCGTCGGTTCTGAAAGTGAGGAAAAGTCCTCACTAAAAACTGATGCGGTGTCTTCTGGGACATTGTTGGTTAAGTCTAGGTCTTGGGTAGTTTCTAGGGTGGACGCCGGTTGGTTTTCTTTACTGCGTTCAAGTTCTGAGAGGCGATCGCTGCTAGAGACGGTCGGGAGGTCAGTTTGTTGGTTTTCTGGGATCCGCAATTCTGATTCGCCTAAGTCGTAGTCGTCGTAGTCTATGTTTTCTGGCAGGGGGTCGAGTTCGTCCAGGCTGTAGTCGTCTTCTGCGACGTCGCGATCGAGTTCCATGAGGTTGTAGTCGTAGCTGCCCATTGCGTCGGCTGACTCCTCTTGATGGTCTTGATGGTAATGAATGTCGTCGTCGATATCATTGAGTTCGTCTAGGGCGGATTCGTCTAATGTGCTTAGGTCGTGTAGCCCTTGCGGGTATTCCTCTGTGGACATGTCGGAGGAGAGCAGTTGGATAGAGCAAGCATATTGTTCGCTGTAGGCTAACCAGTTTGAGGCTTCTTCGACTAGGGCGGGGTCTTCTGTGAGGCTGAGGACGTATTCATAGCGTTCTCGCGCTACGTCGTATTGCTCTAGCCCGTAGTAGATGTGACCCTGGAGCAGCCAGAGGTTTGGGTCGTCTGGGATGCGATCGACGAGTTGGTTGATTATTTCTGCCGCTGTTGGGTAGTCGCCGTTTTGGTATGCGGTGTATGCTTGGGTGTAGTCTTTTTCGTAGTCAGTGCGGTGTTCCATAAGTTTCCTCCTGTCGGATCGAGGGTTTCATCCCCCGCTCGGTCTTTGTTCGACTCTGGTTGTTGTTTCGGGTTTGCTATTGGCTTGCGGTGAAGTTTTTCTGGCGGGCTGACCTGTTTTAAGGGCTGTCTCTGCGCGATCGGTTTTTTTTCGGTTTTTTTGGCGGGTCAGCCCGGTTGATTTCGGTTAGTTTGTCCAATGTTTTGGGCGGAGAACCTCCCCTTGATTCAGCAGCCGGAGTATCCTTTGGGGGTTTTCGCTAAATACCCATTCGCCTAGGAGGAATGGCCTCATTGTTTCGGTGGCAGAAGTTGGCTCGCTCAGGGCCTTGATGTCGAGCCAGTCCGTGTCCCCAATGCGATCGACCGCTAGTCCTAGGATGATGTCTGAGTCTTCGGCGGCAATTACCGGGATTTCTGAGCGATCGGTTTTTAGGGGGCTTAAATCCCCTAGTAGTTGCCCCAAGTCCGCGACCCAAATGACTCGGCCTCGCAAATTCAATGTGCCCAGGAGGAAGGGGGATACGTTGGGGATGGGGGTGATTTCTTCAGACCCGGCTTCGATGACTTCGCGAATCCCGGTGGCGGGTAGGGCGAGTTCGTCCCCGGAGGATATGTAGAACCTTAGATATAGTTCGCCTAATGGTGTTTGAATTTCCTGAAATTCCGCCGCCTCGCTGCCGATGTTGAAATCTGGATTTCCTACCATTGTTTGTTTGTTTAACCTCGCAGCAGTTGTTTGACCGTTCCCACTAATTCGGTTGGCTGGAAGGGTTTGGCGATGTAAGCGTCAGCCCCTTGCTTCATTCCCCAGTAGCGATCGAACTCTTCCCCCTTGGACGAACAGATGACTACGAGGACGTGCTGGGTTTTGGGGTCGGACTTCAAGCGCCGACAGACTTCATAGCCGTTCATTCGGGGCATCACGATGTCTAAGACCACTACGTGCGGCGATCGAGCTTGGATTTGCTCCAAGGCTTCCACTCCGTCGTTGGCGACCGTCACGGTTAGACCGCTTTTTTTCAGGAGGTCTGATATCATCTGCCGTTGCGTTGGGCTGTCCTCTACAACCAGTACATTGCTCATTGTTTTTTTCGTCTGTTTGTTGTGCCGATGTGTCCCCCCCGGTAGCCCTCTCTCGCGTTAAGTCTCACAAGTCCTTTCTTTCTCCTGGGGGAGGGGTGATGTCGCCGCGCCCCCTGGGGGAGTCAGTCTCCAGGGATTTGCGGCGAGTGATTGGCTCTGCGATCGCCGTAGCTCCAGTGGGGGCATTTGTTTCGGTAGAATTGGAAATAAATATGATTATATTGGCACTTTTACCCGTTACGATAACAGAAAAGCGCCCTAAAGAGCGAAATTGCTCTATTGACACCGAGTTATCACCATATTCTAGATTTACATACATTTTGCCGATCTGGCGATTTTTATCTATTAGAAAGAAAGCTTTCATACCGGATTGATTCCTCCAACCCTCCGCCAAATCGGGGGACTTTTTACCCAGGTAAAGCCAGAATTGTCTATTAGACATCTCCATAAATCAGATACAGCTTGTTCACCAGTAGGGGCGAATGCGAGAACGCCCCTACTTAACACATTGCCCTAAAGCCCTAAAGCCCTAAAGCCCTAAAGCCCTAAAGCCCTAAAGCCCTAAAGCCCTTACCCCTCTCCCAGAAGGGGATAGGGGCTTTGAGATGCGATTGGATTATTTCTGAGCAGCCTGTATAAAGCGTTGATGGCGCATCCGCGCCGCGAGAGCGAACGGGCTGGAGTCACAGGCAATTATTGGAGATGTCTAAGCACCAAGACAAAAATAATTGCATCCCTGCGGCCACTCTGTACAAAGGTTTCAGCGCCGACACGATGTGCAATTTATTGAGCATGACTGCTTATTGTATTGCTTGATCTGACCATCGGTTGTGATATTCACGGTCTTGGTGTTGAGAGGCTGCCATCAGTGTGGGGAACGGGGCTGCCATCGGCTGCCATCGGCTACCATCGTTGTAGGGTGTAGAGTGTAGAGTGTAGGGTGTAGGGTGTAGGGTGTAGGGTGTAGGGTGGGGAAGACAGAACACCCCAGAAGTTCCTGCTTCCCTAGTTTAAGGCGTCATGTAAAAATAACCTGAACAACTTTTACCTGAAAGCATCATCCAGAGAGAATTACAGATAAAATTTGCACAATTTATTTCTACATAACGCCTAAATTCCATCAGAAAAACCTATCCGGTTGCTAATCTGAGATGAACCAACTTGAATACTATCAACTTTTATGGCGATCGCATTAGCGCCAGTGATGGATTTTTTTATTGAGCCGTGAAAAATTGACTAAGTTTTGGCTAAGTTTTACATTGCGGTGACAAGTATCTCAATTAATTAGCCATGATTTTATGTTCATGCCCCGCTCGTGGATGCACAAAAACTGCCCAGAATAATTACACTTGGGGGGTGTCAAAGGCATCAGATAACAAAAGTTCTGGTTCCGGGCGATCGGGATCTCCCGAACCAATATATTTTTCAATCAGCATTAAAAGTTCACTTTCGCCAAACGGTTTCGTTAAATAATCATTCGCACCAATCATTCGCGCCTTAATTCGATTAATAAAACCATCAAGCCCGGTCAACATAATCATCGGCGTTAGGCGAAAAGCCGTAGATTGGCGGAGCATCGCACAAATTTCATACCCATCAATTTCGGGCATAGTAATATCACAAAGAATTAAATCAGGCTTTAATTGAAATACCAAACTTAGGGCTTTTAAAGGGTTAACAATTGCCGTGACTTCATAACCGTGCTGCTGAAGAATATATTCGACAGTTTTGCCAATGGTTACGTCATCATCAATGCAAACAACTCTGGGGATTTGTGCAGGTGAATTAATCGAAAAAATCGGAGATATTAAAGCTGAATCATCAGGGGTTACTTCTGGATAAAATAATTGCACTAATCCTAGCTGAACGAAAGGATAAATCGCTCTGGCTACGGTTAAAATATCTCGATTTAAATAACGAGACATTTGCCGTAGGGTCGTCGTGCCATCAGCCCAACGGCTGAGACTCTTAAAGGTATTTTCCGGCAAAGCTTGGCGTAACTGAAGAGCGTCAGAAATCACTGGACATTGATTAGGAGACTGAATATGAGGATAAAACTGGTTCCACTCCTGAACCTGCTTAATCATTTTTGTCAGTAACGGGGAAATTTCCAGAGAAACTAATTGAGGGGCTAGGGCAGAGCCAATTTCAAAAATAAATGAGCCTTGATGTAAACTGAGTAGATCAAATAAAGTTTCTCGAATCATCCCTTGGACAATACTTCTCCCTTGAGATGGGGTGATGATCTGCGCTTCTAATAATGCCCAAAGATAGCCATACTCCAGTGCATTCGTAGAGGAAATTGACATGGTAGTGGTACTATCCAATGTGTGCTCTAGGTTGTAACGCCGCAGATAGTCTCGCAAACGAGATAACTTCACATTCGGATCCGCAGCATAGACAATTTGTCCATTAGACACAAACACAAACCAAGAAGCGGTTGATGAAGAACGCCCAGATATTTCCCGGTGAATGGTTCTCGGTCCCAGTATCATCCTGTGACCTGAGCTATATGTTTCCACAAACAATTCGCCGGTTCGCTGCCCTAACTCTACGAGTTGCAGTATGCTACGGATATCGATTTCATTTAAGTTTCCCTGCATTCAACTAAAATTGTCTCCTTAAAAATTTAAAACTAGGGGTGTGGCTGGCGATTAACGTAGAGTGTTTAATCGGTAAATTCTCCCGTCCATCATGGTTCGATCGTGTCAGATTAACTAAAGGATAGACATCTTTCTAGAAAATTCAATCCGGGAGTTACATTTTGTTTACTGGGATCGGCGATCGTGGTTGTGATTCGAGAGTGAATCCCGCTTTTATTTCACCTGACACCCTTTTTACCGATATGGATGATTTCCCCAGGCGATCGCCTAGCACCCCCCGTCAGGGCGATTACCTACAGTAGGCTTCGCCAACAACCCAGCAGCTAAGACAGATATTCTCCGTCATTGGCCTAACTTAGGGGGAAATATGGTTCTGGGTTGGCGGTCATCAGCAAAAACCAATCAATGATGGTTATCATAGCTGCGATCAATGTGCAACTTATAAATGCTATACCCGATTGTATTGAGATCCAAATTGACTGATTCGAGCAATGATGTTATTGCGAGTCAGCTTATGGTGAACTCGAATGTGGTCAAATGGTCATCAGACTCAACTACTATAGAGAAGAGTGACCATTAGCCCGTAAACTAGATTAACAAATAGTTGACTGACCGACGGGCAAGGTCTGGTTATAAAATTGGGCATACGTGAAGAGGACTATCAGTGTGCTGTATCTAGCAGAAGTACAGAAAAAAGGTGGTGGAGTTTTTACCGGTGGGAAGGCAGAATTGAAACTGTTGGCCTGTCAGCGGGCTGACAGTTGGAGTGCGATTCCCAATGAAGAAATCATTCCAGCGGAGGAAGCCAGCAACTTGAATGCGGGAGTGCTGGTGCTGGTAGACCTGACTCCTAACAAGCAAGTACAAAAGTTACGTCAGGATACCCCTGGTGAACTGCTGAAGATTTTGCAAAGCTTCTCCCGTCAGATCGAAAAGTACAAGAAAGAGTCAGAGGAAATTGAGCAGTGGAAAGAGTCGCTGATGTTCCAGAGCGAAGAACTTCAGCGCCGAGAAGAAGAAGTTCAAGGTAAACTCGAACAGCTTGAGCAGATTCACGCTGAATCGGAAAGGCTGGCACAAGAACGTCAACAAATGGACTCGGTGCGAGCCGAAGCCAGCCAGCTTCAAGCCGAACTGGACAAAAATCGCCTGGAGTTGGATACGGCATGGGAGCAACTGCGGCAACAACAAGCTGAATTCCAGCAAACGGGAAAATTAGATGAGGCTCAAGCTCAACATCTTCAGGAACTCGTCGATTATTTAGCTCAGACCACGATTTCTGTTGATTCAGTCAATGAGCCATTGAATCTAGCTTTTGAGATACTAAGCAATCAGCAGTCTGCGATCGCGTCATATCAACAACGGTTGGAGAACCATCGGCAAACTGTTCAGGAACAGCAAAAAGCGGTGGACAGCAAATCAGCGGAACTCCAGGGTCAGTGGCAAGCATGGCATGAAGCGCAAAAGACTTTAAATGAGCAGCAAGCCTTTTTGAAGGTTCAGCAAAGTACCTTGCAGTTAAAACAAGACTCTGCCCTGATGCTGCGTCAATATCTGCAACAAGAGTATGAGTTGCAGGAGTCTCTGAGACTAGAGGGTGGTTCAGCCTCAGTGAATCTGTCAGAGAACTCTGATTTGAATGAATTAGAGAAGATGCCTTTGGAGAATTTGCCCTCTGTGGTGCTTTCTTTGCAGCAGGATTTGCAAAATCTGTTTCCTTTTGTGATTGGACAGGTTGAGGAGTTGGTGGAGGAGCAACGGAATAATCAACAAGAAGCCTATCAAATGTTGTATGAAACTTTGGTTGGGCAATGGCGGAATCTGTTGCAGCTTCAAGGCAAATTAACTCAGCATCAAGTGGTTTTAGGCCGTAAACTGCGGTTGCCCGAACCCTCTACAGGGGGATCTCCATCTTCGGTATCCGTGCAACCAATGGTCAGCAAAATCGAGGAACTTCGACAATTTCAAACGGAGAAATTGCAAGATATTGAGAACGAAATTGCTCAGATGGAACCGAGTATTCAAGAAATGCTGGACCGACTGAATCAAGAGTTGAGCGATCGAGAAGCCTCGCATTTAGATTTGAGGCAGCAAGAGGAGGCACTGATCGCACAACGCCGATCGCTGGCTGAGTTGTCTGGTCAGTTGAGTCTTTATGAAGAGATGCTACAACCCCAGGTAGCAAAACTGGCAGAACTCCGGCAAAAGTTGGAAATGGCAGTGGAGTCTTTAAATCAGGTTCAAGAGACAGGCAATTATCAACAACAGGCGATCGCGCAAATTCGCGATGTGGCGATCGGTTTGATCGATCCTCCATCTGCTTAATTCGTCGTCATTTCTGGAGGTGTTGTGAAAAATTGACGTTTTTTGCTTGTGGATTGATCCAAGACAATCCAATCACCTTCTACGCGGGCGATCGCCCCACCAGGAAAGGGATCTGTTTGCGAACAGTTTGGGGCGCCAATCAACTGGATCAATTTTTCTATCTGCTCGAAGTTGGGATCCGCCGGAAGCACTTTCTGTAACCACTGTCGCATCGCCCGACGCTGAATCGCTAAAGGGGCGCGTACCATCTTTCGGCGATTTACCATCTTATTTTCTCGATCGCATAAGACTTTTGGTAGATTTTGTGGTATGCACTGTTCGAGTAAGTCTCTGGCGATGATTTCGAGATATTCCACCTCCGCTCGCAATAGTTCCGCCGTTTGTGCGATCTGCTGTTCTACTTGAGGATTAAAGTGAGTCCGCAAGTAAGGAATTAATTCTTTGCGGATCCGGTTGCGAGCATATTTCACGTCTTGATTTGTCGCATCTTCCCAAATAAAAATTTCTGCTTTTTGGCAAAATTCCTCAGTTTGACTGCGGGTGACTTCTAGCAAGGGACGCACGAGTTGGATGCGATCGCTGAGTTTCCGTTGCCAAGTCAAGGCTTGTAAACCATCTGCCCCGGTTCCCCGCAATAAATTAAATAGGAATGTTTCTGCCCGATCGCTTTGGGTGTGTCCCAGGAGAATGCTGGAGTAGTTGTGTTTTAAGGCGATCGCTTCTAAGACTTGATATCGCCATTGCCTTGCTGAAGCCTCGCTACGATCGGCTAAATTTTCAGCGGTGGCTAAATGAAATGGTAAATCCCAGGAATGGGCTAATTGGGCGACATATTCAGCGTTGGCTGTTGAGTCGGGGCGCCACCGATGATCGCAATGGGCGATCGCCAATTGCCAATGCCATTTACGACGTAAGTCTAACAGCAGTTTAGCCAAACATAAGGAATCTTGACCCCCAGAAACGGCGATCAGAATGCGATCGTTCGCTGATAACAACTGTCGTTGTCGTAAGGTTTGATGTATTTTACTGTGCAGGGGTGTCCAAACACCATGATTCGATGGATTAAGCATATTGACTCAGAAAGTTGACTCAGTTTTTTGGAAAATTTTTCTTTTTTATCACAAAATACTCGCTCTGCCCGGAGAAACTCTGCTTTTCTAAGCACAATCTAGGGATAAATCTTGGCATAGCATAAATTGGCCTAGCCTAAAATAGGATTTTTCGGTAAATTAGTGATTTAAATGATTGATTGGGCAGAAAAGAAAAATAACGTCAAGAAATCAGAACGACTGGCGATCGGCGATAGAAATCTGGGTTTTGGCGGCGATCGCTTTTTGGTTTGGTCACGAGAATTGCTCAAAATATTTAAATTTAATCAAGGTAAATTAATTTACGGCAAAGATTTAAGCATTTCAGGAGTCAAGCTGCGATCGCCATGACCATTAGGGGGAGCAAATATTCCATCAAAAATATCAGGCAGTCCCCAAAACCAATATCCCCAACCAAATTAATTCCTCGAAATTGACGGATTCTCAGTCATCGCATTAGTAAATTTAAATCAATCACTGCACAGGATTTGACTTGTCATAAGTTTGAGAGATATTGGAGAATAACCATGTATTCAATCGTCAACCACTGCCTTGGGAAAAGCGAACAGCCAGCAGAAATAAAAGATGTGGTGAGAGAGAACCAATCTGAAACGGTCTTACTAGAAAAAGTATTTTATTCTGGAATAGATCCTAACTTACCTAAAAACCAAGATTTCTTGACTGAGGAAATATCCGGTCAATTAGAAAAGCGTCCCAACGGAGAGGTAAAACCGAAATGGGCTGAATTTGTTTGTCGAGAAAATAATTTAATCCAGCTTGAACATGATATTAATCAGTTAAAAATATCTCTGGAGCGAGCAACAGTAGCACATCAGCAATTTCTAGAGCAAAAATTAAATCAAGGAATCGATAATTTACAAGCCCAAGCCGAACATATTAACGATTTGGCGGATCAATTAGAAGCAGAGATTACTAAATTTAAAGAGCAAGCTAGAGAAGTTAACCAAGACTATCATGCATGGCAAAATTATCGGATAAAATCAAAGGATTCTTCCCCTCAAAATTCTCGAAGCAGACCGGCAAATATTTGGGAAATTCGTTCATCTGTCATCCCCACCGTTGTTAAACAAGGTAATCAGTTTATTTTAACCACCAAACCAGTGGGAGAAGTAGCGGAAGATAATCCCGAAAACCGAGTGAAAAAAGCGACTCTTCGGCAAAAAGCTTTAGAATCTTGGTTAGAAGCCAAGCGAAAACGGATTATGGAAGATTTTTCCAGTCCTTAAGTGATTACAGGAGATTGTACGTTCGCTTTCGCGTTGCGGATGCAATATGGAGACCAACAAGCGCCGATCGACATACGACCAATTGTTAAAATATATTAAGATTGTCTTAAGTTCCTCTACTGGTTGGTAAATTCATGGACGCCAAGACCGTATTACCCCCTAAGAATCAAGCACCAGTCGGTGCGACGAAATCATCATCCTATCTCAAATCCTCAGAAGTGCCTACCGTCACGGTGGAAACAAAAACGATCCCCTCGGTAGAGGAACACTTCAACAGTTCATCGGATCCAGATGCGGTCCGCTATGACCCGATCGCGATCGCTAAATATTATAGCAAGCGACCTCTGCAAGTATTGATGCGGCGCATTGGCATTGTTTTGCCATTTTTACTCTTTGCCCTCCGTCTGTGGTGGGATAAGAAGACGGGCAACAGCAAAAAAAATCAAGGCAAGCAAGCGATTCAACTGCGAGAAATGCTGACTAAACTAGGGCCGGCATTTATCAAAATTGGCCAAGCCCTCTCCACTCGTCCAGACTTGGTGCCCCCGCTGTATCTGGAGGAGTTAACCAAACTACAAGATCAATTGCCTGCATTTGCCAACGAAATTGCCTATCGCTTTATTGAAGAAGAATTAGGCGATCGCCCAGAAAACATCTACGCTGAACTGTCTCCCAACCCCGTAGCTGCCGCCTCCCTCGGTCAAGTTTACAAAGGCAAACTGAAAACCGGCGAAAACGTCGCGGTCAAAGTCCAAAGACCGGGCTTAAAAGACAGTATGGGCTTAGATGTGTATATCTTGCGCCAACTCGCGTTATGGTGTGTCACCACCTTCAAAAATCGAGTGAAAAGTGACCTAGTAGGCATCATGGACGAATTTGGGGCGCGGATTTATGAAGAAATGGACTACACCCAAGAAGGACGGAATGCCGAAAAGTTTCAGCAACTTTATGGACATATTAAAGATATTTACGTTCCGAAGATTTATTGGGAATACACCGGGCGAGAAGTGCTGACAATGGAATGGGTTGAAGGCACTAAATTAACTAAATTAGCAGAATTACGCCAACAAGGAATTGACCCAACTTATCTGATTTCAGTCGGGGTCAACTGCTCTCTGCGGCAACTGCTCGAACATGGATTTTTCCATGCTGACCCCCATCCGGGTAATTTATTAGCCACAACCGATGGCAAATTAGCATACTTAGACTTTGGCATGATGAGCCAAGTTAAACCTCATCAGCGCTATGGATTAATTGAAGCGGTGGTTCACTTGGTTAACCGAGATTTTGAAGGATTAGCTAAAGATTATGTCAAATTAGAATTTTTAACAGAAGATACAGACTTAACCCCGATCGTTCCCGCATTAGCCGGTGTATTTGGTAACGCTTTGGGGTCTAGTGTTGCCGAGCTAAATTTCAAAAGCATTACGGATCAACTTTCGGAAGTGATGTATGAATATCCCTTTAGAGTTCCGGCTTATTACGCTTTAATTATTCGCTCGTTAGTCACCTTAGAAGGAATTGCCATTAACGTCGATCCAGAATTTAAAGTTCTGAGTAAAGCATATCCTTATGTGGCCAAGCGCTTATTAACTGATTCAGCCCCAGAATTAAGGTCTTCTTTACGGGATTTACTCTTTAAAGAAGGCAGCTTTCGCTGGAATCGTTTGGAGAACTTGTTAAAAAATGCCAAAAGTAGTGATGATTATGATCTGAGTCAAAATTTAAATCAAGCTTTAGAATTTCTCTTTTCTGAACGGGGAGATTTCATTAGAGATTATTTGGTGGATGAAATTGTTAAAAGTGTGGATATGCTATCACAGAATGCTTTTTATAATGCTCGCTCTGTGATTGGTGAGTGGTTTGGGCTGACGGAAACACAGCCCCCGGTTACAGCCGCAGACCAAGAAAACTTAGCCAGAATCCAACGCATTTTACAAATGCTACAAGATACTCCCGGTTTTGATCCGATCGAGTTAGTGCAGATGGTGCCGGAAGTCTTGATGAAACCAGAAGTGCAGCGTCTGGGTCAGCAAGTGGCTAGTAATTTGGCTCAAAGGGCTTTAGCTCGGTTAATTCGTCAACTTTTGCTTACTGACCCCACTGCCGATCCCGTTGCGTCAACCCCTAATCAGAACAATCATTCTCGTCAACTCGTGGCACTTCCTCCGGGTCGATAATTAACTCTCGCGGTGGCTTAAATCGGAGTTCGGTCTCCGCCGTCGGAAGGAAAGAGGATAGAGTCGAGAGGAAAGAGTCTCTATGCATCTCTTTTCTATGCATCTCTTTTCTATGCATCTCTTTTCTATGCATCTCTTTTATGAAAATATCTGTTGATGGGTGGGGGTTTCCTCCGCCTATTTTTTTTCGGAGTTCAATTAAAATTAATCCGCCAGAAATCAACTTCTCCCCATTGACTCGCAGCTACTAAAAGTCATCGTCACGTCAAAAAAATTGTTATTTTATGGTGGTGAGCAATGACGACGATCGCGAGGTCGGATTTCTTTGAGCAAATTCCTGCGCGATCGGGGCATAATGGTTTTGAAGTACCAACGTCTCCACATTAATTTTTAACTGAAAAATTTAACATGACTACCAATCCAGAATTTATCGCTCAGGCGATCGCACTAATCAACGTAGAACGTGCTAAGGAAAATTTAGCCCCCTTAGCCCTGGATTCTCAACTCAACCAAGTCGCGCAAAAACATAGTCAGGACATGGCCGAAAATGACTTTTTTGGTCAAATTGGCTCCAATGGCTCCACCCCAGATAGCCGTCTTCGAGAAGTCGGTTATATTTTTTCCACCTTTAAACAAAACATTGCTGCCAGTCAACCGACTCCTGAATCCGTAGTGCAACGTTGGCTGAACGATCCGGGCGAACGGGCTAATCTATTTGATGCATCGGTCAAAGGGATTGGCGTGGGGTATTTTTTCCTGGAAAATGACACCGGAAATTTTAATGCCCAACATTATTGGACATTAATGCTGGCCGATCGGACGCCAACGCCTACAACGGCGATCGCCGCCCCCAATATTGCCAGTGTGATCCAAGGGGGTAGTGGCAGCGACTCGATCCTCGGCGGTCTAGCCGCTGACAGCATCTTTGGCAATGATGGCGATGACTCCATCCTCGGCAGTAATGATAATGATGCGATCTTCGGCAACCGAGGCAACGATACCCTCTTCGGCGAAGATGGGAACGACCAACTCTTTGGGGGCAAAGATAATGACTGGCTCTTCGGCGGCGGTGGACTTGATTTCTTATCCGGCGACCTGGGTGACGATCTTCTTTTTGGCGGTACAGAAGAGGACACCCTCCTAGGAGGAGATGGGAACGACCAACTGTTTGGCGGGGACAATGCGGATAGTTTGGTCGGCGGAGATGGCGATGACAGCCTATTTGGCGAAGGGGACGGCGATCGCCTCGAAGGGGGTTTAGGCAGTGACCAACTTTTTGGCGGTGATGGCGACGATACCATACTTGGGCAAGAAGATGACGATCTACTGGTCGGGGACAGGGGAAATGACTTTCTCGATGGTGGGTCTGGTAACGACCAAATCCTTGGACTAGATGGCAACGATCGCATTTTTGGCAGTCTCGGCAATGATACCCTCTATGGCAATACTGGCAATGATACGATCAACGGTGAAGATGACGATGACCTGATTTACGGCGGCAGAGATGACGATCAATTATTTGGTGACGTTGGCAACGATACTTTGAGTGGCGACCTCGGTAACGATGTCCTGTCCGGAGGTGATGGGGATGATTTACTCGAAGGGGGACAAGGGTTAGATCAACTCTTTGGTGGCGACGGCAATGATACCCTCAATGGCGGTGATGGTGATGACTTCCTCAACGGCAACCAAGGCACCGATATATTAGATGGTGGCACCGGAAACGATCTGATGCACGGGGGCAAAGATAACGATACCTTATCCGGGGGCGAAGGCAATGATACCCTCAATGGCGACCTCGGTGATGACTTCCTAGAGGGAGAGTTGGGCAATGATATCCTCAATGGCGGCGATGGCAATGATACCCTCAATGGCGATGAGGGTAATGATTTCCTCGATGGTGGAGAGGGGAATGATGTTTTAAATGGCGGCATTGGCAATGACATCTTGGATGGCGGTATTGGCGATGATGCACTCCAGGGCAACGAGGGGGATGATAGTCTCAACGGTGGTCTGGGCAACGATACTCTGGTTGGAGGAGACGGTAACGATACCCTGATCGGCGGGCTTGGAAATGATGTCCTCCAAGGAAATGATGGAGCCGACTACCTAGAAGGCGGAGATGGCAACGATCAGATTAATGGCGGTGCCGATAACGATATTCTCATCGGCGGAGCCGGAAATGATACCCTCGATGGGAGTGATGGCAACGATCAGATCAATGGCGGAGATGGAGATAATGTCATCAATGGGGGCAATGGTGATGATGTCATCGTTGCTCTGGGCGGCAATGACACCATTGATGGTGGTGCTGGGAATGATGTGATCCAAGCCGGTGATGGGGATAATTTCGTTAATGGTGGTGATGGCAGAGATGTAATTACCTCTGGTGCCGGTAACGATACCCTCAACGGCGGTGCCGGTCCAGATCAAATCAATGCCGGTGCGGGTGACGATCTGATCGATGGCGGCAGTGAAAATGATTTGCTTTCCGGTGGAGCGGGAAATGATACCATTATTGGCGGAGAGGGAAATGATACGATTGTTGGCGGCGCTGGTAGCGATTTGCTGACCGGGGGAGGGGGTCGAGACCGATTTTCTTTGGAAAATGCCGGGGGAATTGATGTCATCACGGATTTTGAACAAGGCAGCGATCTGATTGTCTTGAGTGGTGGTTTAACCTTTCAGGATATTCTGATTATTGATCCCAATCCCATTCCGGCTGATCCCACCACGGAGCCACCGACGCCCGCTGAAGAATCTTCCGATACGGCAATTATTCTCAACAGTACCGGCGAAGCCTTGATGTTGATCCAAGGGATTGCCCTCTCTGAGTTCCGGGGTTTTGCTAATTTCACCACTTAAACCGAACCAGCATCAAAATCCGCAATCTCTTACATTAAAAGCCACGGATTCTCATCCGTGGTGAGATGAATTGAAGACATTTTGGGACTAACAAGGTAAAATCAGCCACCCCGCAACGGCGACTCAGGATCCAGGTAGCGGCGGGGTTTTGGGATTCCGCAGCAAAGGGAGGGGCGATCGCCCCTCCCTTTGTTTCATCTAGAAGTAAATATTTGTGCTAAGATACCCAATGGCTTAAATGTTAAGCTATACGCAGAATGCTCACATACTATCCTGCTAGACCCCTAGCAAGTGAAATGATTATGACACTTGCCTGTCCTTTAGTTCAAGGGCTGCCAAGGGTTTGGCAAGCGTTCACAGAGAATGAACCACTAACCGGCAAATAACCAGTAGAATTGTCACCTCTGGTAAGGATGCAACTCTGGGTTGGTTAGCAGCCCCCCTAAATCCTTGTAAAAAATTATAAAGTTGTATAAAATCGTTAGTCATCTGTTAAATTGGAAACAATCATAATGCACAATCTGATGGCAAACAAGACAACCGTATTTAG